>NZ_AUKO01000027.1:0-143713 GCF_000424785.1 Streptomyces sp. CNT360 | reverse complement strand
TTGCGGAGTTCCGCGAGGGGGATCTCGTGCAGGCGGGGCCAGATGCCGGCCTCGGCCCAGTCCCGCAGGCGCCGCCAGCACGTCACCCCGCTGCAGCCGATCGTCTCGGTCGGCACGTCCGCCCAGGCCACACCCGTGCGCAGCACGTAGACGATCCCGCGCAGAGCCGCACGGTCCTCCGCCGGCAGGCGGCCCGGGTACCGCCGACGCCGCGGCGGACGAGGCGGGAGCAACGGAGCGACACGATCCCACAGATCATCAGGCACCAGATCATCCGACACCCGCACGACTCTGCCGCCGACCAGCCCAACTGCCAAGCCTGTGAGCTGAACTCATTCTGAAATGATCAGTTAAAAGTCATCTCATTTGGTTGAGTAGGCTGTTGGCTGTGGTGGGGATCGTTGAGCGGCTGGTGCCGGATGAGTTGTGGGAGTTGTTCCAGCGGGTTGTGCCGGAGGCGCCATCACGGCCTCAAGGTGGGGATCGGCGCCGTCATGGTGATCGGGAGGTGCTGGCGGCGATCGTGTTCGTGGCGACGTCGGGCTGCACGTGGCAGCAGGTGCCTGCTGCATCGTTCGGGCCGTCGGGGGCTACCGCCAACCGTCGTTTTTCGGAGTGGTCGAAGGCCCGGGTGTGGGCCAAGCTGCACCGCCTGGTCCTGGATGAACTCGGCTCCCGCGGCGAATTGGACTGGTCGCGGTGTGCGGCCGACTCGGTGAACATGCGGGCGACGAAAAGGGGGACCTGACGGGTCCGAATCCTGTGGACCGGGGCAAGTACGGCTCGAAGATCCACTTGATCACCGAGCGGACCGGTCTGCCCCTGTCCGCCTGCATCTCGGGAGCGAACCTGCACGACAGCCAGGCCCTGAATCCCCTGGTGAAGGGCATACCTCCGGTCCGCTCCCGCCGGGGTCCCCGACGGCGCAAGCCCGGCAAGCTTCACGCCGACAAGGGCTACGACTACTCCCACCTGCGCCGATGGTTACGCGAGCGCAGCATCACCCACCGCATCGCGCGTAAGGGCATCGAGAACTCCCAGCGACTGGGACGTCACCGCTGGACCGTCGAACGCACGATGGCCTGGCTCGCCGGATGCCGTCGACTCCACCGCCGCTACGAACGCAAAGCCGAGCACTTCCTCGCCTTCACCAGCATCGCCTGCACCCTCATCTGCTACCACAGACTCACCAAATGAGATGAATTCTAAGGCCCCGCTCCGGGTCGGTGTCCGCCTGCCGCCCGGCCTGTTGCGAACCCTCCAGGGTTGATGACGGCCAGAGGAGAGCCGCTTGCCGTCCACGTAGTCAGGACCTCACTGACCAGCGCGAATGCACTACCGGAGGCTCGCTGCAGAACCGGGGCCTCAGTCCCCTCCGCTAGCTACCCTGACCAGGAACTTTACCCTCGCGTCGTCATGGACCCTGGAGGATTCGCAACGTATCCGTTTGCAGCCCGGCCAGCGCCCGGTCCACCGTCGCCATCAGCCTGGACGGCTCAACGCCTCCGTTCGCCCGCTACTGACAGAGGGAAATGCCCCCGACCAGGACGATCGGGTGGGAATATGGGTCGAGTCCCTCTCCCGACGCAGACGTGAGCCCCAACTGTGCGGGTCGAGCGTTCGCAACGAGTACGAGGGTCCATGGGCACGCGCACCCTCCTCGTCGTCGCTGCCCTGCCGTCAGCCCACCTCCGCGAACTGGCCAGCGCATGGCCAGCTCAGAGCTCCACCTCGACCATGATCAACGAGCGTCAAGATACCTCGGAGAGCGTCATTTCAGCGTCAAGATATCGCCCGTAACGCCCACTCCGCACATAACGCACACCACTCGAACCCGCAGTTCAGGACCCCTTCCCCACCGGCTCCAACACCGCCACGCACTCCATGTGATGCGTCATCGGGAACAGGTCGAAGGCCCGCAGGAAGCGGGGGCGGTAGGCGGCCCGGGCGAAGTAGGAGAGGTCGCGGGAGAGGGCCGCGGGATCGCAGGCGACGTAGGCGATGCGGCGGGGGCCGAGGGAGGCGATGCGGTCGACGAGGGCTCTGCCGGCGCCCGTACGGGGCGGGTCGAGGACGACGAGGTCGGCCTCGGTGATGCCGGTGCGGGGCAGCACCTTCTCGACCTTGCCCGCTTCGACGCGGACCCGCGGGAACTCGGAGAGGTTCTTGCGGGCGTCGGCGACGGCCCGCTTGTCGGACTCGATACCGAGGACAGCGCCCTGTTCGCCGATGCGGTCGGCCAGTGCGCCGGCGAACAGGCCGACGCCGCAGTACAGATCGAGGGCCGTCTCGCCCTTGCGCGGGGTGAGGCCGCGCATGACGGCGTCGACGAGGACCTCGGCGGCCTGCGGGTGGACCTGCCAGAAGCCGCCCTCGCCGACCCGCCAGGTGCGGCCGTCGGCACGTTCGCGGACGAAGTCACGTCCGTGCACGCGGTGGACGGCACGGTCCCGTTCGCCGACGCGGAGGACGGAGACCTCACGGTCGAGCTCCACGAGGGGAAGGCGGCCGCCGGGGCGCGGGGTGAGGATCACCTGGCGGTCGGCGGACCCGGTGGCGGCGATCGCATCGACGGACGCGATCTGCGGCCACTGGCGGGCCTCGACGCCCAACTCCTCGACGCCGGGGGCGGCGATCAGGCAGTGGTCGATGCGCTGCACCTCGTGCGAGCGGTGCTTGAGCAGGCCCGGATGGCCCTCGGCGTCGACGGTGTAGTGCACGCGGGTGCGCCAGGCGGGGACCTCGCCGGGGGCGACCTTGTCACCGGGTGCGGGCTCGACGGTGCCGTCCCAGGAGACGTCCTCGGGGGTCAGGCCGGCCAGCCGCTGGAGCTGTTCGGTCAGGACGTCGGCCTTGAGCCGGCGCTGCGCACCGGGTTTGACGTGCTGCCAGTCGCAGCCGCCGCAGCGCCCCGGACCGGAGAACGGACAGGGCGCCTCGATGCGCTCCTTGGCGGGCTCGATCACCCGTACCGCGTCGGCGCGCAGGAAGCGGGAGTCGGCGTGTCCCTCGGTCACCCGGGCGACGACGCGCTCCCCCGGCAGCGTGTGCCGTACGAAGAGCACCTGGCCGCTCCCGGTGCGGGCGACGCAGTGGCCGCCGTGCGCCACCGGGCCGACCTCGACCTCGTACTCCTCCCCCACGAGAGAAGGGGCGGCGTCTCCCGTGGAGGAGGCGGCGCCCTTCCCGGGCACGTGAGCGGACGCGCTGGCTTCGGGCATGAGGAAGTAGCTCCAGGGGAAACAGGGAAACGGCGCCTCGGCGGGGCTCCGGGACATCGGGTGGGCGGTCGCGGCCGCGGCGGCCGAGTCTACTTGCCGGACTCCTTGCCGCGCTGCCGCGTCAGGCTCCCCCCGCCGTCAACGCCGCCGTCCCGGCCGTCCCGGCCGACCTTGCGGGGCGGGATCACCGGTCCGCGCCGCACGGAGCCGGGCGCGTTCCACTGCTCCCGCTTGCGGGCCCGCCGCTTGGCGAGCTCGGAGGACTCCAGCTGGAAGGGCACCGAGGTGACCATCACACCGGGGGTGAACAGCAGCCGGCCCTTGAGCCGGAGCGCGCTTTGATTGTGCAACAGGTGCTCGTACCAGCGGCCGACGACGTATTCGGGGATGAAGACGCTGACGACGTCGCGGGGCTGCTCCTGGCGGAGCCGCTTGACGTAGTCGATGACGGGGCGCGAGATCTCGCGGTAGGGCGAGTCGAGGATGGTGAGCGGGATGTCGATGCCGCTGTCCTCCCACTCCCGGCGAAGCTGTTCCGTCTCGGCGTGGTCGACGTTGACGGTGACGGCCTCCAAGGTGTCGGAGCGCATCAGCTTGGCGTAGCGCAGAGCCCGCAGCGTCGGCTTGTGGATCTTGGATACGAGCACGAACGAGTGAACCCGCGCGGGCCTGAGCTGCGGTTCGGCCGTCTCGTCCGCCGCGAGCTCCTCCAGGACCCCGTCGTAGTGGCGGCGGATGGCCGTCATCACGGCGTAGAAGAGGGCCATGCCCATCAGCGAGACCCAGGCGCCGTGCGTGAACTTCGTCACCAGGACGACGACCAGCACCAGGCCCGTCAGGAGGGCGCCGAAGGTGTTGATGGCCCGTGAGCGGTGCATGTGGCGGCGGCGCCCCGGGTCGTTCTCCGTGGTCAGCAGCCGGTTCCAGTGGCGGACCATGCCGGTCTGGCTGAGCGTGAAGGAGACGAACACCCCCACGATGTAGAGCTGGATGAGGCGGGTGGAGTCGGCCCCGTAGACCACCACGAGTATCGCGGCCGCGCCGGCCAGCAGCACGATGCCGTTGGAGAAGGCGAGGCGGTCTCCGCGGGTGTGCAACTGACGCGGCAGGTACCGGTCCTGCGCCAGGATGGAGCCGAGCAGCGGGAAGCCGTTGTAGGCGGTGTTGGCCGCCAGGAACAGCACCAGCGCGGTGGCGGCGGCCAGGAAGACGAACGGGGCCGTGCCGTCGCCGAACACCGCGGCGGCGACCTGGGAGATCACCGGGTTCTGGGTGTAGCCCTCCCCCGCCGGGTGACCGTCGATCAGCAGGTCCTTCGCCGGGTTCTCCGCCATCTTCACGTGCGTGACGAGGGCGAATGCGATGATGCCGCAGAACATGGTGACGGCGAGCGCGCCCATGAGCGCCAGCGTCGTCGCCGCGTTCCTCGACTTGGGCTTGCGGAAGGCGGGCACGCCGTTGCTGATCGCCTCGACACCGGTGAGCGCGGCGCAGCCCGAGGAGAAGGCCCGCAGCAGCAGGAACGCCAGCGCGAACCCGGCGATGCCGTGCTGCTCGGTGTGGAGGTGGTAGTCGGCGGTGGGGGCGCGCATCTCGTCGCCCAGCAGCAGGCCGCGCACCAGCCCCCAGAGGAGCAGGGCGAAGACACCGACGACGAAGCAGTAGGTGGGGACGGCGAAGAGTTTGCCGGACTCGCGTACCCCGCGCAGGTTCATCAGGGTCAGCAGCACGATGACCGCGACCGCGCAGAAGGTCTTGTGTTCGACGACGAAGGGGATGGCCGAGCCGAGGTTCTCCACCCCGGAGGAGATGGAGACCGCCACGGTGAGGACGTAGTCGACCAGCAGCGCGCTGGCGACGGTCAGGCCCGCTCTGCGTCCGAGGTTGGTGGTCGCCACCTCGTAATCACCGCCGCCGCTCGGGTAGGCGCGGACGTTCTGCCGGTAGGAGGCCACGACCGTGAACATCAGTACGACGACGGCGACCGCGATCCACGGGCTGAAGCTGTAGGCCGAGGCTCCCGCGACCGAGAGGACCAGCAACACCTCGCCGGGGGCGTAGGCCACGGAAGAGAGCGGGTCCGAGGCGAAGACGGGGAGGGCGAGACGCTTGGGCAGAAGCGTCTCGCCGAGCCTGTCGCTGCGGAGCGCCCTCCCGAGGAGAAGTCGTTTCGGTACGTCGGTCATCCTGGACACGCAGAGGATCGTATGCGGTCAGTCGTGCGATGCTGAGACGGCCCGCTGTACGGGACGAAGGGACGGGCGTTGCACATTGTGATCATGGGCTGCGGACGAGTAGGAGCGGAGCTCGCGCAGACCCTGGAGCGACAGGGCCACACGGTGGCGGTCATCGACCGTGACCCGACCGCCTTCCGCCGCCTCGGCTCGGGCTTCGGCGGCCGTCGGGTCACAGGCATCGGCTTCGACCAGGACACCCTGCGCGAGGCCGGGATAGAGGAGGCCGGTGCGTTCGCCGCGGTCAGCAGCGGCGACAACTCCAACATCATCGCGGCCCGGGTGGCACGTGAGATGTTCGGCACAACGCACGTGGCCGCGCGGATCTACGACCCGCGGCGTGCCGAGGTCTACCAGCGCCTGGGCATCCCCACGGTGGCGACCGTGCGCTGGACCGCCGACCAGATGCTGCGCCGCCTGCTGCCCTCGGGGGCCGAGCCGCTGTGGCGGGACCCGAGCGGTGCGGTGCAGCTCGCCGAGGTCGACACGTCCCCGGCATGGGTGGGGCAGCGCGTGAGCAGGCTCCAGGAGGAGGCCGGCGTGCGTATCGCGTTCCTCACCCGCCTGGGCGAGGCCGTGCTGCCCACCTCCCAGACGGTGCTGCAGGAGGGCGACCTGGTGCATGTGATGATGCGCTGCGAGGACGTCGCCCGGGTCGAAGAAGTATTTGCTGTGGGACCGGAATCGTGAGCGAAGCGAACAAGGGGAATGCGGCATGAGGGTCGCGATCGCTGGAGCCGGGGCCGTCGGCCGGTCCATCGCGGGTGAGCTGCTGGAGAACGGGCACGAGGTCCTGCTGATCGACAAGGCACCGACGGCGATCTCCGTCGAGCGGGTGCCGCAGGCCGAGTGGCTGCTGGCGGACGCCTGCGAGATCACCTCGCTCGACGAGGCGGCGCTGGAGCGCTGCCACACGGTGATCGCCGCGACGGGTGACGACAAGGTCAACCTGGTTGTCTCCTTGCTGGCCAAGACCGAGTACGGCGTGCCTCGCGTCGTCGCCCGCGTCAACAACCCGAAGAACGAGTGGCTGTTCAACGAGTCGTGGGGCGTGGACGTCGCCGTCTCGACGCCGCGCCTGATGTCGGCACTCGTCGAGGAGGCCGTCAGCGTCGGCGACCTGGTGCGGCTGATGCGCTTCTCGCAGGGCGACGCCAACCTGGTGGAGCTGACCCTGCCGCCCGAGTCGACGCTGGCCGGCACTCGCGTCGGTGACGTGAACTGGCCCGAGGACACCTCGCTGGTCACCATCATCCGCGGCAACCGCGTGCTCACTCCGGACCGGGACGACGCCCTAGAGGTCGGCGACGAGCTGCTCTTCGTGGCGGCGCCAATCCGCGAGGAGCAGCTTGAGGAGCTGCTCTCCGCCCGCTCCTAGTCCAGCCGGGACCGCAGGAGGACGGGCACGGGCGTACGCACGCCGCGGCGGGCGCGGCTTCAGTCGGCGCGCACCAGGGCGACCCAGACGGGTCCACGCGCGAACGGGAGTCCATGCCCCTGGGCGGTGGTGAAGGTGGTGCCTCCGCCCGCCGAGGGGCGCGACCAGTGGGCCTCGTACGCCTTGCCGTCCCGCAGCACCCGCGCGCGGCCCGAGCCCACCGTCTCCGTGTACGGGGTGACGCTGCCGCCGCTGTCGCGGTACGCGGAGGGGCGGACGGTCACGTACTGGATCACCACGGTGGCGGGCTCCGGCCCCCTGTCACCGTCGGCACCGTGTCGCGCGGGTGTGCCGTCCATCTCCACCAGCCAGCGTCGGCGTTCCTTCGACCAGGTGAAGGTGAAGGACGCAGCCGGGTAGCGGACGGTCTCCCGAGCCGTGTCACGTCCGCCCTCGGGTGCCTCACCGAAGCGGAAGCCGATGTCGCGGGGCGCGGAGGCCCCGCTGGCGGCCCGCTCGGCACGGCGGCCGCGCAGGTACAGGTTGTGCGGGGCGCTGCGGTCCGCGTGCCGCTCGTAGCCGTCGCCCAGTTCGCCGGGCGACAGCAGGCGCAGCGGGGCCTTCCGCAGGAGAGGCAGCAGCCTGTGCTGGACGCCGGAGAACGCCAGGGCCGGCTCGCCGAACTGACGCAGCAGCTCGATGTCGGACTCCCGCGCGCTGCGGACGGGGCCGATGGTTGCGGGGATCGTCGAGGCGAACACGGCCAGGATGCGGCTGAGACCCGCCTCGACCTGCTCGGTGCAGACGATGTCGGCGTCCGCCAGGCCCGACTGCGGGCGCGCCGCCGGGACGTTGTCGACCTTCACGGCCAGTACGTGGTCGCCCCGCTGCCGCTCCCCTGTGAAGGGTGAGGCGTCCCCGTCGGGGCCGCCCGCCCCGTCCGTCCGGCACCCACCGAGCGCACCGGCTCCGGTGAGTACCGCGCCACCAGCGACAGCAAGTACCGTCCGACGCGGGGTGCCACGCCGGGCCCGTCCGGTACCCGTCGGCCCCGTCACCATGCCGCACCGCCTCCCTCTCGCCCGTCGGCTCGCCGGTCTCCGGGCTGTCCGGCTGTCCGGCTGTCCGGCTGTCCGGCTGTCCGTAGGAAGGCTTCCCCGTGAGCGGGGGCGTCGCACCGGAAGAGCCCGGTCGGGCCATCGGGTGCGGCCCGGGGGCGGGGGTCAGCGGCGGTGGCGTCCGGAGGTGCCCGCCTCGGCCGCAGCCGCCTTCGCGGCTGCCTTCTCGGACTTGGCGGCGTCCTCCTCGGCCTCCATCTCGGCGAGGACGTTGATCGGCGGCGGCGCCTTCGCCAGGAAGATCCAGGTGAGGTAGACGGCCAGCAGGAAGGGCGGAATCTTCAGTATGACCGTCACCCAGCCGAACTGGGTGGTGTCGCCCCAGAAGTAGAGCGGAAAGAGCACCGCCGACTTGCCGAGCAGGATGAATCCCCAGGCGTAACTGGCCTTTGTGTACGCCTTTTTGCGGCCGGGGTTGCGCTTGCGCCAGGAGAGGTTCTCCTTGAACACCGGGCCGAGGACCAGACCGAGCAGCGGGACGCCGGCAAGGGAGGTGACGATGTAGCCGAGTGCCAGGCCGAGCGTGTACAGCATGCCCGGCAGGTAGAAGTCCTTGGCATTGCCGGTCATCATCGCGAACAGCACACCGAAGCCGACGCCGAAGATCCCGCTGAACGCGTGCTTGACGGTGTCCTTGCGCAGCAGGCGGACGACGACCATCACGCCGGAGATCACCAGGGAGGTGATGGCGGCGGTGCGGATGTCCTTGTTCACCGTGTACATCGCGATGAAGACCAGGCCGGGAACGGTGGTCTCGATCAGCCCGCGAATGCCGCCGAACGCCTCGAACAAGGCGGCCTCGGTCACCGCCTGCGAGCCGGTCTCCTCGGCCGGCTGTCCGGCACCGGCACGGGCCGCATCGGACCGGTCGGCACCGAGCCCGTCGGCGACGGACCGGTCACCGGCGCTGCCGGCCCGCTCCGAGGCGCCTGGCTCGGCCCCCGGCGGTCTGGCGCCGCTCCGGTCGGCCGCCTCCGCCGGTTCGGTCTGCTTGTCGGGAGGAATCACCCGCTACTCCTGTCCGAGGGGTCGCAGCTCGTACTTGGGATTGAACATCACGGGACGGCCGTGACTGGTGGTGATCCGTCCCCAGACGATCAGCTTGCGGCCCGGCTCGATGCCCGCGATGGAGCGGCGGCCCAGCCAGACGACGTCCAACGGCGCCGACCCGTCGAACAGCTCGGCCTCCAGCGTCGGGACCCCGGCGCGCGGCCGCAGCGTCACAGTGCGCAGCGTACCGGTCACCCGCACCATGTCGCGGTCGCTGCACTCGGAGATCCGGGTACAGCCGGTGTCCTCGGCTTCCTCGCGCAGTTCGGCGGAGCGCAGGTCCTCCTCGGAGGAGGAGAGCCGTTCCAGAAACCGCCGGAAACGCCCGCTTCCGGTGCCCCGCTGCTCTCGGGTGGCGCCAGTCATAACGGCCAGGGTACCCGCCTGCAACCCCCGCTGTTTCCCCTGGCGACGGCCCGTCGGCGCGGCTCGCCGGCCGGTCGCGTCGCGGGACGGAGGGGTCACTTCTCGAACCGGTAGCCCATGCCGGCCTCGGTGACGAAGTGCCGGGGGTGGGCGGGGTCGGTCTCCAGTTTGCGGCGGAGCTGAGCCATGTAGACGCGCAAATAGTTGGTCTCGGTGCCGTACGAGGGGCCCCAGACCTCCTTGAGCAGCTGCTTCTGGCTCACCAGGCGGCCGGGGCTGCGCACCAGCACCTCCAGCAGGTGCCACTCGGTGGGCGTGAGCCGGACGTCGTCGCCGCCGCGCCGCACCTTCTTCGCGGCCAGGTCCACCGTGAAGGTGCCGGTCTCGATGACGCCGGCGCCGTCGGGCACCCCGGCGGGCGGTTCGGCCCTGCGGACGGCGGCGCGCAGCCGGGCCAGCAGCTCGTCCATCCCGAACGGCTTGGTCACGTAGTCGTCGGCACCCGCGTCGAGGGCTTCGACCTTCTCGTCGGAGGTCTGCCGGGCGGAGAGCACCAGGATCGGTATGCGCGTCCAGCCGCGGATGCCGCGGATGACGTCCACACCGTCCATGTCGGGCAGGCCCAGGTCGAGGATGACGACATCGGGGTGGCGGTCGGCGGCCAGCCGCAGGGCGGTGGCGCCGTCGTGCGCCGCGTCCACCTCGTACTTGCGCGCCTTGAGGTTGATGACGAGGGCGCGGACGATCTGCGGCTCGTCGTCGACCACGAGCACCCGGTGCATGCTTGCTTCCTCCCGGTCCTTCGGTTGTGACCGCTCAGACCCGGTTGCGCCGGAGCTGGAGCGGTGCGTCGGTGCGCGCCGGCGTGCGCGGGCGTACGGGTCCACGCCCGTGCGCCGCGCACAGCGTGAGCACCATGGTCATGCCTCCACCGGGGGTGTCCTCCGCCTCCAGGCTGCCGTCCATGGCCTCGGCGAAGCCGCGGGCCACCGCAAGACCGAGACCGACTCCGGCACCGCCGGGCGCGTCCCCGTAGCGCTGGAACGGCTCGAAGATGCGGTCCTTGTCGCTGTCGGGCACGCCGGGGCCACGGTCGGTGACCCGCACCTCCACCCGGTCGGCCAGCGCGCTCGCCTTGATGAGCACCTTCTTGCCGTCGGGGCTGTACTTGACGGCGTTCTCCACCAGGTTGGCGACGGTCCGCTCCAGCAGCCCGGGGTCGACGGCGACCAGTGGCAGCGCCTCGGCCACGGCGAGCCGCACGCTGCCCTCGGGGACGCCGCCCAGCGCCCTGGGAACGACCTCCTCCAGGCTGATGTCCCGGATGAGGGGCCGCACCGTCCCGGTGTGCAGGCGAGACATGTCCAGCAGGTTGCCGACGAGGTTGTCCAGCTTGTCGGCGCCCTCCTCGATGGCGCCCAGCAGCTCGGCCTCGTCCTCCGGCGACCACTGCACGTCGTCGGAGCGCAGCGAGGAGACGGAGGCCTTGATGGCGGCGAGCGGGGTGCGCAGGTCGTGGCTGACGGCGGCCAGCAGGGCGGTACGGATGCGGTTGCCCTCGGCCAGCTCGCGCGCCTGTTCGGCCTCGCCCAGCAGCCGCTGCCGGTCGAGGACACCGACGGCCTGCGCGGCGAAGGCGGCCAGCACCCTGCGGTCCTCCGCGGGCAGCGCCCTGCCGCGCAGGACCAGCATCATGTTGTCGCCGACCGGCATCTCCGTGTCGCCGTCCTCCGGTCCGGCCGGCCACTCCTCGTCCTCGGCGACCCCGACGCTGCCCGCACAGGTCCAGGGAGCCCGCTCCCCGGCGCGCTCCAGCAGGGCCACGCAGTCCATGGCGAACGTCTCGCGCACCCGCTCCAGCAGCGCCTCCAGGCTGGCCCCCGGACCGCCGTTCTCCTGCTGGGCCTCACCGCGCAGCACGCTGCCCGCCAGGACGGAGAGGATCTCCGACTCGGCGCGCAGCCTGGCCGCCTGCTGGGTGCGCCGCGCGGCCAGGTCCACCACCGAGGCCACGGCGACGGCCACCCCGAAGAAGACGGCCAGCGAGACGATGTTGCGGCCGCTGCTGATGGTCCAGGTGTGCACGGGGTCGGTGAAGCAGTAGTTGAGCAGCGCGGAGCAGACGGCCGCGGACGCCAGCGCCGGCAGCAGCCCGCCCACCAGCCCGGCAGCCACCGTCAGCACCAGGAAGAGCAGCACGTCGTTGGCGAAGCCCACGTCCGGGTCCAGCGCCAGCATCGCGAAGGTCAGCAGAGCGGGGGCGCCGAGCGCGGTCAGCCAGCCGGCGACGAGGCGGGATCTGCCCAGCCGCGCCGCCCGCGCCACCGGCAGCCCGCGCCCCTTGGCCACCTCGTCGTGGGTGACGATGTGGACGTCCAGGTCCGGCCCCGAGTCGCGTGCGACGGTCGCGCCGACGCCGGGCCCGAAGACGTATTGCCAGGCCTTGCGGCGGGAGGAGCCCAGGACGATCTGGGTCGCGTTGACGCCGCGCGCGAACTCCAGCAGCGCCTCGGGAACGTCGTCCCCGATGACGTGGTGGTAGGTGCCGCCCAGGCCCTCGACGAGGGAACGCTGGACGGCCAGCTCCTTGGGAGAGGCGGGGGTGAGACCGTCGGCGCGGGAGATGTGGACGGCGAGGATCTCGCTGCCCGAACCCTTGGCGGCCATCCGCGCCGCGCGGCGGACGAGCGTGCGCCCCTCGGGCCCGCCCGTGAGGCCGACGACGATGCGCTCACGGGCCTGCCAGGTGGAGCGTATGCGGTGCTCGGAGCGGTACTGCTGGAGGTACTCGTCGACCCGGTCGGCCGTCCACAGCAGCGCCAGCTCCCGCAGCGCGGTCAGGTTGCCGGGGCGGAAGTAGTTGGACAGCGCGGCGTCGACCCGGTCCGGCGCGTAGACGTTCCCGTGCGCCAGGCGGCGGCGCAGGGCCTGGGGCGACATGTCCACCAGTTCGATCTGGTCGGCACGCCGCACCACCTCGTCCGGCACGGTTTCGCGTTGCCGTACGCCGGTGATGGACTCCACCACGTCACCCAGCGACTCCAGGTGCTGGATGTTGACGGTGGAGACGACGTCGATGCCCGCGGCGAGCAGTTCCTCGATGTCCTGCCAGCGCTTGTCGTGCCGCGAGCCGGGCGCGTTGGTGTGGGCCAACTCGTCGACCACCGCGACGGCGGGGCAGCGGGCCAGCACCGCGTCCGTGTCCATCTCGGTGAGCTCGGCACCGCGGTGGGTGACCGTGCGGCGCGGGATCTGTTCGAGGCCGTGCAGCAGCGCTTCGGTGCGCGGCCGGTCGTGGTGCTCGACGTATCCGACCACCACGTCGGTGCCCCGCTCCGCACGGCGGTGGGCCTCGGCCAGCACGGCGTACGTCTTGCCGACCCCAGGCGCCGCCCCGAGGAAGACCCGAAGCTGACCCCGCCGCGGCTGAGCTGCAGACGACATGCCCCCATTGTCACCGCTGCCACCTCCTTCCCCTCCCCGGAACGTGCGCCGCGGCGTCAGGGTTCCGTAAGGATCGCGGTGCCCTCGCCCGGGCGGACCGGGCGGACCGGGCGGACCGGGCGGACCGGGCGGACCGGGCGGACCGGGCGGACCGGGCGATCCGGATGATCCGTGCCGTCCTGGCGGGGAGCCACCACCTCCGGGGGTCCGCCCCCTCGCCGGTGCTGCCCGTCTAGTGCCGTCCGCGAGCTCCACCACGTGGTCGGCGAGGTCGAGCGGGCTCTCGTCATAGGTGGCGACCAGCGCCGTGACGGGCTCGGCACCGTCGCCCTCACCGCGGACCACGGCGCGCAGCAGCCCGCTCACGGCGTGCCCGGTCTCGGCGTCCAACCGGCCGGTGGGCTCGTCGGCCAGCGGCAGGGCGGGCCGGTCGGCCGGCGCGCGAGCGATGGCCACCCGCTGTCGCTGGCCACCGGACAGCTCGTCCGGGCGCTGCCGGGCGTGCTCGGTGTGAGCCCTACGAGGGCGAGCAGCAGGTCGCCCCGCTCCTCCCGCGGGGACCGGCAGCCGGCACAGCCGCAGGGGCACGCCGACGTCCTCGGCCGCCGTGCGGACGGGCAGCAGCGCGAAGGACTGGAGGACGAAGCCGACCCGCTCGCGGCACAGCGCAAGGCTCTCGCTCTCCGAGAGCGTCGCCAGGTCGGTGCCGTCGACGGTGACCCGGCCCGCGTCGGGTACGTCGAGCCCGCCCACCAGGTTGAGCAGCGTCGTCTTCCCGGAGCCGGAACGGCCACGGACTGCGACGGGTTCCCCGCGTGCGACGGTGAGGGGGACGCCACGCAGCGCGTACACCGCGGTCGGGCCCCGCCCGTAGGTGCGGTGCACCTGGGCGAGCTCCACCATGGGGCGCGTCCCGCGGCCCGCCGCCGCCTGTGTCAACGTCCCCCCTGCGCTCGCGAGTTGGGGGTGACCGAACGCGCGCCAGTACGGGTCCGGGCACGACGGCGCGGCAATGCGCCGCCCACCGGAGCCCCGCGACGCACCTCGCGCAGGAGCCCGTCGCCGCCCCGCACGCACGAGACGGCCGGGCCCCTGCTGGAGGGGCCCGGCCGTCGTACGTACCGCGGAGGGGTCAGCGCACCTCGGAGATCTCCGGGCCGCGCTGGAGCTTGTCGAGGCCACCGGCGAACCGGGAGCCCTCCTCGACGGTCTCCTGCTGCACACCGTCGGGCACCATCTGTGCGTCCTGCGGCAGCTTGAGGACGATGGGGTCCCGCGGGGCCATCGGGCCCTCGCCACGCACCACGACGGTGTCACGGAGGATCTGCTCCAGGATGCCCGCAGCCTCCGGCTGCACCGCGCCCTGGCCCGAGATCACGCCGCGCAGGAACCAGCGCGGGCCGTCGACGCCCACGAACCGCACGACCTGTACACCGCCGGTCCCGTCCGGGAGCTGCACCGGCACCTGGGCACGCAGCTCCCAGCCCAGCGGGCCTTCGGTCTCGTCGATCACGCCGCCCTGCTGGGTGATGCCCGTGGCGATCTCCTCGCGCACCTCGTCCCAGATGCCCTCGCGCTTGGGCGCGGCGAACGCCTGGAGCTGGACCGCGCTGTCCTGGAGCACGACGGTGGCGGCGACGATCGCGTCCCCCGCGACCTCGACCCGCAGTTCCATGCCCTCGACACCGGGCACGAACATGCCGCCGAGATCGACCCTGCCGGACTCGGGCTCGCTCACCTCGGTGATGTCCCAGGGACCGTCGGGCCGGGGCGCCGGGGGCAGTTTGACCCTGGTCTCCTCGCCCTTGGCCTCGTCGGTCTCCGCCTCGTCGGCCGGTTCGTCCAGACCGTCCTGTTCCGTCTCGAACTCGTCCGATCCGCCCTCGTCAGGCTCTTCGCTCTTCTTGCGACGACGTCCGAACACGTCACTGTCCTCTCAGGTCGGAAACTCGATCGGCACCGACCGCACCGTAATCCTTCTGCTGAGCAGCTTGCTGCCGGGTGGTACCGGATTCCTCGGGCGCGGCGGCCCGGGGTACGCCCGGCGCGGCGGTGCCGGGCTCCTCGGAGGCGGCGGCATCCGGCCGGCCCGGTCGGCCTGCCGCATGGCCGCCCGTCGAACCGAAACCGCCCGCGGCGCGCACCGAGCCGGGCAACTGGTCGACCTCGCGGAACCGCACCTTCTCCACCTGCTGGACAACGAGTTGGGCGATACGGTCGAACCGCTCGAACCGCACGGACTCGCGCGGATCCAGGTTGGCCACGATCACCTTGATCTCACCACGGTACCCGGCGTCCACCGTTCCCGGTGCATTCACCAAACAGACGCCGCAGCGGGCCGCCAGGCCGGACCGCGGGTGCACGAAGGCGGCGTAACCGTCCGGGAGGGCCAGGGAGATGCCCGTCGGCAGCACCGTCCGCTCCCCCGGCGCCAACTCCGCGGCCTCGGTGGTCACCAGGTCGCACCCCGCGTCTCCCGGGTGCTGGTAGGAGGGCAGGGGCACCTCGGGGTCGGTGCGCCGCAGCAGGATGTCGACGGGTGCGCGTTCGGTCACGGGTTCACCTCGAAGGCGCGGGCGCGCCTGACCTGGTCGGGATCGTCCATGGCCGCCTGGATCTCCTCCTGGCGGCCGTTCTCGACGAAGTGCTCCACCTTCACCTCGATGAAGACGGCGTCGGCGCGCACAGCCACCGGCCCTTCGGGGCCGCCCGTCCGGCCGGTCGCCGTGCAGTAGATCTTGCGCCCGTGCACGGCGGTCACGTGGGCGTCGAGGTGCAGCACCGTGTCCACCGGTACCGGCAGCAGGAAGTCCGTCTCCAGCCGGCCCGTCACGGCGATCACGTGCATCAGCCAGTTCAGCGAGCCCAGCGTCTCGTCCAGCGCGCTGGTCAGCACCCCGCCATGGGCGAGGCCGGGAGCGCCCTGGTGGGCGGGCCTGACGGTGAACTCCGCGACGACGCTCACCCCCTCACCGGCGCGCGCCTGGAGGTGCAGGCCGTGCGGCTGCTCCTCGCCGCAGCCGAAACACATGCCGTAATGGGCACCCAGCAACGTGCCGGGGGCGGGGGCTTCGGGATGACGCACCGGTGCCACCGCGTCGGGCGGCGGCACGAGCGAGGTCTTCGGGGAACTGGCGGGATCGACTGCACTCACGCGTCCAGACCTTACCGTCGTGCGGGCGCCTCCGGGACGCCGTGCCAAGCTGGAGACATGGATCCCGCGCCCGCGCCCTACGACGAACGCCTGACGGCCCCCCGCTCCTGGTGGCTGATCGCCGCCGGCATCGGTGTGGGCTGCGCCCTGATGCTCTTCCCCTTCGGGCCTCTTCCGCTGCTGGGCGGGCTGGTGGGCGGCGCGGCGCTGGCGGCCGTCTGCGTGAGCGCGTACGGCGGTGTTCGGGTGCGTGTGGTGGCCGGCTCCCTGGTGGCGGGAGAGGCCCGGATCCCGGTGTCGGCGCTGGGTGAGGCGGAGCCGCTGGACGCGGAGGAGGCCCGCGCCTGGCGCTCGTACAAGGCGGACACCCGCGCGCACATGGTGCTGCGGGGCTACGTGCCCACGGCGGTACGCGTGGAGGTGACCGACCCGGAGGACCCGACGCCCTATGTGTACGTCTCCACACGCCATCCGAAGGAGCTGGCCGCCGCGCTGCGGGCCGCCCGGCAGGACGCCCTGCCCTGACCCCGGATGCGGAGAACCACGCACCCGGACCCCGGCCCCCTACGCGCCTGTACCGCGACGCAGGTCCGCGCGGACGCGGGCGGCGAGCTTCGCGGTGTCCCGCCGGTTCAGGTACGCCCCGACCGCGGCACCGATCAGGAAGGGCGTGAGGTTGGGCAGGTTGCGCAGCGTGCGCTTCATGATCTGCTGCCGCAGTCGGCGGCGGAGCTGCCCGCCCATGGCCGCGTTCACGGTCGAGGGCCTGGCCAGCTCGATGCCGCGCTCACCGGTCCACGCGCTCAGATAGGCCAGCGCCCGCTCGCGCGCGTTACCCGGCGCTCGTCGGCCGTAGACCTCGTGCAGCTCGGCGATCAGCTTCAGCTCGACGCCGGCCACACCGACGATCTCGGCGGCCAGCTCGGCGGGCATGGCAGGCGGCACCGGCAGCATGGCGGCGGCTCCCACCCCTGCGCCGACGGTAGCCGCCCCCTTGGTGGCCCCTGCCACCAGCTTGTCGGCGAGCTCCTCGGTGCCCAGGCCGGGGAACTGTGTGCGCAGTGTCTGAAGATCCCGCACCGGCACACGCGGCGCGGTCTCGATGATGCGGTCCGCGACGACGCGCAGAAAGGCGCTCGTACGGCGCCCCCGCGCGCGCCGCAACCGCTTGTCGTGCTCGTTCACGGACAGCGCCGAGCCGTCCGCCGTCCCGTCCCCGTACGGCACGAGCGAGGCCGACCGGTCATGAGGGCCTCGCTCGTCGTCACGTGCGTCGTCGACCGCCACGGGCAGCAGTCCCGCTCGGTCAGGCCGCGCAGTCGCGGCAGATCGGCTGGCCGTTCTTCTCCGCGGCGAGCTGCGAGCGGTGGTGCACCAGGAAGCAGCTCATGCACGTGAACTCGTCCGCCTGGCGGGGCAGCACCCGCACGGACAGTTCCTCGTTGGAGAGGTCCGCGCCCGGGAGCTCAAGCCCCTCGGCCTGCTCGAACTCGTCCACGTCGACGTTGGTCGCGGACTTGTCGTTCCGCCGGGCCTTGAGCTCCTCGATGCTGTCTTCATTGACGTCGTCGTCGGTCTTGCGTGGAGTGTCGTAATCCGTAGCCATGTTTCGCTCTCCCCCTCTGGGTGTCTGTGGTGTCTCCAGCGCACGTAACGCGTGAGAGGCCGGACTTGTGCCCGGCCCGAGGCGGAGATTTTGCCTCACATCAAGGTCTGTTACTCAATCGACACCCAACCGCACCCCTGAAGAGGTGATCACGTCGGCTGCCGAGGAGGACCATAGACGGTCTCCGGTAGTGCTCCGCGCACGCCATCCCGGGTACTGCCCACGATCTCCACCTGCGGAAACCTGGACTTTCCCGGATTTCTTCCCGCGTGATGGACACACTGCGCGCTCCCCCGGAAATTCGCGTGTGTGATCGATCACAACGCCTTCGCAACCGGAGCGACGTCCGCCGATTCCACGCCCGGCGCACTGCCGCATCGGCTGCGTGCAGCTTCTATCCGTCACGTCTTGTCATCGTCACAGTCCTCTCGTCCGTCTCCTCGTCCCACACTGTCCGCCCACGGCTCACAGCGGGAGCGTCACCCGTACGATCAGGCCGCCGTCCTCGCGGGGCACGGCCGCGACCGCGCCGCCGTGCGCCCGCGCCACCGAGCGCACGATCGACAGCCCCAGCCCGACCCCCTTGTCGCTGCCCGTCCGCTCCGTACGCAGACGCCGGAACGGCTCGAAGAGGTTGTCCACCTCGTAGGCGGGGACGACGGGGCCGGTGTTCTCGACGACCAGGACGGCCTGCCCCGGCTGGGCCTCCGTGCGGACCGAGACCCATCCCCCTTCACGCAGGTTGTAGCGCACGGCATTCTGCACCAGGTTCAGCGCGACCCGCTCCAGCAGTACCCCGTTGCCCTGTACATATGTCGGCTGGCGTGCACCGCTCAGCTCCACCCCCTTGGTGTCCGCCTCGCCGCGCGCCTGCTCCACCGCCTGCGAGGCGACCTCCGCGAGATCCACGGGCTTGCGGTCCACCAGCTCGTTCTCGCTCCGGGCGAGCAGCAGGAGGCCCTCGACGAGTTGCTCGCTGCGCTCATTGGTCGCCAGCAGCGTCTTGGCGAGCTGCTGGAGCTCCGGGGAGCCCTCCGGGTCGGCGAGCTGGACCTCCAGCAGGGTGCGGTTGATCGCCAGCGGCGTGCGCAGCTCGTGCGAGGCGTTCGCCACGAACCGCTGCTGCGCCGTGAAGGCCCGGTTCAGCCGGTCGAGCATCTCGTCGAAGGTGTCCGCCAGCTCCTTGAGCTCGTCGTCCGGGCCCTCCAGCTCGATCCGCTTGTGCAGGTCGGAGCCGGCCACCTGGCGGGCCGTGCGGGTGATGCGGCCCAGCGGGGAGAGGACCCGCCCCGCCATCACGTAGCCGAAGGCGAAGGCGGCCACCGCCAGGCCCAGGAGAGCCAGCAGGGAGCGCCGCAGCAGCCCGTCCAGGGCGATCCTGCGCTGCGCATCCAGGCAGGAGGAGAGACGGTCCATGAAGGCGTCGCTGGGCAGCGTCCCGGTCAGCCCCGGGCACCGGTCGGAAGTGGGCTGGGTCTTCCCGCTGAGGATGCGGAAGGGAAGCTCGCTGAGGTTGTCCATCGCCTGCGCGGCCAGCAGGTAGATGATCGCCAGCAGCAGCATGCCGGCGATCAGGAACATCCCCCCGTACAGCAGGGTGAGCCGTATCCGGATGGTGGGCCGCAGCCAGGGGGACGAGCGGGCCGTCTCACGCGGGTCCCACTGCGGTTTGGGCGGTGTGCGCGGGGCCGCGGGGCCGGTGCCGTTGCCACCGCTGCCGTCCCAGTCGGTCCCCGCGGAGGAGGTGGTGGGTGCCATCGACGATCAGATCCGGTACCCCGCGCCGGGCACGGTGAGGATCACGGGCGGCTCCCCGAGCTTGCGGCGCAGCGTCATGACGGTGACCCGCACCACGTTGGTGAACGGGTCGGTGTTCTCGTCCCACGCCTTTTCGAGCAGCTGTTCCGCCGAGACGACGGCTCCCTCGGCCCGCATCAGCACCTCCAGCACAGCGAACTCCTTCGGTGCGAGCTGCACCTCCGCGCCGTCCCGCGAGACCTCGCGGCGGCCCGGGTCCAACTTGATTCCGGCCCGCTCCAGGACGGGCGGCAGCGCCGTGGTCGTACGCCGCCCCAGCGCGCGCACGCGTGCCGTCAGCTCGGAGAAGGCGAACGGCTTGGGCAGGTAGTCGTCGGCCCCCAGCTCCAGGCCCTCCACCCGGTCGCTGACGTCCCCCGAGGCGGTGAGCATCAGCACCCGTGTGGGCAGGCCCAGCTCCACGATCCGGCGGCACACGTCGTCCCCGTGGACGACCGGCAGGTCACGGTCGAGGACGACGACGTCGTAGTCGTTGATGTCGATGCGCTCCTGCGCCGACGCTCCGTCGTAGACCACATCGACGGCCATGGCCTCCCGGCGGAGGCCCGTCGCCACGGCATCGGCGAGCAACTGCTCGTCCTCGACGACGAGTACGCGCACGGCGCTTTTCCTTCCCTGTGATGGTGCGGGGGCATGACGAGCCCCGGGCGGAGCTGGGGGACCGTACCTCCCATCCTGCCTCGGACGCCGGTAAGCCGGCGGTAAGAGACGAGGTGGCAGACGTACGGCTGCCGGGTCCGGTGCCGGAGGGAGGCCCGTGTCTCCAGGGCGGCCCGGGACCCTCACACTTTTTTCAGCCCGGTTGAGGTTTCTCTGAGGTTTTCGCTGGGGAGGACGGAAACACCACCCGCGATCACGCCCTGTGCGCAGCGTGCCACAAGCCGCCGCTGACGCAGTCGGGGACCACGCCGTGACCGGGACTCGCACGGAAAACCCTCGGCACACCCCGTGCCACCGACCCGCGACGAGGGGGCACACCATGGACGCGTTCACCGCCGGCATCCTGCAGCGCATAAGGACCACCGAGTCCGACCTGCACCGCGCACGTGAATCGGGCGACGACTTCCTCGTGGACGTCGAGCAGTCGGAACTGGAAGACCTGCACCGCCTCGCCGCCGAGCACGGCGTACAGGTCGCCTGACGGCGCTCCGACCGACAACCGTGGTGCGGCCCCCGGAAGGGGGCCGCACCTTTTGCGTGCCCACGCGGCCCTCTGCGGCCCGCCTGCGCTGCTGCCTGCCCGCGTGCGCGTACGTCTGCCTACGTCTCGTCCGTGCGCCCCTCAGTCGTGCCAGGCGCCCAGGCGCTCCAGCAGCGGCTGGAGGGTCCCGAAGACGCCCGGGGAGGCCGCGAGGGTGAGGTCGCCGTCGGCGGGGCTGCCCGGCCGGCCGCCCGTCAGGGCTCCCGCCTCGCGGGCGACGAGGTCACCGGCGGCGAGGTCCCAGGGGTTGAGGCCGCGTTCGTAGTAGCCGTCGAGCCGGCCGGTGGCGACGTCGCACAGGTCGATGGCCGCCGAGCCGCCGCGTCGGATGTCCCGCACCTGCGGCAGCAGTTCCTGTGCGACGGCAGCCTGGGCGGCACGCCGCTCGGCGATGTAGCCGAACCCGGTACCGATGAGCGCCTGCGCCAGCGGCGGCGAGGGCCGGCAGCGCACGGCACGGCCGTTGAGCCAGGCGCCTTGCCCGAGGACGGCGTGCCAGGTCTCGTTACGTATCGGAGCCGCCACCACGCCCACCAGGCGCTCTCCCCGGTACTCGGCGGCGATGGAGACGGACCAGTCGGGGCGCCCGTACAGGTAGTTGACGGTGCCGTCGACCGGGTCGATCACCCAGCGGACACCGGAGGTGCCCTCGCGGGAGGCGCCCTCCTCGCCGAGGAAGCCGTCGTCGGGCCGGTGCTCGGTCAGGTATCCGGTGATCAGCTTCTCGGAGGCCAGGTCCATCTCGGTGACGACGTCGATGGGGCTGGTCTTGGTCGCGGCCACGCCCAGGTCGGCGGGGCGGCCGTCGCGCAGGAGAGCGCCCGCGCGGGCCGCCGCCTCCTGCGCGAGGGTGAGCAGCTCGGCCTTCAGCGCCTCGTCGGCGCCCTGGGATGCGGACTGCGGCGTGTCGGTCACGGGGTCGTGCTCCTGTCGTCGGGGGAGGTCCGGTCGTCCCGCTCGGGGCTTCCGGTGGTTCGGAGGCAACATCCGGCCGTCCGGGCGCGGGCACGCCTGTGCTCCGGGGTGCGCCGTGGTGCCCTGCCGGGCCGCCGGGAGCCTGCGTGGGCGGTGCCACCGGTGCGCTCGGGCGGCGGGGGCCGGGCGGACACGGGCCCGGCACATGCGGGCCGAGCGCCCGTCAGAACGCCGGCGCGTCGGCGCCCGCCGCCGCGGGCCTGGGCGTACGGGCCGGACAGCAGCCCACCGGGCACAGGTCATGGCTCGGGCCGAGAGCGCCCAGTGCGCACCGGACCGGCTCCTGGCCCCGTTCCGCGGCGGCCCGCTCCAGCACCAGGTCGCGGACCGCGGCGGCGAAGCGCGGGTCGGCTCCGACCGTGGGCGAGCGGCGGGCGGGCAGCCCCAGCTCCTCCGCCTTGGCCATGGCCTCGGTGTCCAGGTCGTACAGGACCTCCATGTGGTCCGAGACGAATCCGATGGGCACCATCACGGCGGCCGGTACGCCCTCGCCGTGCAGCTCTTCCAGGTGGTCGCAGATGTCCGGCTCCAGCCACGGCACCGAAGGCGGACCGCTGCGCGACTGGTAGACGAGACTCCAGGGGTGCGCCGTACCGGTGCGCTCGCGTACGGCCTCGGTGATCAGGGCGGCGACGTCCAGGTGCTCCGCCACGTAGGCGCCGCCGTCACCGTGCGCCTCCACCGGGCCGGAGGTGTCGGCCGCGGCCGTGGGGATGGAGTGGGTGCTGAAGGCGAGGTGGGCGCCGGCGCGGACGTCCGCGGGAAGCTCGGCGAGGGAGGCCAGCACGCCGTCGACCACCGGCCCGACGAAGCCGGGGTGGTTGAAGTAGTGCCGCAGCTTGTCCACGCGGGGGACCTCCAGTCCCTCCGCGCGCAGCGCGGCCAGCGACTCGGCGAGGTTCTCGCGGTACTGACGGCAGCCGGAGTACGAGGCGTAGGCACTGGTCGCCAGCGTCAGCACGCGGCGGTGCCCGTCGCGGACGATCTCACGCAGGACATCGGCCAGATACGGCGCCCAGTTGCGGTTGCCCCAGTAGACCGGCAGGTCGAGACCGTGCTCGGCGAAGTCCTTACGGAGCGCCTGGAGCAGTTCGCGGTTCTGCGCGTTGATCGGGCTGACGCCGCCGAAGAGGTAGTAGTGCTGCCCCACCTCTTCGAGGCGTTCCCGGGGGATGCCGCGTCCACGAGTGACGTTCTCCAGGAAGGGGACGACGTCGTCGACTCCCTCGGGGCCGCCGAAGGAGAGCAGCAGGAGCGCGTCGTAGGGGGCCGGGGAGGCGTCCCGCTCGGGGGCGGGTGATTCGGTGGGCAGCACATCGGACATGTCTCGATCCTGCCATCCCGCGCAACCAAGGGGCGGGCGGCCTCTCCTCGCACAACGGCGGCTGCCGGATGCCCCCGCGGGGGTCGTGAGTATGATCCCACTCCAACTGGTGGGGAACCTGCCCTCCCTGGCCGTGGCGCTCTTCCTCGCGGGCATGACCCTTGCCCCGGGGTGGCCACCACCGTGGCCTTCGTCGCCGAGCTCGTCCCTGTGCGCCCGACTGACCGAGGGCGGCGTGGACCGACGGAGGGCTCGCGGCCGGGAACCGGCGCCGCGTGCCCGGCAGCCCGGTCCGGCTGCCGACGTGCTGGTGCCGGCGGGGCCTCCCGTGCTCCTGCTGCGGCAGGTGCGCCGGCGGCCTTGGCGGCGTTCCTCGGCTACCGCCGGCCGAGCTTTCGGCCGGCGCCGCGGCGAGAGGGGACGGTCAGTGACGAGCGTGCGGCAAGCGACGGACAGCACAGCGGCGACATGGCGCAACTGGGCCGGCAATGTGACCGCCACACCCCGGCGGACCGTGGCGCCCTCCTCGACGGAGGCCCTGGCCGAGGTGGTGCGCCGCGCGGCCGCCGAGGGGCTGCGGGTCAAGGCGGCGGGCACCGGTCACTCGTTCACGGCCGCCGCCGTGACCGACGGAGTGCTGATACGCCCCGAGCAGTTGACCGGAATCCGGGGGATCGACCGGGAGGCCGGCACGGTCACCGTCGCCGCGGGCACTCCGCTGAAGGCGCTGAACGCCGCACTGGCCGCACGGGGCCTGTCGCTGACGAACATGGGCGACATCATGGAGCAGACCGTTTCGGGCGCCGTCAGCACCGGCACCCACGGCACAGGGCGGGACTCGGCCTCCGTGGCGGCGCAGATCAAGGGGCTGACGCTGGTCCTGGCGGACGGTTCGGTGATGCGCTGCTCGGCCGAGGGGACACCGGAGGAGCGGGCTGCCTTCGACGCCGCCCGGATCGGGCTGGGGGCGCTGGGGGTGATCACCGAGGTCACCTTCGCAGTGGAGCCGGAGTTCCTGCTCACCGCGCGCGAGGAACCGATGTCTTTCGCGCAGGTGACGGCCGAGTTCGACCAGCTCGTGGCCGAGAACGAACACTTCGAGTTCTACTGGTTCCCGCACACCGACCACTGCAACACCAAGCGCAACAACCGTGGCGCCGGGCCCGCCGCCCCGCTCCCCCGGGTGCGCGGCTGGGTCGACGACGAGTTGCTCTCCAACGGGGTCTTCCAGGCGGCCTGCGCGCTCGGCAGGGCCGTCCCTGCGACCATCCCGGGCATCGCCCGCCTCTCCAGCCGCGCCCTGTCGGCCCGCACCTACACGGACATCCCCTACAAGGTCTTCACCAGCCCGCGCCGGGTGCGCTTCGTGGAGATGGAGTACGCCGTCCCGCGCGCCGCCCTCACCGGCGCACTCCGGGAGCTCAAGTCGCTGGTGGAGCGCTCCGACTTGCGGGTGAGCTTCCCCGTCGAGATCCGGACCGCGCCGGCCGACGACATCCCGCTGTCGACGGCGAGTGGACGCGAGACGGCATACGTGGCCGTGCACATGTACCGGGGGACGCCCCACGAGGCGTACTTCAGCTCCGTCGAACGCATCATGACGGCGCACGCCGGGCGGCCGCACTGGGGAAAGCTGCACAGCAGGGACGCGGAGTACCTCGCCGGGGTGTACCCGCGGTTCACCGAGTTCACCACCCTGCGCGACCGGCTCGACCCGGACCGCGTCTTCGGCAACCCCTATCTGCGCCGTGTGCTGGGCGACTGACACGCCTGCGGTCCGTCGGGGGCTCCACCTGCGCGGTGTACGGGCCCGACCTGCCGTGCGTACCGGGTGATCGTCCACCGCGGTGCGCTCCCGCCGCAGCCGGAACGGATTGCGGCCGGAACCGGCGACGGACGCCGAAGGGGCCGGGCATCCCGTGTCAGAGGGTGCCCGGCCCCTTCGGTCCGGGGGACGGGGTCGGTCCGTTCGCCCCGGGGATCAGGAGCCGGCCCGGGGCGTCAGGGGCACGGGACGCGCAGCCTGGGCGTCACTACTGGGAATCGCTGCCCGGCTGTTCGCCCTGGGGCAGCTTGTTGCTGCCGGTACCGGCGTTGCCCGAGCCGTTGTCCGAGCCGGCGCCGCCGTCGTTCTGGCGGCTGTCGGAACCGCCGCTGTCGTCGGGGGTGCTGCCGGTGTCCTCGCTCCCTGAGCCGTCCGTGGCGCCCGGCCCGCTCTGCGACGGGTCGGGGGTCGGAGTCGACTTGTCACCGCCGTTCCCGGATCCGGGCTGCTCGCTGCGGTCGCCACCCTGGCCGCCGGGGTCGGTGGAGGGCTGGGACTCCTCGGGGGTGGGCGTCGAGCTGTCGCCGCTCCCCGAGTGACCGGGCGTCGGCGTGGCGGGCGGGGCGTCCGGGCTCTCGTCACCGGACGAGCCGTGGCCCGACCGGAACACGTCGCTGACGGACGTGCCCTTGCCGCCGGATACGGAGTGCCCGGAGAGGGCTTCGTACAGCGTGATGCCGCCGATCGCGATCACGAACACCAGCGCCGCGGGCAGCAGCGTGCGCCGCCAGCCGCGCCACTTGGTGCCGTGAGTCGTCCCGTCGGTGAACTCTCCGTCCCCTGGCAGCTTTCCCGGGCCGTCGGTCCCCATGGGCCGCTGGACGGTGCCCAGCACGCGGGTGGCGTCGTCGCCGGGCAGCGCCCGCGTCGTGTCCGCGTCCGGGCCCGCCTCCGCGGGACGGGCCTTGCCTCCGGCGTCCGCAGGAGGCGGCGCGTCCGGGAGGCGCAGCGCCCTGGTCGCGTCGTCGGCCGGGGCCCCGGCCCGGTTCGCCGGCCGGCCGGTGCGCAGGGCGTGGGTGACCTGGTCGACGCTCAGGGCGCGGGTCGCCTGGTCGAGCTCCGGGGCACGGGTTGCGTCACCGGCGCTCGCCGGGTGTGCCGCGCCGCCGGTGCCGCCCCTGGCTGTCCGCTCCGGCAGCCCGCCGGGGACCGTTTGGACGGCCTGGGTCCGGGAGAACGATTCGGCGTTGTGGACGGCCTGGGCGGTGTGGTCGCCCTGATCGTCCTTCCAGTCGGGCGCCGGGTCCTGTACGGGAACCCGGCGCGCCTTCGGCGGAACCGTGACTTCCTTGATCTGCTTGCCGGTCCTGCTGAAGAAGTGCTGGAAGATCGGGCCCCCGCTGGTGGCGACGAGGCTCACCACACCGGCACCGAGGAACGTGCCGTAGACACCGAGCTGGCCCGCGGCGAACGCGGCGACCACTGCGGCGACGGCGCTGCCCAAAACCTGGGCCAGGCTCAGATCGAGCTTCTTGCCACTCCTGCTCTCCTCCGTATCCGGTCCCGGATCCACCCCGGAACCCCGTTGGCCGGTTATGTGGTGCTTGTCCTGCTTGTCCATTTACCGCCCTTGATCGCACACTCCAACCACTGTGCACGAATAGGGGACTTTCCGGAGAAGCCACAGGTTCCGTTTCGGGTGGTTCTGTGACCCTTCCCACCCCCGTATCCACGCCAAATGGACTCTTGGGGCGTCAACTCCCTTACTCGGGGGCAACTTCGGTGGCGCGGCGGTCCACCCGGGTGGCCCTAATGGAGTAGTGTGACGAGCCCTGGTCTCGGTTCCGACCCGGCGCCGACTGCCCACGGTGACCACCTCGGCCACCGTGCGTTGTGAGGAGGTAACCGTGCCGTAGCGGCAGTTCCGGGTGGTTGCGTACGATCCGGATGTCGAACAACGATCTGATCACTGCCTCGGACCAGAGGAAGTCGGCAAGGTTGTGGCAGGCTGCACCCGGGCAGGCCACACTCGTCTAGCGGGAGCAGCGACGCACGTGACGTCGGCAGGCACCACCCGGGAGGTCCCCATGCCCGAACTGCGTGTCGTGGCCGTCAGCAACGACGGCACACGACTGGTGCTCAAAGCTGCCGACAGCACGGAATACACGCTTCCGATCGACGAGCGGCTCCGTGCCGCCGTCCGGAACGACCGCGCGCGGCTGGGCCAGATCGAGATCGAGGTCGAGAGCCACCTGCGGCCGCGGGACATCCAGGCCCGTATACGAGCCGGTGCCTCCGCGGAGGAGGTCGCGTCCCTCGCAGGGATTCCCGTGGACCGCGTACGCCGGTTCGAGGGGCCCGTGCTCGCCGAGCGCGCTTTCATGGCCGAGCGCGCCCGCAAGACTCCCGTACGCCGGCCCGGCGAGAACGCCGGGCCGCAGCTCGGCGAAGCCGTCGGTGAGCGGCTGCTGTTGCGCGGCGCCGACAAGGAGTCCGTCCACTGGGACTCCTGGCGGCGCGACGACGGCACCTGGGAGGTCCTCCTCGCCTACCGCGTCGCCGGCCAGCCCCACTCGGCGACCTGGACGTACGACCCGCCGCGACGGCTGGTGCAGGCCGCCGACGACGAGGCGCGGGCACTGATCGGTGAGACGGACGACACCCCTGAGCCCAGCTTCCCGTTCGTGCCCCGCATCGCGCGGCTGCCCCGCGAGCGCACCGAGCGCACCGAGCGCACGGAACGGCCCGAGCGGTCCGACCGGTTCGGGCGCCCCGAGTTGGAGCCCGCCTCGCTCTCCCCGGCGCCGGGCGACGAGGACGACCAGCTCTCCGGCCCGGACGAGGCCGTCGCCGCTCCCGACTCGCTGACCAGCCTCCTGGAGGCGGTGCCCAGCTTCCGGGGCGATCTGGTCGTCCCCGAGAATCCGGCGGGGCACGAGGACGAGGTCTCCGCGTCCGCGTCCACGGCCGCCGAGGCGGAGGAGGACGCCGACCGCGAGCCGGAGGAGGAGGCGGAGGTCGTCGAGCCGCCCGCCCCCGCCGCCAGCGCCGGTTCGGCGTACGCGGACGTGCTGATGCCGCGGTCCGTCGGCGCCCACCGCGACCGTCTCAAGGGCACCACCGACCGGCAGGCCGAGGCGGACGGCGTCCGGCCGGGCCGCCGTGCCGCCGTGCCGAGCTGGGACGAGATCGTCTTCGGCACCCGCCGCAAGAAGGAATAGCCCGCACGCCCCTCCGTGCCCCGCCTGCTCCGGCCCCCGGTGCGAGGGCGCGGAGCCGTCGGCTGCGCGCCCCGCACCGGCCTCCCCACGGACGGGCCGGCCACGGGCTCCTGCTCAGCCGCGTTCGGGCCCCGTGGCCACCGGACGGCGGGAGTCGGCCGTCCACTCGCTCCAGGAGCCCACGTAGAGGGCGGCCTCGATGCCCGCGAGGTGCAGGGCCAGCACTTCCTGGGCCGCGGAGACCCCGGAGCCGCAGTAGACGCCGACCTCCGCCCCTGATGTGGCGCCCAGGGCGTCGAAGCGGTCCGCGAGTGCCTGCGGGGAGCGGAAGGTGCCCGCGTCGGTGAGGTTCTCCGTGGTGGGGGCCGAGACCGCTCCGGGGATGTGGCCCGCCACCGGATCCAGCGGCTCCACCTCCCCCCGGTAGCGCTCCGCCGCGCGGGCGTCCATGAGGATGCCGTGCCGGGCGAGCGCGGCCGCCTCGTCCGCGTCGAGAACCGGCATGCCGCCGGGTGAGGGCACGAAGTCCCCGGGCTCGGGGTCGGGGACCTCGGTGCTCACGGGGTGCCCGCCGGCCTCCCAAGCGGCGAGGCCACCGTCGAGGACACGCACATCGGGGTGGCCGCCCCAGCGCAGCAGCCACCAGCAGCGTGCCGCTGCCCAGCCGCCGCCCAGCCCGCCGGCGTCGTAGACGACGACCGGGCGGCCGGCCGTGACCCCCGCTCGGCGCATCGCGGCACCGAAGACGTCGGGGGAGGGCAGCGGATGGCGGCCGGAATCCTCGCCGGGCTTGGCTGCGAGCTCGCTCTCCAGGTCGATGTACACGGCGCCGGGCAGGTGTCCCCGGTGGTAGAGGGGGAGCCCCGGAGGCTCGCCCGGCTTGTACCGCACGTCCAGCAGCACGGGGGCCGGACCGGCGGCGAGAGCGGTGGCGAGGTCGTCGGCGGAGATGATGGCTGTCATGGCGCCATCTTCGCGCAACGGCGGCGCCGGGGGCGTGCGGGTTCCGGCACGGCACACGGATCGGGGATTCTCCGCCCCGAAGCGGAGAAAAGCGGCGCGGCCGGGGAGCGCGGCACGACAGGTGGTGACAGCATCGGCACTGAGCGAGTAGTCACCAGGCCGCGGCAAGGACGCCGGGGCAGTACTTCCACCCACACGACCGCATCGATGATGGTCAAGGAGCGAAGCAGATGACCGAGGCAGCGACTCGGCTACGACACACCCCTGGCGCACCCGCGTGGGCGAGCCTGATGGTGCACGGGCTGGACGTCGGCAGGGAGTTCTACGGGGGCCTGTTCGGCTGGGAGTTCCGCACCGGGCCCCAGCAGCTCGGCCCGTACGTGCGAGCGGTCGCGGGTGGACACGAGGTCGCGGGGCTGGGCAAGAAGGCGGACGGCCGACAGTTGCCGGTCGCCTGGCTGCCGTATCTGGCGAGCACGGACGCCGACGAGACGGCGGACGCCGTGCGTTCGTACGGTGGGACGGTCGCGGTGGGGCCGCTCGACGCGGAGACGGCCGGGAGAATGGCACTGATCGCCGATCCGCACGGGGCCCCGTTCGGGATCTGGCAGGACGCGCACTATCCGGGGCTGGGTACGGCCCCGCTGGGGATGCCGGGGGCGCCGGTCTGGTTCGAACTGGTCACCCGGGAGGCGAGCACGGTGGTCAAGTTCTACCAGGCGGTGTTCGGTTACGAGGCGAAGGCGGTCGAGGCGCCGGGCTTCGACTACCTGACGCTCTACACGGACGGCCAGCCGGTGGCGGGTATCCACGGCGTCGGGGACGCCCTGCCGAGGGACCGGGGACCGCACTGGCGGACGTACTTCGCCGTAACGGACCCGGACGAGGTGGCGCGGCGCGGGAACGAGCTGGGCGGCCGGCTGGTCCGCGGCCCGAGCGACTCACCGTACGGACGGCTGGCGACGCTGGCGGACCCGGAGGGCGCGCACTTCAGTGTGATCCGGCCCGTGGCGATGGAGGGCTGAGCGGAGACGGCGGCCTGAGCCGGGCGTCGGGCGGCGCGGGCGGGGCCGCGGGCTCGTCCACGGGCAGTACGTCGGGTGAGAGCGCTCCGGCGCCCGCCGAAGCCGCCGTGAGCCGCCTGCGGTGGTGGCGCCGGCACACCACCTCGTAGCCGACCTCCCCGGTCGGTTCGCCCACGTCACCGACGACGACCTGCGCCCCCTCCACCACCATGCGGCCGCCCACGGTGCGGGCGTTGTGCGTGGCGCGGGCCCCGCACCAGCACAGCGCCTCCACCTGGAGGGTCTCCAGCCGGTCGGCGAGCTCCATCAGTCGCTGGGAGCCGGGGAAGAGGCGGGTGCGGAAGTCGGTGGCGATGCCGAAGGCGTAGACGTCGATACCGAGTTCGTCCACGACGCGCGCGAGCTGCTCGACCTGGTCCGGCGAGAGGAACTGCGCCTCGTCGACGATCACGTAGTCGGTGCGGCCGCCCGCCGTCAGGTGCCGGACGAGGTGCTGCTGGAAGTCGAGTCCCTCGGCCACCTCGAAGGCCTCGGCGACCAGGCCGAGCCGGGAGGAGAGTTTGCCTTCGCCCGCTCGGTCGTCCCGGGTGAAGATCATGCCCTTGAGGCCGCGCGCCGAGCGGTTGTGCTCGATCTGGAGGGCGAGCGTGCTCTTCCCGCAGTCCATCGTTCCGGAGAAGAACACCAGCTCAGGCATGGGACGTGGCCTTTCCTCGGAGTGGACGGAGGGTCTTGCGGGCGCATTCTTCCAGCCGAAGCGCACGGGGGCGGCCGGAGGCGGGGCAGCGGCGGGAGAAGCGGCCCCGGGCGGGCAGGGCAGGGGCGGATCGCGGGGAGGCGCGCATCCGTCAGGTGCGGACCTCCAGCAACGGGACGAGCTGTTCTGCGGCGGTCGCCGAGCCGTGCATGCCGACCAGTTCGGACTCCTTGGGCTCGCGCCGGGTGGCCACGATGGCGATGTCGTCGTGCATGGCGGCGATCACGTCACCGATGCGGCCGTGCACCCGGGGCTCGACGGTGGGGCCGAACCAGCCCAGGGCGACGGCCTCTTCACGGGTGGCGACCCAGGCCTGCCCGGCGAGCACCTCGCGCCACACGGCGTGCACGTCCCCGGCCGCGCCGGGTACGGCGTAGACGTGCCGCATCCGGCCCTCGCCACCGAGTTGGGCGACGCCGGCGCTCAGCTCCCAGTCCTCGTCGAAGTCGAGGCGCGACTCGGGGCGTCCGGGGACGTCGACCATGCCGTGGTCGGCGGTGATGTAGAGCGCCGAGCGCGGCGGCAACTGCTCGGCGAGGCGCTGCGCGAGCCGGTCCACGTACGCCAACTGGCCACGCCAGGCGTCGGAGTCCATACCGTAGCGGTGACCGTTGCCGTCCAGCTCCGCGTAGTACGTGTACACCAGCGTCCTGTCGGAGGCGGCGAGGCGTTCCGCGGCCACGTCCATGCGGTCCTCGGCGGAGAGCCGGCCGAGGAACGTGCCACCGGAGAGGGCGACCTTGGTGAGCGGGGTGCGCTCGAAGTGCGGGGCGGTCACCTGGCAGGCGGCCACCCCGACGGCCTCGGCCTGCTGGAAGACGGTGGGATAGGGCTGCCACACGTGCGGGTCGGTCCACGGCTGCCAGCGGAGCTGGTTCATCAGCCGTCCGGTGGCCGGGTCGAGTGCCGTGTAGCCGGGAAGCCCGTGTTCGCCGGGAACGCGGCCGGTGCCGACGGAGGCGAGCGAGGTCGCCGTGGTGGAGGGGAAACCGGAGGTGATCGGCGCGCCGGTCCCGTTGGCCGAGCTCGGCAGCAGCGAGGTGAGGAAAGGTGCCTGCTCGGGGTGCGCCATGAGCGCCTCCCAGCCCATGCCGTCGACCAGGAAGACGCAGGCCCGGTCGGCGGGCTCCAGCGGCAGCCCGGCGCTCATGCCGGGCACGCCGAGACCGGCGGCGACGGAGGGCAGCAGATCGGCCAGGGAGCCGGAGCCGTAGCGGGGAACGGGCGCGGTGCGGGGGTCCAGCGGGGTGTCGTGGTCCGCGCCGTGCGGGAGGCCGCCGGGGTGCGCCGGCGGCACGGGGTGGGGGGTCTCGGAGGTCACTGCGGGGGTCCGACCCGCGTGGTCGTGGTGCTGCCGGCGGTGGCCTCGGAGAGCGCCTGGGCGAAGGCGAGGGTCTGACGGACGGTGTCGGGGCCGTCACCCGCCTCGCTGACCCGCAACGAGAGGTCGTCCGCGGTGGCCGAGCCGGTGTACCCGTGGTCCGCCTCGCAGTTGGGGTCACCGCAGGTGGCGGGCTCCATGTCGAGGCGGGAGACGGCGCCCCAGCCGATGGTGAGCACCACCTCGCGGGGCAGCGTGCCGGGGGTGTAGGACTCGGGGTTGGCCACGACGCGGGAGAGCACCACGGAGGAGATCCGCTCCAGCTTGACGGACTCGGTGGATGTCGTGGCGTAGGGAGAGGGCGAGGTGCCGTCCGCTGCCTGCTCGTCGGTGTGACTGACGAGGAAGCGGGTGCGCGTGAGCACCAGGACGGTGACGTGGCGGCGCACCTCGTTGGAGTCGAAAGTCGTCTCCTGGTGCACGAGATAGGAGGCCACGGGCTCCCCGCCCACGGCCGCCTCGACGGCCTCGGCTACGAGGGCCGGGTAGTAGCCGCTGCGCTCGATCGCCTCGCGCAGCCCCTGCGTCGTCGTACCGGTCTTCGCCATGACAGCCATCCTACGGGCCCTCGCGGTGGCACAGCTCCGCCCGTTCCCCGTGCGGAAACCGGTCCGGGTCTGCGCAGACCCGTCCGGGGGCCGTTGCGGTCCCGCGCGAAGACCCCGCCCGGCGTCGGTACGGTCCGGTCCGTGGAACGGGTCCCGGCGTCAGTAGGCCGGGAGCCTGCGGGCCCCCAGGTCGGGGCGTCGGCCCGGGTCGGCGACGCGGACAGCCGCGCTGAGCACGGTCACCCCGCGAGGGGCGACCACCACCGGGTCGAGCTCCACCGCGACCACCTGGGGGTGATCGTCCATCAGCAGGGACACCCGCAGCAGCACCTCCTCCAGGGCTGCCGTGTCCGAGGGCTCCGCGCCCCGCCAGCCGAACAGCAGCGGGGCCGACCGGATGGCGCGGACCAGCCCGGCGGCCTCCTTGTCGGTGACGGGCACCAGCCGGTGCGCGGTGTCCTCCAGCAGATCGGAGGGGGCGCCGGCCAGGCCGAAGGAGAGCACGGCGCCGATCGCCGGGTCGAGCGTGCCGCGGATGACGGTGCCGACCCCGCGCGGGGCCATGGCCTGCACGACGGGGCGCAGCTCGGCGGGGGCGCCCAGTGCCTCGGTCAGCTCGGTGTAGGCGCGGCGCAGTCCGGCCTCACCGGCGATGTCCAGGCGCACCCCGCCCAAATCGGCGCGGTGCCGCAGATGCGGGGCCGTGGTCTTGAGGACGACCGGGAACCCCAGGTCGCGGGCCGCCGCGACCGCCGACTCCGCATCGGGTGCGGGCAGCGCGGGCTGGACGGTGATGCCGTAGCAGCGCAGCAGCCGGGAGGTCTCCTCGTCGCTGAGGGCTCGGCCGCGGTCGGGTGCGGGAGGCGTCACCCGGGCCAGCAGCCCGGCGGCGGCGGACTGCTCGACCTCCAGATCGGGCACCTTGCCGGGCTGCCCGCTCTCGGCGCGCCAGCGGGAATGGCGCACGGCCTCGGACAGCGCACGGGAGGCGCGCTCCGGTGTCGGGTAGGAGGGCAGTCCGCGGGCGGCGAGCGCCCTTTGCAGGCCCTCCATGGCCAGGTGGACGACGGCGACCGGTTTACGCGGGGTCCCCGCGGGCGTCTCGGCTGCGACGACGGCCTCGGTCGCCTCCCGCAGGGCGTCGGCGAGGGCCTCGATGTGGCCGTCGGGCGGGGCGTCGGGCGCATGCGGCCCGCCCCCACCGGGCAGCTCGGCGGGCACGGTCGGGACGACGGTGACCAGCACGGCGTCGGTGGATGCGTCGGTGAGGGCCTCGCGCAGCGCCCGGCCGAACTCACCGGGGCCCGCGGCGCCGGGCAGCGCCACCACCGGGCGCGGGCGCAACCCGTCCTTGAGGCAGGCGTCGTAGGCCAGCAGGCTCAGCGCGTCGGTGTTGCCGAGGATGCCGACGTGCGGTCCGGCCGGCGCGGGCTGGTCGGCCAGGAGCACACCGGTGTCGAGCAGTTCGGTGAAGCTGTCGACCATGAGGACGCCCGCCTGCCGCAGCAGCGCGTGGACGGTCGTGTCGGGGGTGTGGGAGGCCGGCGCGGCGTGCCCGGGCGGGGGCAGGCTGCCGCGCTGCCGGGCGCCCTTGACGACGACCACCGGCTTGCGGGCCGCGGTCCGCCGGGCGAGGCGGGTGAACTTGCGGGGGTTGCCGATGGTCTCCAGATACATCAGGACGACGTCGGTGTACTGATCCTCGTCCCAGTGCTGGAGCAGGTCGTTGCCGGAGACGTCGGCCCGGTTGCCCGCGGAGACGAAGGAGGAGGGGCCGATGCCGCGCCGGTCGAGCCCGTCGAGCAGGGCGATACCGATGGCGCCGGACTGGGTGAAGACGCCGATCCGGCCGCGTGCGGGCATCCGGATGGAGGGGGTGGCGTTCAGCCGCACGTCGCGGTGGGTGTTGATGAGGCCGAGTGCGCCCGGGCCGATCAGCCGCATGCCGTAGGACCGGGCTTGCCGGACGAGGGCGCGCTGCTGTTCACGGCCGACCCCCTCGGAGAGGACGACGAGCCCTTGGACGGCAGCCTCTCCGCAGGCGTCGATCGCCGGGCGGAGCTGGTCTGCGGGGACCGCGAGGACCGCGAGGTCGACCCGCTCGGGCAGCTCCCGCACCGAGCGGTAGGCGGGTACGCCGGCCAGTTGGTCCGGCCCGCCGGGGCCCAGCGCATGGTTGACGGCGTAGACGTGCCCGGTGAAGCCACCGGTGGTCAGGCTGCCCAGCGCGGCCCGTCCGGCACCGCCCGGGGCGCGGCCGACACCGACGACGGCGACGGCTCCCGGGGCCAGCAGCCGGGCCACCGAGCGGGCCTCGGCCCGCTGTTCACGGGCCCGCATCACCGCCAGCGACCGCTCGGTGGGTTCCAGGTCGAAGGTGAGGTGGACGGAACCGTCTTCGAAGCTGCGCCGCTGGGAGTACCCGGCGTCCGTGAACACCTTGATCATCTTGGTGTTGGCGGGCAGCACCTCGGCGGCGAAGCGGCGGATGCCCCGCTCCCGGGCGACGGCGCCGATGTGCTCCAGGAGAGCCGAGGCCACACCCCTGCCCTGCTGGTCGTCGCGGACCAGGAAGGCGACCTCGGCCTCGTCCGCGGGTTCACTCGCGGGCCGGCCGTGCGCGTCGATGCGGTCGTAGCGGACGGTGGCGATGAACTCTCCGCGGATGGTCGCCGCGAGGCCGACGCGGTCGACGTAGTCGTGGTGTGTGAAGCGGCGCACATCGCGGTCGGACAGCCGGGGGTAGGGCGCGAAGAAGCGGTAGTACTTCGACTCGTCGGACACCTGCTCGTAGAAGCTGACCAGCCGTTCCGCGTCGTGGGGGGCGATCGGCCGGATGTGGGCCGTACCGCCGTCGCGGAGGACGATGTCCGCTTCCCAGTGGGTCGGGTAGGCGCGCTCCTCGGGGCTCGGCATGGGGTCAGCGTACGGCCGTGAGCGCGCTCACGGAGGTCCTCGGCGGTGCGTCGTAGGGTTCGCGGTGCACGCAGACACCCGTGCGAGACTGGTCTAGACAACCTCACCGACTCGAAGGGCAACACCATGGTTGAGCGCCGCGTCACCGTCGGCTGGGCCGAGGGGCTGCACGCCCGCCCCGCCTCCATCTTCGTCCGTGCCGCCTCGGCCGCCGGCGTTCCGGTCACCGTCCGGAAGGGCGAGGGCTCCCCCGTCAACGCGGCTTCCATGCTCGGCGTGCTCGGCCTGGGTGCCGAGGGCGGCGAGGAGATCGTGCTCGCCTCCGAGGCGGAGGACGCCGAGGCGGCCCTCGACCGTCTGGCCAAGCTCGTCTCCGAGGGTCTGGAAGAGCTCCCGGAAACCGTCTGAACCGCCTCGGGCCGACGAGTGGGTCCCCCTGCCGGGCCCGTCCGCGCAGTTCCCGCCCTCGCGGGCACACCGCCGGCGGCGCCCGTGCAGCTTTGGCCCGCGGCGTGCAGAAGGCAGCAACACCACGAGCCCCCGGCTGTCCGGCCGGGGGCTCGTGGTGTGTGGAACTCGTTGACGCGCTTCGAGAAGCACGTCTTCGCCGAGCAGGTGGCCGCGGGTCACGGGCCTGTGGCCCGCTCCCCCGCGACCCGTGCAGGCGTCAGACCTTGAGGCCGTGCTGGCGAAGGTAGGCGACCGGATCCATGTCCGAGCCGTAGTCGGGACCGGTACGGGCCTCGAAGTGCAGGTGCGGACCGGAGGAGTTGCCCGTCGAACCGGACAGCGCGATCTGCTGACCCGCCTTGACGGTCTGCCCGACCGAGACACCGATCGAGTTGAGGTGGCCGTACTGCGTGTACGTGCCGTCCTTGTGCTTGATGACGATGTTGTTGCCGTAGGCACCGCCGTTGCCGGCCTCCACGACCTCACCGGCGGCCACGGAGTGCACCGGGGTGTTCATGCCCGCATGGAAGTCGATACCGGTGTGGCTGCCGGACGACCACATGCCGCCGCCCTGCTTGTAGCCCGTGGAGACGTAGGAGCCCTCGACCGGCAGCACGTACGCGTTGAGCTTGGCGCGCTCGGCCGCCCGAGCCGCCTTCTGCTTCGCCTCGTGCTCCTTCTTCGCCTTCTCGGCAGCCGCCTTGCGCTTGGCCTCGTCGGCCTTCCGCTTGGCCTCTGCCTTGGCCTTGGCGGCCTCCTCCTTGGCGGCGGCCTCGGCCTTGGCCTGCTCCGCCTGGAGAGCCTGGTCGTAGGCCTGCTCGTCGATGGTGTCCGAGATCGGGGCCGCGAGGGCCTGTCGCAGCTCGGGGCTCTGGCGCAGGTTGTTCTGATTCTGCCCGCCGCCGACGGCAGCGAACGCGGGCGAGGCGATGGAACCCACGACACCCACGGTGGCGAGGCCGGCGATGCCCGCCGCCCCCGCTGAAGCTCTGCGGGTCTTGCTCGGGCGCCTGTGCTTCCCGGTGGCACGGGTGAACGCCATAGGGAGGCGTACTCCTTTCCTTCCTTCTCGCCTACCGGGTTAGCTGACGGGTTCGGAGCAGGAAGGTCTCCTACGGGCCGCCTCTCGTCGAGGCCGTCCGATTCACCCCATGGGACAAGGTGGGTCCCCGGTCCCCCTCGGGCGGTTGCCCTCGGGGATTCGGCGATCACCGCCCGTCGGCCGCGGGTGCGGTCACTTCTGACGGACGGCGGCAATGACGCTAAACGGCGTCAACTCCGAGCGGCAAACGAATCCCTGGGTTTGTCATCTTCGCCACACTCCAACTCGCCACAACCGCAACAGAAACGGACATCAAGGAGGGCCCGGAAGGAGCGATTCCTCCTTCCGGGCCCCACTTCTCCCTCACCGTCACGCCGCCTGTGCCGGCGAGCCGGCGGCGGTCAGGAACCGCTGACGACCTTGACCTCGCCGATGCCCAACTCCCGCACCGGCTCGGCGATCTGGGAGGCGTCACCGACCAGCACCGTCACCAGCCGGTCGGCCGGCAGTGCGCTGACCGCGGCCGCCGTGGCCTCCACCGTGCCCGTCTCGGCGAGCTGGGCGTAGACACGGGCCTGGTAGTCGTCCGGCAGGTACTGCTCCACCTGGTCCGCCAGCGTCGAGGCCACCGCTGCCGCCGTCTCGTAGCGCAGCGGTGCGACGCCCACCAGGTTGCGCACCGCGATGTCGCGCTCGTCGTCGGTCAGCCCGTCGGCCGCCAGCACCCGCAGCACCTTCCACAGGTCGGCCAGCGCCGGACCTGTGACATCGGTGGCGACCGAGCCGCTGATGGCCAGCAGCGACGCCCCGCTGCCGTCCTCGGCCGACCGCAGCACCTGCCCGAACGCCCGCACCCCGTAGGTGTAGCCCTTCTCCTCGCGCAGCACCCGGTCCAGCCGGGAGGTGAGGGTGCCGCCCAGGCAGTAGACGCCCAGCAGCTGGGCCGGCCATACCCGGTCGTGCCGGTCCGGGCCGACACGGCCGATCAGCAACTGCGTCTGCACCGCGCCCGGACGGTCCACGACGACGACGCGGCCGGTGTCGTCCGCACTGATCGGCGGCATCGCGCGGGCCTCGGCCGCGGACCCCGTCCAGGCGCCCAGCGTCTCGGCCAGCACCGCGTCCAGGTCCACGCCCTCCAGATCGCCGACCACCACCACGGTGGAGGTCGCGGGCCGCACGTGGGCCTCGTAGAAGGCGCGGACGGCCGCCGTGTCGATGCCGCTCACCGTCTCCTCGGTGCCCTGCCGGGGCCGCGACATCCGCGACGTGGCCGGAAAGAGCTCCTTCGACAGCTCCTTGGCCGCACGGCGGGCCGGGTTGGCCAGCTCGTGCGGGATCTCGTCCAGCCGGTTGGCCACCAGCCGTTCGATCTCGCCGTCGGGGAAGGCAGGGGCACGCAGTGCGTCGGCGAGCAGGCCGAGCGCCTTGCGCAGCCGGGAGACCGGCACCTCCAGCGAGACCCGCACCCCCGGGTGGTCGGCGCTCGCATCGAGCGTGGCTCCGCAGCGCTCCAGCTCGGCGGCGAACGCCTCCGCCGTGTGCTTGTCGGTGCCCTCGCTCAGCGCGCGAGCCATGATCGTCGCCACGCCGTCCAGTCCTTCCGGCTCCGCGTCCAGCGGAGCCATCAGGTTCACCTCGACGGCCACGACCTCCTGGCCGGGACGGTGGCAGCGCAGCACCGTCAGGCCGTTGGGCAGCGTCCCCCGCTCCGGGGTCGGGAACGCCCACGGCTTCGGGGTCCCGCCGGAGGGCTGGGGGTGGAAGTCCATGCTCGTGCCCGCCGTCCGGGCCGTGCCCGCCGGGGCCGCACCCGTCGGCGTCTGAGGGGTCTCGCTCACTGCCCGGTCTCCTCCTCGTCGTTCTGCGCCACTGGTTCGTACACCAGCACCGCGCGGTTGTCGGGGCGCAGTCGCCGTGCGACCTCCTGCACCTCCTCGCGGGTGACCTCCAGCACCCGTCCCACGGCCGTCAGCGCGAGCTGCGGGTCGCCGAAGAGGACCGCGTACCGGCACAGTTCGTCGGCGCGGCCGCCGACCGTGGCCAGCCGGTCCAGCCACTCGCGCTCCAACTGGGCCTGGGCACGCTCCATCTCCTCCGCGGTGGGGCCCTCCTGCGCGAAGCGGCGCAGCTCGTCGTCGACCGCCGCCTGGATGTCGGCGACCTCGACGCCGCTGGACGCCTTGACGTCCAGCCAGCCCAGCGAGGGGGCGCCCGCCAGGCGCAGCATTCCGAAGCCGGCGGCCACGGCGGAGCGGTCGTGGCGCACCAGCCGGGCGTAGAGGCGGGAGGACTCGCCACCGCCGAGCACGGTCAGGGCCACGTCGGCGGCGTCCGCCTCGCGGGTGCCGTCGTGCGGCAGCCGGTAGGCCGCCATCAGGGCGCGGGAGGGCACCTCCTCCTCGACGACCTCCCGCTTCTCCTCGCCGATCAGCTCGGGCAGCGAACCGTCCCGCGGCGGGTGCTTGCCCTCGTGCCCGGGGATGGAGCCGAAGTACTTCTCGACCCAGGCGAGCGTCTGCTCCGGGTCGATGTCACCGACGACGGACAGCACGGCGTTGTTGGGCGCGTAGTACGTACGGAAGAACTCCTGGGCGTCCTGCAAGGAGGCGGCGTCCAGGTCGGCCATGGAGCCGATCGGGGTGTGGTGGTAGGGGTGGCCCTCGGGGAAGACCATGGCGGTCATCCGCTCGAACGCGGTGCCGTAGGGCACGTTGTCGTACCGCTGACGGCGCTCGTTCTTGACCACGTCCCGCTGGTTCTCCAGGGACTCCTCGTCCAGCGCGGCCAGCAGCGACCCCATGCGGTCGGCCTCCAGCCACAGGGCGAGCTCCAGCTCGTGCGCGGGCATCGTCTCGAAGTAGTTGGTGCGCTCGAAGCTGGTGGTGCCGTTGAGGGAGCCGCCGGCGCCCTGTACCAGCTCGAAGTGGCCGTTGCCCTTGACCTGCGCCGAGCCCTGGAACATCAGGTGCTCGAAGAGGTGTGCCAGGCCCGTGCGGCCCTGCACCTCGTGTCGGGAACCGACGTCATACCAGAGGCAGACAGCGGCGACGGGAGTCAGATGATCCTCGGAGAGCACCACGCGGAGGCCGTTGGCCAGCCGGTGCTCCGTCGCTGTCAGCCCACCGGTGGCCGGCGGTGGCGTGGCCGTGTGACCCATGGGCGTGGAGTCCCTTCCGCTCGCGGGGGTTTCCCGGCCGGGCGCCGGGAAGAACTGGCGACCGCCTGAGCGCCTCACGCGACCGGCGGTGCTGTCACTGTATGCAACCACGCCGACAACGTGCGAAGTTCCCGTACGGTCTACCGAGCGGCCAACTGTCAGTGGGGCGGTCCACAATGGTCGCGCGAAGCCGGGCGCACGCCCGGGCCCTCTCACGAGCCGGTCCGGACGTACGCCCGGACCCCAGCACGGACCGGACCCGGGCAGGTGCCCGGAGCCGAGCACGAGCGCACCGACAAGGGGCGAGCACCCTCCACGGGGGCCGGCGCCCGAACCAGAGCGAGAGCACGAAGCAGCGAAGGAGCCGCAGCCGCGATGGCCCGCCGCAGTAAGAGTCGTACACCGGCACCGGAGCCCGGAGAGGACTTCGAGGAGCGCATCCTCGACATCGACGTCGTCGACGAGATGCAGAGCTCCTACCTGGAGTACGCGTATTCGGTCATCTACTCGCGCGCGCTCCCCGACGCCCGCGACGGGATGAAGCCCGTTCAGCGCCGGATCCTCTACCAGATGCACGAGATGGGGCTGCGCCCCGAACGTGCGCATGTGAAGTGCGCACGCGTGGTCGGCGAAGTGATGGGAAAGCTCCACCCCCACGGTGACAGCGCGATCTACGACGCGCTGGTGCGCATGGCGCAGGACTTCTCCATGCGGCTCCCGCTCGTCGACGGGCACGGCAACTTCGGCTCGCTGGGCAACGACGACCCGCCGGCCGCGATGCGGTACACCGAGTGCCGCTCCGCTCCGGCCGCCGGTCTGATGGTCGACTCGATCGACGAGGAGACGGTCGACTTCGGCGCCAACTACGACGGCAGCGAGCAGGAGCCCGTCACCCTGCCCGCCGCCTATCCGAACCTGCTGGTGAACGGCGCCTCCGGGATCGCGGTCGGCATGGCCACCAACATGCCGCCGCACAACCTGACCGAGGTCGTCTCCGCGGCCCGCCATCTGATCAAGCACCCGGGCGCGGACCTGGAGACCCTGATGGGCTTCGTCCCGGGGCCCGACCTGCCCACCGGCGGCAAGATCGTCGGAGGCGAGGGCATCCAGGACGCCTACCGCTCCGGGCGCGGCTCCTTCAAGATCCGTGCGACGACCACGGTGGAGCAGGTCACGGCCCGCCGCAAGGGCGTCGTGGTCACCGAGCTGCCGTTCGCGGTCGGCCCCGAGAAGGTCATCTCGAAGATCAAGGACCTGGTCAACGCCAAGAAGCTCCAGGGCATCGCGGACGTGAAGGACCTGACCGACCGGGAACACGGGCTGCGGCTGGTCATCGAGATCAAGAACGGCTTCAACCCGGAGGCCGTCCTGGGCCAGCTCTACAAGCTGACGCCGATGGAGGAGTCCTTCGGCATCAACAACGTCGCCCTGGTCGACGGCCAGCCGCTCACGCTGGGCCTCAAGGAGTTGCTGGAGGTCTACGTCGACCACCGGTTCGACGTGGTGCGCCGCCGCAGCGAGTTCCGGCGCAGCAAGCGGCGCGACCGGCTGCACCTGGTCGAGGGACTCCTGGTGGCACTCGTCGACATCGACGAGGTCATCAGAATCATCCGGTCGAGTGACAATGCCGCCGAGGCGAAGGCCTCCCTGATCTCCCGCTTCGACCTGAGCGAGATCCAGACCCAGTACATCCTCGACACCCCGCTGCGCCGGCTCACCAAGTTCGACCGCATCGAACTGGAGGAGGAGCGCGACAAGCTCAAGGCGGACATCGAGGCGCTGACCCGGATCCTGGAGTCCGACGCCGAGCTGCGCAAGCTCGTCTCCTCCGAGCTGTCCGCCGTCGCCAAGAAGTACGGCACCCCGCGCCGCACCGAGATCCTCGACGCCAACGCCGCTCCGGTGGTCTCCGTGCCGCTGGAGGTGGCCGACGACCCGTGCCGGGTTCTGCTCTCCTCCACCGGCCTGCTCGCCCGCACAGCCAACGGCAGCACGGAGTTCGCCGAACCGGCCAAGCGGGCCAAGCACGATGTGATCGTCTCCGCCGTCCCCGCGACCACCCGGGGCGAGATCGGCGCGGTCACCTCGGCGGGACGGCTGCTGCGCATCGCCGTCGTCGACCTGCCGCAGCTCCCCGAGTCGGCCACCACACCCAACCTGGCCGGAGGCGCGCAGATCTCGGAGTTCCTCACCCTGGAGGGCGACGAGGACCTCGTCTGTCTCACCACGCTGGACGAGTCCTCCCCCGGGCTGGCCATCGGCACCCAACAAGGCGTCGTCAAACGCGTGGTGCCCGACTATCCCACCAATCGCAGCGAGTTGGAGGTCATCACCCTCAAGGAGGGCGACCGCATCGTCGGCGGGGCCGAGCTGCGCACCGGCGAGGAAGACCTGGTCTTCATCACCGACAACGCCCACCTGCTGCGCTTCCCGGCCGGCCAGGTACGCCCCCAGGGCCGCCCCGCAGGCGGCATGGCGGGCGTCAAGCTCGCCCAGGACGCAAAGGTGCTCTTCTTCGGCGCCGTCGACCCGGCCTCCGAGGGTGCCGTCTTCACTGCAGCCGGCGCCGAGGGCACGCTCGACGACTCACTGAGCACCGGCAAGCTCACGCCCTTCGACCAGTATCCGCGCAAGGGGCGCGCGACCGGCGGCGTGCGCTGCCAGCGCTTCCTCAGGGGCGAGGACCGGTTGCGGCTGGCGTGGGCCGGCCCCACTCCGGCGATGGCCGCCGGCAAGACCGGCGCCCCCGTCGACCTGCCCGAACCCGACCCCCGCAGGGACGGCTCCGGCCTGCCGCTGCCGAAGCAGATCGCGGCGGTCGCCGGTCCCGTGTAAGCACCCCGAGTACGCCCGAAGGAGGGGCGTACCCGCCGCCGCGGGGGCTGCGCGGGCGGAGTGCGGGAGCGGTCGTGCCGTTTCTGCGGGGCGTGACGACAACGGGAGGGATTCCGCTGCGGTGGCAGGGTGCCGGGGCTGGTGCCGCGGACTACACCTCGTACGGTGCCGGTGTGCCGTAGGGCTCCGGGGCGTCCTCGACGTCCACCTCCGGGACGGGGCCGCGCCCGGCGTCGTCCGGCACTCCCTCCGCGGACTCGTCCTCCGCGGCTTCCTCCGGGCGGGCGTGGTCCACGTAGCGCAGGACGCCCCACAGCGCCTGTTCGTCCTGGGCTGCCCCGGGGTCCGCGACACAGTCACGGAGCCCGGCACGCAGCGCCCCCGCGTCCACGCCCGCGCCGATCAGCACCAGCTCGGTGCGGCGCCGAGCGGTGTGGGGGCGGCGCTCCGGGGCGAAGCGGAGGAACCCGCCGACAGCGTGCATCTCGTACACGTTGTCGGGGTCGGCGGCGCCGAAGTCGACGTACCCCTTGATCCGGTAGAGCCCTTCGGGACGGCAGTCCAACCACTCCAGGAAACGGCGCGGGTCCATGGGCGTCTCGGCGGTGAACTCCACGGCCTCGTACGCCGCGTGCAGGTGCTCCGCGTGCCCGTGTTCCGCTTGCGGGCACCTTGCGTCCGGTCTCCCCGCGTCGGAGTGGTGCTCGGGGGTGGCGCCGGGATCCCCCCGGTCCGCCTCGGTACAGCCCGCGCCGGTCGGTCCGTCCTCGTCGTCGCCGTAGAGCAGTGAGTCGAAGGACAGTTGCTCGACCGGGGGCCGCGGCCGATGCACACGGTCGAAGAGCAGTTGCGGGTCGACGCGCCCGAAGGAAGCGGGAACGATCGGTGTCCCTGGGGCCAGCCGTTCCAGCTCCGCGCGCAGCGTCTCACGCCGCTCGTCGGCCACGCGGTCGGCCTTGTTGAGGACGAGCAGGTCGGCGGCGCCGACGTGCCGGTCGAGCTCGGGATGGCGTGCCCGTACGGCCTCGAACTCCGCGGCATCCATGACCTCCACCAGTCCGCCGTAGACGATGTGCGGGCTCCTGCTGGCCAGAACCATCCGGATCAGCGTCTCGGGCTCGGCCACCCCGCTGGCCTCGATCACGATGACGTCCATACCCGCCGAGGGACGGGCGAGCAGGTCCAGCACCTCGTCCATGTCACTGGTGTCAACGGCGCAGCACAGACAGCCGTTCCCGAGGGAGACCATGGAGTCCACCTGTCCTGAGACCGCCATGGCGTCGATCTCGATGCTGCCGAAGTCGTTGACGACGGTGCCGATCCGGGTGCCCCTCGCGCGGCGCAGCAGGTGGTTGAGGAGGGTCGTCTTTCCCGAGCCGAGGAATCCTGCCAGGACGAGGACCGGGATCCGGCCTCCTACGGCACCCCGGTGCCGACGGTCCGACACGGGTGTCGGTGCCCCGTCCGCAGCGTCGGGTCGCCGCTCGTCGGCGGCGTCACCGTGCCACTCTCCGGTGGCGGCTACGCCACTCCCCTGGCTGTCCACGCGGCGTTCTCCCCTCGTTCCGTCGCAGGCGAAGCGGTTGCCGATCGTATCGGAGGTGGACGGTCCGCCCTCGTCGCCCACGGGCCCACGGGTTGGTCCAGGGCTGGTGCGGCAGCTCCCGGAGCGCAGCACGTGCGGTGGCTCTCACGGGATGCCAGGGGTGGGACCGCAAGGATCTGAGGTGCGGTCACGCGGGCCGCGGGAAGGTGACCGCACCCCGCACGGACATCGGCGTGCACGACACCGGAGCGTGGCTGCACAGGGCGTCACGGTGCCGACGGTTAGGCTCGCCTGCGTGAGCACGTGTGCGACGGCTTCCCGGGCGGCGGCCGAAACCCTCGCTGGGACAGCGGCGACAGCCCGCACCTGGTTGCTGGTGGAACAGCCCGGGCCGTGGGGCAGGAAGGCACTGACCCAGAGCCACCTCTCCCCCGGGCTGGGCCGTGCGCTCGACGCCTGTGCGGCCGCCCATGGTGGCCGCGTCGCGCTGATCCGCCGGCCCGGACGGCACGCGGACTGCTCCCCCGCGGGCGGCCACCGGGTGTTCCTCGCCCGTACGCTGCCGGGCGCTTCGTGGGTACGTACCGCGCTGCTGCCGACCGGCAGCGGCCTGGAGGCCCTGCGCGAGCTGGATTTCGCCGCCCTGGACCGCCCGCCCACAGCCGACGCGGCGCACGCCGTACACACAGCAGGCGGGCCGCGCGAAGCAACCGAGGCCGGCCCCGCGCTCGGTCCGCGCTGGAAGCCGTACGAGGGCGATCCGCTCGCCCTCGTGTGCACCAACGGCAAACGGGACCGCTGCTGCGCCCTGCTCGGCCGTCCCCTTGCAGCCGAACTCGCCGCCTCCGGCGGTGCGAACGTGTGGGAGGTCACCCATCTCGGTGGCCACCGCTTCGCTCCGACCGTGCTGGTACTGCCGCACGGTTACGCGTACGGGCGGCTGGACGCCGCGTCAGCAAAGGGTGTGCTCGACGCCGTGCGCGACGGTCTGATGACACCGGCCAACTGCCGCGGACGCTCGGCCTGGGACCGGCCGGGGCAGACGGCGGATCTGGCGGTGCGGGAGCAGACCGGCGAGACGCACGCGGACGCGGTGTCCGTCCTCTCCGTGCGGCAGGTGCCCGGAGGTGCGCGCTGGGAGGTGACCGTGGCGCAGACGAACGGCCGCCGCTGGTGCGTCGTGGTACGGGACAGCACAGAAAGTCCTGCCCTTCCCGCAAGCTGCGGAGCCGAACCCGTCGAGCAGGTCCGCCTGGACGTCGAGCGGCTGGAAGAGCTGGCGCGCCCCCTCGGCTGACAGACAGCGTCCCTGTGCGGCAACAGGTGAGCGGTGGAAGGGTCGTGCGGAACGGAACCGACTGGATAGCGTCCACCTGCACGCCTGTTCCGCGTTTTCGCCGCTCCCGTCGTGAGGTCGCCCGTGTCCCCCTCCGGCACGTCGCCCACCCGTCGTACGTCCGTTCCTCACCCCCGCTCCCGCCGCCGGGAGCGCACCCGTAGGCGGGCGGAGTCAGCGGATGAGCGCGGCACCGGACGGCGTCCCTTCCGTTTCGGTCTTCCCGGCTGGCCGCGGCGGGTGTCCTCCCAGGTGCTGCTCATGCAGCTCGCTGTCGTCACCGGGGTGACCGCGCTGGCGACCGGAATGTTTCTCGCCCCCTTCAGCGCCCAACTCGACGACCAGGCATCCCGCCGGGCTCTGGCCATCGCCCAGACGACCGCCGCGGAGCCGGGGCTCCCCGCCATGGTGACCCGTGGCGGCAGCCCGTCGCGCCACGGCCCCGTCCAGCAACTGGCGCAACGGGTGCGCCGCGCCACGGGAGCCAGCTACATCGTGGTGATGGACACCCGAGGGATCCGCTGGTCGCACGCGGAACCGGACCGCATCGGGGAGCGCGTGTCCACCGACCCGGGGCCCGCGCTGGCGGGCCACGAGGTGCACCACATCGATGAGGGGACGCTGGGAAGGTCGGCCCGGGGCAAGGTGCCGTTGCGGGACCACGCGGGCCGCGTCGTGGGAGCCGTCTCCGTGGGCATCGCCTACGACAGCGTGCGCGAACGCTTCACCCGTGCGATACCAGGACTGCTCGCCTACGCGGGCGGGGCGCTGGGGGTCGGCGCGCTGGCCGCACTGCTCATCTTCCGCAGGCTCCAGAAGCGCACCCACGACCTCGCGTTCTCGGACATCAGCGCGCTGCTGGCCGAACGGGAGGCGGTTCTGCACGGCATCCGGGAGGGCGTCGTGGCCCTGGACGGCGCCGGCCGGATCCGGCTCGTCAACGACGCGGCACAGCGGCTGCTCGACCTGCCGCCCCAGCACATCGGCCTCTCCCCGCACGAGGCGCTGGGACGGTGCCGTACGGCACGGCTGCTGGCGGGCGAGGTGGCCGGTTCCGACCTGCTGACCGTCAGCGGCGGCAGAGTGCTGGTCGCCACCCGTATGCCCACCGACGACGGCGGAGCGGTCGCCACCCTGCGGGACCGCACCGAGCTGGAGCTGCTCGGGCGTGAACTGGACGGTTCCCAGGGGCTGATCGATGCCCTGCGTGCGCAGGACCACGAGCACGCCAACCGTATGCACATCCTGCTCGGGCTCCTGCAGCTCGACATGGTGGAGGATGCCGTCGCCTATCTGAGCGAGAGAGTCGGTGTCCACCGGGTGACGGCCGAGGAGATCTCCGACCATGTGCGCGACCCCATGCTCGCCGCGCTGCTGGTCGGCAAGGCCACGGTGGCGGCGGAACGCGGTGTCGCCCTGCGCATCGCTCCGGGCACGCTGCTGCCCGACCGCCTGGTCGACCCGGCTGGACTGGCGACCGTGTTGGGCAATCTGGTGGACAACGCTCTGGACGCGACAGCAGGCCGTCCCGGCGGGAGGGTCGAGGTGGCGCTCGAGGAGACCACCGGGCCCGGTTGGTCCGGTGTCGCCCTGCGGGTCAGCGACAACGGGCCTGGCATCCCTCCGGAACACCGCGAGACCGCTTTCACGGAAGGCTGGTCCACCAAACAGCCCCCCGCGCACGGCCGCCGCGGCCTCGGTCTCGCGCTGGTGCGCCGCCTGGCGGAGCGGCACGGCGGCACCACGCACGTGGGTGAGAGCGCGGACGGCGGCGCGGAGTTGACCGTCCTCCTGCCGGAAGCCTTCCGCCCCGCGGGCGGACCCACGACCGACAGCCCGCACGGCCCGGCCGCGACCACGCAGCCGGACCCGGACGAGTGACCGGAACGACGCACTGCGGGGACGACGCGCTGCAGGTGCTCAGCTGCTCCGATACGGAGCCGCCCTCTCCACCTGTACGGGTGTGAGAGGGCGGTCCGTGGTATGGGTCTCCGCTTCGCGCGTGACGCGGGAGCGTCTCAGACGTGGATGCGGGAACGCCTCAGACGTCGATGCGGGAGCGGTCGAGGGTGGCTGCCGAGGAGCTGATGAACTCCCGCCGGGGTGCGACCTCGCTGCCCATGAGCAGGTCGAACGCGTGCTCGGCGTTCTCCAGGTCGCTGATGTTGATGCGGCGCAGGGTGCGGTGGCGCGGGTCCATGGTGGTCTCGGCCAACTGATCGGCGTCCATCTCGCCCAGCCCCTTGTAGCGCTGGATGGACTCCTTGTAGCGGGTCCCCTTGCGTTCCAGCTCCAGCAGGGTCTGCCGCAGCTCGTTGTCCGAATAGGTGTACAGGAACTTGTCCTGGCCCTTCTTCGGGTTGATCAGCTCGATCCGGTGGAGCGGAGGCACCGCGGAGAAGACCCGGCCCTCCTCGACCATCGGGCGCATGTAGCGCTGGAAGAGCGTCAGCAGCAGACAGCGGATGTGCGCACCGTCCACGTCGGCGTCGGCCAGGAAGATGACCTTGCCGTAGCGGGCCTGGTCGATGTCGAAGGTCCGGCCGGACCCGGCTCCTATGACCTGGATGATCGACCCGCACTCGGCGTTCTTGAGCATGTCCGAGACGGACGACTTCTGGACGTTGAGGATCTTGCCGCGGATCGGCAGCAGCGCCTGGAACTCGGAGTTGCGAGCCACCTTGGCGGTACCCAGCGCGGAGTCGCCCTCGACGATGAACAGCTCGGTACGGTCGATGTCGTCCGCCCGGCAGTCCGCCAGCTTCGCGGGGAGTGCGGAGGACTCCAGCGCGGTCTTGCGGCGCTGCGCCTCCTTGTGCTGACGCGCGGCGATCCGGGTACGGGCCGCGGCGACGATCTTTTCCAGCACCGCACGGGCCTGCGCCTTGGCGTCCCGCTTGGAAGAGGTCAGGAACGACTTGAGCTCCTTGGCCACCACCTGGGCCACGATGCGGGAAGCGGCGGAGGTGCCCAGCACTTCCTTGGTCTGCCCCTCGAACTGCGGCTCCGCCAGTCGCACGGTCACCACCGCGGTGAGCCCCTCGGTGGCATCGTCCTTGACCACGTCGTCGTCGGCGACCTTCAGCAGCCTGTTGGTCCGCAGCGCCTCGTTGACGGTCTTGGTGACGGCACGCTCGAAACCGGCCACATGGGTACCACCCTTCGGGGTGGCGATGATGTTCACGAACGACTTCAGCGTCGTGTCGTACCCGGTGCCCCAGCGCAGCGCGATGTCCACTCCCAGTTCACGCTGCACCTCGGTGGGGATCATGTGCCCACGGTCGTCCAGAACCGGAACGGTCTCCTTGAAGGTGCCCTGCCCCTGGAGCCGCAGCACGTCACAGACCGGCTTGTCCGAGGCCAGGTACTCGCAGAACTCGCTGATCCCGCCGTCGTAGCGGAACGTCTCCTCGGAGGTGCCCCCGTCATCCGGATTCCGCTCGTCCCGGACGACCAGAGTCAGCCCCGGCACCAGGAACGCGGTCTGGCGGGCGCGCGCGTACAGCGTCTCCAGAGAGAGCTTGGCGTCCTTGAGGAAGATCTGGCGGTCCGACCAGTAACGGATCCTGGTTCCAGTCCGGTTCTTGGGGATCTTCTTGCCCTTGAGCACCCCGCTGGAGGGGTCGAAGGGCGCGTCGGGCCCGGACTCGGTGAAGATGCCCGGTACGCCGCGGCGGAAGCTGATGGTGTGCGTCCGGCTGTTGCGGTCGACCTCTACGTCGAAACGAGAGGAGAGAGCATTGACGACGGACGCGCCGACGCCGTGCAGACCGCCGGAGGCCGCGTAGGAGCCGCCACCGAACTTGCCACCCGCATGCAGCTTGGTCATCACCACCTCGACGCCGGAGAGCCCCGTCTTGGGCTCCACGTCGACAGGGATGCCACGACCGTTGTCGATGACCTCGACCGAGCCGTCCTCGTGCAGGGTGACCTCGATCCGGTCGCAGTAACCCCCCAGGGCTTCGTCAACCGAGTTGTCGATGATTTCCCAGAGGCAGTGCATCAGGCCACGGCTGTCGGTCGACCCGATGTACATGCCCGGCCGCTTACGGACGGCTTCCAGACCCTCCAGGACGAGCAGATGCCGCGCGGTGTAATTGGAGCCGCCCTCGCGGTCTGCCCCGGTCAGCAGTGCGGTGGACGGCACGGACGTATCGGCGGTCACGCGGTTCGCTCCTCGCTGAATTCTGCTTAAGACGGCTGGGTTGCCGCGTCAGAGGGTACCGAGGCCCAAGAGGCCATGTGATGCACGACCCAGGAGACGGATCAGGAGAACCACCATGCTAACCCATATTCGATATCCTGTTCGATAACCCGCCTGGGTGCCACACACATCACGTTCCCATCCAGGCATGAACCGTTTAGGCTCCGGGCACGTCCTCCACAACGAACAAGGAAACAGACCGGAGTCGGACGACAACCCAACGGCACGACGAAGGCCCACCAGCACCACTGGCGAGGTCAGCCACCACCCACCGTCACAAGCTCCACGACCGACCGACACAACAGACGGAAACCCCAACCCCTGCAATACGGCCCATTCGCCGCCACCCGGCAACAATCCGGCCTCCCGCTCAAAAAGATCGGGAATGAAGGCCAGAGCGGGAACGTTTTCGGCCTGGTTGGATGTTGACCCTGGTACGACAGCTCGTCGAGCTAGAGAAGAGGCGACGTGACTACAGTTCTGACCCCCGCGACCCCGCTGACGGCAGCAGACCGCTGTGACCGCTGCAACGCCCAGGCCTACCTTCGCGTGGTCCTGACGAGCGGCGGCGAGCTGCTGTTCTGCGCCCACCACGGCCGTAAGTACGAGCCGGAGCTCAAGAAGATCGCCGCGGAGATACAGGACGAGACGGAGAAGCTCACCGCGACTCCGGCCACCGCAGGCGAGGACGAGCGGTGACTCGACCGGTGATCAGCTGAGCCGACGCTCCGCGTCCGCATCCGACGAGCTGTACCGGCACAGGCCGGTACCGGCGGACGGCCCTCCCCGACGGGAGGACCGTCCGCCCTCGTCATTTCCGGCCACCCCCGGCCGGCGCCCACCGGCGTTGCGCCCACGCGCCGGCCCGCGACGTCCGCCACCCCCGGTCGCGTCCCCCTCGCCCGCGTGGGCACCGCCCCTCAGGGGCGTCCCGCAGCCCCCTCGGAAGACCCCGAAGCCCCCAGCAGCGCTCTCAGGCTCCAGCCGGTGCCGGCGCACCCTTCTGGGCGCCGATGGTGGACTGGACCGCCGAGATCCGCGTATAGACCCCGGGACGGCCCTTCTCCCCGCAGCCGATGCCCCACGACACCAACCCGACGAGCTTGCCCTGGGCCACCAGGGGCCCACCGCTGTCCCCCTGGCACGCGTCCTTACCGCCCTGCTTCACCCCGGCACACAGCATCGTGGCCGAGTCGTAGGTGCCCTCCGCCGAGCCGGGATACGCACGCGCACACTCCGCGTCGGCCAGCACGTTGACGCGGGCGGCGTGCAGCGTGTTCGCGTAGTCCCCGCGGCCCGTGGTGTCACCCCAGCCGTAGACCGTCGCCGCGGTACCTGCCTTGTAGCCCGGATCGGCCTTCTGGGCCATCGGGATGACGGACGACTGCGGAAGTGCAGATGCCAACCGCAGCACGGCGATGTCGCCCTTGTTGGTCTTCGGGTCGTACTCGGGGTTGACCTTCCAGGACTCGACGGCGACCTCCTTGCCGGTGGTACCGGACAGGTCGCTCCGCCCCGAGATGACCCGCAGGTCGTCGACCTGGGCCGGATCGACTCCCAGCACCTCCTTGCTGACACAGTGCGCCGCCGTGATCACCGTACGAGTCCCCACGACGGCGCTGCCGCAGAACTGGCCCGAGCGCTCGGGACCGAACCGGGAACGGCTGGAGAGCGCCGCGACCCACGGATGACTTTCGGCGCTCACCTGCGCGCCCCCGATCACGGCGCGGTCGCGGGGGTCGCGGTCCCGGTCGGACGCGGTGGCGGACGAAGCCGACGACGTGAGCAGCGCCGCTATGAGCGCCACCCCCAGTACAAACAGACGATTCCCTGAGCGCGCGGGAGTGCGGGGGGTGCGCGTTCGCTTAGAGCGCATCGATCCCATGGAACGACCTCCTGACCGTGCGGAACTACCTGGCTACCCAGGGTGTTCCGTCTGCACGCCGCCCGCATCCCGAGGCAACCAGGACGAGCACCCGCACCCGCATACGTGAGCGGGGCTCGGAGACCTCTTCGCACGGGGCCGCTATCCGTGGCGGTCCCTTGCACCCGGCGCCACAACGGACGCACAGGCGGCAACGTGGAACGCTCACAGAACTGCGCGCACTCGGCGACGGGACAGCGATGCCCGGAGATGACGGACTGGGACACGTCGGCACGCCGCCCAGGGGCGGGACGGATGCCCCGCGACACGTCGAAGGCCGGTGGACCCCGCCCTCACGGGGTCCACCGGCCTTCATGCATGGCTGCCGAACGCTACGCCGCCTCTTCCTCACCTCTCGGGTGAGGCCCCGGCCTCGGCGCGTGCGCCTCAGCCCGTCGGTCGGTCTCGCTCAGACGTCCCTCAATCGAGGTAGTCGCGCAGGACCTGCGAACGGGAGGGGTGACGCAGCTTGGACATCGTCTTCGACTCGATCTGCCGGATGCGCTCACGCGTCACCCCGTAGACCTTGCCGATCTCATCGAGCGTCTTGGGCTGGCCGTCGGTCAGCCCGAAGCGCATCGAGACGACGCCCGCCTCGCGCTCGCTGAGCGTGTCGAGCACCGAGTGGAGCTGCTCCTGCAGCAGCGTGAAGCTGACCGCATCCGCCGGAACGACCGCCTCGGAGTCCTCGATCAGGTCACCGAACTCGCTGTCGCCGTCCTCACCCAACGGAGTGTGCAGCGAGATCGGCTCCCGCCCGTACTTCTGGACCTCGACGACCTTCTCCGGCGTCATGTCCAGCTCCTTGGCCAGCTCCTCCGGGGTGGGCTCGCGGCCCAGGTCCTGGAGCATCTGGCGCTGGACACGGGCCAGCTTGTTGATGACCTCGACCATGTGCACCGGGATACGGATGGTGCGGGCCTGGTCGGCCATCGCGCGCGTGATGGCCTGACGGATCCACCACGTCGCGTACGTCGAGAACTTGTACCCCTTCGTGTAGTCGAACTTCTCGACCGCACGGATCAGACCGAGGTTGCCCTCCTGGATCAGGTCCAGGAAGAGCATGCCGCGGCCGGTGTAGCGCTTGGCCAGCGAGACCACGAGACGGAGGTTGGCCTCCAGCAGGTGGTTCTTGGCGCGGCGCCCGTCCTCGGCGATGATCTCCAGCTCCCGCTGGAGCTTGGGAGCCAGCTTCTCCTCGGCGGCCAGCTTGTCCTCGGCGAACAGCCCCGCCTCGATCCGCTTAGCCAGCTCGACCTCCTGCTCCGCGTTCAGGAGCGGGACCTTGCCGATCTGCTTGAGGTAGTCCTTGACCGGGTCGGCCGTCGCCCCCGCGGCGGCGACCTGCTGGGCCGGAGCGTCGTCCTCGTCCTCGTCGGACAGGACGAAGCCCTCGTTCTCGCTCTTGCCCTCGGCGGAGGGGCCGTCCTCGGCGCCGGGCTTGCCCGACGGCTTGGCCGGAAGGTCCTCCACCATCTCCTCGTCGCCTTCGAGCAGTTCATCGACGACGGACTTCTTGGCAGCAGTCTTCTTCGGCGCGGCCGCCTTCTTGGCGGCCGTCTTCTTCGCCGTGGTCTTCTTGGCGGCGACCTTCTTCGCAGGCTTGGCCTCGGCGTCCCCGACAGGCTCCTGCTCGGGTGCCGCGCCGGCCGCGACGCCCGGAACGACGGGAGCGGGAGCAGACGGCGCCGGAGTGGGAGCCGTCCGCGCGGGGGCAGCCTTCTTGGCCGGTGTCGCCTTGGCCGCGACCGGCTTGGTAGCGGTGCGCTTGGTCTGGGTCTTCGCTGCGACGCTCTTGCGGGTGCGTTTCGGCGCCTCGGCTGCACTCACCATCAGCGTCACACCCTCCTCGTCGAGGATCTGATTGAGGCTGCGCAGAACGTTCTTCCACTGGGTCGGCGGGATCTGGTCAGCCTCGAAGGCCCGACGTACGTCGTCGCCGGCGATCTGCCCTTCAGCCTTCCCCCGCTCGATGAGCGCCATCACGGACTCGGACTCGGCGATCTCCGCAGGGAGAGTACGGGATGTGCTGGCCGACACGAACAACCTCTCGGAACGATGGAAACGGCGGACCGCCGGCGGGGATGAACCGACGGCGCGGGCGGAGCAGTGGAGAAACAACGGTGCAGAACTGAGCCCCGAAACGGAGCGCCCGTATTCCCTCCTCGGCTGTCACCTCTTGAGTCATCGCATTGGAACGGGAAGCGTTACGCCCAATTCACGTGGCCCGGATCACACCACCTTCCCCCTCGTAAGGGTGAAAAACGGACGAAACAACCACCTGCGATGAGGTGGCAACGGATCCGAGCACGCGAGCCGAGCGATGCCATCGCCGCGCCCTTCGGTGCCCCATGAGTCCAGTGTGCCCCAGGACCTCTTGGTCACCCCTCCACATCTCCACTCACCACCGTGCTCTTCGGTACCGCCCCGCCCTTCGACGAGTTCTCGGCTCGGCTCCCCAGCGGCCGGTCGAGCCGGTGGGGTAGCGGGCATCACCTGTTACGGAGAGCCAACGCCACCCCTGCCATCCGGCCCGGCCCGGTCCGAGGCATCGACCGGGCCGGGCCGGATGGGGTGCGGAAGGCTGGAGTCGAGTAGGGGCCGCAGGGGCCCAGGCCTCGGGGCGAGGAGGGTGCAGGATGAGCGGAACGGAGCGCCCGGGGGCTTCGTGCGCAGATGCCGGAGCTCGCGGTCCGGGCGTCGCGGAGGCCTCGGGGTGCGCATCACCGAGCGCCGCACATGGAACACCGGTGGCTCGCCGACGGCACTCCCGGCGTCGACAAGAACGCAATCGACGTCGGCTCCGGCGGGAGCGCCAGGGCAGAGATGCGGCCGGGCAGAAGGTGGCTGGGCGCAGAGGGATACGTGCCTTCGGGTGGAGCGTCGACACGCTCCCCGCAGCCGTCGCCTGTAGGCAAGCCGCCCGGCCCTGCAATAGGGGGACAGTGTTTCGCGGCGGGGAGAGGGCCGACCACAGGATCGACCCAGACGTACGAGCTGTGCGGGCCGTGCGGCCGCGTCGGGCGGTTCGGCAGGCGCCGACCCGCCCCGCCTCAGCACCCCTGGCTCCACCACACCACGCAGTGGCGGCGGCGCCCCTGACTCATGGGCACGCCGCCGACCGATGGTCAGTGCTCGCGGGGCGCCGGAACCACGTGGTCGGCTCCACCGGCCGCGGCTGACCCACCAGGCTGTGCCGGCTGCGCAGCAGTCGCAGGCACTCCGTGCGTGCCCGTCTGCGCAGCCTGTCCTCCCTGGGCAGGTGCAGTTGCGGCCGCCCCCTGCGCGCCCTGGCCGGCGGGGACGGATTCGGTGGGGGCGCCCAGGACCTGCCGCATGGCCGTCTCCGCCACCGCGGCCTCCCCAGCGGCGAGCGCCTCGGCGACGCGGCGGTGGTAGGTGACCACACTCTCCGTCAGGTGCTCGCAGCACGCGGTCGGACCACCGGAGACCTGCAGGGCGGAGGAGACAATGCCGGAAAGGTGTTCGAGCATCCGGTTGCCTGCCGACTGCAGGACCAGGCCGTGGAACTCCGCGTCGGCCCGGGAGAAAGTCAGCGCGTCACCCTGGGCGTGCGCATGGTTCATGATCTCGACCATGTCGCCGAGACGCTGGTGGACGTCGTCGTGGCTCTGCTCCGCGGCAAGGCGGGCGGCCAGCGGCTCGATGGTCCAGCGCAGCTCGCACAGTTCGCGCCGCTGCCCCTCCCGCTGCGGCCCGAAGGCTCGCCACTCGATGATGTCCGGGTCCAGCAGGTTCCAGTCACTGACCGGACGCACCCGGGTGCCGACGTTCGGCCTGGCGCTCACCAGCCCCTTGGCCTCGAGCACGCGCAGCGACTCGCGGACGACCGTGCGCGACACTTCGAAGCGCTGGCCGATCTCCTCAGGAACGAGTGGGCGATCGGCGCCCAGGTCACCGGAAACGATCATCTGGCCGAGCTGCTGGACAAGTTGGCCGTGCAGTCCCCTGCCGCGGCTGCCGGAAGTACGTCGGTTCATACGGTTCATGTCGGCCTCGGAACCCTCCCACGCCGAGGCGCTCGTTGTGGTACGCGCCGTCCCCGTGGACTCGGCGTATGCATAGCGGTCCAGCTCGCCCGGGCCGACGAGGCCTGTGTCGACGGGACGAGCCGCGGTCATCATGGAGTGCGCAAGGGTAGTCACGACCCTTGTGTCGGCCGTGCTCAGGCGAGCCTTGAGGGCTTTGGTGAAAAGCACACGAAAGGGTGATCGCTGACTTCCTTACAATTGACGCTTTATCGGAAAGAAAGGACCACATCCCCTGTGGTCAGGTCCATCTACCGCCAAACAGCGGCCATTTCGTGGTACAGACGTCCGAACCTCCCGCTCTTTCGGTGGCCTCCACGGCCGGGACACTCCAACCGCGACCGGCGATCCGGCACTCGACGCTCGACGCCCTTCCACTTCACCTCTGCCTCGGACGGCTTCGAAGAGAAGTGATGCCGTAAGCGCAGAAGAGCACGGTCAGCGACAGCGCGAGAGCTCTCCCCATGGGCTGGGAAGCGATCCCCCCGGCCACCTCGCCCCACTTCTCGGCATCCGAGGGCCACGGGAAGAGCAAGACGGACCGCAGCCGTCCCGGAAACCCCTCCAGCGACTGCCCTTCGGACCCGGCCGCTGCTCCTCGCACCAGCGGTGCGACCAACAGCGGTACTGCCACAACCGTCCCCGCACCCAAGGTTGTTGACCGGAATACCCCGGCACCCAGCAGCCCTGCCCAGGCACATCCCACGCACAGCGCCAATACCGCGATTACTTGAACTCCGAAGGAAGGCACCACCTGGCCGGTCTCCAGTACCCCGGGAGCGGAAAGGCTGGTGAGACTCGCGAGTCCGGGGCTGTCACCAGGGAAGCTGAGAACGCCGCTGTCGACGCCGAAGAGGACGGTGAGCATCACGCCATTGAGCAGAGCGGTCGCCCCGCACAGTGTCGCAGCCACCCCTCCTGTCACCAGAAGCTTCGCCGCCAGCAGCCCCAGTCTTCGAGGTACGGGCACCTGGGCCGGGACGAGGGCCGGGTACCGGAACTCCTGCCCGAACGCAGTTGCTCCCAAAAGCCCGGCCCCCAGCGCCGCCGGCGGGATCAAGAACGGTGATCCGGGCGGCCACCCCGTCAGCAATTTGAGGCCGGGTGCGATGCCTGTAGCCGGATCGTCCACCCGGCCGGCCCCCGTGCAAGCCACCACCACGGAGACGGCCAGCCCCGAGAGCAGTGCCAGCACAATCAGCACCCATGGAGTCCGCACCCCGAACAGCCGTCGCATCTCGTACCGCACCGGAGCGATCGGTCCCGGCTGGCGTACCACCGGCGAGGAGGGCAGCCCGACCTTCGTTTCCTCGGCGGGCCCCCACCCCGCGGCCCGGTCGGGGCCCTGCGCGCTGACTGTCCCGGACACCGAGCGTTGAAGGGCGGATACGACTCTTCTCCCCCAGTTCTCTGCTGCTCCGTCCGCCCCAGATGTCTTCAGCCAACCGCTGAACCGCGCCTTCGGAGTCCCCGTGTCGTCGGCCGACGCGGAGCCGAGGGGCGTCAAACGGAACACCCAGCCCAGCGCACGGGTGGTGGGAAAGGCCGAGTCTCTTACATCGCCTCCAGGTACGGCTACGGCTGGTGTCCGGTTCCGAACCGAAACCGGCTTGGGATCTTCAGCCCAGCCAGCGGCACCCCGTCGCTGTCCCCGGGCCTCCGGAGACTGTCCTTCCGCGAAAGTTCCTGGCGGGTTGAGGGAGTCGGGGCTCTGCACGTCCGCATCGGACGACGGCTCGTTGTTCAACTTCATGCTCGCGCCTGAGACTTCGGCAGAGTCGTCCGTTTGCCACTCGCCGCGTTCGGGGTCACTGGGCGTGGATGAGGCAGCTGAGGAAATGCCGGTGGGCCGCTGCGGCGACGGATGTCCGTCCCGAGTCGCCGTCCCTGCCCGCCCCATCTCACGCTCATCCGGCGCCGCCGGCACAAGCGCGCCCTCCGATCGGGCCTCCTCCTTCATGGACTCCCTTGTGCTTCCCGCCCGTTGTTCGACCGCTTCTTTTTCCGTGCCAGGCTGCTCGGCCCCTGCGCCGCTCTCGCCGCCTACTCCTGGGGCGGGGCTTGACACTCCCTCCCCTGCGTAAGACATCCCTGCACCCAGAGCAGCATCACCTGTCGTGCCAGGCATGTACGCGCTAGGTGCGGGGACGGAGGCGTAGCCGGAGACGGTGGGCTCCCCTCCCTCCGCTGCCGCGCCCTCGTTCCCGCTCTCTGCCGGGAGGCCCGTCGAACGCCCGCCGCGACCAACGCTGTTCGGGTCATCCTTCCCACCGCTGTCGCAGTGTTTCTCCGGCGCTGTCGCCGGTCGCCCGGACGTCCACCCGTCGGCCCGGTCCAGCAGTGCCGGCCGGTCTCTGTCTCCAGCGTCCCCGACCTCGTCCGTGAGCTGGTGCACGAGGATTCCGTGTCGGTACGCCGACTCCCCCACCGCCGCACAGTTGCTCCCGTACACCGACACCCGGCTCCCCCCTTCACACACCACCTCAACCGCGCCCCTGCCCTTGCGTGTTCGCTCCGCGCTGCGGGCCTCCTGCGAGAGCACTGCCGCGAAGCGCTCTGCGTGTGGAGTCCACACCGCCACCCGGGGACGCAATCTGGTGCGGGAGAAATCGATGGCCCTCTGATCGGCCACCAGCCTTCCGCCGTCGATGGTCACCACCCGGTCCGCAATGCGTACGGCTTCCTTCGGGTCTCGTGAGGTGGCCATCACCAGGCCCCCTTGCGCCGCGTACCCCCGCAGCAGACCTCGCAGCCAGCCGGCTTCCCGCGGCGACAGCCCCCTGGTCGGCTCGTCGAGCACCAGGGTGTGCGGATCGCCCAGCAGTGCGGCCGCCATGCCGAGCCGACGGTCCATACCCAGCGAGAAACTGCCCAGCTGTTGATCCGCGAGGCCACTGAGGCCGACCACCTCCAGCACTTCGTCCGCGCGACCTACCGGCACCCCGGCGACTGCCGTGAGCATCCGCAGATGCCCCAGCGCGGTGCGGGCAGGATGCCCCGGCACGTCCCCGAGCAGGACTCCGATCTCTCGGGCCGGATGAGGGATCCGCTGCACCGTGCGGCCCCTGAAGAGCGCCACCCCACGACCGGGCACCAGTTGCAGCATCAGTCGCAGCGCTTCACTCTTTCCCGAACCCGCCGGTCCCAGCAGGACTGTGACCTCGCCGGAGCGGGCTTCGAAGGTGAGATCATCGACACGGGGCGGATGCTTGCGCCGGGCTGCACTGGTGAGTCCGATGGCCTGGATCATCGCTTCTCCCACAGAACGCATGACGGACGCATCCCTGCAAGATAACGCGACATTTCCGACTTTCCGGGTAACCCGCTCGACCGACTCCGGCGTCGGCAAGCCTTCCGTGGACGCGTCGGCGTCAGACCTCCGGCCGCAGCATGGGCGGGTTGAGCAAAGTGGCTCCTCCGGCGCGGAAAAGTTGCGCGGGCCTTCCACCCTGACGAGTCGTCGTCCCTCCTGTCGGGACCAGGAAACCGGGGGTTCCGGTGACCTTCCTGTGGAAGTTCCGCGGGTCGAGCGCCACACCCCACACCGCCTCGTACACCCGTCGCAGCTCCCCCACTGTGAACTCCGGCGGACAGAAGGCAGTGGCAAGCGAGGAGTACTCGATCTTGGATCTGGCCCGCTCGACGCCGTCCAGCAGGATCTGATCGTGGTCGAAAGCCAGCGGAGCGGATTGTTCAGCATCTCGCCCGCCTGCCTCCACCGCTCCGAGGAGCACCTCGGAGGAGGTCCACCGAGCACTGTGCGCATCTCCACCGGCGACAGGAGACGGTAGATCAGGAGCGAGTACGAGGTACGCGACGCTGACCACCCGCATCCTGGGGTCCCGGTGGGGAGCCCCGTACGTGGCCAACTGTTCGAGGTGCGCTCCCCCACGCTGCTCAAGATCCCTACCGGCGTGCCAGTCGTCTCGAGCCTGGGAACGCAGCCCGGTTTCCTCTGCGAGTTCCCGAGCCGCCGCTGCCTCCAGGTCCTCGTCGTCCCGCACAAAGCCACCGGGCAACGCCCACCTGCCCTGATACGGGGGCTCCCCACGGCGCACAACCAACGAGCACAGCGCGTCCTTGCGCACCGTAAGCACCACAAGATCAACAGTGACAGCGAAGGGAGGAAAAGCCGAGGGATCATAGGGCATGGCGCGATCATAGTCGTCTCCCTGACGATAAGCAGTCGGTTCCGTAGCACACGTGACGCCGCCACGGTGACGGGAAGCGCGGCAGGTGAGGGCTCCGTCAACCGATCACGGCGTGGCGCCGGGGGCAGCAGTGCCCGGATCCTCCCCTTCTGCATCGGCGTCCGGTACCGGCTGCTCCCCCCGCAGGCAGCGGCGTACTTCTCCAGGGTCGAGGCCCTCATTGCAGGCCTGGTGCAGAAGCTGCGCGAACAGATAGTCCGGGTCCGTGCGCAAAGCCAGTCCGAGCGCGACGCGGGCTGCCGGCACATCACCGTCCGACCAGGCGACCCAGCCGACCAGAGCGAGGAGAGGCGCGGAGTAGATCACATACGGGCCCACGCAACGGCGGGCCAGTGCCCGCCACAGCCGGAGTGCGGGAGCCGGCTCGACTCCCTCCATCCATTCGGCAGCAAGATCCCGCGTCTGGCGGTCCTGCAAGCCGAGAATCGCCGTCGCAGCATCGTCGTGGCCGAGCAGACCGTTGTCGTGCGCATCCTCGCTTGCCCGTGTCGTCACCTCCGGCGAGGAACGCTGGAAGCCCTCCAGCAGCCGAGCGAGAAGGGTCAGGGTTTCGGCTCGCACCTTCTCGCGTCCCTTCTCCCTCAGCATTCGCGGGGCGAGTTGGCAGCTGACCCGGTCCAGCACACCTTTCTGCTCGTCGGCAAAGGGCGGGCCAAGCGGCGTCAGCCGCTGCTCCATCTGGCGAAGAGATCCATGCATGGGCATACCCGCATAGGCTGCGGCCACAGCCATGACAGAGGTGCCCGAACGCGCCAGGGAAATGCCATCCGGTGGGCAACAGCGCTCATCAGGGCAGCAATAGGAGAAGTACTTCCCCTCCGAAAGACAGAGCGCTTCGTAGACCGGCATGTCCCTTTCACCGCAGGCGAGACGGAGGTCCCGAACGAGGGGACGCAACCGCTCCATGACATCCCGGCCGCTGTCGCCCTCGCCCGGTTCCTGGCAGAGGAAGATCAACGCGCCGTCCGGGCGGGCACCACGCGCCTGTGAGCTCGAGTCGAGGCACTCCGCCACTTGGGGCGCCAGCGCCGACCGGCCCCCCTCGGTCTCTGGGATACCGATACGGAGCCGGCCTCCGAAGCGACCCCGTTCCCCGTGCAGGGCCACCACGACAAGGGAGTCGTCAGGGTAGTAGCCGAGAAGATAAGGCAGCGCCTCGGCGAGTTCAGCGGGCTCACGGAGGGAGACGCTCAACTGCCGGGGTCGGGAGACCGTGGGCTCGTTGCCGCTCGGTGCGTCGTCGTGATGTGTCATGCGTCGACCGTGACGGAGATCGCAAGAACAGCGCCGATGCTTATCCACAGGTCGGCCGTCTCGTGTGCTTGTCGTATTGATGCCCGGTTATCCACAGCCCGCGTACTCCGGAACCTTGCGGATCAGGTTGCATGGACGCATGAGCAACGCACATCTGCGAGAAGAAGCCGACGCGGTCCTCGCCGATCTCGTCGGCGACCATGAGGGGCCTGCCAAACTGCGCCCCGACCAGTGGCGGGCCATCGAGGCTCTGGTCGCCGAACGGAAGAGAGCACTGGTCGTCCAGCGCACCGGCTGGGGCAAGTCCGCTGTGTACTTCGTGGCGACTGCTCTTCTGCGCAGGCACGGGTCGGGACCGACCGTGATCGTCTCGCCCCTGCTCGCGTTGATGCGCAACCAGGTGGAGGCGGCCGCCCGCGCCGGAATCCGCGCACGCACGATCAATTCCTCGAACCCCGAGGAATGGCGGACCATCGAGGCGGAAGTGCACGCCGGGGACGTGGACGTGCTTCTTGTCAGCCCCGAGCGGCTCAACAACCCGGACTTCCGCGACAACGTGCTTCCGAGCCTGACAGCATCCACGGGCCTGTTGGTCGTGGACGAGGCGCACTGCATCTCCGACTGGGGGCACGACTTCCGACCGGACTACCGCAGGCTGCGCACCATGCTCGCCGAGCTGCCGTCCGGCGTGCCCGTTCTGGCAACCACCGCCACTGCCAACGCTCGCGTCACAGCGGATGTCGCCGAGCAACTCGGCACGGATGGCACAACCGGCGGTAGCGGCACATCGAGTTCGACTCCGGCTTTGGTGCTCCGCGGACCGTTGGACAGGAAAAGCCTGAGCTTGAGTGTGCTGCGGCTACCGGACGCCCCACATCGGCTCGCCTGGTTGGGAGAGCACCTGACGTCCCTGCCGGGTTCCGGCATCATCTACACCCTCACCGTGGCAGCCGCCGAAGAGGTGACCGCGTTCCTGCGCCAGTGCGGCCACGAGGTGGCTTCGTACACAGGCAGAACCGAGAACGCGGACCGTGAAGCCGCCGAGTCGGATCTTCTCGCGAACCGGGTGAAGGCTCTGGTTGCGACCTCGGCCCTCGGAATGGGCTTCGACAAGCCTGATCTCGGATTCGTCGTGCATCTCGGCTCACCCTCGTCCCCGATCGCCTACTACCAGCAGGTCGGCCGCGCGGGACGCGGTGTTGATCATGCGGAGGTGCTCCTGCTGCCCGGTCAGGAGGACGAGGCGATCTGGCGGCACTTCGCCTCGCTTGCCTTCCCTCCCGAGGAACAAGTGCGCCGCACGCTGGATGTGCTGGCAACTTCGGGCGGTCCCCTTTCCCTGCCGGCGCTCGAACCGCGCGTCGACCTACGCCGTTCTCGGCTGGAGGTGATGCTGAAGGTGCTGGACGTCGATGGTGCCGTGCGTCGGGTCAAGGGTGGCTGGGTAGCGACCGGAGCACCGTGGCACTACGACACCGAGCGCTACGAGTGGGTGGAACGCCAGCGGCAGGCTGAGCAACGGGCGATGCGCGGCTACGCCGAGACGACCCGGTGCCGGATGGAGTTTCTCCGTCTCGAACTGGACGATGAGAAGGCGGCACCGTGCGGCAGATGTGACAACTGCACGGGCGCCAGGTTCACCACAGAGGTGGGCGAGGCCCTGGTCGTAGCAGCACGCGGGGAACTGCGGAGGCCGGGCGTGCGGGTCGAACCGCGAAGGATGTGGCCGACTGGTATGCCGTCTGTCGGTATGAACCTCAAAGGCCGCATCCCCGAACAGCAACAGGCCGCGCCCGGTCGCGCTCTCGGTCGGTTGTCCGACATCGGGTGGGGCAACCGGTTGCGTCCGCTGCTGTCCGAACATGCGGGAGACGGCCCGGTGCCGGAGGACGTGCTGCACGGCGCCGTCACGGTGCTTTCGGACTGGGCCAAGGCTCCCGGTGGGTGGGCAGCAGAGGGGCCGGACACCTCCGAGCGGCCGGTGGGGATCGTGGCTGTCGAGTCCCGTACCCGGCCACAGCTCGTACGGTCCTTCGCAGAGCGGATCGCCGAGATCGGGCGCATGCCGTTGCTCGGCGCGGTGACATGCACAGACGAGTTCGGTCTTCTGAGCGGACCGAGGAGTAACGGAGCCCAGCGGCTGCGAGCGGTTCACGAGGCCCTGACCGTGGCGCCGGAGCTTGCCGCCTCCATGGCAGCCGCGAACGGGCCGGTGCTCCTGGTCGACGACTACACGGACACCGGCTGGACCCTCACCGTGGCTGCCCGGTTGCTCCGTGAAGCCGGAGCAAAGGAGGTGTTGCCCCTGGTCCTGGCGGTACAGCACTGACCCATGGGCCGCTTCACTTTTCCGAACTCGCCGGCACCGAAGGGGCGGCCGAGAAGCCTGGCACCGCTTCACCCGCTGCACTGCCGCACCGCCGAACCCCGCCCCCAACCAGTGACCCCAGCAACCCGCCCTCGACCACCGACTCACCGACTCACCGACTCACCGACTCACCGACTCACCGACTCACCGACTCACCGACTCACCGACTCACCGGGACAGCATCGTCCCTCGCTCGTCCGAGGAAAGGACACGGGAGGGGAAACGAAAGGCTCAGCAGGCAGAAGAAGGGAGTCAGCTCAAGAGGCCCGGTCGCGGGCCCACACCACATCTCCGCCCACGGCGCTGCATAGTCGCCACCCCGCACACGAACGCACGCACGAGTCCGGCAGGTCCGGCAGGTCCGGCAGGTCCGGCAGGTCCGGCAGGTCCGGCAGGTCCGGCAGGTCCGGCAGGTCCGGCAGAGAGGAACGGCACGAAACGAAGGGAGGAACGTGATCTGCGATCCTGCTTCGGCTTCCGGTCTCGGATCCGCCCCGGCTCTCGTCCCGCAGAGCGCCTCGGCCGCACGGTCCGGCTTGCGGAGTGGGCAGTCGCGGACGTTCCGCGGCCCGGAGACCCTGGTGAACGATCTCTGGGAGCGCCGCCTCGCGGAGCCTCCCACCACCGTGCTCGGGGTGCTCGGACTTGACCAACGACTCGTCGCCAGCGCGTCGTTCGGCCAGGAACCGGGGCAGCCGGACGGCTGGGAGTACCGCAACGCGCACCTGAACCGACTGCGGCGGATCATCCCGCTGATCTGCGCCAACGGTTCCCCGTGCGCACAGCCGTGTCGCTGGGCTGCCAGTTCGGGCACCAGGGTGGACACCTACGGACGGTGCCCGGATGCGGGGGTTGCGGGACGCCTGCACGCTCCACGGGCTCGCGCTGCGGGGCCTACATCACGCTGACCGCTGCCGGGTGGCAGGTGCTGGGGACGGACCGCAGGGGAACCGTTGCCTGCTGCCGCACCAGGGCTGGAGCTCCGGGATTGCCCCGGCGGGGGCGGAGCTCCGGGGCTGCCCCGGCGCAGCGTAGGCCCGGTGGCCGGAGCCCACACTCCGTAGCTCCGCTTGGCGGACCCCCGACACTGGGCAAGGCCCCGGGCTCCGTCGCTCGCTCGCCCGGATCCGTGAACGTGGCCGCAGGGGCCGCGCACGGCAGGGGCAGCAGAAGGCGCGCGGCGCGGCCACGAGCGCGGCCGGGCCCAGCGGACGGGAGGCCGGGGATGGGCCCCGGTGTCAGAGCAGAGCGCGCAAGCGCTCAGGGTCGCCGCAGACGACAAGCTTTTCGGTGGCCTTCTCCAGAGCTGCGGGAAGGGCGGCAGCGGCCTCCGGGTCGGTACCCCCGTTCACGGCCAGCAGCACGACAGGGCGCGGGGTGGTACGCGAAGCGGAGGAGGCATGGGCACAGAAGACGTCTTCGGCATCGGCGGCCTGGCTCCAGTAGGAGTCGTCACCGAAGGACAACTCATGCTCGGCCCACGGGTGTTGGGCGCCGGTGGTCAGCAGCAGTATCTCGCCGGGTGCACGGCCTTCGTCGAGAAGCTTGTCGACGGTTTCGTCGGCGACGTCCACTGCGGTGTCCTCCGTCGCGGCGACCAGTTGGATCTGGGCCGTCGGAGATGCCGCCGAGGAGGTGGTCTCGGGCTGGGCCGACGGCTTGTCCCGGCGGGGCGTGCCGGGGCGGCCGGGGGTGTTGGGGCCCTTGCTGCCCGCGCGGGACGGACTGGGGCGGGGTGCGGGACGCGGTCCCGGAATGGGGGCCGTGGTACGCGGGGCCTGCGGTGTTCGGGACGCTCCCGCGGAGGTGCGGGTGTCCGGGACGCTCTCGTAAATCTGTGACTCCTCGGGAGTGAGAGGCATGGGAGGTTGTCTATCAAATGCAAGAAACAGCACTGTCAGCGGGTGCGGCAGGCCCGGATATTCCCGGGAGTGGTTCCGGACTTCGCTGCGGGGGTTTCCTGCGACGGGCTCAGAAGAGGCCGATCTGTTCCGCTGGCTCGCTCCGGTTGCGCTTGAGGTGCTTCCAACGGGACAGGGCGTCCATATAGGCCCAGGACAGTCGGTGGTGCGGGGTGGGGCCGATCTCCTCCAGAGCGGCTTTGTGGACCGGCGAGGGGTAGCCGGCGTTGTCCTGGAAAGCGAACTCAGTGTGTGCTGGCGCGAGTTCGGTCATGAGGGCGTCGCGTCGCACCTTGGCGATGACCGAGGCCGCGGCGACGGCGACGCACGACTGGTCGCCCTTGATGACGGTACGGACTCGCCAGGGTGCTCCGAGGTAGTCGTGCTTGCCGTCCAGGATCACGGCGTCGGGGCGTTCGGGCAGGCCGTCCAGAGCGCGGACGGCGGCGAGCCGGAGAGCGGCGGTCATGCCGAGTTCGTCGATCTCCTCGGGGGTGGAGTGGCCGAGGGAGTAGGCGTTCACCCAGGTGACCAGCTCTGCGGCCAGTTCGCTCCGGCGGGGCTCGGGGATGAGCTTGGAGTCGGTCAGTCCGTCGGGTGGTCGGCGCAGGCCCGTGATCGCGGCGCAGACGGTGACGGGCCCGGCCCAGGCTCCGCGGCCGACCTCGTCCACTCCAGCGACGATCTTGGCGCCGGTGGTAGCGCGGATCGAGCGCTCGACGCGATGGGTTGGAGACTCGTACGGCATGGCAGTACCAAGCGTATCCGCTGGGGGTGCGGCAGGTTCAGGGGACTCCGGTAAAAGGCGGTGGAGAGTCCGGAAAGGAGTGTGGTGCTCGCGGAAGGGGTTGAGAAGGTGACGCAGAGTCCGCAAAGGGAGTGGCCGGTTGCGACGGCCGGAGCGCTGACGGCCTCAGCCCGAGGTCGGGTTCCGCTCCAGTGCCTCCCGAGGCCACGCAGGGAACACCTCGGTGGTTTCGTCCCACTGCTGGGGCGGTGCAGCGCCAAGTCCTCCGGATGCCACGATGCCGCCGACGATGGCGCAGGTGGTGTCCGCGTCCCCGCCGGCGGCGGCTGTGGTCCACAGGGCCTCGCGGAAGTCGCCGAGGTGGCGGGCGGCGGACCACAGCGCGGAGGGAACGGCGTCCTGTGTGCTGGCGTGGCGGCCGCAGCCGAGGACCGCTGCGACGGTGCTGACGTCGGCGTAGTCGAGCAGGTCGACGGCCCGGCGGAGCCCTGCCAGCACGGCGCTGCGGGGGACGGACTGCTGTACCTGGGTCAGGAGGGTCTCGGCAGTCAGCGAACGTAGCAGCCGAAGCGGCGGCACCTGGCCGGGCCTGCGCATCGTCGGAGGACACCGACTCCTCGTCTTCCGCGGAGCCGGCGCCTCACTCCCGCGCGCAAGAGAGGGCGTCGCGGCGGCCGGCGGTCCGCTGTGACCGTCCGCGGCGACGAGCGCAGCGGCAGCGGCCACGGCTCGGGTGCCCGCGACGGCTTCCAGGTGCCGGTGGGTGACTTCGGCGGAGCGCCCGCCCTCGTCGGCGGCCCGCCCCGGGTCGTCGGCGAACCAGGTTCCAAGCGGGACCACCCGCACGGCACCGCCGTCGCCCCAGGAGCCCTGACCGTCGAAGAGCGAGGAGGCCAACTCACGCCAGTCGCCGCCTTCCTGGCGGTTGAGGCGCAGCATCCGGTTCACCGCCGGGCCGTAACCGCGGTCGAAGTCGTGATGGGCCGCAAAGGAGGCGGCCAGCGCGTCCTGGTCGACGTGCCCGTGGCAGGCGAGCACGGCTACCACAGGGGCCGCCATCTCGGTGTCGTCCGTCCACTGCCGGGGACCGAGCGGCACTTCGCGGCGGTGGAGGGGAAGGTTGTCAGGGACGAAGAACTGGGAGCCGAGGGCATCGCCGACGGCCAGGCCGCGCAGTGCGGCGACGGCGCGGGGGGGGGGGAAAGTCGGCCAGAGCGGGTGGGGGCGGGAAATCGCTCGCTCATGTCCTGCCGATCCAACCAGAACGTCTCTACGTCTCACCAGGGCTTCCGTACGGGCGGGGGGTCCGCCAGCGTTCGAAGGGCTGGTCGAGGTGGTAGCGGCCGTCCGGGCCGAGGAGAAGGGTGCGCATCTCGCCGTTGCGGGGGTTGGAGAGGCACTCGAACTCCTCGACGGTCCAGTGGAACCACCGCATGCAGAACAGCCGCATCGTGAGGCCGTGGGTGACGAGCAGGACGTTGGGAGGGTTGTCGGGGGACTCGAAGCTGCGCCACAGACTTTCGAGAAAGGCGCCGGCACGGTCGTAGACATCGGCGCCGGACTCGCCCTGGGCGAAGCGGTAGAAGAAGTGGCCGTAGGCGTCGCGGTACTTCTTCTGCTGGCGCACGTCCTGGCGGTCCTGCCAGTTGCCCCAGTCCTGTTCACGCAGCCGGGGTTCCTCGCGCACCCGCATCTGGGCAGGTCCCATGCCGAGAGCGGCGAGGGTTTCGCGGGTGCGCCGGTAGGGCGACACGTAGGCGGAGACCCGCTCTCCGCCGAACAGCTCGCGCAGTCGTTTACCCGCGTGCTCGGCCTGTTGCAGGCCGCGTTCGGTGAGTGGCAGTGCGTGGTCGGGTACGCGTTCGTAGATGCTGTCGTCGGAGTTGCCTTCCGACTCTCCGTGCCGGAGGAGGACGATACGACGGGGGCGCGCCATGGGACCCACCCTAGGCCAGATGCTTACAGGTCAGACGGTCCAGTGGTCGGAGGTTCCCGGCACGGCCAGACGGTCGGGGTCGGGCAGGCGGCAGGGGCAGGTGCTCGGCGCGAGGCGGTAGGTGTTCGGCGAGGTCGCGGTCGGTCGACGGACTCCGGCGAACAGGGCCACACAGCAGGCTCCCGGGGCGCCGGAGGCGGTCGGCGGACTGGACCAGGCGGCAGGGACTCGCGCCCGAGGGCTGCCGGGCGTCAGACGGTCCAGGAGGGTTCGAGGTCGATGATGTCGCCCGCGACGTGCGCCAGATCGGCGCCCGCCTGGGCGCGGAGCGCCAGTCGCTCCACACGCTCGATCCGGTACTTCCCGTACTCGGCGCCGGAGTCCCACATCGAGAGCACCAGGAATTCGTCCTCGGTGTTCGCTTGTGCGAAAACGCCGCGCAGCATGCCGGGCGAGCCTGCCATGGCGGGGTTCCACACCTTTTCCTGCATCAGGGTGTAGTGCTCGATCCGGTCGGAACGCACCCGGCAGTGGGCGACGCGCAGCAGATCGGCGTCGGTGAAGACCGGTCGGAATCCGGTCTTGACGTCGAAGCGGTAGTCGAACAGCCTGACCTGCATCTCTTTGTAGGTGCCGACCTGGGAGGCGTGCAAGCGGTCGTGGGAGCGTGCCATGAAGGAGTCGTAGAAGGCCCGGCTCTCCCAGAAACCGAAGAGGTGGACGACGTCGTCGCGGGTCCGGCTCCAGCCACCGCCCTGTCCACGGAAGCCCGGCTCGCCGAGCAGCCCGGCCCATTTCCGCTGTGCCCGTGCGAACCCCGGGCGATCGACGACGGTGCAGCGCATCCACTTGACCAGCACCGCGCCATCGTACGGCCATCCCAGCGACCCCCGGCCCGCCCGACAGCGAGCGCGCTCCCCGCATGGGTGTCCGCACCCTGCTTCGAGGGCACCGGCACCGCCGCCGGTGCCCGAGTGCTCGTGCGACGCAACGAGGCGGAGGACGGCATGGTGACCGTCCCCCGCCTCGGCGTTTCGCCTGCCTACCTGCTCCCCCACCCGCTCACTCGGCTCACTCCGCTCACGGGGGCATCGCCCTCATGGCGGCGCCGGTCAGTGATGAGTGCGGTCCAGGCGAGCGTGCGGACTCAGCTGCAGCCGCTGGTCGAACCGCACCCCTCGCACAGGTAGCAGCTACCGGCCCGGCGCATCTTGGTGCCGCACGAGAAGCACAGCGGGGCGTCAGCGTTGAGGCCGAGCTGCATCTCCATGAGTTCCGTGGAGTTGTGCGCCTCCCTCGGCGCCGGGGCGGCGGCCTCCGACTCGCTGACTGTCCGCTGAGCGTCCTTGCTGTCCTGGTTCTCCTCGTGCGAGGTGGCCTGCGCCCCTTGCTCGGCCTTCGGCGCCGACTGAGCCAGGGCGTCGGCGTCGAACCCCTCTTCGGAGACCTCGTAGGAGCCGGTCTCCAGGTGCCGCTGGCGCTCGGCGGCCGAGTGGATGCCGAGGGCGGAACGGGTCTCGAAGGGCAGGAAGTCCAGGGCCAGGCGGCGGAAGATGTAGTCGACGATCGACTGGGCCATCCGCACGTCGCCGTCGTCCGTCATGCCGGCCGGTTCGAAGCGCATGTTGGTGAACTTCGAGACGTACGTCTCCAGCGGCACGCCGTACTGGAGGCCGACGGAGACGGCGATGGAGAAGGCGTCCATCATGCCCGCGAGGGTCGAGCCCTGCTTGGACATCTTCAGGAAGACCTCGCCAAGGCCGTCGTCCGGGTAGGAGTTGGCCGTCATGTACCCCTCGGCGCCGCCCACCGTGAAGGAGGTGGTGATGCCGGGGCGGCCCTTGGGCAGCCGGCGGCGGACCGGGCGGTATTCGACGACCTTCTCCGGCTCCGGAGCCTCGGCCTTCTTCTCCTCCTTGGCCTTGGCGGAGAGCGGCTGGCCGACCTTGCTGTTCTCGACGTAGACAGCCAGCGCCTTGGTGCCGAGCTTCCAGCCCTGGAGGTAGATCTCCTCGACATCCTCGACGGTCGAGCTCGCGGGCATGTTGACGGTCTTGGAGATGGCGCCGGACAGGAACGGCTGAGCGGCGGCCATCATGCGCACGTGGCCCATCGGGGAGATGGAACGCTCGCCCATGGCGCAGTCGAAGACCTCGTAGTGCTCGGGCTTGAGGCTGGGAGCGTCCACGACGTTGCCGTGCTCGGCGATGTGCTCGACGATCGCCTCGATCTGCTCACCCTGGTAGCCGAGGCGCTTGAGGGCCTTGGGGACCGTGTTGTTCACGATCTGCATCGAGCCGCCGCCGACGAGCTTCTTGAACTTGACCAGGGCCAGGTCGGGCTCGACGCCGGTGGTGTCGCAGTCCATCATCAGGCCGATGGTGCCGGTGGGCGCCAGCACGGAGGCCTGCGCGTTACGGAAGCCGTTCTTCTTGCCGAGTCGCAGCACGTCCTGCCACGCCTCGGTGGCCGCCGCCCACACCGGGGTGTCGAGGTCGTCCATGCGCGTGGCGACATCGTTGGCGTCGCTGTGCTGCTTCATCACGCGGTTGTGGGCTTCGGCGTTACGGGCGTACCCCTCGTACGAGCCGACGACCGAGGCCATCTCGGCCGACCGCTTGTAGGAGGTGCCGGTCATCAGCGAGGTGATGGCACCGGCCAGGGCACGGCCGCCGTCGCTGTCGTAGGCGTGTCCGGTGGCCATCAGCAGGGCGCCCAGGTTGGCGTACCCGATGCCGAGCTGACGGAAGGCACGGGTGGTCTCGCCGATCTTCTCGGTCGGGAAGTCCGCGAAGCAGATGGAGATGTCCATCGCGGTGATGACCAGCTCGACGACCTTGGCGAACCGCTCGGCGTCGAACGACTGGTTGCCCGCGTCGTCGTCCCGCAGGAACTTCATCAGGTTCAGCGAGGCGAGGTTGCACGAGGAGTTGTCCAGGTGCATGTACTCGCTGCACGGGTTGGAGGCGGTGATCCGGCCCGACTCCGGCGAGGTGTGCCAGTAGTTGATGGTGTCGTCGTACTGGATGCCGGGGTCGGCACAGACGTGGGCGGCCTCCGCCATCTTGCGGAAGAGCTGCTTGGCGTCCACCTCTTCGACGGGCTCACCGGTCATCCGGGCACGCAGCTCGAACTTCGAGCCGGACTCGACGGCCTTCATGAACGCGTCGTTGACCCGGACCGAGTTGTTGGCGTTCTGGTACTGGACGGAGGTGATGTCGTCGCCACCGAGGTCCATGTCGAAGCCCGCGTCGCGCAGGGCGCGGATCTTCTCCTCTTCCTTGACCTTGGTGTCGATGAAGGCCTCGACATCCGGGTGGTCCACGTCGAGGACGACCATCTTGGCGGCCCGGCGGGTGGCACCGCCCGACTTGATGGTGCCGGCGGAGGCGTCGGCGCCGCGCATGAAGGAGACGGGGCCCGAGGCGTTGCCGCCGGAGGAGAGGAGCTCCTTGGAGGAGCGGATGCGGGAGAGGTTCAGGCCGGCGCCGGAGCCGCCCTTGAAGATCATCCCCTCTTCCTTGTACCAGTCCAGGATCGACTCCATCGAGTCGTCCACGGAGAGGATGAAGCAGGCGCTGACCTGCTGCGGCTGCTTGGTGCCGACGTTGAACCATACCGGGGAGTTGAAGGCGAAGACCTGGTGCAGCACGGCGTAGGCGAGCTCGTGTTCGAAGATCTCCGCGTCCGCGGGCGAGGCGAAGTAGCCGTGCTGCTCACCGGCGGCCCGGTAGGTCTTCACCACACGGTCGATCAGCTGCTTGAGACTGCTCTCCCGCTGCGGGGTCCCCACCGCACCCCGGAAGTACTTGCTGGTGACGATGTTGACCGCGTTCACCGACCAGAAGTCGGGGAACTCGACGCCACGCTGCTCGAAGTTGATCGAGCCGTCGCGCCAGTTGGTCATGACGACGTCGCGGCGCTCCCAGGTGACCTCGTCGTACGGATGCACTCCGGGGGTGGTGTGGACGCGCTCGATGCGCAGTCCCTTGTTCGCCTTGCTGCCCTTCGCGCGGGAGCCGCGTGCCGGGCCGCTCGTCGTCTCTGTCATTCCGCCTCCCTGTATGGGGCATAACACCCCGACATGCCCCGGTTCTTCCCGAGAACTGTGCCTGTCTGGTGACCCGGACACGGTGCGTGCCCAGGCCAGGTCTGTGTGTGCCGGGTATCGACCCGGTCTTCGCCGAGGCCCCTGCCCCGGCGGCGCCGACCACCTACGGCGGCGCCGGTTCACCGCTCAGTCGGCGGCGCTACCAGCGGGTGCTCCGTCGTGAGCCGCCTCGCCGCCCCGGGTTCCCCCGGTGCCTCGGGTGCCGGTGTCACCGGTGGCGTCACGGCCGGCTCCGACTTCACCGGTCCCGTTTCCGTCGGTCACGACTTCGTCGGCCGTGTGACCTCGGACTTCGCCGCGGACGGGCCCACCGCCGCCGACCGGGGCACCGCTGCGGGCGCCGGCCTCGGATTCCGAGTCGTCAGCCGCGGTACGGCCGTCCGTGCGCGCGTCAGGGACCGATGCGGTGGGTGAGCACGGGTGCGCCGCCCGCAGTTCGGCTATCGCCGTCTCGAAGTCCTCCAGCGATTCGAACGCCTTGTAGACCGAGGCGAACCGCAGATAGGCGACCAGGTCGAGGTCCTGGAGCGGGCCCAGTATGGCCAGCCCGACGTCATGGGTGGACAGCTCCGCGCTGCCGGTTGCCCGGACGGCCTCCTCGACCTTCTGTCCGAGCTGGGCGAGGGCGTCCTCGGTGACGGGGCGGCCCTGACAGGCCTTGCGGACACCTGCGATCACCTTGTCCCTGCTGAAGGGCTCGGTGACACCGCTCCGCTTGATTACCGTCAGTGATGCGTTCTCCACGGTGGTGAAGCGACGGGAGCAGTGCGGACACTGGCGACGCCGCCTGATGGCCGCACCGTCGTCGGCCGTCCGACTGTCGACCACGCGGCTGTCCGGGTGCCGACAGAAGGGGCAGCGCATCGTTTCCACCCTCCCAGGGCCCTGGTGAACCCTCACCGTGCATGACAGATCACGCCTCGGCACCCCCGTCACAGGGGCCCCTCGACGGACCACCAGCATAGGCGAAGCTCCCGGACCTGAGCACCCCGGGACCACAACTTCTGGTGGCGTGCGCTCATCAAACCACTAGATCTGGTAGCCGGTAAGGAAAGGTGGCCACCACGCGTGTCGTCGTCGGCGCGGCCCACGAGCCTACGCGAAGCAGGGCGGCGGACAGGCCCCGGGGCATACCTGCGAGACTGTGCGGGACGGCGATGCGGCGACAGTGGGACTGGGCCGGGGCACGGTGATGCCGCGACAACACGTGGTTGGATGACAGCACTCGGTGGCCGTTCACCGGTCCACTCATCTGACGAGATGACAGTTACAGATAGTGATGAACGCGACGGAGGTACGGGACGCAGCCGCACCCGGTCCGCCTCACCCGGGCTCCCCCCCCCGGACCCACCGTGTCCGCGGACACCTCCGCTCCGCGAACCGGTGAAAGCCTCACCGCGGGAACGGAAACCGGCAAGCTGCAGGAAAAGGACGCGCAGGGATTTCAGGAGGGTTCGCAAAGCTTCGGAAGGGCCTGCGAAACCCGGCAGTTCGAGCGAGGCGCGACCTATACACCCTGGAAGCTGAAGGAGTCCGGGGATCTGTCAATTTTCACTCGAACGTGTGTTTGGCGCAACCTTTCGAAACCAACTACCGTTGTCCGGCTAGGGAGAACTTTTCGAGAGGGGCCGACGTGACCACAACCGCAGACAGCGCCACCATCACCCCGCAGAACCGCTCGACCGAAGCAACGGACGAAATGCAGCCGGTGAATGAGGCCATGAGCACGGAGAACCAGGAAGGGCAACCGGCGAAGCGCTCACTTCCCGGCCGACCTCCAGGCATTCGCGCCGACAGTTCGGGGCTCACCGACCGCCAACGCCGGGTGATCGAGGTGATTCGGGACTCGGTCCAGCGGCGCGGATATCCGCCGTCCATGCGCGAGATCGGGCAGGCCGTCGGGCTCTCCAGCACATCGTCGGTCGCCCATCAGCTCATGGCGCTGGAGCGTAAGGGCTTTCTGCGGCGCGACCCGCACCGGCCCCGCGCCTACGAGGTGCGCGGCTCGGACACCCCGAGCACCGCCCAGGCCACCACCGACACGGCGGGCAAGCCCTCGGCCTCCTACGTTCCGCTCGTCGGCCGGATCGCCGCAGGTGGTCCCATTCTCGCCGAGGAGTCGGTCGAGGACGTCTTCCCGCTGCCGCGGCAACTCGTCGGCGACGGCGAACTCTTCGTCCTGAAGGTCATCGGTGACTCGATGATCGAGGCCGCCATCTGCGACGGCGACTGGGTCACCGTCCGACGGCAGCCGGTCGCGGAGAACGGTGACATCGTCGCGGCGATGCTCGACGGCGAGGCGACCGTCAAGCGGTTCAAGCGCGAGGACGGACACGTGTGGCTGCTGCCGCACAACTCCTCCTACCAGCCCATCCCGGGCGACGACGCGACCATTCTCGGCAAGGTCGTCGCCGTGCTGCGGAGGGTCTGAGTTCCCCCACGACAAAGCGCGTGCCCCGTGGACAGGGCGCGCCGCGCGGCGCGGACCTTCACGCCGCCGGGCAGGACGGCACCTCGCCCACCGGCCCTTCGCGGGCCGCGGCTCACGGGCCGCTGGTCTCCTCCGCACCGAGACCGGCGGCCCGCCGTCGTGTCGGGACCCTTTTCGTGCGCGGGGCATTTTCCTGTGCGGACCTCTGCTGTACGCAAGACGGCCGCCCCGTGAGGAATCCTCGCCGCACAGGAGGCGGTGGCAGGGCGCCGCAGGCCCACCGCGCTGCACACAGCTGTGAGGAGGGCGAGTGGGCCTCACACGCGGCAGCGTCTCGCCGCCCACCCGCTGGGCCCCGTCAGCGCGCGACAGTCCACCGCCCTGCGCGGCGAAGAGTCACTGGCTGCCCACGGCGAACTCTGTAGGTCAGCGAACCGCCGTCACAGGCACCGGTAGCCGCACCCGGGTGCCCGGCGCCGACAGCCGCACGTGGGCCCCACGGACGTGGACGGGCAAGACGCCCCCTCCAGGCGGGGGGCTCACTTCCGCTTCGCGGCCTCGTCGATGGCGGCGAGGGAACGCCGGACCTGGTTGCGGTCCGTGGTGTACCAGAAGTCGGGCATGGAGGCCCGGAGGAAGCCGCCGTAGCGGGCGCGTTCCAGGCGGGGGTCGAGGACGGCGACCACACCCCGGTCCCCCGTCGCACGGACGAGCCGGCCCGCGCCCTGTGCCATCAGCAGCGCCGCATGTGTCGCGGCGACCGCCATGAAGCCGTTGCCGCCGGCCTCCTCGACGGCCTTCTGCCGGGCGCTCATCAGTGGGTCGTCCGGCCGGGGGAAGGGCACGCGGTCCATCACCACCAACTGACAGTTCGCCCCGGGGACGTCGACTCCTTGCCACAGCGAGAGGGTGCCGAACAGGCAGGTCTCGGCGTCCTCGGCGAACCTGCGGATGAGCTCTCCCAGCGTCTCCTCGCCCTGGAGCAGGATGGGGAGACCGAGCCGCCCGCGCAGCTCCTCCGCGGCCGCCCGCGCCGCGCGCATGGAGGAGAACAGACCCAGCGTGCGGCCGCCGGCCGCCCCCACGAGTTCCGTGAGCTCGTCCAGCATGTCGGTGCGCTGGAGCTCACGGCCCGGATTGGCCAAATGCTTGGCGACGTAGAGGATGCCCTGCTTGCGGTAGTCGAACGGGGAGCCGACGTCCAGCCCCTTCCACGGGGGCGTCTCGGCGGCTGCGTCGTTCTCCTCGTCCCCGAGACCCTCCGGTGCGAGGCCGAGTGAGGCGCCTACCCCGTTGAAGTCCCCACCCAGCTTGAGCGTGGCGGAGGTGAGCACGACGGACCGGTCGGCGAACAGCTTCTCGCGCAGCAGGCCGGAGACCGACAGCGGTGCGACCCGCAACGAGGCGCCGTAGCGCTCGTGCCGCTCGTACCAGACGACGTCGAACTCGGAGCCCTCAAGGATGCGTTCGGCCACGTCGTGCACGTTCTCGATCGAGGCTTTGGCCTGTTTGCGGACCGCGTCCTCGTCCTGCACGGACTTGTCCCGCGTGTTGCCCAGTGCGCTCAGGCAGGCGCGGCCGGCATCGCGCAGCGCCATCAGGGCGTACTGGAGGTCTTCTGGGACTGTCTCCAGCCGCCCGGGCAGTGCCAGTTCCATGAGCCGTTCGAAGGTCTCCGAGGCGGTCTGGAGCTGGTCGGCGGCCTTCTCGTCCACCAGCTTGGCAACACGGCGCACGGCCCGGTTGACCGCGCCCGGGGTGAGCTCGCCCGTGGCGACGCCGGTGACCCGGGAGACGAGCTCGTGGGCCTCGTCGACGATCAGTACCTCGTGACCGGGGAGAACGGGGGCGCCCTCGATGGCGTCGATGGCCAGCAGGGCGTGGTTGGTGACGATCACATCGGCGAGCTTGGCGCGCTCGCGGGCCGCCTCCGCGAAGCACTCCGCGCCGTAGGCGCATTTGCTCGCGCCCAGGCATTCGCGGGAGGAGACCGACACCTGCCCCCAGGCGCGGTCGGAGACGCCTGGCTTGAGGTCGTCCCTGTCGCCCGTCTCCGTCTCGTCCGACCAGTCGCGCAGCCGCAGCAGGTCCTTGCCGAGTTTCGAGGTCGGTCCCGCGCTCTCGAACGGATCGAACAGGCCCTCCTCCTCTTCCTGCGGGACGCCCTCGTGCAGGCGGTGCAGGCACAGGTAGTTCGACCGGCCCTTGAGCATGGCGAACTCGGGGCGGCGGCGCAGCAGCGGATGCAGCGCCTCGACGGTGCGCGGCAGGTCGCGCTCGACGAGCTGGCGCTGCAGCGCGAGCGTGGCGGTGGCGACCACGACGCGCTCACCGTGCGCGAGCGCGGGCACCAGGTAGCCGAGCGACTTACCGGTGCCGGTGCCCGCCTGCACGAGGAGGTGTCGGCCGGCGTCGACAGCGTCGGCGACGGCCTCGGCCATGGCGGCCTGACCTGGGCGTTCAGTGCCCTTCACGGCGTCGACGGCGGCCTGGAGGAGTTCGGTGACGGCGGGCTTGCTCATAGACCGGACACCCTACGCGGCACCAGTGACACTCCGCTCCCCGCCGCCGTGTAAGAAGACCGGGCGGAGGCCGGGTCAGTGCAGCGGATTGCGTACCGTCCCGTACACCGCGGCGTGCGGGCGCTCGGAGCGGTCGCGGTAGCCGTCCGTGTGCAGTCGGTTGCGGTTGAGACAGAGCCGCTGGATACGCGGGGTGAGCAGATCGAACGTCTCGAAGCGGGACTTGAGGTGGGGGAAGCGCGCCTGGTACCGGTCGATCTCCGCCCGTACGAGTGACCAGAAGTCGCCCTCGTTCACGTCGAGTTGGGTCTCACACAGGGGTGCCAGGTACCGGAAGACCCCGACGAAGAGCGCCGAGTGGATGAACTGGGTGAGGAACGTGGGCGGTTCGCTCAACAGCACGTCCCGCACGTCGTCGGGCATCGAGTCGAGCTCGGGGACCGGCTCGGCGCTCACGTTGACGTCGTCGACGAAGTCCTTGATCGCCAGTCGCACGGGGACGTCCCGCTCGTCGAAGACGACGATGGCGTTCTCCCCGTGCGGGGAGAAGACAGTGCCGTACCGGTAGAGGAAGTGCAGCAGCGGCGGCAGCAGCGCCGCGAACAGATGCCTGAGCCAGACGCGGGGCTGCATGCCGGAGCGGCGGACGAGTTCCGCGGCGAGGGAGCGGCCGTGCGCGTCGGTGTGGATGAGCGCGGAAAGCGTCCTGGCCCGCTCCCCGGGGGCCAGACCGGGGGTGAGGGGTTCGCGCCAGATGCAGCCGAGCAGCTCCCGGTACTGGTAGGGCGCCTCGGCCAGCGCGTCGAACAGGGGGTGGGCGACCGCCACGGAGGCGACCTCGCCGAGGAGGACGACCCGGCACTCCTCCGCCAGGAACGGGTCCTGCTCCGCCAGTCCTTGCACCCACCGGGTGACGGACGGGGCGGCAAGCGTGCGTTCCGTCGGCAGGCCACGCCACACCAGCGTGTTGAGGATGGCGAGCGGCAGCTTGACGGTGTGCCGGTCAGGTCTGCTGGTGTTGAGGAAGGTACGGATGGACTGCTGCGGCAGCCGCAGGTCGCCGTCCGAGGGCAGCGCAACGATCTGCCGGGTGGCCAGCTGCGGGGCGAACAACGGCACGACGGTCTCGTCCCACTGCCAGGGGTGCACCGGCATGCACAGGTATTCCTCGGGTGCGCAGCCGAGCGAGCGGAGCCGCTGGTGGAACGCGGCGATCGTTCCGGCGCTCAGCTCACGCGCGTACAGCTGCTCCGCGTCGGCCAGCCGGGGCACGCCCCGGTACGTCGCCAACTCCTTGTGCACCGCCATCCAGGGAAGTGGGCCCGCGGTGCGGGCTTCCGGTGCCCAGCGGCCCGCATCCGCCGCGGAGAAGCCGAGCCGTCCCTTGTTGGCGACCAGCCAGGGATGACCGGTCATGTGGCCTTCCAGTTCGGCGTAACCGAGCTCGGCGAGTTCGGCGACAGGCAGTGCGGAGGCCAGCAGGTGCGCGTCGGCGGTGAGTGTGGCGGTCAGCTCACGGATGTAGTGAGCGGTGGTCTCGCCGGTCAGTCCGAGCAGCCCCTGGGCGCGGGAGACGAAGCCCAGCGGGTCCACCGCGGGGTCGAGCGAGGCGGCGTCGACGCTCCAGTGCCCGTACGCGCCTCGACGGGCACGGAAACGGACGGTCAGCGCGTCGTCCACGGCCAGGTTGTAGGTGCCCAGTGGCGCGTCGGGGGCAGGCCGCGGTTGCAGGATCTCCTCGTACGAGAACTCGGCCAGCAGCTTGGCGAGCAGGCCTCGTGCGGCGCGGTGCCAGTGATCGGGGCCCGCCTGGAGCCCGGCGGGGACGGCTAGCGGCGCCACATCCGAGGACGGAGGGACGGCAGATGTTCGGGACACGGAACTGCTCCTTGAGGAAGCGGGATGGGTGAACAGGGACGTGTGCGCCAGGGCAGGGTCCGGGGTGTGCGAGGGGCCGGGGACGAAAGCGGGAGCCAGTCGGCGGACGGCCGAGCCGGGAGCCGAGCGGGACAGGAGCCGGGCGGGTTGCGGCCCCGCCCGGCCGGCTGGTCCGGGTCGGAGCCCGACGACTGCCCCACCAGGGCGTGATCCCCCCCGGTCGGACCGGATCGGCACGGGCACCTCGGAGCTGTCGCGTCGAGCCTCGCCGCCTGGGTCCGTCCGCCTCCGGCCTGCTCGCGCCGGGCCGTTCCGGCCGTATCGGGGCGGGGCTCACGGGCGCCGGTCCGGTGGCCGTGGGGCGGAGGCCGCACCCGAGACCGTAAGCACGAGGCACCGGTGCGCCACCTTGGCCGCTGCACCGAGCCGTCGGCCCGCGCCGCGACCGGCCGGCTCAGAGCACGTGACGCAGCGCGCGGTCCCGGACCATGAGAGCCGCGCGCTTGGTGGGGAGCTGGATCTCGGCGCTGAACCGGAAGCCCGCGCCGAGGAACGCCGCGACGGACGGGTCGTTGCGGATGTCCGGCTCCGCCAGCACCCGGGTGCACCGGGGACGGTGGTCGAGAACGAGATCGGCGACCGCGCGCAGCAGCGTCGTGCCGAGCCCCCTCCCCCGGTGCGCCACGCCCCCGATGAGCAGGTGCACCCCGGTGTCGTGCGGCCGGGTGCGGCAGTAGCGGGCGAGCGGGTCGAGGTCTGCGCGGTAGAGCTCCCAGTAGCTCATGGGGGTGCCGTCCAGGAGACCCAGGCAGGGGACGCTGCGGCCGTCGCCTTCGAGTTGCGGTCGCAGATGGGCCTCGGTGACCTGTTCGGGCCCGGACAGTTCCCAGAACGCCGCCACCGCGGGATCGTTCATCCAGGCGGAGACGAGCGGTACGTCGCGCGGCAGGCAGACGGGGACGAGCTGGAACGGTCCCGCCTCGGTCGCGGCAGCGGGCCAGTCCGCGGGGCCGTCCAGCAGTTCGCCCGGCGCCGGCGGGACGCAGGCGCTGCGGGACGCCCGGGACCGGGCGACAGCCACCTGTTCGGACGCCTCGTCCTGGCCCGGGTGCCCTGGCAACCCCTGCACTTCGTGCGCTGCGTGGGCCGAGCTCCGGGGCTGTGCCTGGCCCCGTAGCCGGTCCTGTGCCTGGTCGTAGGCCTCGCGCTGGGCGAGCAGCTCCGGCCACTCCTGGGGCAGTTCGAGGTTCAGGGTGTCCTCCGCGTCCTGGTCACCGGGGGCGGGCAGGTCCTCGTCGCTGCCGGCGCGTCCGGTCCCCGCCGTGCCTGCGGGCTCGGCACGCGGCCCCCCGTCGGCACGAGGGGTGCTGTCGGGGGGCGCGGAGCCCGGCTGGGGATGCGGCATGGCGGCGTCTCCTCTTCTGCGAGGGCCCGAGGGTCACGGAGCGAGCGGATTGTCGAGGCTGACGTAGACGGACTGGGTGTCGACCGGGCCGACCAGCTCGTCGAGGCCGTGCAGCCGGGTGAGCAGATTGGCCTTGCAGCGCAGCGCCGGGGACTCCAGCAACATTGCCGGGAGCCCGGACGCGGGCCTGTCACGGGCGGCGTCGCCCAGGAACCGGCGGAAGCCCGCGAGCAGCAGGCGCTCGTCGGCCAGTTGCTGCGAGCCGAAGGCGCCGATGAGGCCGAGAACGTTGTTGATGCCCAGGTAGTAGGCGAACCGCTCGTCGACGACGTCGTCGTCGACAAAGGTGTCACTGGCCTCACCGAGGCGGGCGCCGGGCAGCCGCCGGCTGAGCGCGTCGCGGTGGGAGGTCCTGAAGTAGTACCCCTGGTTGTCGCGGTAACGGCCGCCTCGCGGCCACCCGTCAGCGTCCAGCAGCACCAGTGTGTTCTGCTGGTGTGCCTCCAGCGCGATGCCCGCCTGTGCGTCGAGCCAGAGGACGGGCCTGACGACGGCGTCCAGATACCGGAGAAACCATTCGGTGGCCACCGCGCCCACAGACCGACCGGTGCGCTCGGCAAGCGCCGTCACCACGCCGGCGAGCCGCGACCGCAGCGCTTGCGTCGGCCCCTCCCCGCCGGGCACGGGCGCCGTCAGGCCGGCGAGGCAGACGGCGTCCTCGCCTGACCCGAACGGGTTGTGCCGGATGACGACGTCGAAGCCGGGCAGCCGCCCGTCGCCGGGCACGTCCACGCCGAGCCACGCGGGGTCGCGTACGACGTCGAAGCCGGGGTGCGCGGCCCGCCAGGCGGTACCCAGGTCGCCGCGTAGGAGACGGTGGATCTCCACGCCGCGCAGCAGCTCCTTGCGGAGGTTGTCCCGGCGGGAGTTGGTGATGCGAAGGCCGAGTGAGAGCTTGAGCATGGCGGGGCTGTCCGGCCGGAAGACGGTACGCACCGAAGAGGTCGGGTGCCAGTGCTCCCCCGACTGGCCGAGATCGTGGAGGAGACCGGCGTCGAGCAGGCCACGGACGGTGGTGCTGTGCCGCAGCTCACCCGCCTGCCAAGGGTGCAGGGGCAGCGGTACGCACTCGGCGGGGAGCCGGTCGGCCAGTGCCTGCCCGCACAGCCGCAGCGCGAGATCGGGTGCGGACACGGGCCTGCCGCGGTCCGTCCAGGCGGAGTCACCGGACAGAACGGAGCAGTGGGCCGCCATCCAGTGGAGCGGGAAGCTGCCGCGCAGCTCCGGCGAGTAGGCGCTCTCCTCCGTCTCGGAGAGCCCCTCGCGGCTCTTGGGCGTCGGGTGCAGCGGGTGCCCGAAAAGGAGGGCCTGCTCACCGACGAGGAAGGGGGCGGTTCCGGGAGGCGGTTCGGGGTGCCGGCGGCGGTCGGCCAGGAAGCGGGCGGTGCGGTGCACGGAGTCGGCCACCCGGCCGACGAGGGCAGCACCTTCGAGCACAGGGCTCGCCGGCACGGGGCTTTGCGGGGCGCGTCCGCCGGAGGGCGCCGGTGTGCAGTCCTGTGCGTGCGCCGGGGGGAGGCTTGCCTGCGGCTGCGGCTGCGCCGGGGAAGAGCGCGTCGGTGCGGAACTCATCCTGGCGGAGCTCGGAGACGCCGGGCTCGTCGAGGCGTTTGCACCAGTCGACCCCGCCGCACCGGCCATGCCCGTCCCATCAGCCACGTCTGTCCCATTGGCCGCGCCCGCCGCATCGGCCGCGTCCGCCCCGTCAGCCGGACCGGCCGTACCCGCCGCACCGGCCGTGGCGGCCTCACGTCCGATGAGGGCGGCGAGGGTGACGGCGTCCAGCGGCGCAGCGTTCTCCGGAGCGCCCTGGAGGTGCGGTACGTCGAAGCGGTGCCAGCCGCTGGGCGACCAGTGCCGCACCGGCACCAGCAGAGCGGTGCCGCTGGCGTCCAGCGGCACCCGCAGGATGTCGCCCTGGGGACGTGGCACACCCGTTTCCCGCACCCAGCAGCGCAGCAGGCTCTCCATCGCCGCCGCGTCGGCCGCCCTGCCGGGGTCGGAATGGTGCAGAGGGTCGCGCGTGGCGGGCCGCGCCGCGGGACGGTGGGTGAGCCGATGGGCCGCCTCGTCCTCCGGGAGGCCCTGCGGATGCGCGGTGCGCCGCTCCTGCGGGGGGACCATGGGCTCGATCAGGCGGGTCGGATTCGACCCGGCCGAGTCCTGCGGGCCGTCGGCTCCGGAGCGCGCGTTCACGGATGTCTCCTCAACTGGTGTCGACTGGGCGCGCCGGGCAGCGAGCCACTGTCCCCCTGACGTAGCAACGAGGCGAACGACGCCCGATCACGGGCCTATTGAAGATCTCTCTTCGGGGGCGCGGCACGGGAACCGGACCGGCACGGCGCGGAAGGCAGCCCGGGGGCGCATCGGGGCAAGCCGGGCCCGGGGGAACCGCGCACCCTGGTGTGCCCGTCCCGAACAGCACCGGGCATAGTGGGGGCGCTCCACTCGGCTAGGTTCATGACAAGTACACAGGCACGACGATCCACTTCAGGGGGAGTTCCAGCCATGCCATCCATAGCCAGGTCCGCGAGGCGCCGTCCGGCGTTGGCCGCGGCAGCGATCGCCGCCGTTCTGGCAGTCTCCGCGACGGCTTGCGGCCCGGAGGAGGACAAGGCGGACGACAAGCCCAGTGCCACGGCCTCCGAGACGAAGCCCAGCAAGGACCTCAAGCGGGACCTGGGGCTTCCGGACGACCTCCCCAAGGACCTGCCGACCTCGCTGGACGACCTGCAGAAGTGGAGGTCCGGTGCGTGGAAGAACTGGGACAGGGACCGCTGGCTGAAGGAGGCTAAGGACTTCTTCAACCCGATCATCGACGACCTGTGGGACCCGGACCGGATGAAGGACGCGGACGGCAACGACCGTAAGGTCGACGACTCGGACATCGACGACGGCAAGAGCGGCGGCAAGAACGGCACCGGGGAGGACGAGGGCGTCACCGACCCCACTCCCGACCCGGTCAAGGCCGCAGCGGTCAAGACGCCGTACACGTCTGACAACCTGCCCGTCGGCAAGGTCTTCATGGACACTCCCAAGGGCGCGATGGTCTGCTCCGGTGCGGTCGTCGAGGACCCGCGCCACCCGGGCAAGTCCAACCTCGTCGCCACGGCGGGCCACTGCGTGCACGGTGGCGCCGGCAAGGGCTGGTACCGCAACGTGGTGTTCGTGCCCGACTACAACCCCCAGGGCATGCCGAACGAGCAGTTGGCGAACGCCTCCAAGAGCGATGTCGCTCCGAAGGGCATCTGGTGGGCCAAGCGGGCCCGCACGACGGACCACTGGATCAAGAACGGTGCCGAACGTGGCGGCAAGGGCGCCCAGCAGGACTTCGCCGTTCTCCAGGTGCAGCCGGAGGACAAGACGGACAGCACCTCGCTGGAGGAGAAGGCCGGCGGCGCGGTGAAGCCGGCGTTCACCACGCCGCGGGTGAAGTCCATCAAGAGCCTCACGGCCGCTGGATACCCGGCGGCGCCGCCGTTCGACGGTGCGAAGATGTACCGCTGCACCGACAAGCCCGGTCGCCTCACCATCGACCCGGCCCAGCCGACGATGTACCGCATCGGCTGCACCATGACGGCCGGCTCCTCGGGCGGCCCGTGGCTGGACTCCTCCGGAACCCGGCTGCTGTCCGTGACCTCCATCGGCCCGGTCACCCAGGACTGGCTGGCGGGCGCACGCCTCGGCAAGGAAGCCAAGGGCGTCTACGACGCGCTCAGCCAGGAGGGCTGACACACGGTCGGACCGGTGTGCGCACACCGGTCCGACCCCCGCGGAACCGCACGGGGCGCGGCGCGCCTGACAACTGACGGCGCCGGCCGCGCACCCGCGGAGTCCGCCCTGGGCCCGTGCGCACCGGGGCCGCGACACCCGCCGGACGGTGCCTCGCCCGCCTACGCACACGAGCCATCGCTCCCCGTCCGTGTACGCACCCGGGCCAGCACGACTCGTCCACGTACACGCACAAGGCGCCGGTGCCGCCGGAGTGCCTGCCGGGAAGCCGGGCTCCGCTGCGCGGCCGACTCGCCGGGCAGCCACTCGCGAGGCAGCCGCCCACCGGCGCCGACTCGGCGAAGCCCTCGGCGAAAGCGTCGCACCCGCGTGCCCGCGCACACAGAACACTCACAGGAAGCGTCCGCGCGGAACGCCCGCACGACCGCACGGAAAGCCACAGGCTCCCGCTACCTCCCTCCCGTACGACTCCTTCCAGGGGGACCTCGAACCATGTCACGCATACACAGAACAGGACGCGGCCGCCCGGTCATGGCCGCCGCCGCACTCGCCGCGACGCTGGCCCTGACCGCCACGGCCTGCGGCTCGGGCGACGACTCCGGCAAGAAGACGGACACCAGGGCAGCCGCCTCCGACTCTCCGAAGGGCTCCGACAGTTCCGGTGGAGACAAGGACAGGATCGGCATCCCGGACAAGGTGCCGAAGGACCTTCCCACCTCGCTCAAGGACCTCGACGGGTGGCGGGGCGGGGCCTGGAAGAACTGGGACAAGGACCAGTGGGTGCGTGACGCGAAGGACTTCGTCAACCCCTACATCAAGGGTCACTGGAACCTGGGGCGGATGAAGAAGGCCCAGGACAACGAGAAGAACGTCCCCAAGAACATCGAGAGCACCTCGGGGACAGCCGACACCTCTCAGCCGCGCCCGGTGAAGACCCAGGCCGTCAAGACCCCTTACACCCGCAATGCCGCTCCGGCGGGCAAGGTCCTCATGGACACCCCGGAGGGGCCGAAGGTCTGCTCCGGGACGGTCGTGAAGGACCCGCGCCGCCCGGGCAAGTCCAACCTTGTCGCCACCGCGGGCCACTGCGTGCACTCGGGCCGCAGCGGCGGCTGGCTGCGCAACATCACCTTCATCCCGGCCTTCAACGACCGGGGCCTGGCCATGCCGTCGGTCAACAACGCGCCCCCGCAACAGGTGGCGCCCTACGGCGAGTGGTGGGTCAAGTGGGCGCAGACCACCGACTACTGGATCCAGAAGGGTGAGCACTCCGGAGGCGGCGGCTCCCAGCAGGACTTCGCCGTGCTGAGCGTCCAGCCTGTCGACAAGACCGGCAAGTCGCTGGAGGAGACCGTCGGCAACGCCGTGAAGGTCAACTTCGACGCGCCGTCGCTCTCCCGTATCCGGGGCGTCAGCAACTACGGTTACCCGGCCGCACCGCCGTTCGACGGCGCGAAGATGTACTCGTGCACGGACAAGCCGGGTGCGATGAGGATCGACCCGTCGCAGCCCGCGCTCTACCGCATCGGCTGCACCATGACGGGCGGATCCTCGGGCGGCGCCTGGCTCGTCAAGGGGGCCGGCGGCAAGCCGGAGCTGATCTCCGTCAACTCCATCGGCCCGCACCCGGCCACCTGGCTCGCCGGGCCCCGGCTGGGCAGGACTGCCAAGGGCGTCTTCGACGCCGCGGGCCAGAAGGGCTGACCCGCCGCTCGCACCCGGCACACGACAGGTCGGCCCCCTCCCGAGATCAGGAGGGGGCCGACCTGTTCGTCGCTGTAGGCATCGCTCCGAGCAGCGTTTCACCGCCGCAGGCGACGCTCCGCGCGTATCCCTTCCATCACCGCGCAGCGGCGGGCTGGAAGGCGCGCAGCTCCGCAGCCAGTTCCTCGTGCACCCGGGCCTTGAGCACGGTGCCGTGCTCGGTGTGCTCCTCGGAGAGCACCTCGCCCTGGTCGTGCACGCGGGAGACGAGCCTGCCCTCCGTGTACGGAAGCAGCACCTCCAGCTCCACCGACGGACGCGGCAGCTCCTCGTCGATCAGCTCCCGCAGCTCGTCGACGCCCTGCCCGGTGCGGGCGGAGACGACGAGCGCGTGCTTCTCGGTCCGCAGCAGCCGCTGGAGCACGAGCGGGTCTGCGGCGTCGGCCTTGTTGATCACGACGATCTCGGGCACGTCGACGGCACCGACGTCACGCACGACCTCACGCACCGCCGCAAGCTGTTCCTCCGGGTCGGGGTGGGAGCCGTCCACCACGTGCAGGATCAGGTCGGAGTCGCCGACCTCCTCCATGGTGGAGCGGAACGCCTCCACCAGGTGGTGCGGAAGGTGTCGTACGAAGCCGACGGTGTCGGCCAGCGTGTAGGCCCGGCCGCTGGGCGTCTCCGCCTTGCGGATGGTCGGGTCCAACGTGGCGAACAGCGCGTTCTCGACCAGCACCCCGGCTCCGGTCAGCCGGTTGAGGAGGGAGGACTTGCCGGCGTTGGTGTACCCGGCGATGGCGACCGAGGGGACCTTGTGCCGCCGGCGGTCCTGCCGCTGCACATCACGGCCGGTCTTCATGTCGGCGATCTCCCGGCGCATCTTCGCCATCTTCTCGCGGATGCGCCGCCGGTCCGTCTCGATCTTGGTCTCACCGGGGCCGCGGGTGGCCATGCCCCCGCCGGCCGAGCCGGAGCCACCGCCACCCATCTGCCGGGACAGCGACTGGCCCCAGCCCCGCAGCCTGGGAAGCATGTACTGCATCTGTGCGAGCGAGACCTGCGCCTTGCCCTCACGGGACTTGGCGTGCTGGGCGAAGATGTCGAGGATCAGGGCCGTGCGGTCGACGACCTTGACCTTGACGATGTCCTCCAGGTGGATGAGCTGGCCCGGGGACAGCTCACCGTCGCAGACCACCGTGTCGGCACCGGTCTCCAGGACGATGTCCCGCAGTTCCTCGGCCTTGCCGGAGCCGATGTACGTGGCCGCGTCGGGCTTGTCCCGGCGCTGGATGACGCCGTCGAGCACGAGCGCGCCCGCCGTCTCCGCGAGCGCCGCCAGCTCGGCGAGGGAATTGTCGGCGTCCTGCGCCGTCCCGGACGTCCAGACGCCGACCAGCACCACCCGCTCCAGGCGGAGCTGCCGGTACTCGACCTCTGTGACGTCCTCCAGCTCGGTGGAGAGACCGGCCACTCGCCGCAGTGCCGCCCGCTCGGAGCGGTCGAACTGATCACCGTCACGGGTTTCGTCGAGCGTGTGACTCAGAGCGACGTCCTCTTCCATCAGGGCGTCGGCTCGGCGGTTCGTCGTGGCGGAACGCTGGCCGTTCTGTGGAAGGGAGGAGGAGAGGGTCAAGTGGATCCTTAAGGTCGAAAGACATTTCCGTATCCGCAACAACGCCCCGGCGCCCGGGAAGATTCCCCGGGTGCCCACGGCCCCTGTCCTGGGACAGCGCCCAGGCGGCGCACGTCATGGCCCGAAGCCCATGACCGCGTGCTGTACCGCTGCGCCGCGCGGTCACCAGATGGTCGCACGACGCAGCGGTGTCGTCATCCGTATTCGACGTCAGTCATGAGATGCCCCGGCTCCGCAACGAGTGGACTGCCGGAGTTCTTGCGGTACTCATTGGTGGTGTGCGCGCTGCTCGTGGGCGGCCTTGTGCTGCTTGTCGGCGGTCTTCTTCTGCTCCTCGGGAGACTTCTGCTTCCAGTCCGGGTGGCCCGGCATGGGCGGGGTGGTCTTCCCGTAGAGCCACTTCTTCAGGAACGCGCTCTGGTCCTTCCCGGAGACCTCGCTCGCCAGCGCGATGAAGTCGGCGGTGTCGGCGTTGCCGTCGCGGTGGCGGGCCGGCCACTCCCTCTCCAGGCGCGCGAAGGCGTCCTTGCCGATGCGCTCCCGCAGCGCGTAGAGGACCACGGCCGAACCGTTGTAGACGATCGGGCTGAACAGGTCGATCTTTCCGTCGGTCTTGGCGGGCAGCAGCGCCGCGGGGGGCCCGTACCGCTTGCGCCAACTGTCGGACAGTTCGTACGAGGCCCGTGCCCGCTCCTCGACGGAGAAGCCACCACGCCCCGCCGCGTACGCCCACTCGTACCAGGTGGCGTGGCCCTCGTTCAGCCACAGGTCCGTCCAGCGGCGCGGGCTGACGCTGTCGCCGAACCACTGATGCGCCAGCTCGTGCATCATGAGGGACTCCTTGTACCAGGACGGGTACTGCGGATTGACGAGCAGGTCGCTCTCGAACAGCGAGAGCGTCTGGGTCTCCAGCTCGAATCCGGTCTGGGCCTCGGCGGCCAGGACGCCGTAGTTCTCGAACGGGTACTGACCGGCGCGCCGTTCCAGCCAGGCGATCTGGTCGGGAGTCTTCTTCAGCCACGGTTCCAGCGCCTTGCGCTGTTTGACGGGCACGACATGGCGCAGCGGCAGTCCGTGCGGGCCGGTGGCGCGGACGACGGCGGATCTGCCGATGGACACCTGGGCCAGTTCGGTGGCCATGGGGTGGCCCATGCGGTATGTCCACACGGTGTCGGCACCGCGCTTGCCCGCTCGGCTCTTCCCCACGGGCAGTCCGCCCGCCACCACGGTCAGGTCGCGCGGGGCGCGCACGTGGAAGGTGAACATCGCCTTGTCGGCGGGATGGTCGTTGGAGGGGAAGACGCGGTGTGCGGCGTCGGCCTGGTTGGCCATGGCCAGACCGTCCTTGGTGCGCACCCAGCCGCCGTTCTTCGTCGTCGGGTCGCTGGTGTGGTGCACCTCGATGTGCAGCCAGGAGCCGCGCGGCAGCGGCGTCCGAGGGGTGATCACCAGATCCTCGCCGACTCTGGCGTGCTGGGCAGGCAGGCCGTTGACCTCCACCGAGCGCACGTCGCCGCCGGCGAAGTCGAGATTGACGTGACGCATGTTCCCCGTGGTGACCTGCGCGTCGATGCGCGTGCGGGCGGTGAGGGGCTTCTTGTTGTCGCCGCTGTAGTCGAAGGCGATGTCGTAGGCGCGGACGTCGTAGCCGGGATTGCCCAGATGAGGGAAGAGAGGGTCGCCGATTCCGGCGGCCCCGGGTGCCGGAGGGAGGGCCGCGCCGACGAGCGCGAGGGCGGTCACGGTGACCGTACCGGCGACCGTGCAGCGGCGGCGCACCCTGCGGGAGGGTGCGCCGGAGAGGGCGTCGGAGCAGGCACCGGAACGGTCACGGGCGGTGAGGGCTGTACTGGCCATGGGTCATCGCTACCAGTGACCGGTGCCGGTGGTGATCTTCCTCGCCCGCGTCCACCCGAAAGGGGACGCGCACACGCCCGGGCGAACCTCAGTCGGAGAGGGGCCGCGAGGCGGAACGGCTCACGTCGTAGACGCCGGGCACGCGCCGCATCGCACGCATCAACGCGGGCAGTTCGGCAGCGTCGGGGAGCTGGAGCGTGTACGTGTGACGCACCCGCTGCTCGCGCGGCGGCTCCACGTCCGCCGCGACGACGGCCGCGCCGTGCACCGCGATGGCCTCCGTGAGGTCGGCGAGCAGCCGGGGCCGCCCGAGCGCCTCGGCCCGCAGGGTGACCCGGCACCCGGCCGCGCCCTGCTGCCAGCGCACCGGAAGCGTCAGGCGTCCCGCCGAAGCCATGCGGGCCACCGACTGGCAACCGTCCCGGTGCACCGTGACGGCGCCGCCGCGCACCGGAAACCCGGTGACCGCGTCGGTCGGTACCGGTGTGCAGCAACGGGCCAGCCGTACCGGGGTGTCCGGTCGGCCGGGTACGACTGGCACATTCTCCGGGTACCGCTCGCCACGCCGTCCCGTCCGCCCGGTGGCGCCCCTGCCACGCCGCGCTCCTCGTACGTCGCGCCCCGTGGAGCCCGGCACGTCGTGCCCGGACCCCCCGTCATCCGCTGGCTGCTGCTCCCATCGAGGATCCGTCACCCCGAAGGACGCCTCGGCGCGCATGGGAGCGACGGAGGAAGAAGCGGTCGCCGCCCGCTCGGAGGGGTCCTCCGGTACGGCGGCGGCCTCCGCATCTCCCGCGACATCGGAGGCAGCGTCTCTCCCGTCGGCTCCGGGCTGACCGGGAGCGCGTGTCGTGGCGCCGGGCGGCGCACCGAGCGCGGAGGCGGCAGCGGGCGACACGGTGGTGCCGCGGGAGCCGGAGCGGGAGGCTCCGTCGCCCCGACCGCCGGAGCCAGAGGCTCCGGTGTCGGTGAGGCCGGTGCGGGACGCTGCGGTGTCCAGGGTGCCGCTTTCCCGGACGTCAGAGGTCTCGGTGGCCGACGCGTCGGTGCCCGTACCCGCTCCGTAGGCGAGCGTGCCCGCGGTGGTGGGGATCGGCCCGGAGGCGCTCCTGCGGGCAGCCGCGGCGGAAGCCGTCCCGGCGTGAGTCGAAGCGGCGGGCGTCCCCGCTGCGGGGCCGGAACCGGTGCCGTCGGGACCGCTCGCGGGAGTCTCAGCGGCGGGAGCAGTGTCGGCGGACGCGCCGCGCGCGGGCGATGTGGGGGATCTGTCGGGCGCGGTGTCCGCCCGTCGGCCGTCGGGCGCGGCAAGCCACTCCCGGATGGCGAGCCGGGCGGACGGCGTCCGTACGTGGTCGAGCCATTCCGGCGCGGGCCCGGAGGGGTTTCCCTGGCTCGGTTCCAGGAAGAGCTGGAGCGCGTCACCGTCCCGCAGCACTGTGGTGAGGGCGGCCAGCCGTCCGTTGACGCGCGCCCCGATGCACCGGTGCCCGGCCTGCCCCAGCCGCGCGTACGCCGCGTCCACGCAGGTCGCTCCGGCGGGCAACGGCAGCGCGCCGCTCCCGAAGCGCTCCGTCCCGGGGACGGCGCAGTAGACGGTGATCTCCAGGTCCTGCGCCAGCTCGTCGCGCAGCTCCTGCCAGAAGGTGTTGGAGTCGGGTGCGTGGCTCTGCCATTCCAGGAGCCGGGAGAGCCAGCCGGGCCGCGTCGGATCGGCGCGCTCCGTCGTGCCGTCCCCGCGACCCACCGCGGACGCACCCTCGGCGGCCCCGGCCGTCTCGGCTCCTTCGGTCATTTCAGCGGCGTCGTGGGTGGCCTCGTGGGCGGCTTCCGCCGTGGCCGCCGCGTGCGGGTCGCCCAGGGCGATGACGCCGGTCTCGGCCACGCGGTGCATCCGGCGGGTACGCACCAGAACCTCGGCCACACGGCCGTCCTCGTCGGCGATGGCGGTGTGCAGCGACTGATAGAGGTTGAACTTGGGAACGGCGATGAAGTCCTTGAACGCGGAGACCAGTGGAGCGAAGCAGGTGTGCAACTCGCCCAGTACCGCGTAGCAGTCCGCGTCCTCCTCCACGAGCACCAGCAGGCGTGCGAAGTCGCAGTCGCCCAGCTCGCCGCGTTTGAGCCGCATCCGATGGACCGAAACGGTGTGCCGGGGGCGGATGAGCACCTGTGCGGCGATTCCGGCGTCCCGCAGGGTGCGGCGCACCTGGGCGGCCAGGCCTGTCAGCGGATCGGGCAAAGCGTTGTGTTCGCGGATCAACTCGCGCGTGCTCGCGTACTCTTCCGGGCGGAGCACGGCGAAGACCAGATCCTCCAGCTCGCTCTTGAGCGCCTGGATGCCCAGCCGCTCCGCGAGCGGGATGAGTACGTCTCGTGTGACGTGTGCGATGCGCACCTGTTTCTCGCGCCTCATGACGCCGAGAGTGCGCATGTTGTGCAGCCGGTCGGCGAGTTTGATCGCCATGACCCGCACGTCGTTCCCGGTGGCCAACAGCATCTTGCGGAACGTTTCGGGCTCCGCGGCCGACCCGTAGTCGACCTTTTCCAGCTTGGTGACGCCGTCCACCAGGTAGCACACCTGGTCACCGAATTCCTCACGCACCTGGTCGAGCGTGACCGCGGTGTCCTCCACCGTGTCGTGCAGCAGCGAGGCCGTGAGCGTGGTGGTCTCCGCGCCGAGCTGGGCCAGCAGCAGAGTGACCGCGAGAGGGTGGGTGATGTAGGGCTCGCCGCTCTTGCGCGTCTGTCCGCGGTGCGAGGACTCGGCCAGCACGTAAGCCCGCCTCAGCGGGCGCAGGTCGGCCCGCGGATGGTGTGCCCGGTGGACCTTGGCGACGTGCTCGATGGCGTCCGGCAGCGCGTGCCGTGAGGCGGCACCCAGCAGTGCCGCTCTGCTGAGCTTCCGCAGACCGCGCACCGCGCCCATGGCCACCTCCCGCTCGTACCGCGCCCCCGGGCCGGGGCTGCGATGCTACCGACCCCATCACGCGCCGATGACCGACTTCCGTCCGGGGTGAGGCGGATCACCCCATCGTGCGATGCCGGGCGCAGAGCCGGGCCCGGGTGCTCGGCGGCTCTACCGGAGCAGTGAGGGGTCGATCCGGCCCTCGGCGACGATCACGGCGGGGCCGGTCATCTCGATCTCCCCGTCGGCGCGCTCGGTGATCTCCAGCCGGCCCCCGGGCACGTCCACCGTGTACGTCACGGGGGTGCCGTCCACGCGCGGGTCGTGCCCGTCCCGCCGGGCGGCGGCCACCATGACCGCGCAGGCTCCGGTGCCGCAGGAGCGCGTCTCCCCGGCACCGCGTTCGTGCACCCGCAGCGCGACATGGCGCGGCCCCTGTCCGACGACGAACTCGACGTTGACGCCGTCCGGGTACGCGGTGGCGGGACGCACTTCCGGGGCCTCCAGCAGCGGGCCCGCGTCCGCCAGGTCGGCCACGAAGGCGACCGCGTGCGGGTTGCCCATGCCGACCTTGCGGGCCGGCCAGGTGTGCCCGGCTGCGCTGACGGTGATCCGGTCCGTCTCCTCGTCCCCGTCGGGCAGCCACGCCGCACCCATGCCGACCGTGACGGCGCCGTCCTTGGCGACGTGGGCCCGGCGCACACCCGCGCGGGTCGCAAGGGTGAGGTCGCCCGGCTCTGCCAGCCCGGCCCGCTCCAGGTAGTGGGCGAAGACCCGGGCGCCGTTGCCGCACATCTCGGCGACCGAACCGTCGCTGTTGCGGTAGTCCATGAACCACTCCGCGTCGGCGGCCATGGACACCGCCTCCGGGTGCGCCGCCGTGCGCACGGCGCGGAGCACGCCGTCGGCGCCGATGCCTGCCCTGCGGTCGCACAGGCGGGCGACCGCCGACGGCGACAGTTCGAGCACGCCGTCCGGGTCCGGGGTGATCACGAAGTCGTTCTCGGTGCCGTGGCCCTTGAGGAACGGCACGCCTGGTGCGCTGGTCACAGTTTTGATCGTACGGGAGCGTGGCGCGGTCCGCGGATCGGGGCAGGACCCCAGGTCAGTGGCGGAGCCGCTCGACCCGCCAGACAGCCAGCACGACCACGGTGCACACGACCACCGCGTAGACCAGCACGACGCGCCAGTCGGGGCGTCTGTTCGAGCCCCGGCCCGGGAGGCCCGGCCATGTGTGGCCCACCTTGCGGGCCGCCATCACTCCCCACCCCGCTGCGCAGCCGCACAGCAGCAGGCCGAGCATGGAGACCACGGCACCGGCGCTGCCCCCGGGCTCGAAGGCGAGCGGGAAGGCGAACATCAGTGAGCCGAGGGCGCCGAGCACCACGATGGGGGCGAGCTGCCAGAACCGCAGCTTGCGCTGGGGCCGCAACTCGTGCGACTCGACCGGCGGGCCGGCGGCCAGAGCTTCCTCCGGCGCCGCCTCCCCACCCGGCTCCGCGGCGGCGCCCACGGACCCGGCGTCGTCCCCTGTCGGCACGGCGTCGTCACCTGTGGGTGCATCGGCGCCGTCCGGCCCGGTACCGGCCTCCGCTGCCGGGTCGGTGGCCGGGGACTCGTCGATGTCCTGCGCCGCGTCGGTGTCCGGCCCCTCGTTCGGGCGCTGGACGGGACCGGCGCCGGACAGCGCGCCGCCGCCCGCGACCGCATCGCGGCCCGGGCCGCGGCCGGAATCCGGCACGGGAGCGTCGTGGGCCGCCGGGCCGGTGCTCGCCGCCGCAGTGACGCCCCGAGCCACGTCCGGGACCGGCTTGGCATCCGATCCCGGCAGCATGTCGATCCCTGGCATGTCATCGGCCCCTTGCACCGCGTCGGCCCCTGGCCCTGCAGCGGGCCGCGGCACCCTGTCGGGGTCCACGCCCGCGTCCGCGCCGGGATGCGGCGCCCTGACGGCGGGCGGCTCCACACCCGCCCGGGACGAGTTGTCGCGAGGGCCGGCCTCCATTGCCACACGCCCTCCCGACTCGCCCTGCACAGCTCCCAACGATGGACGATGATGACACGCCGACGGTAACGGGACGGTCGCGCAGGGCTTCCCGATGCCATCACGTGATCAGGATGTAACCGCCTTCATGAGCAACGCCAGCGCCGCACCGGGTAGTTCCCCGCGGTCGGCGACCGCTCCGCTGAGCCAGTGCACCCGGGGGTCGCGCCGGAACCAGCTGTCCTGACGGCGCGCGAACCGCTTCGTCGCGCGAATCGTCACCTCGCGTGCCTCGTCGAGCGCGTACTCACCGGAGAGCGCCGCGAGGACCTGCTGGTACCCCAGGGCCCGTGAGGCCGTGCGGCCCTCACGCAGCCCCTGCTTCTCCAGCTCGGCGACCTCCTCGACCAGTCCCGCATCCCACATGGCGTCCACCCGGCGGGCGATCCGCTCGTCCAGCTCCGGCCTGGCGACGTCGACGCCGATCTGCACGGTCTCGTAGAACGCCTCGTGGCCCGGCAGATTGGCGGTGAAGGGCCGGCCCGTGATCTCGATGACCTCCAGCGCACGGACGATCCTGCGGCCGTTGCCGGGCAGGATGACGCGAGCCGCCTCCGGGTCGGCCGCCGCCAGTCGCGCGTGCAGCGCCCCGGAGCCGTGTGCGGCCAGCTCCTCCTCCAGTCGGGCCCGCACGCCGGGGTCGGTGCCGGGGAACTCCATCCGGTCGAGCGCCCCGCGCACATACAGTCCCGAACCACCGACCAGCACGGGCACCCGCCCCTGGGCGCGCAACCTGTCGATCTCCGTACGGGCCAGCCGCTGGTACTCCGCGACACTCGCGGCCTCGGTGACCTCCCACACGTCGAGCAGGTGGTGGGGGACGCCTCGGCGCTCTTCGACGGTCAGCTTCGCGGTGCCGATGTCCATGCCGCGGTAGAGCTGCATCGAGTCGGCGTTGACGACCTCGCCGCCCAGCTCACGGGCGAGGGTGACCCCCAGGTCGGACTTGCCCGCGGCGGTGGGTCCGACGACGGCGACGACGGGCGGACCGTCCGACGGGGACTGCGGCGGCGCGGGCTCCGGTGAGGAGGGCTGAGTGGCGGCTCGGGCGTTCACCCGTCAAGTCTCGCAAACACGGTTTCGGCTTCTCGAACGAGCGACGTGACGCACCGTCCACGGGGTCGTTGCCCGTTGCGAGGTTCCGACAGCCGGTCTCCGTACCGGCGCCCCCGGGGCGGCGCAATGAGACGCTCCGCAAGGCGCGGGATTTCGCCCACACGAGTATGGTCTGGAGTAGATATGGGCGTCTTTGCGAAGCTTCTCCGTCGTTCGTCCAGCAAGTCAACACAGGGCACCCCCGAGGCCACCCCCGCGGAGGAAACGCAGGCGTCCGCCTCCCCCGGGCAGGCGTCGCAGGCCGACGCGGAGGAAGGTGACGGCGCCGACACCGCGGGGCCGCGCGCGGGTGAGCAGACCGCGGAAAGTACGACCTCCCGCGAAAGCCCGCCCGAGGCGCACAGGGACTCCTCGGCCGCTCCGGCCGACCCGGCGTCCGCGCCCGGCTCGGAGCTTCGGCAGGAGGGCTCGGGGAACTCGGCGCAGGGCGAGAACGTCGAGAGTGACACGGCCGACGCCGAGGCGGGCGCCGGACGTGCGACAGGCGTCGACGGGACCGACGAGGGCACCGTCGACATCCCCAAGCAGCAGTCCGCCGAGGAGGCCGCCGACAGCGAGTCCGGGGACAACGCCCGCAAGTAGGCCGTGCGGCACCAGCTCGTACGGCACGGCAGGAAGGTGACCGCGATGGGCTTCATGGACAAGGTCAAGAGCATGCTCGGCCAGCACGGTGACAAGGTCCAGCAAGGGCTGGACAAGGCCGCGAAGGCTGCGGACTCCAAGACCCAGGGCAAGTACAGCAGCCAGATCGACAGCGGCACCCGTAAGGCCAAGGACACCGCCCAACGGCTGGCCGACGAGGGGCGCGGCCAGGACGGCTCCGGCTCCGCCGGAGGCGGTGGCGGCGGTACGGGGCCCGCGGGCGGCGGAAGCGGTTCCGGGAGCTCCGGCAGCTCCGGGAGCTAGCGTTGCCGGAGTCGGGGGGCGCCCCTAACCGGCCCCGCGATGGGCGCCAGGGCCGACGCGCGGCCCGGAACCCGCCCGGGCCCGGCAGCGGCCCGGCAGCGGCCCGGCAGCGGCCCGGCAGCGGCCCGGCAGCGGGGACGTGCTGAGCGCACGCCCCCGCTGCCTTTTCGCGTCTTTCCCCGGCCGCCGACTGTCGGTTACCGGTCATCGGCAGACGGTCCGACGGGCGGCATGGGCCCTACGACCAGCTCGCGACCATGTACCCGACCCCGTAGGGGGCCTCGTCGTAGAAGAGGCGGCCGGCCAGGCCGGCTCCGGGGGCCGCGCCGGCGAGTGTCTGCCAGGAGGAGCGCCCCGCCGCCTGCAGGTCGTAGGCCAGCTCCTCGTCCAGCGCGAGCAGCGCCTCGGTGTCGGCGGCGCCGAGGGCACGAGCGGCTTCGGCGTCGAACGCGGCAGCCCGGTCGTCGAAGTAGCCCGGCGCCTTGAGAGTGCGGCAGTTGGTGCCGTCGCCCAGCACCAGCAGCGCGACACGGTCCGCGCTCTGCGCCAGCTCACGGCCCGCCTCCTCGCAGCGGGACCGCGTCAGTGGCTCGCCGATGCCGAGGCCCTCGACCGGGCAACTGGTCCAGTCGGTGCGCTCCAGCAGCCAGGCGCCCACCGTCAGGGAAGGCGGCAGCTCGCGCCGGGCGGGCTCGCCCTTGCCGAGGCTCACTTCCAGGGGGACGCCGAAGCCCGCGAAGGAGCCGCGCGCTCCCTGCGGGTGCGGGCCGCGGCCCGACTGTTCCGCGGGGCCGATCACATGAAGCTGGTCGGGGCGGGCGGCGGCCAGGACGCCGATGGCGTCGTAGCAGGCGGCGCGGGCGGCATCCATCTCGGCGGCGGCACCGCCCGCGACCTCGGGTACGAGCAGCGGGGGGCAGGGGCATACGGCTGCGGCGACAAGCATGGCGGGCAGCCTAAGTGCCCCGCGCACCACTTCCCACCCTCCCCGCGCCGTGACTCACCCGCGCGTGCGAGAACTTGTGAACAGGTGACGGCGGGACGCGTCACCGTGCTCCGCGGCGGAGTCAGGCCAGGCCGCATCCGCCGGTGGCCGTGGGCAGCGGCTCGGGGACGCCGACCGTGGGCAGTCCGAGCATCACGCCGGCGCCCTGCTGTGCCTGCTGTGCCTGCTGTGCCGCCTCGCTGGTGTTGCGGCGCTCCCATGCGTCGCCCGCGCGGGTGCGGCGCACGCTGGTGGCGGGGCCTTCGGCGAGCAGGTGGTGCGGGGCGGCGTAGGTGATCTCGACAGTCACCATGTCGCCGGGTCGCACGGGTTCCTCGGGGCGGGCGAAGTGCACCAGCCGGTTGTCGGGAGCGCGGCCGGACAGGCGCTGGGTGGCGTCGTCCTTGCGGCCCTCACCCTCGGCGACCATCAACTCCAGGGTGCGACCGACCTGCTTCTTGTTCTCCGCCCAGGAGATCTCCTCCTGCAGGGCCACCAGGCGCTCGTAGCGCTCCTGGACGACCTGCTTGGGGATCTGCCCGTCCATCTCGGCAGCGGGCGTACCGGGCCGCTTGCTGTACTGGAAGGTGAACGCCTGGGCGAACCGGGCCTCGCGGACGACGTGCAGCGTCTCGGCGAAGTCCTCCTCCGTCTCGCCGGGGAAGCCGACGATGATGTCGGTGGAGATCGCGGCGTCGGGGATGGCGGCGCGGACCTTCTCGATGATGCCGAGGAAGCGCTCCTGCCGGTAGGAGCGGCGCATGGCCTTCAGGACGCGCGAGGAGCCGGACTGGAGCGGCATGTGGAGCTGCGGCATCACGTTGGGTGTCTCGGCCATGGCAGCGATGACGTCGTCGGTGAAGTCGCGCGGGTGCGGGGAGGTGAAGCGGACGCGTTCGAGGCCGTCGACGCGGCCGCAGGCGCGCAGCAGCTTGCTGAAGGCCTCGCGGTCGCCGATGTCCGAGCCGTAGGCGTTGACGTTCTGGCCGAGCAGCGTGATCTCGGTGACGCCCTCTTCGACCAGGGTCTCCATCTCGGCGAGGATGTCGCCGGGCCGGCGGTCCTTCTCCTTGCCCCGCAGCTGCGGCACGATGCAGAAGGTGCAGGTGTTGTTGCAGCCGACGGAGATGGAGACCCAGGCCGCATAGGCGCTCTCGCGGCGGGTCGGCAGGGTGGAGGGGAACGCTTCGAGGGACTCGGCGATCTCGACCTGCGCCTCGCTCTGCGACCGTGCGCGCTCCAACAGCACGGGCAGCTTGCCCACGTTGTGGGTACCGAAGACGACGTCGACCCACGGGGCCTTCTTGACGATGGTGTCGCGGTCCTTCTGGGCCAGGCAGCCGCCCACGGCGATCTGCATACCCGGGCGGGCGGCCTTCTTGGGGGCGAGCTGGCCGAGGTTGCCGTAGAGCCGGTTGTCGGCGTTCTCGCGGACGGCGCAGGTGTTGAAGACGACGATGTCGGCGGCGTCCGCGTCCTGGGGCGCGCGTACGTATCCGGCGCCCTCCAGGAGGCCCGCCATCCGCTCGGAGTCGTGGACGTTCATCTGGCACCCGAAGGTGCGTACCTCGTACGTCCCCTTGACGTCCTGGACGGCCACCTGGACGTCCGCTTCCTGACTCCGGTCGCTACTGCTCATGCGACCAGGGTAGGCGTTTGCACGGACGGTTCAGGCCGCGCGGGAGGCGCTTCCCGGCCGCCGCCGGGGGTGGTGTGACGCAGATCACCGCATGTCATTCCGCAGGCAGTTCGCCGGGGAGGCGCAGTGTCGCCCAGACCGCGTTGCCGGCCGTCAGGGAGGAGGGCCGTACGCCCCAGTCGGTGGCGAGTGCTGCCACGATGCACAGGCCGCGGCCACTCTCGTCGGCGGCGCCGTTCTGCTTCAGGTGGGGCCCCTCGCCGCTCTCGGCGGGGTCGTGGACCTCCAGGCGGAGCAGCGCGGCGGTGGGGGTGCCGCGAGGGGCCAGGGCGGCACGGCAGAGGAGTTCGGCGCCGGGCAGCCGGCGGGTGTGCACGACCGCGTTGGTGGTCAGTTCGGAGAGCAGCAGGACCGCGTCGTCGGCCGTCTCGGGGGGTATCGGCGGCTCGTGCCGCTCGGCCAGCCATCCGCTGAACGCGGCGCGAGCACGTGCGATGTTCTGTTCCCGCGCGGGGATGCTCAACTGCCAGCCCGGCTCCGCGGTTCTTCCGTGCAACGCGGCCGGATCCGCGGTGCCGCCGTGGCAGCCGGAAGGGGGAGTTGTGGGGTCCCTGCGAGCGGGGGCGGCGTACACGTGGAGGCGCCTTCCGTCGGGCTGGTCCCGGCCGGTGGCTGGACCGGGACACGTCTTCTGCCCGTCACTATGGCCCCTGCTGTTCCACTCAGCAAGCGACAGTGTGAAATTTGCAGCCCGCGAAGAAGCCACACCCCTCCGCGCGGGTCCATCCCCTCCGGCTGCGCGCGTGCCCCAGGGGCACTCCCCTTGGCGCCCACCGGACTGGCAGTATCCCCTGCCATGGCCAGCCTGCGTCCCCGAACGCTCTCACGCTCCCTGCCCGGGCCGGACGGGCTCCCGGCGGGGCGACGGCGCGTCCTGGTCACCTCGGCCGTTCTCGTGGTGGTCTGCGGGCTGCTGGCGTGGTGGCTGGTGCCTTCGCGTGCCCCCTCCCCCAGCGGTCGCATCACCTTCGCCACGGGGGTGCCCACCGGCGTCTACGAGCGCTACGGCACCCTCTTCAAGCAGCGACTGGCCCGCGACCTGCCCCGCGTGGAGCTGACCTTGCAGCACAGTCAGGGATCGGTGCAGAACGTGGCGCGTGTGGCCTCCGGCAGGTCGGACTTCACCATCACCGCCTCCGACGCCCTCGCCACCTACCAGCACGAAGGCGGAAAGGACGCCTCCCGGGTCCGGGCCTGCGCCCGCCTCTACGACGACTACATGCATCTGGTCGTCCCCCGGGACTCCCCGGTCAAGAGCGCGCGGGATCTCAAGGGGATGCGGGTCGGCGTCGGGGAGAAGCGCTCCGGGGTCTCCCTGGTGACCGGCCGGCTCCTGAAGGCCGCGGGCCTGGACGTGGACCGCGACATCCACCCGGTGCGGGAGGGCATCGACCGGATGCCCCGCCTGCTGACGCAGGGGAAGCTGGACGCGTTCTTCTGGTCGGGCGGCCTGCCCACGGGCGCCGTCCAGCGCCTGGCGAAGCGTACGGACATCCGTCTGGTGCAGCTCGGCGATCTGCTGCCCCAGTTGCACGAACAGGGGCGCCAGGCGCGCTACTACCGCGCCGCTGTGATGGCCCCGGACACGTACCCCGCGGTGCAGGGCGGCCGGTCCGTCAAGACCGTCGCCATCGCCAACCTGCTGGTGACCACGGACCGTACCGACGCCGCGCTCACCGAGGGCGTCACCCGGTCCGTCATCAAGAGCAGGGACCAGATCGGACGGGAGGTGCACGCGGCTCAGAAGGTCGATCTTCGCACCGCCATCTACACCGACCCCGTGCCGCTGCACGAGGGAGCACGGCGCTACTACCGCTCCGCCAAGCCCTGACCGGCCTCCCGCGGGGCGTCACGGGGGACGGTGATCAGCACCCGCAGGCCCTGCGGGGCGTTGTGCGCGAAGGACAGCCCGGCGCCGCTGCCCGCCAGCAGGGCGCGGGTGATGGACAGGCCGAGGCCGGACCCCGAGACGTTCTGGTGCCGGCCGCTGCGCCAGAACCGGTCGCCCACCCGTTCCAGCTCCTCGTCGGTCAGACCCGGCCCGCCGTCGGCCGTCTCGACGGTCACATGGTCGCCCCCCGCGCGCACGGTGACCGTGACGGCGCCACCGTCGGGGGTGAACTTCACGGCGTTGTCGACCACCGCGTCCAGTGCGCTGGACAGCGCCACCGGGTCCGCCCAGCCGGTGGCCGCCGCCTGCCCGGCGAGCTCCAGGGCGATCCCCTTCTGCTCGGCGCTGGGCCGCCAGGCGGCGACCCGCTCGGCCGCGATCTCGGCGACATCGGTGAGCACCACGTGTGAGGCGTCGGTGTGCTCGGCGGACGCCAGGTCCAGCAGGTCGTCCAGGACGCGGGCCAGCCGTTTGCCCTCGGCCCGCACGGAGGCCATCTCCGCGTTGTCCTCGGGCAGTTCCAGGGCGAGCAGTTCGATGCGCAGCAGGAACGCGGAGAGCGGGTTGCGCAGCTGGTGGGAGGCATCGGCGACGAACGCCCGCTGCTGCTCCAGCGCCCCCTCGACGTTGCCCGCCATCTCGTTGAAGGAGTGGGCGAGCCTGCGCAGCTCAGGAGGGCCGACGGAGGCGACGACACGGGAGGTGAACTTGCCGGTGGCGATCTCGTGGGTGGCGCGGTCCAGCGTCCGTACCGGCTTGAGCACCCAGCCGGTCAGCCGGAGCGCGGCACCGAGCGCGAGCAGCATCGCGGCGGCCTCCCCCGCGGCGACCGCTGTCCAGCCGCGCAGGATGCGCGAACGCATCGGTCCGGTGGGCGAGTCGGTGAGCACCACGGCCGCCACGTCGCCGTCCCGGATGACCGGGGACGCCACGGCGATCCGCCCCTGGCGCTGCCAGGGCCACACCTGCGGCGGGTCGTGGCTGCGGCGTCCGGCCAGCGCCTCGGCGAACGCCCGCCCTCCGTCCGGGTGTCCGGCCGCGTCGCCGCCGCCGTCCCCGGGGACGTGCCAGTCCCGGGGAGAGGCAGCCATGGTGCGGCCGTCGCGGTAGAAGACGCCGGCCCGGATGCCGTAGAGGCCGTGGTAGCGGTCCAGCTCGTGCTGGAGGGTGGCGCGGCGCTCGTCGGGCCGGCTGGTGGAGGTGACGAACTGGGCGAGGGCCGCGAACCGCGCCGTGTCGTCGATGCGGTCGACCACCACCTGCTGCTGTTCGGCCTGCGCCTGGCTGACGGCAAGCGGGAAGCCCAGCGCGAGGAGGATCCCGGCCAGCAGGACGATCAGCAGTGGAAGCAGGCGACTGCGCACAGTGAGTGGTATCCGTTCCGGTCCGGCCGTGCCGGCTCAGACGCGCTGGGCGGCCATGCGGTAGCCCACGCCCCGCACCGTCTCTATGAGGGCCGGCCGCTGCAGTTTCGAGCGCAGCGAGGCGATGTGCACCTCCAGGGTGCGGCCGGTCCCCTCCCAACTGGTGCGCCACACCTCGCTGATGATCTGCTCGCGGCGGAAGACCACGCCGGGCCGCTGGGCGAGCAGCGCGAGCAGATCGAACTCCTTGCGGGTGAGCGGCACCTCCACGCCGTCGACATCGACCTGGCGGGTGGGCAGCTCGATGGTGAGAGCACCGAGCCGGATCGTGGCGGAGGCGCCCTCCTGATCGGCTCCGGAATGCACGCCTTCCTCGTCGGCTGCCCCCGTCTCGTCGGCGGCGGCGCGGCGGCTGACGGCATGGATGCGGGCCAGCAGCTCCCCCATGTCGTACGGCTTGACCACGTAGTCGTCGGCGCCCAGGTTGAGGCCGTGGATGCGGGAGCGCACATCGGCGCGTGCGGTCACCATGATGACGGGGGTGCTGCTGGTCCGGCGGATCCGGCCGCACACTTCGAAGCCGTCCTGGTCGGGCAGGCCCAGGTCGAGCAGGACGACGGCGAAACCGGGGCTTCCGCGGTCGCCCACCAGCAGTTTCTGCAGCGCCTCCGCGCCGCTGCGCACGTGGGTCACCTCGAAGCCGTGCCGCGCCAGGACCGCGGAGAGTGCGGCTGCGACGCGGTCGTCGTCCTCGACGAGCAGCAGTCTCACCGGCGCCCTCCTGTGGTCGTCCCGTCCGTCGGTCGTCGTCCCGTCACCGGGCCGGACCGCCGGCCGGCCCGGGTCACGTTCAGCCGCCTCGCGACCGAACGCTCCGACAGTGCATCCACGCCCATCGGCGCAGGTGAGTCAAGGGGGTGCCGGGAGGGCAAAAGCATCCGTTACGCAGCCGGTACCGTCCCCTTTACCCAGTGTGCCCGGATGCAGCCAGATCGTTATGCTCAATTTCAGCTCAGATGTAATGACGGTCACGCAGACCGCTCACTAGGGTCCTCGCAACCGACGAGGACGGAGCTGTACGCCGATGAGCGAAGTATCGGTGACCAAGGACGCAAGCGGTCCCGAACCCGCGACCGACGAGCTGGTCGTGCTGAAGAACGTCAACAAGCACTTCGGTGCGCTGCACGTTCTCCAGGACATCGACCTGACCATCGCACGCGGCGAGGTCGTCGTCGTCATCGGTCCCTCGGGTTCCGGCAAGTCCACCCTGTGCCGCACCATCAACCGCCTGGAGACGGTCGACTCCGGCAGCATCACGATCGACGGCAAGCCACTGCCCCAGGAGGGCAGGGAACTGGCCAGGCTCCGCGCCGACGTGGGCATGGTCTTCCAGTCGTTCAACCTCTTCGCGCACAAGACGGTGCTGGAGAACGTCACCCTCGGCCAGCTCAAGGTCCGCAAGGCGGACAAGCAGGAGGCCGAGAGCGTGGCACGCACGCTGCTCGACCGGGTCGGCGTCGGCAACCAGGCGGACAAGTACCCCGCCCAGCTCTCCGGCGGCCAGCAGCAGCGCGTCGCGATCGCCCGGGCGCTGGCCATGGACCCGAAGGTCATGCTCTTCGACGAGCCCACCTCGGCCCTCGACCCGGAGATGATCAACGAGGTCCTGGAGGTCATGCAGCAGTTGGCCCGGGACGGCATGACGATGGTCGTCGTCACCCACGAGATGGGGTTCGCACGCTCCGCCGCGAACCGGGTGGTCTTCATGGCGGACGGCCGGATCGTGGAAGAGGCCGCCCCGGAGCAGTTCTTCAGCAATCCGCGCAGCGACCGCGCCAAGGACTTCCTCTCGAAGATCCTGCACCACTGAGCCACCGGCCGCGAGCCCTCCGGCGCACGCTCCGACGGGGCAGCAAACGGGGCAACGGGCCCACCGGGCAACGGAGCCACGAGCTGCCGCACCGCCCACGGACCCGGATCGCATGCCACGGGCCTCGGGGCACGGGCACGGGCCGGGGGGGGCGCCGGCACCGGGCCATCGGACCCCGCGCAGCACGCCGCGCACCGGGCCATCGACTGTTCAAGCAAGGGATGTTCACTATGAGGTTCCACAAGACCGCCGCGGCGGCAGCCGCTGTCCTGGCTCTCGCCGCCACCGCCGCCTGCGGCGGCAAGGAGGGGTCCGCGGGCGACAAGCCCAAGGACCAGACCGACGAGAAGGCGCTGCCGACGTACAAGGTCGCCAAGGACGTCAAGGTCGACTCGCCCGCCGTCAAGAGGGCCCAGAAGCGCGGCAAGCTCGTCATCGGCGCCAAGGCGGACCAGCCCTACCTGGGCTTCCAGGACCAGTCCACCAAGAAGTACTCCGGCTTCGACATCGAGATCGCCAGGATGATCGCCGCCGACCTGGGCTTCTCCGCCAAGCAGATCCAGTGGAAGACCGTCGACTCCGGTGCGCGCGAGACCGCCGTCTCCAAGGGTGACGTCGACCTGATGATCGGTACGTACACGATCAACGACGAGCGCAAGAAGCAGATCGACTTCGCCGGCCCGTACTTCCACGCCGGCGCCTCGCTGCTCGTCCGCAAGGACGAGAAGGACGTCACCGGGCCGGAAGCCGTCAAGGGCAAGAAGGTCTGCTCGATCGTCGGTTCGACACCGCTGCAGGTCATCAAGCAGCCGAAGTACGGCGCCAAGGTCACCGAGCTGAGCAAGTACTCCGAGTGCGTCTCGCAGGTCATCGACGGTCAGGTCGACGCGGTGACCACGGACGACGCGATCCTGCTCGGCTACGCGGCCCAGAACCCCGGCAAGCTCAAGGTCGTCGGCAAGCCCTTCTCCGACGAGCCCTACGGCGTCGGCCTGAAGAAGGGCGACAAGGCTCTGCAGACGGCCGTCGCCGACGCCATCAAGGCCCACCAGGACAACGGCGACTACAAGAAGGTGTACGAGGCCACCCTCGGCAAGTCCGGCTCCAAGTTCAAGAAGCCGCCGGAGATCACCGAGAAGTGATCCGCCGCGCCCCGCTCCCCGACTTCGGTGCCGCACCGGGCGCCGGGGTCGCGCGGGGGCGGGGCGCGCCCGTGTGACGGGGTGACGGTGCGCTGCAGCCGCCCCCGTGTGTGACGGGGTGGCCGGCCGCTCCCGCCGCCCCACCTGGCCGCCGCAACCTACGCGACTCCTCGCGGAGAACTCATGAACGTACTTCTCGACAACCTGGCGCTGTTCCGCGAGGGATTCCTCGGCACCTTGTCGCTCACCGCCGTCAGCGGCGTGCTCGCCGTGGTGCTCGGCCTCGTGATCGCGGGGTTCCGGGTCTCGCCCGTGCCGCCCCTGCGCATATTCGGCACCCTGTGGGTCACCGTGCTGCGGAACACCCCGCTGACGCTGCTCTTCCTGGTGGCGTTCTTCGTGGTGCCCAAGGTGCTCTTCCCCGGCATCAACTCCTTCGTGCTCGCCGTCTGTGCCTGCGGCTTCTACACGTCGTCCTTCGTGGCCGAGGCCGTACGCTCCGGCATCAACACCGTGCCGATGGGGCAGGCCGAGGCCGCACGCGCGATCGGCATGTCCTTCGCCCAGACCATGCGGATCGTGGTGCTCCCCCAGGCCACGCGTACCGTTGTTCCGCCGCTGAGCAGCATCTTCATCGCGCTGACGAAGAACACGGCGATCGCCGGCGCCTTCGACAACGTGGATCTGTTCAACATCCAGAAGACGCTCAGCAACGACGGCTACGACATCGCCGTCATCTTCATCTGGATCACCATCGGCTACCTGATCATCACGTACGCCATCAACGGCCTGTTCCGGCTGCTGGAGAACCGTCTGGAGGTCGCCCGATGAGCTCCAGCGTCCTGTTCGACGCCCCCGGTCCCAAGGCCCGGGTCCGCAACGTCGTCTACTCCGTCGTCGGCACCCTCGTGCTGCTGGGCCTGATCGCCTGGGCCGTCTACCGGCTCCACGAGCGCGGCCAGTTCGCCGGCGAACTGTGGGACATCTTCAACTACTCGGGCATCCGCGAGAACATTCTGGACGCGCTGCTGTCCACACTGAAGGTGTTCGCCCTCGCGGGCGTCTTCTCGCTCGTCTTCGCCGTCGTCCTGTGCGTGGCACGGCTGTCGGACCACAAGCCGGTGCGCTGGGTGGCGCTGGTCTTCATCGACCTCTTCCGGTCGATCCCGCTGCTCATCACGATCTTCGCCCTGTGGGTCGGCATCCTCGGACACATGACCTCGCTCTGGGCGCTGGTGGTGGGCCTGACGATCTACAACGGCTGTGTTCAGGCGGAGGTGCTGCGCGCCGGGGTCAACGCCGTGCCCAAGGGACAGGCGGAGGCCGCCTACGCGCTGGGGCTGCGCAAGACCCAGGTGACCGCCTCGATCCTCTTCCCGCAAGCCGTGCGGTCGATGCTGCCGACGATCATCAGCCAACTGGTGGTGACGCTGAAGGACACCTCTCTCGGCTTCATGGTCCTGTACCCGGAGCTGCTGTACTCGGCCCGCCTGATCGGCAACAACACACCGGTGGGCGGCGTCTACCCGATGGTGCAGACGGTCGTCGTCTTCGGCGCCATCTACATCGCCCTGTGCCTCGCCCTGTCCTGGCTGGCTAAGTTCATCGAGCGCCGTGGCAGCAGGTCCAAGGTGGGCATCGTCCCTGCCGCGGGAGCCAAGGAGCTCCAGGAGGTCGCGCCCTCCGGCAGCACGGGCCCGGCCCCGGTGCCCCGACAGGTCGCTGCCGATGGCGTCCAGGACGCCGGCGACGTCCCGGACGTCCGCAAGGACTGATCCGTCGCACTGTCCGGGACGGGGCTCGACGCGCAGGTGAGACCTGGGCGCGCCCCGTCCCGGACAGTGCTCACTTGACGCCCGCTCAGGCAATGGGTTGCATACCTGCGTGATCGCGCACCAGGCTCCACCGCCAGAAGAACCCGCCCCGAACCGGCACCACCAGGGGTGTGAGGTCGCCGCGCTGTGGATCCGGTGATCGTCGTCGGGGCTGGACCCGTCGGACTCGCTCTCTCCCTCGCTCTGGCCCGGCACGCTGTTCCCTCCCTCGTTCTCGACGCGTCGGACGGCGCCCCGCAACCCCGCGCGGCCCGCACATGTGTGCTGCGGCCGGACACCGCGGGGCAGCTTCCCCCGCTGCCCGGAGTGCGCTGGCGCTCCTGGCGTACCCGGCGGCGCGCCCAGACCCTGGAAGAGGTCGACCTGCCGCCCGACCAGGCCCCGCTGCATCTGACACAGCACGCCCTGGAGAGCGCCCTGCGTGCCGCCCTCGCCGACGAGAAGCTCGCCCGGGTGGTCACCGACAGCCACGTCGATGTGCTGGAGCAGGACCCGCGCGGCGTCACCGTCCATACCCGGGGCCCCTCCGGGACCTGGTGGCGCGGCAGTTACGCCGTGGGCTGCGACGGTGCCCGCTCCACGGTCCGCAAACTGCTCGGGGTGCGCTTCCCCGGCCGCACCGCGGTGGAACGGCACGCCGTGGCCACGCTGCGGGTGCGGCTCCCCTGGGAAGAGAGTGGCCACGCCCCCGACGGCACGAGCGAGCCGGGGCACGCGGGTGGCGCGCTGCTGCACCGGGATCCCGGCGGCACACCCGGAGAGGTGACCGCCAGGCCACTGGCCGACGGCCTGTGGCGGCTCGACTGGCTGTTGGCACCGCGCGGTGACCTGGTCACCCCCGAAGAGATGCTCGAACGCGTCACGGAGACCCTCACGGTGTGGTCCGAGGAATCTCTTCCGCCCGGTCCGTCGTCCACAGCCGTTGTGCGGGCCCGTGCCGGTGAACCCGCCGACGGTGTCGGCCCGTACGAACTGGTGGACACCGGCGTGCACACTGCCCATCAGCGTCTGGCCCGGCACTGGCGCACGGGCCGTGCCTTCCTCGCCGGAGACTCCGCACACCTGACCGGCGCCCTGGGGGTGCAGTCCGTCGACGAGGGGCTGCGCGACGCCGCCAACCTCGCGTGGAAACTCGCCCTCGCCTGGCACCACGGCCACGACGCGGCAGCGGACACCCTGCTGGACAGCTACGAAACCGAGCGCCGCAGCGCCGTCACCGCACGTCTGCGCGCCGTCGACCAGGCGCTCGCCGTCGTACGGCGCGGCAGCACCCTCCGCGCACTGCTGCCCGGCGGCGGCGCACGCGCCCACCTCTCCCTGCTGACCGACGGCCACCTGGGACGCGGCTCGCTCGGCGCTCCCGTCGCCTACTCCCGCACAGCCCTGGCCCCGCCACGCGGAACCGCCGCCGCACAGGTGCCTGTCGGCACGGCTCCGGGCGCCCCCGTCGAGGACGTGCCGGTCACCGCCGTGGACGGCTCTCGGGGGACACTGCGCAGTTGGCTGGGCGGCGTCGGCGGAGACCTGCTCGTGGTCCTGGTGGCGCCGGGCACCGGAGTGTGGGACAGCCGGCACTGGCTGTCGGCCGGCATGATGCCGGACCTGGCGGCCACGGTGGACGGGCTGCCCTTGCGGGCGACACTGCTGGTCACCGAGGACTATCCGGGCGCAGCCGCGCACACCGTGCTGGCCATACGCCCCGACGGTCACCTGGCCGCCGCGCTTCCCGCGGGGCGGAGCGACATGCTGGGCACCTGGGCGGAGGCTGTCCGCGGACACCTTGCCCCGCAGTCCGGTACGTGAGCAGTCCGGCACGTGAGTGCTGCGGGTTCTCACGACCCTCTTGGCCCGCGCCTCCATGCTGCCGGTCATGGACGAGCAGGAGAACCGCCACTCCGCGGGCGGGAACGACCAGCAGCACACGAGGGACGGCAGCCCATCAGCACCTGCGGGCAGCTCCGCGGAGACATCGGGGATTGGCGTCTGCGGGGCCCCAAGGCAGCGACCGCCGAGGCGTCCGCGCCTGCATCCGCGGAGGCGGTCGGACCTACATGCCCGGAAACCGTTCCTCCAGTGCTTCCGGGTCCTCCCCCTCTTCCTCCAGTGCCTGCCGGACCACGCGGAGGGCGAGCCCCTCGGAGTAGCCCTTGCGCGCCAGCATCCCGGCGAGGCGGCGCAGGCGCCTGTCCCGTTCCAAGCCCCTGGTGGCGCGCAGCTTGCGTGCGACCAGGGCGCGCGCCGTCTCCTCCTCCTGTTCCGCATCGAGGCCGTCCATGGCCTCGTCGATCACCGTGCTGTCCACTCCCTTGGTCCGCAGCTCGCGGGCGAGAGCTCTGCGCGCCAGGCCCCGGCTGTGATGCCGGGACTCCACCCAGGCGGCAGCGAACGCCGCATCGTCGATGAGGCCGACGTCCTCGAAGCGGGCCAGCACCTCCTGAGCCGCGTCCGCGGGCACGCCCCGTTTGCGGAGCGCCTCGTCGAGCTGTCGGCGCGTCCGCGGGGTGCCGGTGAGCAACCGCAGACAGATGGCTCTGGCCCGTTCCACCGGATCCTGCGGCTCCCGGGGCCGCGCGGCCCCGGGAGGGGATGATGCGTACGAGGGCTCTGCTCCCGCTCCCGACAAGGCGGAGCCATCGCCGTCCTGGCAGGCCGCACTCCCGCTGTCGCCGTCTCCCCCGCCGGGAGCCGGGGAGGGCCCCGGCGGGAAGGCGTACTCCGGCCAGTCGCTACGCCGCGTCATGGCCTAGCTCTTGGCCGCGGCGGCCTTGGTGGCTTTGGTGCTCTTCGGCGTCTTGGTGACCGGAGCCGGTACGGTCTTGGCCGCCGCATCCGCTCCGTCCGCCGCGCCGGCGGCGCCGGTGACGGGGGCGCTCCCGGCGGCATCCGCGCCAGGCTCCTCGGACGGCTCCTGCGGCCGCACGCCGATACCGAGCTTCTCCTTGATCTTCTTCTCGATCTCGTTGGCGAGGTCGGGGTTGTCCCGCAGGAAGTTACGGGAGTTCTCCTTGCCCTGGCCGAGCTGGTCGCCCTCGTACGTGTACCAGGCGCCGGACTTGCGGACGAAGCCGTGCTCGACGCCCATGTCGATCAGACCGCCTTCGCGGCTGATGCCCATGCCGTAGAGGATGTCGAACTCGGCCTGTTTGAACGGCGGCGCAACCTTGTTCTTGACGACCTTGACGCGGGTGCGGTTGCCGACGGCCTCGGTACCGTCCTTCAGGGTCTCGATGCGGCGGATGTCGAGCCGCACCGAGGCGTAGAACTTCAGCGCCCGGCCACCGGTCGTGGTCTCCGGGGAGCCGAACATCACGCCGACCTTCTCGCGGAGCTGGTTGATGAAGATCGCGGTGGTCTTGGACTGGTTGAGCGCACCGGCGATCTTCCGCAGGGCCTGGCTCATCAGCCGGGCCTGGAGACCGACGTGGGAGTCGCCCATCTCGCCCTCGATCTCCGCCCGGGGCACCAGTGCGGCGACCGAGTCGACGATGATCAGGTCGAGTGCACCGGAGCGGATCAGCATGTCGGTGATCTCGAGGGCCTGTTCGCCGTTGTCCGGCTGGGAGAGGATCAGCGCGTCGGTGTCCACCCCGAGGCGCTTGGCGTACTCGGGGTCCAGCGCGTGCTCGGCGTCCACGAAGGCGACTGTGCCGCCCGCCTTCTGGGCGTTGGCGACGGCGTGCAGGGTCAGGGTCGTCTTACCGGACGATTCGGGGCCGTAGACCTCGACCACGCGGCCCCTCGGCAGGCCGCCGACCCCGAGGGCCACGTCCAGGGCGGTCGACCCGGTGGGGATGATCTCGACCGGCTCGTTCGGCCGCTCGCCCATGCGCATCACGGCGCCCTTGCCGAATTGCCGTTCAATCTGAGCGAGAGCAGCGTCGAGCGCCTTCTCGCGGTCGGTTCCTGCCATGGGTGCCACCCGGTTGTTTGCTTGAGTCGATCGCTTCACGTCTCACGACGCTAGCGCCTGCCACTGACAATCGGTCCGGACCCGCGCTCACCCAGCAGGCCATGACCTGAGCGGGCGTTCGCCGGAGACTCCATAAGAATCGATGTTCGATTTTTGAGTCAAGCCGCACCGCTCACCTGTGGAAAACTTGAGAAACCGCAGGTCACAGCGGCAAAAGCAGGTCAATCGCCCCCGGGCGGGCCGTCCCGCAGCCACCCTTCCGGGCTGCGGATCACCGCTTTTCGGCGGGAACGTCCATCACCTTGCAGACCACCCGCCACACATCTTTCGCGTCCCAGCCCGCGGCGAGCGCCTCGTGGATCGTCCGGCCGCCGAGATCGGACATCACGAAGTCACGGGCGAAGGAGTCGGCGTACGTCTCGCCGAAGTGGTCCGCCATCCGCTGCCAGAAATCCGTCAACCGCATGCCTCAAGTATCCCGCCTGGAGGGTCGGCTCCGCGCCACAGCAGTGACCGGGGCGCCCGGCGGGCCTACGGTCGGGGAATGGCTCCCTGTGGTTCGGTTCTCTCCCGTGCGGAGAGCTTCATCTGGCTGACAGCCCGCGTACTGGAACAGCGCCGTTTCGAGTACGACTTCCTGGACGGCGACCCGAGTACCGTCGAGACGGCGCTCGACGCGTACCGCAATGCCGACGGCGGCTACGGCCACGCGCTGGAGCCCGACCTGCGCGGCCCTGTCAGCCAGCCACTGCACACCGCCACAGCTGTGCGGGTGCTGGACTCGATCGGGCGCTGCGCGGGGCAGCGGGTGGAGCGCATCGGCCGGTACCTGACCTCCGTCTCCACCCCGGAGGGCGCCCTGCCCGCCGTCCATCCCTCGCTGCGCGGGTACCCCGCCGCCCCCTGGATCCCTGTGGTGGACACGCCACCGAGCGACCTGCTGGCGACCGGCCCCGTCGTGGGCACGCTGCACCGCAACAGTGTCTGGCACGCCTGGCTCTTCCGGGCGACGGACTACTGCTGGCACACCGTCGAGACTCTGGACAAGACCCACCCGTACGAGGTGCGAGCCGCGCTGGCGTTCCTCGACGGCGTACCCGACCGACCGCGGGCCGAGGCGGCCGCGAGCCGCCTGGGGACGTTGCTGCGCGAGCAGCGACTGGTCGTCACGGACCCGGAACGCGAGAAAGACTTCCCTCTTCCCGAGGGGTACGCGCTGGGGGAGCACCACTATGCGACCGATTTCGCCACCGCGCCGGACTCGCTGGCACGCCGCTGGTTCTCCGACGCCGAAATCGACCGGGGGCTGGACCATCTGGTGAGCCGCCAGCAGGAGGACGGCGGGTGGGACATCAACTGGCGCAGGTGGGCGCCCGGCACGGCTTTGGAGGGCCGCCCTCTGGTGACGCTGGAGGCACTGCACACGCTGCGCGCATACGGGCGGCTGTGAACGTCCGTACCGCACCCTGCGTCAGGTCTCCGTGCCGGACCGCGGCGCGGGTTCCTCGCGGAGCAGCAGCGCCGCGTTGATCAGTGCGACGTCGCGCGGGGCTGTCGCGTCCAGCGTGGTGACCCGGCGGGCCACGGCCAGCCAGTTGTCGACGGTGGTGGGGTGGACGCCGGACTGACGTGCTGTGGAGCGGTGTTACCGGCACTGTTCGAGGTCTACCCGCACAGTGGTGAGCAGTTCCGGACGGTCCCGCAGCGGGTCCGGCAGCGCGACTGTGGGAGCGCTGCTCGCAGGAGGCGCGAGAGCTGGTGTTCGAGCAGGACGTCGGCGAGGCGGTGCAGCCCCGGTGGCCGTCCGCAGGCGCGGACCACCCGGAGCACCTCGCGTACCGTGCGGGCCGCCGGGCGGCGACCTCGCCCGGCTTTCCGTGCCGGTAGGGCGGCCACCCGCAGGTGCGGGCCCACCGCTCGCCGCAGCCGCCCCAGCAGTTCCTCGGGCGGGGCGAAGGCGCCCGGGACCACCGCCCAACCGGTGCTGTCGGCGGCAGGGCTGCTTCCGGACGCTTCCCGGCGTTCGCCAACGTGGCCGTCTTCGACACGGGCACAGGTCTGGTGCTCGTGGACACGGGGGCACCCGTGGGACGAGGACACTGCACACGGCCGTGCGCGACCTCTCCCCGCCCGGTGCACGCAGTGGGGCTCACCCCATGGACACGTGGACCACGTCCTGGAGGTGGCCCCGTTCACCGAGGAGGCGCACCGCACTGGCGGGGATACCGGAGCCGCCGGTGCTGCGAAGCGGCGTCGACAGTGCCTCATCCACGACGGGCGGTTACCAGCACGCCTGCCTCCTGACGGCGGCACCGGCGAAGGTGGCAGGCTTGGAGGTGGCCGCGCTGCTGCGCCCCGAGCGCGGCGCGGCGGTCCTGCGGGACGCTGCGCGTGTCTCTCCTGCACCGGAGAGCGGGTGACCGGGCACCGGCCGTCATCCCAGTGCGCGTACGCCCGCCGTGACCAGAACAGCCGCAGCGATGACCAGCAGGAACGGGGCCCGCAGCACGAAGGCGACCGCCGCTGCCGCGATTCCGGCCGCACGGGCGTCGAGCACCAGGGTCGTCCCGTGTGCGAACGTCTGCTGGGCGGTCAGCGCGGCGAGCAGGGCCGCAGGCAGCAGGGCGGCCAGACGCTTGAGGGCGGGCCGCTCCAGCACCCCCGTGGGCACCGAGAGGCCGAGCAGCTTCATCACGTAGCAGCCCACGGCCGTGACACCGATGGCGATCCACACACTCACAGCGACTCCTTGTCCACAGATGCTCGACCCTTTCGGTCAGCCTCGCCCTCGCTCCTGCTCTCACGCTGTGCGGACGGAGCGGCCGTTGCCCCACGCGGCACCCTGCTGCGCACGGCCAGAACAAGGGGGGCCGCCAGTGCGGCCGCCAGCACCGGTACGCCGGCGGGCAGCACCGGCAGGAGTCCCAGTCCGAGTGCCGCCGCGAGGACCGCCGTGGCGCGCTCGGCTCCGGTGCGGAGCATGGGGGCCAGCAGCGCCAGGAAGGCTGCCGGCCCGGCCGCGTCGAGTCCCCAGGCCGCCGTGTCGCCCAGGGCTTCGGCCCCCACCGCGCCAAGGAGCGTGGTGAGGTTCCAGAGGAGGAAGAGCGTCACGCCGGTCGCGGTGAAGCCCAGTCGCGCGGCACGTCGCTCCGGCCGGCCGAGGGCGACGGCCGACGTCTCGTCGATCACCCAGTGCGCGGCGAGGAGGCGTACCCCCGGTCGCAGTGCGAGCAGGGGCGCCAGACGCAGTCCGTAGAAGGCGTTTCTGACTCCCAGGAAGAGGGCTCCGGCCGCCGCGGTCAGCGGACCGCCGCCGGCGGCCAGCGCGCCCACCAGGGCGAGCTGGGACGCACCGGTGAAGACGAAGAAGCTCAGCGCACACGCCTGGGCGACGCTGATGCCGGAACCCGCAGCCGTGACGCCGAAGGCGAAGCCGGAGAGTCCGACGGCGATTCCCACGCCGAGGGCATCCCTCAGGACGGCACGATCGCTGTCGCGGGGCGCGCCCCGGGTTCCGGCAGAGGCAGCCTGCCTGTCGCCGGAAACGGTCTCCTCGTCGCCATCGGCAGTCTGCTCCTGGCCGGATGCGGAATCCTCGTCCCGAAACACGGACGGGGCCGCTTGGACACCGGGCGGCGACTTCTGCTCGGCGTCGGACGATGCTGCCCGCCCGGCCCTGGTCGACGCAGTCTGTCCTGCATCGTCCGACCCGGCCTGCCCGGCACCGGGAACGGCACGGTCGCCGCCGGATCGATCACGGGCCGACAGGGGCGAACGGTCGAATATGTCGCTGTCTCGTTGCTGTGGCACGGAGCCACGCTAGGAGCCGGTCGGAGTCCCGGTCTTGTACGTTCTTGCACGTCCCCGCTGGTACGCGCCTGGGGGCACTCCGACGATGCGGCCGAAGTGACGGGTCAGGTGGGCCTGGTCGGTGAACCCGACGACGGTGGCGGCCTCGGCTGGAGGAGTCCCTCCGTCCAGCAGGGCCCGGGCCCGGTGGACCCGTGCGTCCGTCAGCCAGGTGTGCGGAGGCATCCCGTACGCCCCACGGAAAGCGCGGAGCAGCGCGAAGGGTCTGGTACCCAGCTCGTCGGCGAGACTCTCCAGCGAGGGCGGGTCCGCCATCCGCTCCTCCAGGACGGCGCGGGCCCGTGCGGCGTCCCGGGCTCCGGCCGTCCGCACGGGCCGGTCGGGCAGCGGGCCGCCGTGCCGTCTCAGCAGGCCGGCTACGGCCGCGTGCAGGTGACTGTCGGCGGCGAGCGCGTTGCCCTCTCCCAGCGCGCGGTGCACGGCCCGCACGTGGTGCGCCAGGCCGGGATCGTGGGCAGCCGGTACGGCGAAGCCGGGCGTGCCCCGGACAGTGGTGGTCTCCGCGGCTATCCGGGTCACCACCTCCGGGTCGGGATAGAGCACCTCGTAGCGCCAGCCCGCGGGGGTGCCGGCGTGCCCGGTGTGCGCGGTGTCCGGGTTGATCAGGGCGAGCCCCCCGACACCGACGCGGTGCACTCCGCCACCGTGGTGGAAGGCCTCGACACCCTCGGTGATCGCGGCGATGACGTAGGTGTCGTGGGTGTGGCGGGCGAACGTCTTACGGATGTAGCGGGCCCGCAGCAGGTCGAGACCGGGCAGTTTCGGTGACTGCCAGTAATGCGCACTCTCTCGCTCCGCCATGCCCCCATTCTGCCGGGGCCCGGCCGTGTGGAGAGGCGGGCGCGTCCCGTCCCCGGGCCCCGGGTGGCCGCCGTCAGTACCGCACGCGGACGGTCACCCGGACGCCGTTGTCAGTGCCGTGCTGCACGATGGGGGCATGGGTCGGACAGCGGCATTGGACGCCTTCTCACCGGCGACCCGTGCATGGTTCGCGGGCGCCTTCAGCGAGCCCACCTCCGCGCAGGAGGGGGCCTGGAGTGCGCTGGCCGAGGAGTCCGACGCGCTCGTGGTGGCGCCCACCGGGTCGGGAAAGACACTGGCCGCCTTCCTCGCCTCTCTGGACGCCCTGGCCTCCACCCCGCCCCCGGCCGACCCGCTCAAGCGGTGCCGGGTGCTGTACGTCTCGCCGCTGAAGGCGCTCGCGGTGGACGTGGAGCGCAACCTGCGCAGTCCGCTGACCGGCATCCGGCAGGAGTCCGTGCGGCTCGGTCTGCCGGAGCCGGAGATCACGGTCGGTATCCGCTCGGGTGACACACCGGCCGCCGAGCGCAGGTCGATCGCCCGCCGCCCGCCGGACATCCTGATCACCACGCCCGAGTCGCTGTTCCTGATGCTGACCTCCGCGGCCCGGGAGGCGCTGTCGGGGGTCGAGACGGTCATCGTCGACGAGGTGCACGCGGTGGCGGGCACCAAGCGCGGCGCCCACCTGGCACTGTCCCTGGAGCGGCTGGACCACCTGCTGGAGAAGCCCGCGCGCCGCATCGGCCTGTCGGCGACGGTCCGTCCGGTGGACGAGGTGGCACGGTTCCTCTCGCCGCGCAGGAACGCCACCGTGGTGCAGCCCCCCACGGGCAAGAGGTTCGAGCTGTCGGTCGTGGTCCCGGTGGAGGACATGGGCGAGCTGGGCAGCTCCCCGGCCCAGGACGCCGCAGGATCGGAGGCAGGTGGGCCGGCAGGGGGCGGGAAGCCCTCCATCTGGCCGTCGGTGGAGGAGCGGATCACCGACCTGATCCAGGAGCACCGCTCCACGATCGTCTTCGCGAACTCGCGCCGTCTGGCCGAGCGGCTGTGCAACCGGCTCAACGAGATCTCCTACGAGCGCGCCACGGGCGAGCCGATGCCGGAGGACCACTCGCCCGCCGAGCTGATGGGCAACGCGGGCGCGGTCGCCGGCGCGCCCCCGCTCCTGGCGCGCGCCCACCACGGCTCGGTCTCCAAGGAGCAGCGGGCACAGGTGGAGGAGGATCTCAAGGCGGGCAGGCTGCCCGCCGTGGTGGCCACCTCCAGCCTGGAGCTGGGCATCGACATGGGAGCCGTCGATCTGGTCATCCAGGTGGAGTCGCCGCCCTCGGTGGCCTCCGGGCTCCAGCGGGTGGGCCGTGCAGGGCACCAGGTGGGCGCGGTCTCGGCGGGCGTGGTCTTTCCGAAGTACCGGGGGGACCTGGTGCAGTCGGCCGTGGTCACCGAGCGGATGCGCGAGGGCGCCATCGAGGCTCTGCGCGTTCCGGCGAACCCGCTGGACGTGCTGGCCCAGCAGATCGTCGCCATGGTCGCGGTGGACGCCTGGGACGTCGACGAGCTGCTGGCCCTGGCGCGGCAGGCCGCCCCGTTCGCGGCGCTGCCGGAGTCGGCGTACACCTCCGTGCTGGACATGCTGGCCGGGCGGTATCCCTCGGACGCGTTCGCCGAGCTGCGGCCGCGCCTGGTGTGGGACCGGGTGACCAACACCCTCACCGGCCGCCCGGGAGCCCAGCGGCTGGCGGTCACCTCCGGAGGGACGATCCCGGACCGCGGGCTGTTCGGGGTCTTCCTGGCGGGCGCCGACCCGAAGAAGGGCGGCGGCCGGGTCGGTGAGCTGGACGAGGAGATGGTCTACGAGTCCCGGGTGGGCGACGTGTTCACCCTGGGCACGACGTCCTGGCGGATCGAGGACATCACCCGTGACCGGGTGCTGGTCACGCCCGCACCCGGCGTGCCGGGGCGACTGCCGTTCTGGCGGGGCGACCAGCTCGGCCGCCCGCTGGAACTGGGCCGTGCGCTGGGCGCGTTCGTGCGGGAGATCGGGTCGCTGTCCCGCGACGAGGCGCGGCAGCGGCTGGCGGCGGCCGGGATGGACGAGCTGGCGGTCGGCAACCTGCTGGCCTACCTGGACGAGCAGCGGGAGGCGGCCGGGCACGTTCCGGACGACCGGACGATCGTGGTGGAGCGGTTCCGTGACGAGCTGGGCGACTGGCGCATCGTGGTGCACTCCCCTTTCGGTGCCCAGGTGCACGCCCCCTGGGCGCTGGCCATCGGTGCGCGGCTGACCGAGCGGTACGGCATGGACGCGCAGGTCATGCACGCCGACGACGGTCTGGTGCTGCGGCTGCCGGATGCCGAGTTGATGGATCTGGATCTCTTCGACGCCGAGCCGAGCTCCCCGCGCACCCCTGACCAGGAGCTGCCGGGCGGCCGAGGCGGTCCCGCGAGCAACGCCGCGGTCCTACCGGGTGGTCCCGACCAGCCGCCGATCGGCGTCGGTGATGTGCTGTTCGACAAGGGCGAGGTGGAGCAGACCGTCACCGATCAGGTGGGCGGCTCCGCGCTGTTCGCGGCGCGCTTCCGGGAGTGCGCCGCGCGGGCGCTGCTGCTGCCGCGCCGCAGCCCGGGGCGGCGCACACCGCTGTGGCAGCAGCGGCAGCGGTCTTCCCAGCTTCTGCAGGTGGCAAACGAGTTCGGCTCCTTCCCGATCATTCTGGAAGCGGTGCGCGAGTGCCTTCAGGACGTCTTCGACGTACCGGGACTGACGGAACTGATGGGCGACATCGAGTCCCGCCGGGTGCGGGTGGTGGAGGTGACCACGCCCGAGCCGTCGCCGTTCGCCCGCTCGCTGCTGTTCGGCTATGTGGCGCAGTACTTGTACGAGGGCGACTCGCCGCTGGCCGAGCGCCGTGCCGCGGCGCTCTCCCTCGACTCGCGGCTGCTGTCGGAGTTGCTGGGCCAGGCCGAGCTGCGCGAGCTGCTGGACGCCGACGTACTGCACGAGCTGGAGGCCGAGCTCCAGTGGCGCACGGAGGACCGCCGCCTCAAGGACGTCGAGGGCGTGGCCGATCTGCTGCGCCTGCTGGGACCGTTGACCTCCGCGGAGCTCGCGGAGCGTGGTGCAGAGCCGGGCTGGGCGTCGGAGCTGGAGGCGTCCCGGCGGGCCATCCGGGTACGGATCGCGGGACAGGAGTACTGGGCGGGCATCGAGGACGCGGGCCGGTTGCGGGACGCGTTGGGTGTGGCGTTGCCCGTCGGCATCCCGGAGGCGTTCACCGAGCCGGTCGCCGACCCGCTGGGCGACCTGCTGGCGCGGTACGCCCGCACGCACGGGCCGTTCGTCTCCTCGGACGCCGCTGCCCGCTTCGGCCTGGGCACGGCCGTCGCGGACGGCGCTCTGCACCGCCTGGCGGCGAGCGGCCGGCTGGTGCAGGGCGAGTTCCACCCTTCGGGCGTGGGTCAGGAGTGGTGCGACGCAGGGGTGCTGCGGCGGCTGCGGCGGCGTTCGCTGGCTGCCCTGCGCCAGGAGCTGGAGCCGGTCGCCCCGCAGGCGCTGGCCGCGTTCCTGCCCCAGTGGCAGCATGTGGGCACCAGCAGCCTGCGCGGCGTCGAGGGGCTTCTGCGCACCGTGGAGCAGTTGCAGGGGGCGCCGGTCCCGGCTTCGGCGCTGGAGAAACTGGTGCTGCCCGGCCGGGTGACGGACTATGCGCCACCGCTGCTGGACGAGCTGACCGCCTCCGGCGAGGTGGTGTGGGCGGGCGCGGGGGCGCTGCCCGGCAAGGACGGCTGGATCTCGCTCCATCTGGCCGACACGGCACCTCTGTTGCTGCCGCCCCCGCATCCGCTGGAGCTGACGCCGGTGCATCAGGCGGTGCTCGCCGCGTTGGAGGGCGGCTACGGGCTGTTCTTCCGGCAGGTCGCCGAGCGTGCCCGCGCCGCCCATCCGGAGGCGACGGACCCGCAGCTCACAGAAGCGCTGTGGGACCTGGTGTGGTCGGGTCGGGTCACCGGTGACACGCTCGCCCCACTGCGCGCGCTGCTGGGTTCAGGGCGGACAGCGGGATCGACGGCGCACCGCGCCAAGCGACCGACGCCGCGCGGCCGTTACGGCTCGTTCACGGCGGCCGCCGTGGCCGCGGGGGGCGGTGTGGGCCGACGAGGGCCGGGCCGGGCCGCCGCGTCGGCGCCGCCGACCGTGGCGGGCCGCTGGTCGCTGCTGCCCGAGCCGGAGAGCGAACCCACCCACCGCGCCCACGCGCTGGCCCGTACCCTTCTCGACCGACACGGTGTGGTCACCCGCGGTGCGGTGACCGCCGAGGGGGTGGAAGGCGGGTTCTCCGCGGCGTACCGCGTGCTGTCGGCCTTCGAGGAGAGCGGTCAGGCGCGGCGCGGCTATGTCGTCGAAGGTCTGGGCGCCGCACAGTTCGCGATGGACGGCGCGGTGGACCGGCTGCGCGCCGTCAGCACGGCCCGCGAGCGCGAGAGCGGCGCCGTCTCGCCCGGCAGCCATCTTCCCGAGCCGTACGGAGGCGCCGCCGAGGGACGCGGACCTGGCGGCCGCAAGGGCCCGCGTGCACTCGTGCTGGCTGCCGCGGACCCGGCGAACGCCTACGGTGCGGCGCTGCCCTGGCCTTCTCCGCCACCCGGCGCGACGCACAAGGCGGGCCGCAAAGCGGGCGCTCTCGTGGTGCTGGTCGACGGGGTGCTGACGCTGTACGTCGAGCGGGGCGGCAAGACCCTGCTGGCCTGGGAACACGACCCATCGGAGCAGACGGCAGGCACGCCGGGCGCGACGGCCGGGGAAGCGGAGCAACCCGCAGCCACGGCAGGCGGCGACGAGGCGGGCGCCGTACGGCTGACCGCCGCAGTCGATGCGCTCGCCACGGCCGCCCGCCGCGGAGCGCTGGGGACGGTCACCGTCGAGCGGGTGAACGGCACCCCCGCGCTCTCCTCCGCACTGGCCCCCGCGCTGGAGGCGGCGGGCTTCCACGCGACCCCGCGGGGGCTGCGCCTCCGGGCAGGATGAGCCGGGGTCCCGCCTCGCGTGCCGTCCCCTCGGCGGGGTCAGTCCTCGTCGGCCTCGGCACGGCCCGCGTCGTCGGCCTCGGCGGCGAGCACGATGCGGCGCAGCATCGAGGCGAGCAGTTTGCGTTCGTACCAGTCGAGCGTGCCGAGCAGGCGGCGTTCCTCTGCCCCGGAGGCTTCGATGGCGGCGAGCCAGGTGGCGTGCCCCTCCTCGGTCAGCTCGACCTCCTCGCCCTGGCCGCCCCGGGGGGAGTCGCCCGCGGGCTGCGGAGAGGGCCCGCGGGTGAGGAACCCGCGCTTGCCGAGCGCGTCCAGACGCTCCGTCAGGGCGTTGGGGGCTTCACCCAGGTCGATGGCGAGCTGGGTGACGCTCGTGCGCCACCCGGACCGCACGAGGGTGTGCAGGGTCTCGTGTTCCTCTTTGCGCAGCCCGTGCTCGGCCAGCGACCGTTCGGCCACGCGCTGCAGGTGACCGGCGAGGTACTGCATCCGGGTCACGGAGCCCTCGATGTGGGGATCGAGGTCGGGCAGGACCGCCTGCCAACGATCCACATGGTCGTCGACCCAGTCGCGTGCACCCTCCAGAGCGTCCCGCTGTTCGGCCTCGGCCTCGCCGTCCACGTCGAGCGCGTCGTGCTGTCGTTCGTAACCCCACTGCCCCATGGCCGAGGATGGTATCTGGTGATCCACTTACCCCATCCACCCCTCCGGCCAGGTGCCCGGAACGTGCCCTGGCGTCGCACCTGTGACCTGTCGGTGCCGACTGGGACGATGGAAACATGCCCGAGGGAGACACGGTCTGGCGCACGGCGCACACGCTGCATCAGGCATTGGCAGGCAGCACACTGCTGCGTACGGACTTCCGGGTGCCCCGCATCGCGACGGCCGACCTGTCCGGGCGCGTGCTCCTGGAGGTCGCACCGCGCGGCAAGCACCTGCTGATGCGCATCGAAGGGGGCCTCACGGTCCACTCCCACCTGGGCATGGAGGGCGCGTGGCGGGTGCGCCGCAACCCGCCGGGCGCGTTCGGCCCGGCGCACCAGATCAGGGCACTGCTGATGACCGGGACCCATACCGCGGCGGGCTTGCGGCTGCCCGTACTGGAGCTGTTGCGCACCAAAGAGGAGTCCGCAGTGGTAGGGCATCTCGGTCCGGACCTGCTGGGTCCCGACTGGGATGCGGCCGAGGCCGGCCGACGGCTCCTGCGCGATCCGCAGCGCCCTTTGGTGGAGGCCCTGTTGGACCAGCGCAACCTCGCCGGGATCGGCAACGTCTACGCATCGGAGCTGTGCTTCCTGGCCCGGCTCTCCCCTTGGACGCCGGTGGCAGAGCTGGCTGCGCCACTGTCGGCGCGGCTGCTGACCACGGCCGAACGGCTGCTGGAGGCGAACAAGGACCGTGCCCGGCGTCGCACGACCGGCAGCACGCGACCGGAGCGTGCGCTGGCGGTCTACGGGCGCGAGGGACACCCCTGCTACCGGTGCGGCACTCCGGTGCGCACCGGCAGGCACGGTCCGCCGGACCGTCCCCGTACCGTCTGGTACTGCCCGCACTGCCAACCGCCCTCCCGACGCAACGACCAAAGCCGAGACACGGGAGGTTGATTGACGCGCCGTCAGGTCGCTCGTACGGTCGTTCTCCATGAGCCTCCCGGCGTACGACCTGACCGGCCGCACCGCCCTGGTCACCGGGGCGGCCAGTGGCATCGGCCGTGCGACTGCCGAGCTCCTCGCCCAGGCGGGCGCCGCTGTGCACTGCGCCGACCTGGACGAGGAGGGTCTCGCAGGCACCACCGGGCAGATCTCAAAGGCGGGCGGCAAGGCGTGGGGACACGTACTCGACGTGACCGACGGCGCAGCTCTCGGTGAGGCCGTGGCGGCGGCCGTCCGCACGGGCGGTCGGCTGGACGTCGCCGCCGCGATCGCCGGGGTCATGCACCGCAGCACCGTGCTGGAGACGCGGGACGCCGACCTCGACCGGGTGCTGGCTGTCAACTTCAAAGGGGTGCTGCACACCTGCCGGGCGGCCGCCCGCAGCATGATCGACACCGGGACCCGGGGATCGATCGTGACCATGGCCTCCGGCGCGGTGGCCACGGGCTCCGCCGAACTGCTGTGCTACGGGGCCGCCAAGGCGGCTGTCGTCCAGCTCACCAAGACCCTCGCCACCGAGATCGGTCCGCACGGCATCCGTGTCAACGCGGTGGCACCCGGTTGGGTGCGTACTGCGATGACGGAGGGCGACGACGACGCCGAGCGCGATGTCGAACGGGCCCTTGCCCGGATATCGCCGCTGGAGCGGGTCGGCGACGCCACGGAGATCGCGCACAGCGTCCTGCACCTGGCCTCGGACGCCTCGTCGTTCACCACAGGCCAGATCCTCCGCCCCAACGGCGGCGTCGCGATGCCCTGGTGATCCCCCGCGCGGCACCCCTCCCCTCCCACTCCCCCTCGCACCGCGGCCCCCTCTCCCCCGTGGCGCCGCCCCGCGCCACATGGACCGGCAGAACGCCCAGCCCCCATCCCCCGGCCGTCACGGTCGCCTCCACCGCGCCGCCCTCCCCGGCGGCGAGACGCCATATCGCACACAGCCAACCGATCGCGCCGACCCCGCACAGCAACCAGCGGGACAGCAGCAAGTGGCTCACGGCAGTCATGCCGCCCACCTCCCGGGCCGGAACTCCGTAGCCGGCGTGTCAGGACCCAGCCATCGTCCCGCACTCAGCGCGACGGCGCGACCACAGGGAGCTCCTCGGCCTCCTCCACCCCGACCGTCCGACCCACCGTCCAGGGAGAACGAGTACGCGCGGCCGGCTACGGAGAACAGCGCCGCTCGGGGCTCCGCTCTCCGTGCGGAAAAACGCACAGAGCCCCGCTGGGGTCTTCCAGCAGGGCTCTGCGACCGACGTCTCCGCCGTACGTCCGAGACGTACGCCCCGGTGCGCCTCGCGCTCCGTACAGCACCCGGCCGGCGTGAGGTGACCGCCACGGGGTCCGCGGCGGTCAGGGCACGGCTCTCAGGCCGCGACCACGTCCACGGCCTCCGTGGGCGCCTTGATGGTGACGCGCTCGCCGGGCACGTCGGTGACCGACGTGACGGACAGCGGGTTGAGCACCGGCCGCATCGGCGCGGGCACGGCGTCGCTCGCGGCGGACTCGGCCAGCTCCGCAAGTGCCAGCTCGTCGCTGACCTCCCGCATCAGCTCGGACATCCGCACATCGAGTGCGTCACAGATGGACGAGAGCAGTTCGGACGAGGCTTCCTTCTGGCCGCGCTCGACCTCGGAGAGGTAACCGAGCGAGACCCGGGCGGACGAAGAGACTTCGCGCAGGGTCCGACCCTGGCGTTGGCGCTGCCGACGCAGCACGTCACCCAACAGGCGACGGAGCAGAATCATCGGTGCTCCTCCCTCTCAACGCGCGGCGTCTTCCACAGCCTGTATCGGGACGGCCAGTTGGCCCCGACTACTTCAGGCTCCACCGTACCGCCTTGACAGGCAGCCGTGCGGGGAGCGATGTCGTGTTCACTCAGGGCTGCAAACATCCCTTCCCCCCGGTCTGTTCCCTATCCTGCCCTCCGCTGTTTCCGATCAGTTCCCTGTAGAGCAGCTCAAGGGCTCCTTGGACACTCTCCGTACGAATACCAGCACGTACACGTTCCACGGCTTCCTCACCGCCGTCACCTGCTCGGTCGCCGCTCCTGCTGCCTTCGAACCGCAGCTTGTCGGCCACCGTCCGGGCCGTCTCGAAATCCGCCTCCGCCTGCCTGGCCCCGGGCCCTGCGACGGCGACGTAGACCGTGCCGACCGGCTGCCCGTCCTGGGGCTCGGGCCCGGCCACACCCGTCGTCGCGACGCCCCAGTCCGCGCCGAGCGCCGTACGTACGCCCTGGGCCATCTGGCGTGCGACCTCCGGGTCGACGGCGCCCCGCTCCTCAAGGAGTGCCCCGTCCACACCGAGTACATCCCTCTTCAGCCGGGTCGCGTACGCCGTGACCGAACCCAGGAAGGCGCGTGAGGCCCCGGGGACGGCGGTGAGCTCGGCGGCGATCAGTCCGCCGGTCAGAGACTCGGCGACAGCCAAGGTCTCACCCCGCTCCGTGAGCAGGGCCAGGGCACCACCGGCACGGGACTTCACTTCCGTCACGCCCCTTCGTCTCCCTCCTGCTCCCGTCCCGCTCCGGGCCTCTCGTACCCGGCGGCTCGGTCCGGTTCGCCGGCTGCGGGGCTGCGGCTGATCGAGTCACCGTCGCCCGATGTGTCATTCCCCGTCTTCCGGGTGCCCGGTTCCTCGGCAGCCGATCCGCTCGCCCGGGATCCCGATGTGACCGATTTCTCGGCAGCCGATGCGCCGGTCGGGGTGTCACCGGTCCCCTGCACGCCGCCTTCCGCCCGCCCGGTCCTCTCCCCGGCTCGTGTCGCACCCGCCTCCTGGGGCCCGCCGGCCTCCTCGGTCTCACCGATGGCTTCGGCCTCGCCGTTCCTGGTGACCTCCGTGGCCCCGTCGGCCGCCCCGGCTTCGCCGGTGTCCTCCGGACCGCCGGGCATTCCGGTCGCGTCGCCGGCCGTGCCGCGAGCCGCCTCGGCCGCCTCCGCCGCGGCCGCCAGCCCCGCGCGGCGCAGAACGACCGCTTGGCGCACATAGTCGAGTCCCGTGACGACGGTCAGTACGACGGCCACGGCCATCACCCACCACCGTACGGTCGCCAGCGGCCCGGTCAGCGCGAGGACGTACATGCCCACGGCGACGCCCTGGGCGAGCGTCTTCAGCTTGCCGCCGCGGCTGGCAGGAATGACCCCGTGTCTGATCACCCAGAACCGCATCAGCGTGATCCCCAGCTCGCGGAAGAGAATCACTCCGGTGACCCACCACGGCAGGTCGGAGAGGGCCGAGAGGCAGATCAGCGCGGCACCCATGATCGCCTTGTCCGCGATCGGGTCGGCGATCTTGCCGAAGTCGGTCACGAGGTCGTGCCGCCGCGCCAGCTCACCGTCGAACAGATCGGTGATCATGGCCACGGTGAACGCCGCCCAGGCGAACGAGCGCCACGCCGGGTCGTGACCGCCGTCGGCAATCATGAGGAGCACGAACGCCGGCACCAGCAGCAGCCGGATCATGGTGAGGACGTTCGCGATGTTCCACAGGCTCACGGTGCGCCCGGTGCCCGCCGCCTGCGGCTGCTGGACGGTGCCGCGCCGCGCAGCCGAGGCCGGGGCTCCCGTCATCTGCCGGCCTCCTCGCTGACTGCACTGGCTGCGTGAGTCGCGGCATCGGCTTCCCGGCGAGTGGCCGGAACAGTACGGTCCTCTCCGAGCGCGACCGCCTCGCGTGGCGTCTCGCCGCCCGGTCCGGACAGCGGCTCCGCGACCAGGTCCACGCCCTCGGCTGCGATCACCCTGGCCTCGACCATGCGGCCCACCGCGGCGGCCTGTCCCACGCCGGGAGCGGTGCCGACGCCGTCCCCCGGCACCTCCAGACGCACCTGTCCGTCGGTCTCCGGGGCCTGATGTGCACCACGCCCCAACGGTCCCTCGTCCTCCTCCACGGACTCCACCAGTACCCGCACGGTCTCCCCCACACGCTCCTCGGCGCGCTGGGCCGTCAGCTCCTCGGCGAGCTGCGAGAGGTGCGCGAGACGCCGTGCGACCTCGTCCTCGGGGACCTTCTCCGCGTAGCCGGCGGCCTCGGTCCCCTCCTCGTCGGAGTACCCGAACACACCGATCGCATCCAGCCGCGCCTCGGTGAGGAACCGCTCGAGCTCGGCCAGGTCCCGCTCGCTCTCACCGGGGAAACCGACGATGAAGTTGGAGCGCACCCCGGCCTGCGGAGCCCGCTTTCTGATCTCCTCCAGCAGCCCGAGGAAGCGGTCGGTGTCCCCGAAGCGCCGCATGGACCGCAGCACACCCGGGGCCGAGTGCTGGAAGGACAGGTCGAAGTAGGGGGCCACCTTCTCGGTGCCGGTGAGGACGTCGATCAGTCCGGGCCGCATCTCTGCCGGCTGGAGATAGCTGACGCGCACCCGCTCGATGCCGTCGACGGAGGCGAGCTCGGGCAGCAGCGTCTCCAGGAGCCGGATGTCGCCCAGGTCCTTGCCGTAGGAGGTGTTGTTCTCCGAGACGAGCATGACCTCGCGGACGCCCTGCTCGGCCAGCCAGCGGGTTTCGGACAGCACATCCGCAGGGCGGCGGGAGATGAACGAACCGCGAAAGGAGGGGATGGCACAGAACGAGCAGCGGCGGTCGCAGCCGGAGGCGAGCTTCACGGAGGCGACAGGGCTGCTCCCGAGCCGACGCCGCAGCGGGGCACGCGGGCCCGAGGCGGGCGCCACACCCTCCGGCAGGTCCGCGGGGGCCGACGCCCCCGCCTGCTCCGCGTCCGGGGCCCCGCCGGAGTCCGGAGAGCCGTGCCCGGGGAGGGCCACGCTCGCGCCCTGCCGTTCCGCGGGGCTGACGGGCAGCAGCTTGCGCCGGTCACGCGGAACGTGCGGAGCGTGTACGCCGCCGCTCAGGATGGTCTGCAGCCGGTCGGAGATGTCGGTGTAGTCGTCGAAACCGAGCACGCCGTCGGCCTCGGGAAGGGCGTCGGCGAGTTCCTTGCCGTACCGCTCGGCCATGCAGCCGACGGCCACCACGGCCTGGGTTCTGCCCTCGCCCTCGCGGGCGGCGCTCTTGAGGTCGTTGGCCTCCAGCAGGGCGTCGACGGAGTCCTTCTTGGCGGCCTCGACGAAACCGCACGTGTTGACGACGGCGACATCCGCCTCGGCGGCTTCCTCGACGAGGTCCCAGCCATCCGCCGCCAGGCGGCCTGCGAGCTCCTCCGAGTCCACCTCGTTACGTGCGCAGCCGAGAGTGACAAGGGCGACGGTACGGCGTTCGGGCATGGGCTCAGCCTACTTCGTCCCGTCCCCTGCCCCCGCCGCCAGGTGGGGACCGCACAGCTCACCGGCGACCTGTGCCCGGTACACGCACCGCACCCCGCGCCGGTGGCGCGGGGCTTCGGCCGACTGCGACTCTGCCGCAGTTTCGGTCAGGACCGGCCGGGAAGAGCCGCGGGTCGGCAGAGGCCAGCGGCCGGGCCGGCCGTGGACCGGCCAGGGGCCAACGGAAGTTGCCTTGGGTCTGCCGGGAACGTGGGACCGGCTGGCGACGGCACACCGTCCGCACCGGCGGGCCGGGCGGCCGACGGACCGGAGGAGTTCAGCAGACAGGCCGAGCAGGCGGCAGTCGGCGACCGGTGGGGCGTCGAGCCGGTGGGCCGCTCCCGTCGGACGCCGTTCGGACAGCCGGGCAGCCGACGGGCCAGGAGACGGCAACCGGTTTCCAGCAGGGAACGGCCGACGGATGAGCGGGGCACCGGCCAGTGCTCGTCGGCTGATCGAACGCCCCCGGGCGGGCCGGGGGAGAAGGAAGCGGCGTCGTACGGCCCTCGGGCGGCCGGGCGGCTGTCCGGACCAGGCCGCGCTCCCACCGCGAGGTCCCGGCACCGTGGCACCGGCAGCGGAGAGCGGGCGCCGTGGGCCGAGAGGCACCGGTGACGGGGGTTGCGGACCGGGGCCGGGTCAGCCGGCTTCGGGGTCGCCGGGGGTGTAGCTGAGGCGCTGGACCTGGCCCACTTCGCCCGCATGCTTGACCTCCTTGCCGTTGACGAACAGTTTCACGCCACCGGAGTTGCCCAGCACCAGGTTGAGCCGTTTGTCATCGGTAAGCGTCTTGGACTGCCCTTCCTTGAGCACCCCCTCGTGGACCAGCTTCCCGTTGTGGTCCTTCGCGGAGACCCAGCTGTTGCCCTCTTCCGCGGTCATGCGGACGGTGACCTTGTCGGCCGGGGCGCCCGCGATGGCGCTCTCGGAGGGCTTGGGGTCACTGCTCTGGGAGGGGGTGGGTGTGCCGCTCTTGGACGGACTTTCGGAGGGGACGTCCTCGGCCACCTGCTTGCCGGACTCCTCATCACCGCCGCCGCTGACGAGGGTGAAGCCGACGAAGCCGATCACCGCGACGATGGCCGCGACCATGGCCGCCGTCCAGTTGGGCCTGCGGGGCTCGGGACGGATGCGCTCGGCGTCGAAGAGCGTGGCCGGCGCGGTCGGCTCGGGGCGTCCACCGTGCTCCGCGTCGAACTGTTCGACCAGCGCGTCGCCGTCGAGACCGACCGCGCGTGCGAGCGTGCGGATGTGGCCGCGGGCGTACACGTCACCGCCGCACCGGGAGTAGTCGTCCTGCTCGATCGCCTGCACGATGGGAACCCGCACCCGCGTGGAGGTACTGACCTCCTCCACACTCAGCCGTGCGTCGATGCGGGCCTGTCGGAGGGCTCGACCGACCGAAGGCCGGTCCTCTTCGGGTGAGTTGCCGATGGACACGGGTGCGCCTTTCGAGCGTGTCGCCACCTGCTGGAGGTTCAGTCTAGGGGCGGGGCAAAAGGGTGGGGCAAGCGGGCGGAGCGACTTTGTACGCCATATGCACAGGCCGCATACGGCGCGGCAGAGAGGGCGGGCGCCCGCGCGCGAGCGGGTAGCTGAGCGCCTGAGCGGCCTCTTCCCTCAACTTGACGTATGACCCGCGGAAACGGTTGCCTCGCTCGTCCTTTCGAGTGAGCTGACGGATCCGGGCCCTGTGGGGCGACGGTCCCGCCGCCCCGGGACCGGTCACTCCCCGCCGCCTCGGATCGTCGTGAGCACCCCGTCGAGCTCGTCCGGCTTGACCAGAACGTCCCGCGCCTTGGAGCCCTCACTGGGCCCGACCACGCCGCGGGACTCCATCAGATCCATCAGCCGGCCCGCCTTGGCGAAGCCCACCCGCAGCTTGCGCTGAAGCATGGAGGTGGAGCCGAACTGGGTGGAGACGACCAGCTCCGCCGCCTGGCAGAGCAGATCCATGTCGTCGCCGATCTCCTCGTCGATCTCCTTCTTCTTGCCCTGCCCGACGGTGACGTCGTCCCGGAAGACGGGGGCCATCTGCGCCTTGCAGTGCTCGACGACTCGGCGGATCTCCTGTTCGTCGACGTAGGCGCCCTGCATACGGGTCGGCTTGCCGGCGCCCATCGGCAGGAAGAGCCCGTCGCCCTTGCCGATCAGTTTCTCGGCACCCGCCTGGTCGAGGATGACGCGGCTGTCGGCGAGGGAGGAGGTGGAGAAGCCGAGCCGGGAGGGGACGTTCGCCTTGATCAGGCCGGTGACCACGTCCACGGAGGGGCGCTGGGTGGCCAGCACGAGGTGGATGCCCGCAGCTCGCGCCAGCTGTGTGATGCGCACGATCGCGTCCTCGACGTCGCGCGGGGCGACCATCATCAGGTCCGCCAGCTCGTCCACGATCACCAGCAGGTAGGGATACGGCGCCAGTTCCCGTTCGCTGCCCTCGGGGGCCGAGATCCGGCCGGCGCGTACCGCCTCGTTGAAGTCGTCGATGTGGCGGAACCCGAACGCCGCCAGGTCGTCGTAGCGCAGGTCCATCTCGCGGACCACCCACTGGAGCGCCTCGGCCGCCTTCTTCGGGTTGGTGATGATCGGTGTGATGAGATGCGGAATGCCCTCGTAGGCGGTCAGCTCCACCCGCTTGGGGTCGACCAGTACCAGCCGCACGTCCTCCGGGGTCGCCCGGACCATCACCGAAGTGATGAGGCAGTTGATGCAGGACGACTTACCGGACCCGGTGGCGCCCGCGACGAGGATGTGCGGCATCTTCGCCAGGTTGGCCGAGACGTAGCCGCCCTCGACATCCTTGCCGAGCCCCACCAGCAGCGGGTGGTCGTCCTCCACCGACTCCGCGGAGCGCAGCACGTCACCCAGGTTGACCATCTCGCGGTCGCTGTTGGGGATCTCGATACCGACGGCTGACTTGCCGGGAATCGGGTTGATGATCCGCACATCCGGGCTGGCGACCGCGTACGCGATGTTCTTGGCCAGGGCGGTGATCTTCTCGACCTTCACGCCGGGGCCCAGCTCGATCTCGTAGCGGGTGACCGTCGGACCGCGGGTGAACCCGGTGACGGCGGCATCCACCTTGAACTCCGTGAACACGGTGGTCAGCGATGCCACCACCTGGTCGTTGACCGCGCTGCGGGCACGCCCCGGGCCCCCTCGCTCCAGCAGGTCCAGGGACGGCAGCGCGTAGGTGATGTCACCGGAGAGCTGGAGCTGTTCGGCCCGCTGGGGCAGGTCCGCGGGCTCGGGTGGTGCGGGCGCCTTGGTCAGATCCGGTACCGCGCTGCGCCCGGAGTCCTCCTCGCCGCCCTGCCCGGCCCCGTCCTGGCCGGTGCCGGAGCCCCGTCCGGCCGGCTCGCCGGGGGCGGAGTCCGCACCGCGTGCGCTGGGCACCGCACCGTCGGCGGACTGCTGACGGCGCCCCTTCCCGCGCGACTTGGCCACCGAACTGGTCAGGTCGGCGACCACCGGAGAGGGCTGGATGCCGTTGACCACGGCACCGTCCAGCGAGGCGGCGGCAGCGGCGGCCACGTCGACGGCGTCCAGGGTGCGCTCGGCGCCGTCCTCCTCGAACGCCTCGGCACCCTCGGGCAGCGGCTGCTGCCGGGCGCCCGCTGCCCGCTTGCCCTTGCGCGCCGTACGACGGCTGTCGAGGGCCTCCTTCTCGGCGAGGGAGGGATCGATGTACTCCTTGCGCATGCTGTGCGCGCGGCGTGCGCCGGTTTCGTCGTGCTCGGCGTCGTAGTCGTAACCGGCGACGGGCTGGATGATGCCCAGCCGTATCCCGGCGGCGCGCAGCCGCTGCGGAATGGCGTTGACCGGCGTCGCCGTCACCACCAGCAGGCCGAAGACCGTGATGAGCACCAGCAGCGCCACCGCCAGCATCTCCCCGACGGTGAAGATCAGCGGCCGGGAGACGGCCCAGCCGATCAGGCCGCCCGCGTCCCGCAGCGCGTCGTCGCCCTTGTCCCGGCCGGGTGCCCCGCAGCCGAGGTGCACCAGCCCGAGCACGCCGATGACGAGGGCCGAAAGCCCGATGACGATACGCCCGTTGGCCTCCGGCTTCTCCGGGTGCCGGAAGAGTCGGACGGCGATGACGGCGAGCAGTATCGGTACGACCAGGTCGAGCCGGCCGAAGGCGCCGGTCACCAGCATCTCCACCAGATCGCCCATCGGGCCCTGCAGGTTGGACCAGGTGCCCGCCGCCACGATCAGCGCCAGCCCGAGCAGCAGCAAGGCGAGCCCGTCCTTGCGGTGCGCCGGATCGAGGGCCTTTCCACTGCGCCCTATCCCGCGGAAGACACCGGCCACGGCGTGCGCCAGCCCCAGCCAGCACGCCTTCAGCACCCGCAGGACGCCACTGGTGGGAGACGGCGCCCCCTTGCCCTTGGCCGGCTTGGCAGCGGCCTTCTTCGCCGGAGCCTTCTTGGCCGCTGCCTTCTTCGCCGGGGCGGGTTTCGAGGCCTTCGGCGCAGCCTTCTTCGCGGGCGCCTTCTTGGCTGCCTTCCCTGTTCCCGACGCACGTGAGGCCATAGGTGTGAGGTTACCTGTGCGGAGCACCCGAGGCACGGATGGCCGGGGACGGAGGCACGCCGATGGACAGAGGTACGCCGGAGCGGGCGGCCTGGACACCTGGAGGGGGCCCGGCGTCAGTTCTGCGAGGGCACCTGGGTGGAGTGGTCGCCGTCGGTGCCGGGCTCCAGAGCGTCAAGTGCCCGGCGCAGCCCCGCCAGTTTCCGCTCCAGATGGGCGGCGGTGGCGGCCGTCGCGGCGTCGGTCGAGTCGCCCAACTGCTTGGTGAGAGCCTCGGCCTGCTCCTCGACGGCGGCGAGTCTCGCCGAGAGTTCGACCAGCAGTCCGGGAGCCTCGCCGCCGTCCTCGGACGACTCGGGGCGCTGCTGGCCGCCGTTGCCCTCCAACTGGAGCCGCAGCAGCGACGCCTGCTCGCGCAACTGGACGTTCTTCATGTACAGGTCGACGAAGACCGAGACCTTCGCCCGCAGCACCCACGGGTCGAAGGGCTTGGAGATGTAGTCGACGGCACCTGCCGCGTAGCCGCGGAAGGTGTGGTGCGGGCCGTGGTTGATGGCCGTGAGGAAGATGATCGGGATGTCGCGGGTGCGCTCGCGGCGCTTGATATGCGCGGCTGTCTCGAAACCGTCCATGCCCGGCATCTGGACATCCAGCAGAATGACCGCGAAGTCGTCCGTCAACAGCGCTTTGAGCGCTTCCTCCCCAGACGATGCCCGCACCAGCGTCTGATCGAGCGCGGAGAGAATGGCCTCCAGCGCCAGCAGATTCTCCGGCCGGTCATCGACCAGGAGGATCTTGGCCTTCTGCACCATGGCCCGTCCTCCTCGCCCCGGCAGCCTTTCGGACGCCGCCCCTGGGAGCGGCTCTCTGTCGCCGCCGCCCGTCCTTGTGCCGGTCATGGTAGCCGCACCCTGCGGTCCGCCACACCCTGTCACCGTGATGTCACTGTGCACGTAGCAGAAACGCCCCAGAGGACCAAAAGGTTCCCGGCTTACCGCATCACCACACGCGCTCGACCACACTGAGTCAGCATGTGGCCCTCAGCGACACGTTGTCACACTCACCCGCCGATGATCCACCGCCTCATGACGGACAGCAGGTGGTCGGTGTCCACGGGCTTGGTCACATAGTCCGAGGCACCCGATTCGATGCTCTTCTCCCGGTCGCCCTTCATCGCCTTGGCCGTCAGCGCGATGATCGGCAACCCGGCGAACTGGGGCATCTTACGGATCGCCGCCGTCGTCGCGTAGCCGTCCATCTCCGGCATCATGATGTCCATCAGCACCACGGCCGCGTCGTCGTGCTGTTCGAGCACCTCGATGCCCTCCCGGCCGTTCTCCGCGTAGAGCACCTGCAGACCGTGCTGCTCCAGCACGCTGGTGAGGGCGAACACGTTGCGGATGTCGTCGTCGACGATCAGCACCTTGCGGCCCGCGAGATCGCTCGCGGCGCCCGCACCGGCAGGCGGCCTCTCCTCGCTCACCTGGAGGTCGGTGGCCTCCCGGCCCGGCTGGGCCGCCGCCTCCTCCGCACCGGCCTGACCGCCGTTTCCGGCCACCACGCCCTGCGCCTGGGTCTCGTCCGCCGCACGGCCGGCGGCAGCGCCGTTCTGGGACTGCGCGGGCTGCGCCTCCGGGGGCAGTTCGGGCTGTGCCTGCCCGCTGGCATCCCGCAGCCGCCGCCGGTCGGCCAGCCTGTGCGCGGCCTCCTCGGCGGTCAGCTCCACCCCGGGCACCTGCCCGGCGCCGGACGGCGCACCGCCTCCCGCCTCCCGCGGCGCACTCTCCCCCACGGCCCCCTGCGCCTCGGGCAGCGCCGCCGGAGTGGTCGCGCTGGGAGGCAGCTGGGCATACCCCTGCGGCGGCAGCTCGGTCGGATGCAGCGGCAGGTACAGCGTGAACGTCGAGCCGCGGCCCGGCTCGCTGGCCGCGAAGATCTCACCGCCCAGCAGCCGGGCGATCTCCCGGCTGATGGACAGCCCCAGGCCGGTGCCGCCGTACTTGCGCGAGGTGGTGCCGTCGGCCTGCTTGAACGCCTCGAAGATGACCCGCATCTTGCTCTGCGCGATGCCGATACCGGTGTCGGTCACCGAGAAGGCCACCAATTCCGCCTCCGGGTCGCGCAGCGAACCGTTCTCCAGCATCTGCTCGCGGATCGAGTCGGGCACATCGGAGCGCGCGGAGCGGATCACCAGCTCCACGGCGCCGCTGTCGGTGAACTTCACCGCGTTGGACAACAGGTTGCGCAGCACCTGCAGCAGCCGCTGTTCGTCGGTGTGCAGCGTGGCGGGCAGCTCCGGGGAGACACTCACCGAGAAGTCGAGCCCCTTCTCGACCGTCAGCGGGCGGAAGGTGGCCTCCACATAGTCCACCAACTGCACCAGCGCGATGCGTGTCGGGCTGACATCCATCTTGCCCGCCTCGACCTTCGACAGGTCCAGGATGTCGTTGATCAGCTGGAGCAGGTCCGAGCCGGCGCCGTGGATCGTCTCGGCGAACTCCACCTGCTTGGGCGTCAGGTTGCTCTCCGCGTTGTCCGCCAGCAGCTTGGCCAGGATCAGCAGCGAGTTGAGCGGCGTGCGCAGCTCGTGCGACATGTTGGCCAGGAACTCGGACTTGTAGCGCATCGAGACCGAGAGCTGCTCTGCGCGCTCCTCCAGGACCTGCCGCGCCTCCTCGATCTCCCGGTTTTTGATCTCGATGTCGCTGTTGGTCTGTGCGAGCTGTTCGGCCTTCTCCTCCAGCGCAGCGTTCGATTCCTGGAGCGCCTTCTGGCGGTTCTCCAGCTCGGCCGAACGGTCCCGCAGCTGGGACGTCAGCTCCTGCGACTGTTCCAGCAGCCGTTCGGTACGCATGTTGACGCTGATGGTGTTGACGCTGGTCGCGATCATTTCCGCGATCTGGTTCAGGAAGTCCCGCTGGATCTGCCCGAACGACTGGAAGGACGCCAGCTCGATCACGCCGAGCACCGTCCCCTCGAAGATGACCGGCAGCACCACCAGGTGGGCGGGGGGCGCCTCTCCCAGGCCGGAGGAGATCTTCAGGTACCCGGCCGGGATGTTGCCCATCTCGATGGTGCGCTTCTCCTTGGCGGCCGTCCCGATGAGCGACTCGCCCGGCAGGAAGGAGGAGGGCATGCTGTCCGTGCTGTACCCGTAACTGCCCAGCAGGCGCAGCTCGTAGGAGCCGTCGTCACCGGGTCCGGCGCCCACTCCCACGGCGCCCTCGGGGGTGCCCTGGGGCAGCGCGACGAAGAAGGCGCCGTGCTGCGCCGAGACCACCGGTGTCAGCTCGCTCATGATGAGCCCGGCGACGTCCCGCAGGTCACGCCGGCCCTGCATCAGGCCGGAGATCCGCGCCAGATTGCCCTTGAGCCAGTCCTGCTCCTGGTTGGTCTGCGTGGTGTCGCGCAGGTTGGCGATCATCGTGTTGATGTAACCCTGGAGCTCCAGGATCTCGCCCGCTGCCTCGACGTCGATGTGCACGTTGTGGTCACCGCGGGTCACCGCGGTGGCCACGTCGGCGATCGCGCGCACCTGACGGGTCAGGTTGGCCGCCATCTCGTTGACGGAGTCCGTCAGATCCTTCCAGGTGCCCGCCACGCCCGGCACCCGGGCCTGACCGCCCAGCTGTCCCTCGGTGCCCACCTCGCGGGCGACCTGGGTCACCTGCTCGGCGAAGGTGGAGAGCTGGTCGACCATCGTGTTGATGGTCGTCTTGAGCTGGAGGATCTCCCCGTTCGCCTCGATGTCGATCTTCTTGGTCAGATCGCCCTTGGCGATGGCGGTCGTCACCATCGCGATCTGCCGCACCTGACCGGTCAGGTTGGACGCCATGGAGTTGACCGACTCCGTCAGGTCCTTCCACGTACCGGCCACGCCCTGGACGCGTGCCTGGCCGCCCAGCACGCCGTCCGTACCCACCTCGCGGGCCACCCGCGTGACCTGCTCGGCGAACGACGAGAGGGTGGTGACCATCGTGTTGACCGTGTCCGCGAGCTGTGCGACCTCGCCGCTGGCCTCGACAGTGACCTTCTTCGTCAGGTCACCGCCCGCGACCGCAGTGGCCACCTGCGAGATGTTCCGCACCTGGTTGGTGAGGTTGTTGGCCATGATGTTGACGTTGTCGGTCAGGTCCTTCCAGATGCCCGACACGTCGCGCACCCGCGCCTGACCGCCCAACTGCCCCTCGGTTCCCACCTCGCGGGCCACCCGCGTGACCTGCTCGGCAAACGAGGAGAGCGTGTCCACCATCGTGTTGACGGTGGTCACCAGGGCCAGCACCTCGCCCTTGGCGTCGACCGTGATCTTCTTCGACAGGTCGCCCTGGGCGACCGCCGTGGTGACCTCGGCGATGTTGCGCACCTGAGAGGTCAGATTGTTCGCCATGAAGTTCACGGACTGCGTGAGGTCCTTCCAGGTGCCCGAGACACCCTTCACCTCCGCCTGACCGCCCAGGATCCCCTCGGTGCCCACCTCCCGGGCCACCCGGGTGACCTCCTCGGCGAACGAGGAGAGCTGGTCGACCATCGTGTTCAGCGTCGTCTTCAGCTCCAGGATCTCGCCCCGGGCATCCACCTCGATCTTCTGCGACAGATCGCCCCGCGCCACCGCCGTGGCCACCTGCGAGATGTTGCGCACCTGGCCCGTCAGGTTGCCCGCCATGCCGTTGACGGAGTCCGTCAGGTCCCGCCAGACACCCGCCACGCCGGGCACCTGCGCCTGACCGCCCAGCCGTCCCTCGGTACCCACCTCGCGGGCCACCCGGGTGACCTGGTCCGCGAAGGCGGAGAGCTGGTCGACCATCGTGTTGATCGTGTTCTTCAGCTCCAGGATCTCGCCCCGGGCATCCACCTCGATCTTCTGCGACAGGTCACCCCTCGCCACCGCCGTCGTCACCTGCGCGATCTGCCGCACCTGGGAGGTGAGGTTGTTCGCCATGAAGTTGACGGAGTTCGTCAGGTCCTTCCACGTGCCCGAGACGCCGTCCACCCGGGCCTGGCCGCCCAGCCGGCCCTCCGTACCCACGTCCCTGGCCATCCTGGTGACCTGCTCGGCGAATGAGGACAGCTGGTCGACCATCGTGTTGACGGTGTTCTTCAGCTCCTGCATCTCACCGGAGACGTCCACGGTGACCTTCTGCGACAGATCACCGTTGGCCACCGCCGTCGTCACCTGAGCGATGTTGCGCACCTGGCCCGTCAGGTTGCGGAAGGCGGTGTTGACGGAGTCCGTCAGGTCCTTCCATGTACCGGCCGCACCGGGCACGGCCGCCTGACCGCCCAGCGTGCCCTCGACGCCGACCTCCCGCGCCACCCGCGTCACCTCGGCGCCGAACGCGGACAGCTGGTCGACCATCGTGTTGACGGTGTTCTTCAGCTCCAGCATCTCGCCTGCGACGTCCACGGTGACCTTCTGCGACAGATCACCGTTGGCCACCGCCGTCGTCACCTGCGCGATGTCCCGCACCTGCGCCGTCAGGTTGCGGAAAGCGGTGTTGGCCGAGTCCGTCAGGTCCTTCCAGATCCCGGCGGCGCCCGGCACGGCCGCCTGACCGCCCAGCACCCCGTCGGTGCCCACCTCGCTGGCCGCCCGCGTCACCTCGTCCGCGAGGGTGCGCAGCGTGTCCGTCATCGCGTTGATGGTCTCCGCGAGCTGCGCGACCTCGCCGCGCGCGTTGACGGTGATCTTCTGCGACAGGTCGCCGTTCGCGACGGCCGTCGTCACCTGAGCGATCTCCCGCACCTGGGAGGTGAGGTTGCCCGCCATCAGGTTGACGGAGTCGGTCAGGTCCTTCCACACGCCGGCGACGCCCTGCACCCGCGCCTGGCCGCCCAGCTCGCCCTCGACCCCCACCTCACGGGCGACCCGGTTGACCTCGGACTGGAAGGACGAGAGCTGGTCCACCATCGTGTTGACGGTGTTCTTCAGCTCCAGCATCTCGCCTTCGACATGCACGGTCACCTTGCGTGACAGGTCGCCCTTGGCGACCGCCGTGGTCACCAGCGCGATGTCCCGCACCTGCGCCGTCAGCCGCGAGGCCATGGTGTTGACCGAGTCCGTCAGGTCCTTCCAGGAGCCCGACATCCCCCGCACCCGCGCCTGACCGCCCAGCTTGCCCTCGGTGCCCACCTCGCGGGCCACCCGCGTCACCTCGTCCGTGAAGGCCGAGAGCTGGTCCACCAGGCCGTTGACCGTACGGCCGACCTTCAGGAACTCCCCCCGCAGCGGATGCCCGCCGCCCTCGGAACCGCGCGAGCGCAGATCCATGCGCTGCTCCAGGTCACCGTCCGCGACCGCCGTCAGCACCCTGCCGACCTCGGACACCGGCCACACCAGGTCGTCCACCAGCGCGTTCGCCGCGTCGATCGCCGAGGCCCAGGAGCCCTCACAGGTGCCCGTCTGCAGTCGCTCTGTGAGTTTCCCCTCACGTCCCACCACGCGCCGCACTCGCGACAGCTCACCCGTCAGGTGCAGATTCTGGTCGGCGACCTCGTTGAAGACGGCGGCGATCTCCGCCATCGGGCCCTCGCCGGTGACGGTCAGCCGCTTGCGGAAGTTCCCGTCCCGCATCGCCGTCAGCGCAGACAGCAGCTTGTTGACGGCAGCGGCGTCGACCTCGATCGTCCCGCTCCTGCGGGAGCGTCCGCCCTTCGCGCGCGTGTTGCCGCTACGCGCGGTTGCGCCAGACTCCACTGCCCCTCCTGCGGGTCGACCGTCCTGCCCGGGCCCATGCACTCCGAGCCTTCCCAGTGTTTCACCCTGTCCGAACCCGGCGATAACAGTTCGGCAGCATGGCATACCGCACTTCGTCGCGGGCGCTCGGGGAAAACACCCGCATCCGGCGGCCACCCACCGCGGACACGTAAGTAACCTGGCACCCGGCTGTCCGTTCACCCCCTACGGCGGGTGCTCCGCCAGGTCCACTGGGTAGGGGACTGAGATGCAGGGGGCAGCGGTGTGAGTACGACGGGCAACGGAGGGGCGCTGCGGTGACGCAAGAGCAGAGCGCCGAGCGTGCGGGCTCCCCTGCGGGGGCCCCGCGGGGGGCCGGGGGCGCACCAGAGGCAGAGGGCGCACAGGACAGCCCGAGAGATGACGCGAGCAGCACCGTCGCGGCACTGGCCGCGCAACGCACACCGGTGCGCCAGGCCGACAGGACGTCGATGGGGAGACCAGTGATCACCGCGCGAGCCGCCGCCACCTTCGAGCCGGTCGGCCGCTCCGTCGCCACCGCACGCGGCTTCGTACGCGACACCCTCCAGGGCTGGGGCCTGGCCGACATCGTCGACGACGCCGTCGTCCTCACCAGCGAGCTGGTCACCAACGCCGTCGTGCACGCCGGTACGGCGGCCGAGGTGCTGTGCCTGCGCGACGAGGACGGCGTCCGCGTCGAGGTCGTCGACCGCTACCCCGAGCGGGAGCTTCCGGTCCAGGAGACCAACCCGCAGCCGGCCGGCCCCGACCGTGAGGGTGGCCGCGGGCTGCTGCTGTGCGCGGCGCTGGCCACCCGCTGGGGCGTCGACTACACCGCCTCCGACAAGCGCGTCTGGTTCCGCCTCGACCTGCCCGAGCGCCCTGTCGGCACCCGTACCGCCGGGCCGGCCCTTCCCGACGCCGCTCTCCCGGTGACCGACTCCCGCGTCCACGTCGCCGTCGTCCAGGTCGACCGCAGCGGTTCCATCAGCTCCTGGAACGAGGACGCCACCGAGCTGTTCGACTATCCCGCCGACCAGGTCGTCGGCAAGCCGCTCACCGACTTCGCCGCCTGGCCGCACACCCCTGGCACCGGCACCGGCATCGCCGAGGCCTTGCGCCTCTCCCGCTGGGAGGGCTCCTACGGCATGCGCGGCTCCGACGGTCGCACCATCCCCGTCTACGCGTCCCACCTGCGCGTACGCGACAGCGACGGCGAGCCCTCCACCGTCTGCCTCCTCGTGCGCGAGTCCGAACGCGCCGTCCTCCAGTCGCCGCCCCGCGTGCCGTCGCACGACAACACGGGCACCGCGGGCGACAGCCGGGACCAGAGCGCCGCCGACCCGTTCGAGGTCTTCATCGGCTCTCCCCCGCCGGACGACCTCGACGGGCTCCTCCAGCGCACCGTGGAACGCGCCCGCGACATGCTGGAGGGCGACGCCGCCTACCTGCTGCTGGCCACCGACGACGAGACCGAACTGGAGGTCCGCGCCTCCACCGGGCTGCCCTCGGCACGCCAGCGCTTCGCCCGCGTCCCCGTGGAGACCGGAAGCGGACGCTACGGGTCGGCCCGGATGCCCTCCGTCCACGAGGATCTCAGCATCGTTCCCGGAGCCGTGCCGCTGCTGGACGGCACCGGCATGCGCTCCGTGGTCACCGTGCCCCTCAAGGTCGAGGGCCGGCTCACCGGTTCACTCGGAGTAGCCACCGAGGCGGCCGGGCGCTACACCAACGAGGAAGCACTCCGTCTCCAGTTCGCTGCGGACCGCATCGCCCTGGCCGTCGAGCGCGCCCGCCTGACCGAACTGGAACGGCTGCGCCGCGGCTCGCTCTCCTTCCTCGTCGAAGCCTCCGACCTGCTGGCCGGCACGCTGGACCGCGACCAGACGCTCGCCCTCATGGCCCAGATGACAGTGCCCACGCTCGCCACCTGGTGCGCCGTCTACACCGTCGCCGACCAGGGCTCGGAGCCCAAACTGTCGTACGTCCTGCACGAGGACGAGGACCGCATCGACAACCTCAAGGCCCTTCTCGCCAAGGTCGAACCACCCGAACCGGTGCCCACCCCCGGTGCCCGCATGTGGACCGCCCCTTCCGAGGCGGCGCACTCCGCCGCGCTGCGCACTTCGCTGCGCAACGTCGTCCTCGACGGGGAGGAGCACCATCTCTCGCACGGCACCACCCTCGCCACCGCCGCGACCGTCGGCGGCGAGACCGTCGTCCTCCCCCTCGTCGCCCGCAACCGCGTCATCGGCATGCTGACGCTCGGCAAGCCCACCGACGAGCGCTTCCGCCAGGAGATCCTGGAACTGGCCGAGGACCTCTCCCGCAGGGCCGCTCTCGCCCTGGACAACGCGCGCCTCTACTCGGAGCGCACAGCGATCAGCCAGTCCCTGCAGCGCAGCCTTCTGCCGCCCGACCTGCCGGAGGTTGCGGGCGGCATCGAACGCGAGGTCATCTACCGGGCGGCCGGCGAGGGCAACGAGGTCGGCGGCGACTTCTACGACCTCTTCGAGATCGCCGACGGCACCTACGGCTTCGCGATCGGCGACGTCTGCGGCACAGGTCCCGAAGCCGCAGCGGTCACCGGACTGGCGCGGCACGCCCTGCGTCTCCTCGCTCGGGAAGGCCTCGGCGGTCCCACCGTGCTCCAGCGCCTCAACACGGCCATTCTCGAAGAGGGGGCGCGCAGCCGCTTCCTCACCCTCCTGTACGGAGAGATGCGCCCCCAGGAGGACGGCAGCGCCGAACTGAAGGTCGTCTGCGCGGGCCACCCTCTGCCGCTGCGCCTGCGTCAGGACGGCAGCGTCGAATCGGCCGCCGATCCGCAGCCGTTGCTGGGCGTCATCGAGGACCTCGAACTGTACGAGCAGACCGTCACCCTGGATCCGGGTGACGTCCTGCTGTGCGTGACCGACGGCGTCACCGAACGCCGCGAGGGGACCCGCATGCTGGGCGACGACGGGCTCGCCGAAGTCCTCGCCACCTGCACCGGCCTCAACGCGGGAGCGGTTGCCGCTCGCATCATGCGTGCCGTCGAACGGTTCGCCAGTGACGCCCCGTCGGACGACATGGCCATCCTCGCCATGCGTGTACCGGAGTAACCGGCCGACGGACCCGAGCCGGTCCGCCTGACCACCGAAAGCACCGAAGCAGCCGAAAGCAGTGAAGTCCCCGTCGTGCGACGGGGACTTCACTGCTTCTATGGAGCCCCAAAACGGAATCGAACCGTTGACCTTCTCCTTACCATGGAGACGCTCTGCCGACTGAGCTATTGGGGCGCGGTCAGCGGTGAAGATCGTACCGCATCCGCTGCCTCACGTTCGACACGCGGCCCACCCGCACCACACCCCAAAGAAAAAAGCCGGCTACGAAGCCCGCTCCCTCATCAGCCCACCCAGCGCGTTGCACGCCGAAACCACTTGCTGGAGCTCCCGCTTGGTCAGGGAAGCAGCGACGGACAGCGCCATACACTCCTCCGCCGCCGCCTCCGCAACCGGTAGCCGCACCGCTTCCCGGTGCCCCGGCAACCGGTGCACCGGCACCTTCACCGGTACGTGGCAGTCCACCCCGCGCGCCCGCAACGCCTTGACGAACGCGTCCCGGTCGGGCCGCCCGTTACCCGGCACCCGCACCACATAAGAGGTGTATGCGTGCACAACCTCCGGCGGTACGAAGGGAGTCACCACCCCGCTGAGCCTCCGTTCGAGATACGCGGCATTCCGACGCCGCCGCACCGCGTCCACGGAGTCCGAACGTGCAGGTGCCTCCCACTCCACGACCTGCGTGCCGTATTTTCGCGCCAGCTCCCGCAGGCCGCCCATGTCCGCTGCTCGGCCGAAGAGATGCACGGGCACCAGAGCGGAAGTCCGCTCCGTCAGTACGGCCTCGACCGCGTCCGGATCCAGGCAGAAGCTCTCGGCGTCGATGTCCGCACACACCGGCCGCGCTCCCCACGCACGTACCGCCTCAGCGACTTCCGCACCACCGAACGCGGGCAGCACGACCTCGTCCCCCGCGCGGACGCCGGCCAGTGCCAGCTGTGTCGTCTCCATGGGGCGGATGCTGTCCAGCCTGCGTGAACACCGGGTGACAGCAAACAAAAAAGCCGTGGGCCCCGGATCGAAATCCGAGGCCCACGGCCTAGATTGAGTTCGGCGGCGTCCTACTCTCCCACACGCTCCCGCATGCAGTACCATCGGCGCTGAAAGGCTTAGCTTCCGGGTTCGGAATGTAACCGGGCGTTTCCCTCACGCTATGACCACCGAAACTCTTGTCGGGTCACCTGGATCAACAGATCCGGATCCCGGAGTCTCAATGCGAACAAGCACACTTTTCACTTGAAGTGCGGTTGTTGTCTCAGAACCCACACAGTGGACGCGAGCCTCTATGGACAAGCCCTCGGCCTATTAGTACCGGTCACCTCCACCCATTACTGGGCTT
>NZ_AUKO01000026.1:0-144295 GCF_000424785.1 Streptomyces sp. CNT360 | reverse complement strand
GCCGACAATCTGGACGGGTGGATCCGTGAGGCCCGCGCGATCATGAAGAAGAACGGCATCCCCGGCTCCTACGAGGGCATCAAGCGCAATGTCATCCGCGAGTCGGCCGGTGACCCCGACGCGGTCAACGGCTGGGACGTCAACGCCCAGAAGGGCACCCCCTCGCGCGGACTGCTCCAGGTGATCCAGCCCACCTTCGACCAGTACCACGTCAAGGGCACCGCCGATAAGCTCACCGACCCCGTCGCCAACATCGTCGCCGCCTGCAACTACGCCGCCGACCGCTACGGCTCCATGGACCAGGTCGACTCCGCCTACTGACCCCCGGGACAGGGCCACCACAACAACAGCAGCAGCACGCATGAGACACCCGAGCGGGTGGGAGGCACACACCTCCCACCCGCTCCCGTCGTCTCACGGCGGCCGCCGAGGGGTGGCGGGCGGCAGGACTCGGACGAGGACGGGCGAGAGCCGCAGGAAGTGAGCGAGCGGGCATGCCACGCAGCGCTCCCCGCAGCCGCCCAATCAGGGCCCTCAGCTCATGCCACCAGCTCTGCAGGAGAGCACAGAAGGCACCCGAGACCGACGACCGCGCGCGCTCGGGCCACGGCCGGGTCGGCACCGACGGGCATCGGTGCCGACCCGGCCGTCAGACCCGGGAGGGGGCGGGCGTCAGAGCGTGACGTGCCCGCACAGGTGGACCTGCACGCCGAGCTCGTCGAACATCGCCGCCTTGGCGCGCAGGGCCTTGTCCGCGGTGGCGGCGTCGGGGGCGTAGGCGACGTTGAGGTGGTTGGCCTTGTGGCGCCCCATGAACTGGTCGCGGCTGACACCGTGCAGCACGGCATGCATGATCGGCCACTCGGGGGTGGTGGCCGCCAGGCGCCGCTGGGTCTCCTCCTCGGGAAGCTCGACGGCCGAGGCCCGGCCGAGGTCGGCATGGAGTGCGCCGTCCATCAGGAAGACGCGGGACCACACGAGCTCGCCGGGCTTGGAGACGCCGCTGAGTGTGCCGCCGCCGAGCGGGAAGAACATGGGGGGCTGTCGCTTGGAGTACGACTTGTCGTAACCGCCGTGGTGGGAAGCGGGGACGGAACCGGAGATCTCGAAGACCCACACGAACTGGCCGTCGTACTCCTGCCCCCAGCGGATGTCGTGCAGCGTGGTGGCCGGGTCCAGGCCCATGGCCGTCCAGATGCGGTTGGTGACGAGGGAGTCGACGGCGACGCCTTCGTCGACCTCGTTGAAGTGCGGCAGCGGTGTTCCCGCGTACAGCTCGCGGGAGCCGTCACGGCTGAGGACGGCGGGACGTTCGACGTTGTTGAGCAGACCCTCCGCCAGGTCGCTGGCGGGGACGGTGTCCTTGAGTCCCTGCTGGTACTGGATGCCCACCGCGTCGAGCCCGAAGTCGTCGGCTATGCGGAGCGCGGCGATGTACATCTTGAACTGGCTCAGCAGTTGTGCGTCGGTCAGTTCCGTGGCCTCGTCGGTGCCGGTGTGGAACGTCATGCCGGCCCGGTCCAGCCAGTCGCGGACGGCCTGGGCCTCCTCGTCGGTGACACGGCTCATCTCCACCACGAGGGCGCTCTGGGAGAGACGTTCCTTGTAGATGCCGAGAGCGTTGAGGTATTCGTCGTCGAAGATGGCGTTGTACATGCCCATGCAGCCCTCGTCGAAGACGCCGATGACGGCTTTCTCCGACCGCAACTGCCCAGCCAGCGCGGCGCCGAGCTCCGTCTCGTCGTCGGAGGCCAGCGGAGGCAGGTCCCGCACGTGAGAGGCGTCATGGGTGAGGGTGCCCGTCTCCAGCCAGGTGCGCAGGCCGTCCAGTGCCCACGTGTCGGTGAAGTCCTCGCTCCACAGCACCGAGTACGGCCTGCCCGCCTTGGTGAGGCTGCCGGCCAGGCCCAACAGGCCGACGAGCCCCGGGAACTCACCGCTCCAGTTCGCGACGACGAGGATCGGACCACGGTGGTCACGCAGCCCGGCGAGCACGTGGTGGCTGTACTGCCATACGCCCTCGACGACGATCAGGGGCGCCTCGGGCGGCAGATGCTTGAACACCTCGATACCGGCGCGCTGACTGTCGATGAAGCCGTGCCCTTTCGCCGTGTCGACCTCGTGGCCACGGCGCACCTGCCGGCCCAGTTCGTTGAGGGCCGCCGTCAGGTCGGCCTCCAGCTTGCGCTGGGACGGCCACCCGGTGACATTGGCGCTGGGCCGCAGGTCACCGCTGGCGACGGTGTAGACGGTGCCCGGCTCGGCGGCGGCGGGCACGATCGGCTGCGGCAGGGAGTAGGGCATGACGGTGCTCCTTCGAACGGTGCGTGACTGCGGGCGGGACGTGAGACCTCGACGGGGCGGATCACCGGTTCTGCTGGGCCGCGAGGGCGTGGACGACCTCCGCGGACGCCGGGTAGAGCGCGCGGTAGAGGCCGTACAGCTCCTCGTAGCGCGCCGCGGTTCCGGGCCGCGGTGTGACGGTCTCCTGGACGGGGTTCCAGGCATCGATCGAGGCGTCCCCGACCAACTGGGCCGCGAGGAGGGCGCCGCCGTAGCCGGCGCCGATGGAGGTGGTCCGCAGTTCCTGGGGATACCCCGTGACGTCGGAGACGATCTGGGTCCACAGCCCGCCCTGGGTGCCGCCGCCCACGGCGACGACGCGTCGGATGTCGCCGCCGGCCTGGCGGAGCGCCTCGATGTTGTGCCGTACGGCGTAGGCCGTTGCCTCCAGGGCTGCCCGGTACAGGTCGCCGCGGGTGTGGGAGAGGGTGAGGCCCGCGATGACGCCGCGCGCCTGCGGGTCCATGACCGGGGTGCGCTCACCGGAGAAGTACGGCAGCATCAGCAGGCCCCCGGCACCCGGCCCCGAGCGTTCGGCGAGCTGGAGCAGATCCGCGTACCCGGGGTCGCCGAACAACTCGCGGAGCCAGCCGGTGACGGCGCCGGAGGTGGCCATGCCTCCGGCGAGGTTGCGGGTACCGGGCAGGGCGCCGACGGTGCTCCACAGCGCCGGGTCGGTGAGCAGGTCGGGGACGGTGTGGACCAGGAACATCGTCGTGCCGTACATCAGCATCAGGTCGCCGGGCCGGTGCGCGCCGACGCTGAGGGCCTCGGCCCAGGCGTCGACGGTACCGGTGATCACGGGGACGCCCTGCGGCAGCCCGGTCAGCCGTGCGGCCTCGGCCGTCACGGTTCCCGCCTCTTCACCGGACCAGCGCAGCGGGGGGAGTTCGAGGCCGGGCGCGATCCGGTCGGCCCACGGTCCGTACCAGGCGAGGGCGTGGGTGTCGTAGAGCGGAGTGGTCTGGCTCGCCGAGTGGTGGTCGAGGACGTAGGCGCCGGTGAGCCGGTGCACGAGCCACGAGCTGGGCATGTAGAGGCGGCGTGCGCGGGCGTACCGCTCGGGTTCCTCGTCGGCGATCCAGGCGATCTTGGCTCCGGCGGCCTGGCTGGAGAGGTCGGAGCCGCAGCGCCGCCGGATCTCCTCGATGCCCAGTTCCGCGTTCAGCCGGGCGATCTGGTCGACGGAACGGGTGTCGACGCCGTACAGGATCGCGGGGCGGACCGGGCGGTCGTCGGCGTCGGTCAGCAGGACGCAGGGGCCCATGCCGCTGAGCCCGACGGCGACCACGTCGGCGTCGCCGGGCGCGGTGAGTTCGCGGGAGAGGGAGACCAGTTCGTCCCACCAGATCTCGGCGTCCATCTCCACGTGGCCGGGTGCCGGCCGCTCGACGCTGTGCTCCCGCACGGCTGAACGCAGCACGGTCCCGTCGAGGGAGACCAGGACGCCCTTGCTGCTGGAGGTGCCGATGTCCACACCGAGGACTGCGTTGAGGGGCATGGGGCGCAGGCTGTCAGAAATCGATTTCACCGTCAATGCTCCGCCGCTCCGCCCAGCCCCTCGCCTGGCGCCCGCACCTCCGCTCTTCCCACCCGTCGCGCCTCCAGGGACGCAGAACGCGCAGGCCGTGGGCACGGAACACAGGAGATGCCGTCCGACCTGTTGACGCACCGACCGGCCGTTTCTACACTCCCTGAAATCGATTTCTGAGGAGTCTGTCGTGCTGACCGACATCCACCCCCTGCTGACGGGGGACCTACTGCGCCATCTGGATGCGATGGGCCACTCCGACGCCGTCGTGGTGGCCGACGCCCACTTCCCCTGCGCACGCCTCGCCCAGCGGATGCTGGTCCTCCCCGGGCTCGCCGCGCCGCACGTCCTCGAAGCGATCCGCACCGTGGTGCCGCTGGACGAGGCGCCCGCTCTCGACCTGATGGGGCAACCCGGAGGAGGCCGGGGAGAGGTGCAGCGGGAGTTGATGGAGGCCGCGGACGTGGGCGAGGACGGCGTACGGGACCTGGAGCGGCAGGCGTTCTACGACGCTGCGGCGCAGGCGTACCTCGTCATCCGCACCGGTGAGCGCCGGGTCTACGGCAACGCCATCCTGCGCAAGGGTGTCGTCACGGTGGCGGGAGAGCACTGACATGGACGGCGAGAACACCGGAACCACCCGTCCCGGAGCCGCCGAGGCCACGGAGCCCGCCGAGGGGAGAACTCTCCTGCGGGTGGAGGGCGTCAGCAAGGGTTTCCCGGGCGTCAAGGCGCTGCGGGACATGCGGCTGGACCTGCTCCACGGTGAGGTCCTCGCGCTGGTCGGCGAGAACGGCGCCGGCAAGTCGACGCTGATGAAGCTGCTGTCGGGCATCCACACCCCCGACTCCGGCAGCTTCTTCCTCGACGGCGCACCGCTGCACGTGACCGGGCCGCGGCACGCCCAGGAGCTGGGCATCAGCATCATCCATCAGGAGTTCAACCTGATGCCCGACCTCACGGTCGCGCAGAACATCTTCATCGGCCGGGAACCCCGCAAGGCGGGTGTCCTCCTCGACCACCGGACCCTCAACGCCCGTGCTCAGGAACTGATCGACCGGCTTCAGCTCCCGCTGGATCCGCGCCGCTCGGTCGGCACGCTCACCGTCGCCCAGCAGCAGATGGTCGAGATCGCCAAGGCGCTCTCGTACGACCCGCGGGTGCTGATCATGGACGAGCCGACCGCCGCGCTCAACGACGCCGAAGTGCGGGTCCTGCACCGGCTCATCCAGCGCTTCGTCCGGCCGGAGACCGGCGTCATCTACATCTCGCACCGTATGGAGGAGCTGCGCTCCCTCTGCGACCGGATCACCGTCATCCGCGACGGGCAGTACGTGGACACGCTGCGCACCGCCGAGACCTCCATGCGGGATGTCATCGCGCGCATGGTCGGCCGCGAACTCGACGACAGCGCGGGGCCCGAGAACGTGCGGCAGGACCGCAGGACCCTGCTGTCGGTCTCCGGGCTGAGCACCAAGGCTCTGCTGGAAGAGGTGAGTTTCGAGCTGAAGGAGGGGGAGATCCTCGGGTTCGCGGGGCTGATGGGAGCGGGCCGTACCGAGGTGGCCCGCGCGCTGGTCGGCGCCGACCCCGTCACTTCAGGCACCGTGACGCTGCGCGGCGAACGGGTGCGCATCAGCAACCCCGCGGATGCGGCACGGCACCGTATCGGCTACTTGTCCGAGGACCGCAAACAGCTCGGACTGCTCGTCGAGGACGGCGTCGGCACCAACATCGCGCTCAGCTCCCTCCAGGAACGCTTCACCTCCTTCGGCTTCGTCCGCGACGAGGCGATCCGCTCCCGCGCGGCGGAGCTGGTCAACGCGCTGAAGATCAAGACGCCGTCGGTCGGCCAGCGAGTCAAGAACCTCTCCGGCGGCAACCAGCAGAAGGTCGTCATCGCCAAATGGCTGGTCAAGGAGTGCGACGTCCTGATCTTCGACGAGCCGACCCGGGGTATCGACGTCGGCGCCAAGGAGGAGATCTACCGGCTCCTCAACGACCTGGCCCAGCAGGGCAAGTCCCTCATCGTGATCTCCTCGGAGCTTCCCGAGATACTGCGCATGTCGCACCGGGTCCTGGTGATGGCCGAGGGCCGCATCACCGGTGAGCTCGCGGCCGACGAAGCCACCCAGGAGCAGGTCATGCACTACGCGACGCTGCGCCCCGGCACCGATCCGCAGCACGCCCGCGCAGCAGCCCCCGCGGCCAAGAGCACCGACACCGGCACCAGCACCCCCGAGGCAGGCAAGTGATGACGACGCAGACGGCACCCACGGCCCCGCAGCAGAAGCCCACCGGCGCGGAAGGTGAGGGCGGCACTCCCAAGGGACGCCTCCAGCAGTTCCTGGCCTTCGGCAGCCTCGTCGTGATCAGTGTGTTCTTCGCGATCGCCGACCCGATCTTCCTCTCCTACGGCAACATCACCTCCATCCTCTTCGCGACCGTCGTGATCGGCACTCTCGCGCTCGGTGCGACGTTCGTGATCATCACCGGCGGCATCGACCTGTCGGTCGGTACGGGCATGGCGCTGTGCGCCGTCGTCTCCGGGGTGCTGATCACCGACATGGGGTTGCCCATCGTCGTCGGTGTCCTCGGCACGCTGGTCTTCGGCGCGCTCATCGGCTTCGTCAACGGGCTGAACGTCACCGTGCTCGGGCTGCCGCCGTTCATCGCGACGCTCGCGATGATGCTGGTCGCCGGCGGGCTGGCACTGGTCATCTCGGGCAGCGCGCCGATCTACTTCGACTCCACCGCCTACACCGACATCTCCACCGGCAGCATCATCCCCGGTACGGACTTCCCCAACGCGGTGCTGATCATGGCCGTCGTCGCCGTCGTCGCGGGTGTGGCGCTGAGCCGGACGGTACTCGGCCGCTACACCTACGCCATCGGCAGCAACGAGGAGGCCACCGCCCTCTCCGGCGTCGACGTCCGCAAGTGGAAGATCATCATCTATACCCTGGCGGGCCTGTTCATCGGCCTGGCGGGCATCCTCATCTCCGCCCGTCTCGGCTCCGCCCAGCCCGCGACAGGCATGGGGTACGAGCTCCAGGCCATCGCCGCGGTCGTCATCGGCGGCACCTCGCTCAGCGGGGGCAAGGGGTCCATCGTCGGCACGGTCATCGGCGCCCTGATCATCTCCGTGCTCAACAACGGCCTCCAGGTGCTCGCCGTACCGCAGGAGTGGCAGAACGTCATCCTCGGCAGCGTCATCGTCGTCGCTGTCTACGCGGACATGGCCCGCAAGCGTGCAGCGGCCTGAGACAAGGGTCCGCGCCGGTCGCGTCCGGGCCCGGGCGCACGCTTCCCGCACACTTTTCCGGCACCACCGAGGGAGTTCGATGACCATGCGGCCCCAGCGCACCGCGGCGCTCGTCGCGGCGGCCATGACACTGGCGCTCAGCGGCTGCGGCGCCTCCGACGAGGGAGCAGGTGACAAGCCGTACGTGGCGATCGTCTCCAAGGGCTTCCAGCAGCAGTTCTGGCAGTCGGTCAGAAAAGGTGCCCAGCAGGAGGCCGACAAGCGCGGCGCCGAGATCAGCTTCCAGGGGCCGGCGACGGAGAGCGACGTCGAGACGCAGGTGACGCAGGTGACCAACGCCGTCGGCAAGAAGCCGGACGCGCTGGGCCTGGCCGCTCTCGACTCGCGGGCGACCGAGCCGATGCTGCGGAAGGCCGAGCGCAACGACATCCCCGTGATCGCCTTCGACTCCGGCGTCGACAGCGAGGTACCGCTGACCACCGTCGCGACGGACAACAAGGCCGCCGCGGCCGCGGCGGCCCGGCACCTGGCCAAGGCGCTGCACGGCAAGGGCGAGGTCGCCGTGGTGGCCCACAGCCAGACCAGCGGGTCCGGCATCGACCGCCGCGACGGTTTCGCCGGCTGGATGAAGAAGCACGCCCCCGGCATCAAGCTGCTGCCCGTGCAGTACGGCGGCGGCGACCAGACCAAGTCGGCCGACATCACCAAGGCCATCATCACCGCCAACCCCGACGTGGACGGCATCTACGGCACCAACGAGGGCTCGGCGATGGGCGTCATCCAGGGCGTCAAGGAGAGCGGCAGGAAGGGCATCAAGACGGTCGGCTTCGACTCCGGCAAGGGCCAGATCGACGCCATCGAGAAGGGTCAGATGCTCGGCGCCATCACCCAGGACCCGCTCGCGATCGGCCGGCAGGTCGTGGACGCGGCGCTCAAGGCGAAGCAGGGCAAGAAGCTGCCCAAGGCCGTCAGCACCGGCTTCTACTGGTACGACCGCAAGAATCTCGACGATCAAAAGATCCAGTCCGTGCTCTACCGGTGACGCGGCGGGGCTGCGACTGCGGCGGTGCAGGCTCCCGGGCCGCTGTGGGCCCCGGTACTGTCGCCGGTGCCTTCGCCGGCCCGCGTCGTCCACCTCTTCTGTCTACCGCGGCGAACGGCGCGAAACGCTTCGGCATGACGGACGGCTGCAGCACTCTCCCCGGCCGCGTCCTGATCTGCGCCGACCGCCACGACTCCCCACGACTCCCCAGTGCCCGCACCACCTCTGGACCGTCTTCACGGCCTCGGACCATTACCCGACGGCATCACCATGCGCCTGGACGCCGGCTACGGCTCGGACACCATCCGCGCTCTGCTCCATCCCGAGCTGGCGCGCTACCTGACGCGCGGCCTCGTCGCGCACCGCGTCACTTCCTGGTGTTGGTGCGCTCCTGGACAGCAGCCGCGTCCGCATGCGGCACCACCACGATCTGTACATCGTCTTCGTAGACGACCCGCCCCGGGTCTGCGGACCGCAGAACCTGGCAGTCGACGCCGTGCGCGGCAAGGATCTCCAGATAGCCGGAGACCCGAGCGAGGAGATGAGTCGCTGATGGTTTGAACCACGCAGCCGCACCAGGGTTGATCTCGTCATCGTAAACACGCGGGTCGATGGTCGAGGGATCGGTGTACGCGGCGTCGTACCAACTGTTGCTGCGGCGACGGAAGGACTCCTGTGCGTCCGAGAGCCTTCCCTCCCTCGCCAAACTGTTGACGAGCCCGAAAACGCCGGTGAAGTTGTTTCGACCGTTCCGGTGAGGCGACTGGAACCGCACGTACCGGACGGCCCCGTTGCCGCTGTCGATCATCCCCATCAGCGCATTTTGCCACTGCTCCGCTCATGACCCGAGTGCGTCCTGTGCGGGTCGGGCATGAGAGCTCTTCTACTTGAAACCCGCCGTCTTGACGGACTCGACGATCTTCCGCTGGAAGGCGAAGAAGAGCACCAGCATGGGGGCGGCGGCGACGAGTGCCGCGGCCAGGATGTAGTTCCAGTTGGAGGTGTACTGCGACTGGAAGGAGGTGATGGCGAGCTGCACGACGGTCAGATCCGGGTCGTTGGTGGCGACCAGCGGCCACAGGAAGGAGTTCCAGTTGGCGAGGAAGAAGAAGATGGTCAGCGCGGAGAGGACGGGCCGGGACAGCGGCAGCACCACCGACCAGTACACCCGCCAGTACCCGCAGCCGTCGATGATCGCGGCCTCTTCGAGTTCGCGCGGCAGTTGGAGGTAGAACTGCCGCAGCAGGAAGATGCCGAAAGCGTTGAAGACGGCGGGGACGATCAGTCCGGCGTAGCTGTCGAGCATGCCCATCTCGCGGACGACGACGAACAGCGGGATGAGTACGACGGGCGCCGTGACCAGCAGGGTCGCGAAGATCGCCGCGAAGACGAACTCCCGTCCCGGAAAGCGCAGCCGGGCCAGCGCGTAGGCCGCCATGGAGTGCAGCAGCAGTGCCACGACCGTCACGACGGCGGAGACGAGGAAGCTGTTGAACAGGTAGCGCGCGAAGGGGATCTCGGTGAAGACGTAGGTGAAGTTGGAGAAGGTGATGTCCTGGGGGATCAGCTTCCCGTCGTTGACCTGGTCGCGCGGCTTGAGCGAGGCCGAGACCAGCCAGGCGACGGGGAAGAGCGCCAGCGCCGCCAGGGCGGCGCCGAGCACCGTCAGTCCGGTACGGGCCCCTCTCCCCTGCCGGCCGGCTGGGGCGCTCACGCCCCTGGTGTCAGTCGCCATCGTGAAACCTCCCTCCCCTGGTGAGCGCGAAGATCAGTCCGGAGCAGACGACCATCACGAGCACCAGCGCCGTGCCCATCGCGGCGGAGTAGCCGTACTCGCCGAAGTTGAAGGCCTGTTGGTAGATGTAGTAGATCGCCAGCGAGGTGCTGTCGGCGGGTCCGCCCTGGGTGAGGACGAAGATCAACTCGAAGCCTCCGGTGATGGCCGCGACCGTCGACATCAACAGGACGAAGAAGCTGGTGGGGCGGAGCAGCGGCCAGGTGATGCGGCGGAACCGCTGCCAGGGTCCGGCGCCGTCGATCCGTGCGGCCTCGTACAGCTCGCGGGGGATCTCCTGGAGCCCCGCAAGGAAAATGATCATGTAGTAGCCCATCATCACCCACACGAAGACGGCGATGACGGAGTACAGCGCGAGCGAGGGGTCGCCCAGCCAGGACCTGCCCTCCAGGCCCACACCCCGGGCGGTCTTGTTCACCACCCCGGTCTGGTCGTCGAGCATGAACTTCCACAGCAGGCCGACGACCACCAGGCTGAGTGCGTAGGGGAGGAAGAAGACGGTACGGAAGACACCGACGCCGGGCAGGCGCTGCTGGACGAGCAGGCCCAGACCGAGGCTGACCACGAACAGGGTGGGCACGAGGACGACGACGTACAGCCCTGTCGTCTGCATCGAGTCCCAGAAGAGCGGGTCGTTCACCATGCGCCGGTAGTTGCCGAGTCCGATGAACTCGTAGCTGCCGAATCCGCTGACCTGGAAGAAGCTGAGAACCACGGACAGCACCATGGGCAGGCCGACGAAGAGCAGCAGCCCGATACCGTCCGGTGCCAGGAACAGCGCGGCAGCGATCCATTCACGGTGTCTGCGGGAAAGCTGCCGACGGCCCCGGGGGCGGGGCGTGGGGTCGGTGGCCGCGGTGTCGCGCGGAGTGGCGAGGTCGGTCATACCAGGCTCGCCCCCTCGTAGCTCTCGACGTAGGCGGCCACCGACTGCTGGGCCCGGGCCGCTTCCTCGGCCACGTCGCGCCCGGCGAGCATGGTGCCCTGGATGGCGTCCGACATGGCCTTGTAGACGACGGGCGGATAGCGGGGCTCGGCGCGCCCGCCGGGGAAGACCTCGTCGCGGAAGTAGCGCATCGCCCAGTCGTCGTAGCCGCCCTCGGTGCCGGCCCGGTGCAGTGCGGAGGTGCGGGGCGCGATGTCGGACTTGGCCCGGGTGCACCAGTCGACCATCCGGGCCACGCAGTCCTCCTCCATGGAGCCCAGCGCCCACCCGCAGAACTCGGCGGCGGCCTCCGGGTTGCGGCCCTGCGCGTTGGCGCAGAACGACCAGCCGCCGAGCGCCGTGGTGTAGCGGCCGCCGGGCGGGACGGGCAGCGCGAAGACGCCGTACTCGAACTTCGGCGCATACGCCTTGAAGCTGGAGACCTGCCAGATCCCGGACTGCCACATGGCGGCGTTGTCGGCCTTGAACGCGGAGATCAGGTCGTCGGCGGAAGGCGGGGTGCGCGGGGTGATGCCGGAGTCGACAGCGTCCTGCCACAGCTTCAGCGCCTGGCGCACCGGCGGGGTGTCGACGGCGACCCGCCCCTTCTTGTCCAGCACGTCACCGCCGCCCTGCCACATCCACGGGTACCAGAGGAAGTTCTGGAGGTAGCCGGGCACGGTCTCGCAGACGAGACCCGCGCGGGTGCGGGTGGTGAGCTTGTCGCCGACGTCGAGCAGCGCGTCCCACGTGGTGGGGACGTCCCCCTCGGAGAGGCCGGCCTTCTCCCAGGCCCCCTTGTTGTAGTAGATCGCCAGCGGTTCGACCTCCATGGGCAGGGCGTAGACCTTGCCGTCGACGGTGCGGCTGGCGAGGGTGGAGGCGTTGTAGTCCTCGACCGCCGCGGGTTCGGTGTACGGGGTGAGATCGGCGAGGACGCCGCCGTTGTAGTAGCGCAGGAAGTCGCCGGGACTGACGAGGAAGATGTCCGGCCCGGAGCCGGCCGCGAAGGCGGTGGGCAGCTTGGTGCCCGTCTGGTACGTCTTCGGCGGCAGGTAGAGCAGATCGACCTTGACGTCGTGGGTGGCGTTCCATGCCGCCACCAGGTCGGTGAACCACTTGCTCTGTGCGTTGAGAGCCGGGTCGTCGGACCGTTGCGGCGCGTAGAAGTTCCAGAACGTCAGCCTGTCGCTGTCGGCCTGCGCGGAACCGCACCCGCTGAGCAGCGCGGGTGCGCCCAGGGCCGCCGCCCCTCCCGCGGCGGCGCCGCGCAGGAAGCGGCGCCGGGAGGTGGCCGTGCCGGAGAGCGGACCGGGTGGCTCGGCGGTTCTGCGGCGCCCCGGGCCGGTGCCGTGCGGAAGCATGTGGCGTCCTCCTGTACTGCGACGGCCGATACGTGCGGTTCAGTCCACTTCGAGGTCGAGCAGTCCGGGTGCCGGCGGCCTGCCGCCGCAGGCGGGGGCGTCGAGGTAGAAGAGCGCCGTCGAAGCGATGTCGTCGCTGGTGGGCCGGTAACGGTGTGCCAGCCCGTTGCCGTTGCCGGGCCCGATGCCGAGCGACTGGACCGTCACCCGCAGATCCTCCGCGAAGCGCACCGGATCGGGCACGTGCCAGCGGTACATCCCGAACCGCTGCTGGCTGGCGTAGCGGCCGTCGGGGCGCAGGATCTGGTTCAGGCCGAGGTAGGGCGTGGTGTACGTCGTGTAGCCGCGGTCCTCGATGTCGAAGTTCCAGGCGCCGCCGACGTAGTCCTCGGTGCCGGTGCCGCAGACCGTGGGGAAGTCGGTGTCACCGTCCAGGTAGAACTTGACCTCGCCCTCGCCCCACCACCCCGGACTGTTGGTGGACCAGGCAAGATACGTGCCCACGTACTGCCCCCTCCCCCGTACGTCCTTCAGGAGCGTGTGCACCTCGCCGTACGGCACGGGGTGGCTGCGCCGCCAGTGGGCGTGCAGGTAGCAGGCGTCCTGGTCCACGGCGCCGAGCTCGTAGTCGATCTGGTAGTAGAGGGTGACCGTCTCCGCCGACAGGTTTTCCAGGGTGAGACGTGCCCGCTCGCGGAAGGGCATCGCCCAGTAGGAGTTGAAGCCCCCGTTGGGGTTGGCGGCCACGGGCACGGACGAGACCTGGCTGAAGACGTTCCAGCCGTTGCAGAAGAAGTCCCCCAGCGGCACCTCGACAGCGGGCTCGTCTGCACCGTCCCAGTAGGCCCGCAGGAGGGTGCCGCGCCAGGCGCGGTGCGGCGCGGTGGTGCACCACAGGTGGCGCACGGTCCCGGGGCCCGCGATGTCGGCCAACTCGGCGGTCTCGCCTGGTGGGATGTCGATGCTGGGCGAGATCTTCCAGCCCTGACCGAGCGGTCCGGCCGCGCGGGCGCCGGTGCCCTCCAGGGCACGGCCGCCCGCGCCCTTGGCGCCGGTGACGTTCTCCGGACTGACGGACCGGGTCACCCCGTCGGTGCGTCGGGCGAGCTGGTCGAGCATGGAAGGGCACTCCCTAGAAATCGATTTCTTCACATCGAGTCGAGGATTACTGCTGTCGGTACAGGAATGACGAGGGGAGGAACACATCTGGGAGGACCGTGGGGACGCAATTCCGACCCCCCTGGTTGAAAACCATTTCAGGCAAAGTAGAGTTCACCCCGTAGGGTGTCAAGAGGTGGCGCAGCACGGTCCGTCCGCAGCACGTGGCGAGGTCTCAGGCGCCGGGAAAGCGAGGAGTCCGGTGGCAACCATCAGCGATGTGGCACGCGCTGCCGGGGTGTCCCCCGCGACGGTCTCCCGCGTCTTCAACGGCGGCCGCGTCACAGCGGAGCGCGCCCAGCGGGTGCGCGAGGCCGCCCAGAACCTCGGTTTCTCGCCCAACCGGGTCGCCCGCTCCCTGCGGGTCCAGCGTGCCAGCGTCATCGGACTGCTCATCCCCGACATCTCCAATCCCTTTTTCACCGCGCTGGCCCGCGGCGTCGAGGACGCGGCGCAGCGCACCAACCTGTCCGTGGTGCTCTGCAACACCGACGAGGACGTCGACAAGGAGCGCCGCTACCTCGACGTCGCGCTCGCCGAGCAGATGGCCGGCATCGTGGTGGCCGCCGCCTCCCGCAGGCACACCGACCTCTCGGCGCTGGCCGAACGCGGGATGCCCGTCGTCGCCGTCGACCGCCGCCCCCGGGCCGCGAGGGTGGACGCCGTGATGGTCGACAACCAGCACGGCGCCGAGGAGGCCACCGCCCACCTGGTCGAGCAGGGGTACCGCAGGATCGCTTGTGTGACCGGCCCCGTGGGCGCCTCCACCTCGGAGGACCGGCTGGCGGGCTTCCGCGCCGCGCTCCGCGACGCCGGCGTGTCCGACGAGACGATCCGCGCCTACACACGTCACGCCGACTTCCGTGTGGAGGGCGGCTGCACGGCGATGAGGGAGTTGCTCGCCCTGGACACCCCGCCCGACGCCGTGTTCATCGCGAACAACCTGATGACGGTGGGCGCGCTGCGGGCCCTGCACGAGGCGGGCATCGAACCGCCCGGTTTCGGCGTTCTCTCCTTCGGCGACGTGCCCTGGGCCTCGCTGGTGCGCCCGTCGTTGAGCACCGTGCACCTGCCCGCCTACGACCTCGGTGAGGCCGCCGCCTCTCTTCTCCAGGAGCGCATCGCGGGCTCGGTCAAGCCCCTCCAGACGGTGGTGCTGCGGACCTCACTGGAACCCCGCAGCAGCACCGCCGGCCCGTCCTGACCGGGCTCAGGCGCCCCAGGGACACATGCGCCCCCTCCACGCCCCTGCGCACCGCGAGCACGCCGACCGCACAGCGTCGTCAGGAACCGGTGGCGCGGGTGGTGGCGCGGTAGTGGTCCATGACGTCCTGCCGCAGCAGATAGCCGAAACCGGCGGCTTCCAGGCGCCCGGCCAGGCCCGGCTCGTCGGTTCCCAAAGCCGCGGCCGTCGCCTTCATCTGCCAGTGGTGAGCGGCGAGTTCGTCCAGCAGGTGGCCGCGGCGGATCTGGGCCTCCGAGAGCCGGAAGGTCTTGAGGTAGGCGAGGCGCCCCTCAGTGTCGGTGATGGTCTCGCCGATGTGGTTCTCCTCCTTGGGCCGGAAGAGGGGAAGGAACCGGCTCAGTGTGAAGCGCCCCATGCGGTACACCGTCTGCACGGTGCGCTCCGCCGCCAGCAGGCCTGATGCCATGGTGGTGTCGTGGAAAGCCGCCCACTCCTCCTCCTGGGCGTCCGCGGCGGCACGCAGACCGGCCAGGTCATCGATGCCGTCGGCCACGATGCACGCATGGAAGTCGGGCAGCTCGCGCTGGTAGGTGGCGTAGTGGTGGATCAACTCGCCGTACAGGTCGCGCACCAGCGTGGGATGGAGGGTGCGGTAGTCGTCGGGGTGGGGCACGACGAAGGCCGCCGCCAGCGCGTCGGCCACGTACACCAGCACCCCGCACTGGCCCGGGTGGATCTCGAAGACCCGTAGCGCGTCGGAGAGCCCCCGCACCTCCGCCCCCGTATACGCCTCCTCGACCCGCGGGGACAGACCCTGGCGCAGCGCCCGCTGCGACCACTCCTGCCAGGCAAGCGTCGGACCGCCGAAGTGGAGCGCAAGGTAGCCCTCCAGTGCCAGGTGCAGCGGCAGGAAACGCAGCCGGTTGCGCGCTTCCCTGCGGGCCATCCGGCGGTGGGCGCGCAGTTGCATGCGGGTGGGCGGCAGCGCTTCGCCGCCGTCGCTCAACTGGGTCCCGTAGGCGGCGGCGGGGGTGCCGTCGCGGGTCCAGTGGGCGACGAACCCGTGCGGCACGTAGGCGGTGTAGACCTCGCGCCTGCCCAGATCGACGACGCCGGCCGTGTCCTCGTAGGCGCGAGGGTGCAGCCGCAGGTCCGTCACGGGCTCGTCCCGCACCAGGGGGACAAGGCGCACTCCGCCCCACACCTGTGCGGGCCGGGTGCGCAGCCCGCGCATGTCGGGACCGGTCGTCTCCCGTACGCCGCCGGACGCGGTCATCGGCCCTTCCCCGTCTCGTCCCTCGTCAGTGCGGCCACCTTTCCGGTGAGATAGGTGCGCAGTTCGGACAGCCCCGTGCCGCTCTCCGCGAAGCGGGCCAGCTCCACCAGTGCGGGCAGATCCTCCGCGTCGCGGATGCCGGCCGTGGGCACGGTGGGTGCCAGCTTGCGCACGTCGAAGTCCCGTGCGTCGTAGACGGGGTTGAGGTGCACTGCCGAGGCCGCGCAGCCGGGGTCCAGGCGGGTGCGCCAGACGCGCAGAACCTCGGCCGCGAGCCCAGGCGGCGCGTTGTCCCAGCCGTCGGAGACGATCAGCAGCCGCTCCGGTGCCGTCTCCAATGCGTCCAGGATGCGCCGTCCCAGCGGCGTGGGGCCGCAGGGGCGGACGAGCAGCGCGTCGGTGCGGCCGGAGGTCCACACCGGCACGTACCGGGTGGCGAGCGCGGCCAGCAGATGGTGGCAGGCCAGGGTGACGGCGAGCGGGCGGCGGCGCTTGGTTGCCGATCCGAAGCTGGAGAAGCTGTCGTCCAGCACGGCCGTCACCCGCCCCCAGGTGCCACGCATCTCACCGGCCACCCGGTCGGCGGCCGCCCGCAGCGCGCCGGTCAGCTCGGAGCGCCTGCGGATGCGTTCGTCCGGGGAGAGGGAGAGCACGTACGAGGCCAGGCGGGTCAGCCGCATTCCGGACAGGTCGGCGACGGCCGCCTCCACGCCGTGGTGCTGGACGGTCCGCTGGAGGCGCAGGCTCTCCAGCCGTGTCATGCGGGGTGCGATGCGTTCCAGGAACGTGGCCCGGGGTATGCCGTGGCGGGCCGCGAAGCCCTCGGCGACGGTGTACGGCAGCTCGTAGAGCGCGCTCTTGTCGTAGTGTGCCCGCCGCCACGCCTCCAGCAGCGGGGCGGCGTAGTGGGGCCGGGCGCGCCAGGCGAAGAGGAAGTCGCCGAGTTCCGCGGTCGGCGGGCGCAGATGGGCGTGGCGCAGGGCGCAGGCCAGACCGCCGCGGTACTTGACGGCGTCGAGAGTGAGGTCAGGGCGGTGGGCGAGCCAGTCGCGCACCAGGGCCCGGGTGCGCCGGTTGTTGACCTTGGCGCGGCTCAGACTGCGGAAGATGCCGTACACGCGCTGCGGGGGCAGGGTCGCCAGGCGGCGGGCGATCAGCCGGCCCTCCATGCGACGCTGGTCGAAGGACGCCTCGTTCGCGGTCCGCAGCAGGTCGGTGATGATGCGGACGGTGTTGTGGTCGTTGATGTCCAGCGCCAGGACGGCCGCGTACAGGTCACGGTAGTTCCCGCGGACGTAGGCGTGCAGGAAGTCGAGGGAGAACTGCTGGGCGGCGGCTGTGGAGTGGAACTCGCGCTGGCCGGTGGCGGTGACGGCGGCGTTGACGAACTGGAGCAGGTCCTCCGCCGCGACCAGGTCGCTCCTCCCGCCCGCCGCCGCGCGCGCGTCCATGGTCCTTCCCCGTTCCCCGCTTCCCGTGGTGTGTGAACCGGCCGGGGAATGGCAGCGCGAGCTGCGAATCATTGCTGTACAGGCACGTTCCGGAAGTCGCGCCGGAGTCCCGCGGCCGGCCCCGTCATCGTACCGGGACCGTGCCGGTGGGCCTTCCGTATTTCCGGCCGTCTCGGTAGCTGAAGCACTGTGACGACCGCGTTGGCGCTCTTCCTCCACCGCGCCCTCGGAGTGGTGCGGCGCGCCGGACCGCGGTGTCCAGGCTGGAGCCGTGACGAACGAGGTGGATCTGCGGCATCTGCGCCGCTGCGTGGAACTGGCGGCCGCGTCGCTGGAGGCCGGTGACGAGCCCTTCGGTTCCGTACTGGTCGGCGAGGACGGGACCGCGCTGGCAGAGGACCACAACCGTGTCGGTTCGGGCGACCGCACCCGGCATCCCGAATTCGCGCTCGCGAGGTGGGCCGCCGAGCACTTGACCCCGGCCGAGCGGGCCGCCGCCACCGTCTACACCTCCGGCGAGCACTGCCCGATGTGTGCCGCCGCGCACGGCTGGGTCGGCCTCGGCCGGATCGTCTACGTGGCCTCCGCCGACCAGTTGGCAGGGTGGCTGACGGAATGGGGTGTGGCCGCCGCTCCGGTGGCCGCGTTGCCCGTCATCTCGGTCGTGCCCGGCGCGGTGGTGGAGGGTCCGGTGCCCGAGCTCGTCGACGAGGTGCGGGCGCTGCACCACCGCCTGCACGTGCGGCCCGACGGCACGCCGCCGGCGCCCCGTTGAGCGTGCCCGGCGGCGCCCGCGCGGGGGCGGCCCACACTCCCCCGCGCCTCCCCTGAGTGCTGTTGGGGGATCGGCGAGGCGGTGGGAGGTGCGGTGCCGTGACGGTGGGACCCGGGCGGTGACGCTTCGGCGGATGCCGAAGCATCGCGGGGGACAATGGAAGGCATGGACATGCGGCGCGTGCACACCACCGCCCCCGATCTGGCCTCCGTCGCGAAGCTGCTGGCCGACGGCACACGGGCGACCGTGCTGCTCGCCCTGCTCGACGGCCGGGCCTGGACAGCGACCGAACTGGCGCGTCATGCGGGCGTGGCGCCCTCGACCGCGACCGAGCACCTGCACGCGCTCGTGCGGGGAAACCTTCTGACGCAGGAGCGGCAGGGCCGTCACCGCTACGTACGGCTGGCCGGTCCGCACATCGCCGAACTGGTGGAGGGCCTCGCCGCGATGGCTCCCGCACGGGACTCGGCTCCGCCGCGCTCCCTTTCGGCTGCCGGGCGCCGGTCGGCGCTCGCCCACGCCCGTACCTGTTACGACCACCTCGCCGGGGCCGTCGCGGTCGCCGTCACCGACGCGATGATCGAGCGGCGCCTTCTGGATCTCGGACACGGGCTGGGACTGACCGGGAGCGGAGTGGCCTGGCTCTCGGACGTCGGAGTCACCGTTCCGCAGGGCAGCCGCCGGCCGGCGGTGCGGTCGTGCCTCGACTGGACCGAACGCCGCCCCCACCTTGCGGGTGCCGTCGGTGCCGCCCTGTGCCGCCACGCTTTCGACGTGGGGTGGATCACTCGTTTCGGCACCACACGCGCCGTCGCCGTCACGGCTCTCGGCCGGCAGGCGCTCGGTGACCACCTCGGCCTGCCCCGTGACCTCCTGACGGCGAGGTGAACGGGGGCGTTCCCGCTGTCGCCGGTCAGGGTGCCGGGCACGCGGTGTGGGGGCGGGGGCCGGACGCAGCATGCGGGGCGGTAGGTCGGCGGCGTGCGGATCGTGGGGCGGGGGCAGCGGGAGGGGGTCGAGCGGGTGCGCGGCCAGATGGCGCCGCCACGCGTCGGCGTCCTTGCCGTGGCCGGTACCGGTCAGGGCGGTCGACCGGGTGTGTGCCTGCTCGGCGAGCAGGGCGCGGTTGTCGTCGAGGTAGCGGACGAGGACGTCGAGGCCCCGGTCGCTGCCGCAAGCGGCCAGGGCCCGGCCGAGGGCGAGTTCGAGAGGGGCCCGGCGTGGCAGGTGTCCCGGAAGAGGAACATCTTGTGCCCCATGAGCAATTCCCGCCCCCAGGGCGGTGGCCGTGCGTCGGCCGTCGTCGGTGCCACCGCGCGCGAGCCGTTCATCGACCGGCTGACGGGCCGCTCACGGCCCGCTCACGGCAACGTGGGTGGTGACCGTGCGAGGAGTCCGTGGCGCCCTCTGTGGCAACGATTCCAGAGTGGGAACGTTGCCACCGGGCCGGAACCGGGTCAGGACACGTGACCGCGCCCGCACCGGACGGAAGCGCGCCGCGGTTGGGCCGGTGCGACAGGTTGTGTGGTGAGTTGCCACAGAAGCCGAGGTCACGGAGTGGTCTCGGGTTTGGAGGGGAGCGTGCACATCGGTTGTAGTGGCTCTCATGACGTACGAACCGGGAGCCTCACGTGCCAAGAGGTTCCGCCGAACCGGGCCCCTCAGCCTCCTCGCCGCCGCCTTGGTGTTCTGCACCGCCACGGGCGCACGCAACCAGGAGGTTGATCCGCCCGTTGCGGACAGCGCCTGCCGACCCTCCCGGTCGGCACCCGCGACGCCGGCCTCGTCGCCTCAACCCACAGGCCGGGCGGACACCCCCGCCCCCGACTTCGACGGCGACGGCCACCCGGAGCTGCTGCTCGACGTACCGGCCGGAAACGGCGACGTCTACCAGACCGGCCGGATCGCCCTGCTGGAAGGCTCGGCGCACGGCCCTGCTCCCGGGCACCGCACGGTGTTCACCCCCAAGGACTTCGACCTGCCCAAGCACGTCGGCATGATCGGCACCCGGCCCGCTCCGACCGTCGCCGACCTGGACGGCGACGGCCACCTCGACCTCGTCGCGGGCGGCTACGCCCATGTGCAGTGGGGCGGCCCGCACGGGCCGCGGCGCGACCACCGCCCCACCCCCATCGCGCTGCCGCACCGCGGCAAGAACCCCGTGGCCGTCGGGAAGACCAACGAGACCTACGGGGAGCCGCCGGTGGCCGGGGACTTCGACGGCGACGGCCACGCCGACCTGGCCACATACCGCACCGGTCTGAACAAGCGGCGACTGGTGGTGCTGCACGGCCCGTTCACCCGCACGGGCAAGCCCGCGCGAACCAGCGAGCGCGCCGACCCCGACCCGCGGGGAACCGACGCGGTGCCAGACCTCCAGATGTTCGCGGCGCAGGTCACCGGCGGCCACGCCACCGATCTCCTGGTATACCGCCCCGGAGAGCCCGACAGGCCCCTGCTGCTGGCCGGCGGTGCCAAGACCGAGACCGGTCTCGCGAAGAAGCCGGAACGGCTGCCACCGGGCGAGAGCATCGCCGTCGGCGACTTCGACGGTGACAACCGGCCCGACGTCGCCCTCGGTGACAGCGGCATCCCGACGGACGAGGAGAAGGAGCCGGCCGATCGCAAGGGCAGGGTGACCATTCGCTACGGCAAGGCCCCGCTGGCGCCCGTCGTCATCGAAGGCGGCACCCGCAAGGGAGGCTTCGGCATCGGCCTGGTCGCTGGAGACCTCAACGGGGACGGCTGCGACGACCTCGCCGTCGCACGCGCCCCCGACCGCTGGGGGAACAGCGGCAGCGTCGATGTCCTGCGCGGTGGTTCCTCCCCGGGCCTCGGCTCCCGGCCGTGGCATCACCTGCGACGCTCCCACCACGCACCGGGTACGACCGCCGATGACCCGGACTCCTGGGCGGGCCATCCCGTGGGCGCGGCCGATCTCGACGGTGACGGCCACGACGAGCTCCTCATGGCCACGGCGGGTCAGCCGCATTTCGCCTGCAACTGGTGGATCGTGGACGGCACGGGGAGGGACGCCGCCTCCTTCGACACCGGGGATCTGGCGCGTTAGAGCCGGTGCCCCGTTCGTCCGGTGAGCGGTGCCGTCCGTCGCGAAGCCTCTGGAACGCCGGAAGTGGTCAGCGGGGCATCGCACGCCCGCTCAGAAGGGACCCCGCGGACGGCCGTCGTCCACCGCGGCGCAGACCTCGCGGAGTGCGGCAGTGGCGTGCTCGGCCGCCTCCGCGGGCAGGTGGCGGAACAACTCCTGCTGCGCGCCGCTGGTGGCGCGGACCACGCGCTCGGCGAGGTCGACGCCCTCCGCGCTCAGCCGGACCCAGGCGACACGGCCGTCCGCGACGTCGCTTTCGCGCTCCACCAGTCGGCGCGCGGCCAACTGCTTGAGGGTCTTCGCGGCGCCGCCGGACGACAGCAGCAGCTCCCCCACGAGGTGGCTCGGCTTCATACGGAAGGGAGCGCCGGCCCTGCGGAGGGCGGCCAGGACGTCGTACTGGGCGACCGTCAGCTCGAAGGCGGCCAGTTCACGCCGGGTGGCCTCGCCCAGCGCCGTCGACAACTGCGTGAGGCGTTTGGCCAGTTCGGTGGTGTTCCCGACGACCTCGGGCAACTCCCGTCGCCATGCCCGGACGACGTCGTCGACCCGGTCCGTCCGCTCTTCCATTTCGGGTCCTCCTCGTCGGCACCGCATGGTAGCTTCCAGGAAAGCTATCTCGGAAGAGGGACAACGGGAGGACGGTCGTCGGTATGCCCGCTTACGTCGTATCGGAAGTCGAGGTCCTCGACGAACAGCGCGCGGACACCTACCGCGAGCTGGCGGCGTCCTCGATCGCGCAGTACGGCGGCCGCTACCTCGCACGGGGGCGCCGCCCGGAAGCGGTCGAGGGCACCTGGCCCGCCGCACGGCGGATGATCGTCGTCGAATTCCCCTCCATGGCCCGGGCCCGGCAGTGGTACGCCTCGCCGGAGTACGCCCGCGCCCTTCAGGTCCGCGAGGAGGCGCTGGACCGCAGGCTGCTGTTCGTCGAGGGCGGCGACTGACCGCCTGTCCGCCCTGCGAGCGGGAGTTCACCCCGCCCCGCCGCAGCGCACGTCCGCACGGCGGCACGGGCGCGAGGCGGCTTCCGGGGGCTTCGGCGCAGCGGAAACTGCCGTCACCGCACGCGTGGCGGCTCCGTAAGGTAGCGATCATGTCGGCGGTGCCAAGCGCATGGGCCGGCGCGCCAGGTCGAGGCGTATCGCTGCCAGAAGTCCGGCCGCTTGGAACTGTTCGCCGCCCACCAGTCGTGAGGCCAGTCGTGAGGCGGCTGCTGGGCCGCTGACATCCGCGGCTCGGCCGCGGTGCCGCTCCTCGCCCGGTCCCGGTCCCGGCCCTCACGCGTGGCCGGTGTCGCTGTACGATGCGGCACCGTGGCTACAAGTACCCCTGGCGCGGCACCGTACAGCGGCCCGCCGTACCCGCCGCCGCACATCCCGGCGCAGGACGTGCGGCCGCGGCGTGTCTGGTACGTGGTCGCCGCCCTCCTGGCGCTGCTGCTGGCCGGTGGCGGGGCCGCCGTCCTCGTCGTGACGGTCGGCAAGATGGTGGACGCCGTCGATGCCGACCACAGCTTCCCCGGCGGCGGCTCCCGGAGGGTCAGCCTCACCGAGGGGGAGACCAAGGCGGTCTACGTCTCCCAGTCCGGGAAGGGCCGGGTCGACTGCCGCATCCCCGGGATGCGGTCCGGGTCCATGAAGCAGCCCGGCAGCACCTTCAAGGTCACTGCGGGCTCACGCACTTGGGAGCGTGTCTTCGAGGTGGAGCCGGGCAGCACCGGTGACTACACCCTCACCTGCACCTCTCAGCGGCAGGCCCGGTTCGCGCTGGGGGACGAGCCGCACGCGGGTGCCGCGGTGGGAGGCATCTTCGCGGCCGTCGCCCTCTTCTTCGCCGCGTTCGCCTCCGCAGTGGTCATCACTGTCGTCACCGCACTTCGCCGACGCGGTCACCGCCGTCGGCTCGCCGCCACGGCGGCTCCGCCGCAGTGGGGACGGCCTCCCTACGGCCCCACCGGCAAGTGAGCAGCCGGTGGTGACCCTGCCGGCCCGCGCCCTGCGTGCGCTCGACCGGTACCATGCCGCCCGCCCCTGGGACCACAACGCCCACTACCACCGGTGGCTGATGCGGCAGCTCCCCCGACGCTTCGATCGCGCGCTCGACATCGGGTGCGGCACCGGCGACCTGGCCCGGCTCCTCGCCACCCGCGCCCAGGCCGTGCACGGGGTCGACAGCGATCCCGTCGTCGTCGCCCGGGCCCGCGAGGTGACCTCTCCCCCGGTTCCGGTGACCTTCCATGTCGGCGACGCCCTCGACGACCTGCCGTCCGGCCGCTACGACGTCATCACGTGCGTCGCCGTCCTCCACCACCTGCCGTTCGACGCCGCCCTGCAGCGCTTCCGCCGGCATCTGGCGCCGGGCGGAACCCTCGTCGTCGTCGGCCTCGCCCGCGGCACCTCCCTCGGCGATCACCTGCTGCACGGACTCGCGGCTCTCGCGAACATCGCCGTGGCCTGGTGGAAGAACAGGGGCCGCACGGCCCGGCGGCCCGCGTCCATGACGGCCCGGACCCGGCCGCCGACCATGCCGTTCCCCGAGATCGTGCGAACGGCCCGCCGTCGGCTTCCCGGCGCACGCCTGCGCCGTCGGCTCTTCTGGCGCTACACGCTGGTGTGGCGCCGCCACTGAACCGCCGACGTCGAAGCGGAGCCTGCGGGGCGCCTGCAGCGTCGCTGGAAGGCCGCGTCGTGGCCGTCGTCGGAGAGGCGGCAGACGCTCCGGCAGTGGGTCACTCCCTGGCCCCCTGGCCGTGTGCGGGACCCGGCAGGTCCGGGATGCGGGCCGCGTCGAGGTCGACCAGGATCGCGTCCACGGTCTGGTGGGGTGTCTGGGTGGAGTTGTCCAGCCACAGTCCACGGCGGGGGGTCTCACGGCGGAGGACATGGTCGAGCACGGTGACCGACCAGGGGCCGCCGTAGCCGGTCTTGGGCCGTCCGGCGTCGCGCGCTGCGACGGCTTCCGTTGCGGGGCTCAGCACGACGACGTACAGGGGGCGGGTCGTCACCGTGTCGAGATACGCGTCGAGTGTCTGACCGAGGACGATGTCCTGGACGACGACGGTCCATCCCGCTTGCGCGTACAGGTCCGCGACCGTCGCTGACGCCCGATGGCGCAGCCGCAACTGCGCGGCGGCTTCGCTGCTCGGCCGGGGCGTCATCTCCTCGCGTCCGGAAACGGTCATCCGCCGGAAGGTGTCGCCACGCAGGTGCACGGAGCGCGGAAGCCGCTCCGCGAGGAGCTGGGCGACGGTGGACTTGCCCGACGCCATGACACCCGTGACGAGCACGACCGCGGAATCGAGCTGCGGCTCCCCCATCGCTTCTCCGCCCTCCTGTCGCGGACCGTCTCCCGTCGGCCGTCTCCCCGTGCCGGGAGGTGCCGGCCGGCGCTCATCCGCCGCGTACGGCCGCGTTGCCGGGCGGGTGGTCCTCCTCATTGCACACCCGGGTGGTGCGGCATCGGCGGGGTCGCTGCCCGAGCTGACCGGGCGGAATGGCGGGAGCGGAGCATAGCAACCAGCTCCTGCTCACCGCGGCCCACCCGGACTCGCACCAGCAGCGTCTCGGCGGATACCTGCTCTTCTACTCGCTCGGCTCCGCACTCGGCGCGACCACCACGACCACCGTGTTCGCCGAAGCCGGATGGGCCGGCTCCGGCACTCTTGGCGCGGCCTTCGGCGCCTGGGCGCTCGCCGCCTCGGCGTTCGGTCCCGGTCCGGCCACCGGCCGCCATCCGTCCCCGAACGGCTGTCACAGCACGCCCCTTGCGTGGTCTCGCCTGCCGAGGTGCCGGACCGTGCTGGCTACGGCGGGGAGGAGTGTGTCGGGGAAAATTGCCTACCGTGGTGGCCGGTGTGGGCCCAGACTCGTGCCATGACTGACATGAGGTCGTTCCGGGACGCGGTCAGCGCGTGGGCGGCCGGGGGGTCCGGCGCCCCCGCGCGAGAGTTGGCCGCGCACCTGTCCGTCCGGTCGGTCGTGCTGCTCGAAGGGCCGAGCGACCTCGCCGCCGTCGACGCGCTCGCCGCACGCCGGGGGCGGGCTCTGACAGCCGAAGGGGTCTGTGTTCTGCCGATGGGCGGTGCGATGAGCGTCGGCCGCTTCGCCCACCTTCTCGGGCCACCCGGCCTGGGCCTGCGTCTCACGGGGCTGTGCGACGAGGCGGAGCGCCACTGCTACGCCCGTGGCCTGGCGCGGGCCGACGCGGCGCAGGACGGCTTCTTCGTCTGCGCGGCCGACCTGGAGGACGAGCTCGTCCGCGCGTTGGGCCCGGCACGTGTGCAGGAGCTCATCCGGGCGGAGGGGGACGAGCGTTTTTTGCGTACCTTCCTGCGGCAGCCGGCACAGCGGAACCGCACCGCGCAGCAGCAGTTGCGGCGCTTCTTCGGAACGAAAAAGGGCCGCAAGATCCATTACGGCCGCGTCCTCGTCGAGGCCCTCGCTCCGGACGAGGTACCGGCGCCCCTCGAAGCCCTGCTCGCCGGCCTGTAAGGGGCCGATTCGTACCTGCTTCACATGTCGGCGGTCCGCCCGGGGGTCAACGGGCAGGCCAACGGCCGTCTCGCCGCCCGCATCACGTTTCCCGTGAGGGGGGCACCTGTTGGGTGACGCAGGGGGCGAAGCGCCAGTAGCCGCGGTTGCCCTCGGCCTCGGCCAGGAGCCCTCGTTCGGCGGCAACCGCGGCGGCGGCCGGATAGGAGAGGCCGGGGTAGCGGGACGGGTCGACGGTGCGGTAGCCGCACGTGTCGGGGGCTCCGTCACGCAGTTCGGTGCGCAGCCGCTCCCGCTCCGCGACGGCGAGCGCCTCCCCGACGGGATACGGACTGTCCTCGAACGCGTACGCGGGCGCCGCGGCGGGATCCGGACGCATACCCGCCGCGAGCCGGAGCGAGAAGGCGGCCCAGACGACCGCGCCCACAGCTGTGCTCAGCAGCGACGCGAGGACGACGCAGCCGGCCGTGGGGTCGGCGTGCCCCGGTGTGGTGGGCGCGAGTTCGCCGCGCGGATCCTCCAGCACCGTCACGCTGTCCCCTACGTGCAGGCGGAGTCCGTCGCTCACCTCTCCGCCCCTGACGGGTGTGCCGTTTGCATGCGTCAGTACGTAGTGGGAGACCAGGTGGCCGCGTGGCGAGGTCACGCGGTCGTCGGCCACCGTCGCGCGGACCTCGCGGCCCCGTTCCCGCAGCATCAGGTCGTGCCGTACGTCCACCGCGCACAGGAAGTAGCCGGCCAGCAGCGGCGGGACGAGCGCGACCGCCACGAACAGGCCGCCCCTCTCGCCCAGCCGCGACATCAGCGCGCCGAGGCCGGTCGCGTAGCCGGCCCAGCACACGGGCACCAGCCAGGTGTTCAGCACCTCGGGCGCCGCGGTGACCCCGGCGAAGCCGGCCACCAGCCACAAGCAGGACGCCGCCGTCCACCCCAGCCGCCGCACTTCTGCCTGCCCCTCGCATGTCTTCGGGGCGTCAACCTATCCGACGGATGCCGTCGAGGGGCAGGGCGCTGTGCTTCCTCCGGTCCGCACGCCAGGCCGGGCGTCAGGGGCGCGGGTCGGTGCGGTGCCATCGTGGGCGGGCGTCGCTGCCGCGGCGGCCTGCCGCGGACGCACAGCGGGGGCACACCCGCTGAACCCGGTCGGCGGCTCCCCCGGAGGCCGGAAGGATGTCGGGCCATCCGACGTGGGGGAACCGCGCGAGCTGCGAGCGGCTGAGCGAGAGACCGCACACCGTCTCGTTGCGGCCGGGTTCCCAGGCGTGCACCTCACCGGCGGGCAGCCGGCTGCCGTCCTCCTCGTCCACCCACCGTCCCGACGCCGCGACCGCGTACCGCTTCGCCCCTGCCATCGCTTCGAGCCTCCTGACCTGGTGAGGTGGCGCTGCCGGGTCCCGGGGTACCCGCCCACCGAGTACCGTCACCCGGTCACGACTTGCCGCTCGTCGGGGACGCAGTGGGTCATGGTGAGGCCGGTGACGTCCCGCGGTGGGTTGTTGCCGAGGTGCGCGAGCCGCTCGCGGTCCTCCTCCGTCAGGCTCTGTCCGGCCAGCGGTTCGAGGTGGGTGACGTCCTGCGGGCCGATGCCCAGGCCCTCGCCGACCCGCAGGCCGAGTTCGTTCTCGACCAGCAGGAAGTGCCACACCATGCGCTCCTGGACCGCCCGCTCGGCCTGGGAGATGAGGGTGATGAAGTTGTGCACCAGGTCGTCGCGCTCCCAGTCCTCCAGCAGGCGGTACCGCTGGCCCGCCTGCAGATAGTCGTTGGTGCGCGGAATACGCTTGCGGGTGACCCTGCCCCGGATCTCGGGTCCCTCGTCGTCGGAGGTCGGGTACTGGCTCTCGTGCAGCCCCCCGATGAGGGAGGGCTCGTAGTTGACCTCCGGGTCCCCCGCATGCTGGTCCTGCTCGTAGGCCATCATCCCGTCACGCTGATTGGTGTGCACGGTCGCGTTCTTGGCGCGGTTGACGGGGAGCTGGAGGTAGTTGGGGCCGACGCGGTAGCGCTGGGTGTCGCTGTAGGAGAAGGTCCGCCCGACGAGCATCTTGTCGTCGGAGAAGTCCAGCCCGTCGACCAGGACCCCGGTGCCGAAGGAGATCTGCTCGTTCTCGGCGAAGTAGTTGTCGACCGTGCGGTTCAGGACCATGCGGCCCACCGGCTTGGGCGGGAAGTCCTGTTCGGGCCAGGTCTTGGTGTCGTCCAGCGGGTCGAAGTCCAGTTCGGGGTGCTCGTGGTCGTCCATCATCTGGACGCGCAGCTCCCATTCGGGGAAGTCACCGCGCCCGATCGCCTCGTACAGATCCCTCGTCGCGTGCCCCAGATCCGTGGCCTGGATCGCGGCGGCGTCCTCCTCGGTCATGCTGCGCACGCCCGCGCGGGGCATCCAGTGGTACTTGACCAGGACGGTTTTGCCCTCGGCGTTCACCCATTTGTAGGTGTTGACGCCGAAGCCCTGCATGTGCCGGTAGTCGGCGGGGATCCCGCGGGGGCTGAAGAGATTGACGAGCATGTGCATTGACTCCGGCGTCTGCGACATGAAGTCGAAGATCCGGCCGGGCTTCTGCTCGTGCGAGACCGGGTCGGGCTTGAGCGCGTGGATGACGTCGGGGAACTTGATGGCGTCCCGGATGAAGAAGACACCCAGGTTGTTGCCGACGAGGTCCCAGTTCCCGTCCTCGGTGTAGAACTTCACCGCGAAGCCGCGCGGATCCCGTGCCACCTCGGAGGAGTCCCGGCCGCCGATCACGGTGGAGAACCGTACGGCCACGTCGGTGCGCTTTCCTCGGTCGAGGAACAGCTTGGCCCGGGTGTAGCGGCCGACGGGCTCGTTGCCCCACCCTCCGTAGCTTTCGAAGTAGCCGTAGGCGGTCACGCCCCGGGCGTGGACGACCCGCTCCGGGATGCGCTCCCGGTCGAAGTGGCTGATCTTCTCCAGGAACTGGTAGTTCTCCAGCGTGGCGGGCCCGCGTGCGCCGACGGTCCGCTGGTTCTGGTTGTCGTAGACCGGGTGGCCCTGGCGGTTGGTGAGCACCGGGCGGTCGTCTCCGGGCGCGGGTCCCTGACTGGCTACGTCTGTCACTGCTCTCGGATTCCTTAAGCCTCGGCGGAGGGGTTCGGATGGTCACAGGTACCCGTTCGGGCGGCAGTGGCGCGGATGCTCACCGCATTGGTGCAACCGCCGGAGCCGCGGTGCCGCGTTGCCGCACCGGAAGCACTCGTCAGGGTGACGGCGAAGGCCTAATGTCCTGCCTCGTGACCGAACCTTCCACGCGGCTCTCCCCGCTTGCCCCGCCTTCCCCTCTCCCTTCGCCCGTGTCCTCCCACCTCTCCGCGACGGCGGACGCCTACGACGCCGTCGCCGAGCTCTACGCCGATCTCGCCCGCGACGCGCTCGACACGCTTCCGCTGGACCGCGCCGTGCTCGCCGCGTTCGCGGAACTCGTCCGGGGCACGGGCCCGGGCCCCGTCGCCGAGCTGGGATGCGGCCCGGGGTGTGTGACCGCGCACCTGCGCGGCCTCGGCCTCGACGTCTTCGGTGTCGACCTGTCCCCTGCGCTGCTCGCGCTGGCCCGCGACGCGTATCCGGACCTGCGGTTCGAGCTCGGCTCCATGGACGACCTGGACATGCCCGACGGTCACCTGAGCGGCATCGTGTCCTGGTACTCGGTCATCCACGCGCCACCACACGACATGCCGTCCTATCTCGCGGAGTTCCGCCGGGTGCTCGGGCCGGGCGGTCACCTCCTGCTGGGCTTCTTCGAGTCGGAGGGGGAACCGGCCACACCGTTCGACCACAAGGTGACGACCGCCTACCGGTGGCCGGTCGACGGCCTTGCCGGGCAGGCCGTCGAAGCCGGGTTCGTGGAGGTCGGGCGGATGCTGCGGGAGCCGTGCGAGGGGGAACGCTTCCGCCGGGGCCACCTGCTGATGCGCGCACGCTGACGTCAGCCGGGTGTGAGCCGGGAGTACGCAGGTGAACAGGCCGCCTTCGCGAGGACGCCACGGCGAGTGCCTGCAGTGACGCGTGTCCTCATCTGCGGCCCAGCGGCATGCTGCCGGGGGCGGGGCACAGCGTGAAGCCCCGGCCGCGTTCCTGCCGGACGGCACCCGGGTCCCGCGCCCCGGGCCGGACCCCGTCCTGCTGCCGCGAACGCCGGTCACCGTCAGGGCCCGGGGTGCGTCAGGCCCGCGCCTCCCGTGGCAGCCGCAGCACCCGCTCGGCGATGATGTTGCGCTGGATCTCGTTGGAGCCGGCGTAGAGGGTGTCGGCTCGCGAGAAGAGGAACAGCCGCTGCCAGTCGTCCAGATCGTAGGGTTCACCGACACACATCCCGTCGGCACCGAGGACGTCCATGGCGAGCTCGCCGAGCTGCCGGTGCCACGTGGCCCAGAAGATCTTGCCGATCGAGGCCTCCGGCCCGGGCGCTCCCGCCGCCACCCCGTCGAGCATCCGCAGGGCGTTGAACCGTATGGTCTCCAGCCCGATCCAGGCCTGGGCGATCCTGTCGCGGATCAGCGGGTCCTCGACGGCTCCGTTGCGGCGGGCCAGCGCGATCAGCGCCTCCAACTCGCGGCGGAAGCCCACCTGCTGGCCCAGCGTGGAGACGCCGCGCTCGAAGCCGAGGGTGGCCATGGCCACCCGCCAGCCGTCGCCGGGGGCTCCCACCAGGTGGCCCGAGGCGGTGCGCGCCCCGTCGAAGAAGACCTCGTTGAACTCGGACGTGCCGGTCAACTGGGTGATCGGGCGGATCTCCACCCCCGGCTGGTGCAGCGGGACGAGCAGGTACGACAGCCCTCGGTGACGTGTCGAGCCGGGATCGGTACGGGCGACGACGAAGCACCAGTGCGACGCGTGGGCGAGCGAGGTCCAGATCTTCTGCCCGGTGACGGCCCACTCTCCCCCGCCGTCACCTCCGCCCGGGCCGGAGGCGGGCCCCTCGACCCACTCGGCCCGGGTCCGGATGCCCGCCAGGTCGGACCCGGCCCCCGGCTCGCTGTAGCCCTGGCACCACAGCTCCTCCACCGCGACGATCCGGGGGAGGAAGCGGGTGCGCTGCTCGGGTGTGCCGAAAGCGATCAGGGTGGGACCGAGCAGTTGTTCGCCGATGTGCCCGACCCGGGCGGGCGCGTCGGCGAGGGCGTACTCCTCGTGGAAGGCGATCTGCTGCTCCAGGGTGGCCCCCCGGCCGCCGTACTCCGTCGGCCAGCCGACACAGGTCCAGCCCTCGGCCGCCATGTGCCGTTCCCAGGCGAGACGTTCGGCGAAGGCCTCGTGCTCCCGCCCGGGCCCGCCGCGGCCGCGGAGCGCGGCGAACTCCCCGGTGAGATGCGCCCGCAGCCAGCGGCGCGCCTCTGCTCGGAACTCCTCGACGCTCCTCATACCGGTACGCTAATCTACCAAACACTTGTTAGGGAACTGCCCGCCGGGAACCGCGCCGGAGTCGCACGCCGCTCGCGCAGTCCACACCGCCCGCATGCCCGTACGCCCCGGAGAGGAGCAGAACGAGTGAGGCCGACGGAGGAACAGGAAGCGCTGCGGTCCGCCGTACGCTCGCTGCTGGCCCGGCACGAAGGGGCGAGGGCCTGGCGCCCGCTGACCGGACAGATCGGCGCGGCCGGCCTCCTGGTGCCGGAGCAGTACGGAGGGGCCGGGTACGGGATGCGGGAGGTCTGCACGGTGCTGGAGGAGCTCGGCCGCGTACTGAGCCCCCTGCCCTACCTCGGCTCCGCGGTGGTGGCGGTGCAGGCACTGCTGGCGAGCGGCGATCAGGCCGCGTGCGCACGGCTGCTGCCCGGCATCGTCGGGGGCGCCACCGTGGCCGCGCTGGCCTGGGCCGAAGAGGGCTCCTGGGACCCCGCAGCGCTCCGCGGGAGGGCGACGCACCAGGGCGGCGGAAGCTGGCGGATCACCGCCGTGAAGGAGCACGTCCTGCACGGAGCGGACGCCGACGCCGTCCTCGTGGCCGCCCGCACGGACGCGGGGCTCTCCCTCTTCGAAGTGCCCGCCCAGGACGACCGGCTGCACCGCAGGGGCACCGCCGCCATGGACCGGAGCCGGTCACTGGCGCGGCTCGCCTTCGACCGGGTGGAGGGCCGGCTCCTCGGGACGGACGGGGCCGGGACCGCCACGCTCTCCCGGGTACTGGACCTCGCCTGCACGGCTCTGGCCGCCGAGCAGGTCGGTGCGGCCGCGTACTGTCTGGAACGGACCGTCGCCTACGTCCGCGAGCGTGTCCAGTTCGGCCGCGCCATCGGCTCCTTCCAGGCCGTCAAGCACCGGCTGGCGGACGCCTACGTGCTGGTCGAGTCGGCGCGGTCGGCGGCGCTGGGTGCCGCCCATGCGGCAACAGCGGACGGACCGGACCTTTCCCGGTACGCGGCAGCCGCCAAGTCCGCCTGCTCGGAGGCCTTCTGCGCGGTCGCAGGGGAGATGGTCCAGTTGCACGGCGGGATCGGCATCACCTGGGAGCACGACGCCCACCGCTACTTCAAGCGCGCTCACGGATCGTCCCAGCTCTTCGGCCCGGCGGCCTGGCACCGGCAACGGCTCTTCTCCACCCTGCCCGACACCCCGCAGGCCCAGCCGGTCGCGGACTGACCGCGCTGGCAAAGGAGACTTCCCAGTGCCTCAGCCCGCGCACAAGAGTCGCTCCAGCTCGGCCGCGATCGCCTGACGCAGCGGCTGGGGGCTCGGACACGGCTTCCCTGCCATAGAGGTTCCCTATGACCTTCTCATGATCGGGCAGCTACTGCGGCAGGCCGTCGCGGACCAGAGTCGCAAGCATGAGCAATGACGCCGATCTCCGCCATGTACCGGATCCGAACGGAGAGGACCCCGCGCCGGACGCCGGGGCAGCTTCGGCCGGGGAGGGGCCGGCTCCGGCCGGTTCCGCGCCCTGGTGGTCCGCCCTGCTGGCCCGCGGGCCCGGGCTGGCCCTCGCGGTGGTCATCGCCGGGGCGGCCACAGTGGTGGGCAAGCTGTTCCCCCTCGTCGGTGGGCCGGTCACCGGCATCGTGGTCGGCGTCGTCGTGGGGGCGGTGGTGAAGCCGGGTGACCGGCTGCGGCCCGGCATCACCACGGCGAGCAAGTTCGTGCTCCAGGTGTCCGTCGTCGTCCTGGGTTCCCAACTGTCGCTGGCCCAGATCGTGCGGGTGGGAGTGACCTCGCTGCCTGTCATGCTCGGCTCACTGGTGGTGTGTCTGGGCGCGGCCTACCTGATCGGCCGCCGGCTCGGTGTGGTCGGGGACCTGCGTACCCTCATCGGCGTCGGCACCGGCGTCTGCGGCGCCTCGGCGATCGCGGCCGTCACACCTGTCATCGGCGCGGCCGGTGTCGAGGTGGCGTACGCCGTCTCCACCATCTTCCTGTTCAACATCGCGGCCGTGCTGACCTTCCCCTTCCTCGGCCACCTGATCGGGATGAGCCAGCACTCCTTCGGCCTGTTCGCCGGTACTGCGGTGAACGACATGTCCTCCGTCGTCGCGGCCGCCTCCACCTACGGGGCGGGAGCCGCTCATCACGGCGTCGTCGTGAAGCTCACCCGCACGCTGATGATCATCCCCATCTGCATGGGCCTGGCCGCGCTCGCGGGCCGCCGCAACCGTGCGGCGGCCACGGCAGAGGCGGCATCCGGCCCGCGTACGGAAGCCGCCGACGGCCCTCCGCCGAAGCCGCGGGTACGGGTACTCAAGCTGGTGCCGTGGTTCCTGGTCGGATTCGTGCTGGTGGCCGCCGCCAACACCGCGGGGCTCATCCCGAAGGCCGTACACCCGGGGCTGAGCGAAGTGTCGGTCTTCCTCATCACCGTCGCGCTCTCCGCGATCGGCCTGTCCACCGACCTGGCAGGACTGCGCCGTACCGGGCCCCGCCCGTTGCTGCTGGGCGGCTGCCTGTGGGTCGTCGTCACTGTGACCGGCCTCGGACTGCAACTGGTCACCGGGGCGCTGTAGCCGTGCCGAAGGCCCGCCGCCTCAACGCGTCCTGCGGCGGCGGGCGGTCTCCAGCAGCCACCGGGCGGGTTCGGGGAGTTCCCGGGCGCGGGGCCAGACCGCGCGCAGCGTGCGCACCAGGTTCAAGGTCTCCTCGGTGGGAACCTCCACCAGCCGCCCCTCGCTCACGTCCTCCTGCACCGCGAGCGCCGAGAGCACCGCGGGCGCCACTCCGCTGGCGGCCGCGGTACGCAGCGGTGCGGTCGCCCCGAGCTCCAGCAGGGGCACCTCGACCCCGTCGTAGGCCCGCAGCGCGGCCTCCAGGGTTTCCCGGGTGCCCGAACCGGTTTCGCGGAGAACGAGGGGGGTCGCCGCCAGTTCCCGCCCGGTGAGCGGGGCGCGGCGGCGGGCCCACGGGTGTCCTGGGGCGACGACGACAGCGAGCCGGTCCCGGCCGACCGCCCGGGAACGCACGTCCGAGGGAACCCACGGCCCCTCGACGAAGCCGAGGTCGTATTCGTCCCGGCGAACGCCCTCGATCACCCTGCGGCTGTTGGTCACCTCCAGGCCGACATGCACCTGCGGGGCCCTCTCGCGCAGCGACATCAGCCAGTTGGGCACCAGGTGCTCGGCCACGGTGAGGCTGGCCGCGACCCGCAGCCGGTCCTCCTGGCGCGACTTGAGCGCCGCCGCGCCCTCCACCAGGGCGGCGGCCCTCTCCAGTACGGCGCGGGCCCAGTCGGTCACCAGCAGCCCGGCCGGTGTCAGCCGGGAGCCGCTGGTGGTGCGGACCAGCAGCTGTACCCCGAGGCGGCGCTCCAGCGTCATCATCCGGGCGCTGGCCGAGGGCTGGCTGATCCGGAACCGCGCCGCCGCCTGGGTCAGGCTGCCGGTCTCCGCGACGGCGACCAGCAGCTCCAGCGCGTGCAGGTCCGGCAGTGTGCGCGCCACCCCTGCTCCTCACTCCCCGCTGCCGCGGCCGGTCGGCCGACGGTGCGTGCCCGACCGCTCCGACGGGCCTCCGCACGGCTCCGACCTGGCACTCTCCGGTCGGCAAGGAGCATATCCCCTGTCCCGGTGCCGCCGGTCTCGGCCCACGGTGGCGGCAGGATCAGGGAGCGGGTTCGCCGGGTTCGCCGTGAGCCTCTTCCTCCGCCTCGCGATCGGGCCGCAGGGCGTCGCCCGCTTCACCGGTCTTCTGCCGGTCCTCGCCTTCGACGGAGGTCAGCGCCTCGCGCACCTCCTCCTCCGTCTCCTGTGCCGCGGTACGGGGCCTGGTCTCGTTCCGGTGCTCTGCGGTCACTCTCTCCTCCACGGACGTGATCGGTCGCCGTCCGCGTTACCGGTCCGGCGACGGTGAAACAGACAGCACCGGAGTCCGGCGCCACTCCGGTCGAACCGGCCCCGTTTCTGTCCGTTTCCACGCCCGAATGTGTTTACTTCTCGGAGCATCGCCCGTAACGTGCCGCACGACCCACACGTTCGGGCACGGAACGGAAGCACATCCACATGTACGCAGCGGAACGGCAGCAGGAGATCCTGCGGCTGGCCGGGGAAAACGGCAAAGTCGACGTGCCCACCCTGGCGGAGCAGTTCCAGGTCACGGCCGAGACCGTACGGCGCGACCTCAACGCTCTCGGCCGGGCGGGGTTGATCCGCCGGGTGCACGGCGGCGCCATCCCTGCCGGGCGGCTGGATTTCGAGCCCGACCTCACCGAGCGGAACACCGTGGCGGCCGACGAGAAGGACCGTATCGCCCGTGCCGCCCTGGCCGAACTGCCCGCCGAGGGCAGCGTGATCCTGGACGCCGGGAGCACGGCCGCGCGGGTGGCCGCAGCGCTCCCCGCCGACTCCGCGCTCACCGTCGTCACCCACGCCCTGCCGGTCGCCGCCCGGCTGGCGGACCACCCCGGCATCGCGCTCCACCTCGTAGGCGGGCGGGTACGGCACCGTACCCGCGCGGCGGTCGACGACTGGGCGCTGCGCGCCTACGGCGAGATCAAGGCCGACGTCGCCGTTGTGGCGACCAACGGCTTCTGCATGGAGGGCGGGCTGACCACGCCGGATCTGGCGGAGGCCGCCGTCAAACGGGCGATCCTCGCGGCGGCCCGCCGCGTCGTACTCGTCGCCCACTCCGAGAAGTTCGGCCAGGAGTACTTCGCGCGCTTCGGAGCGCTCTCCCAGGTGGACGTGGCGCTCACCGACTCCGCTCTGGACGACGAGGCGGCCGAGGCGCTCTCGGGAGCAGGCGTGCGGGTGGTGCGCGCATGATCCTGACCGTCACCCCCAACCCGAGCCTGGACCGGACGTTCGAGCTGCCGGGTTTGGCGCGCGGAGCCGTGCTGCGTGCGCATGCCGACCGGGTCGACCCGGGCGGGAAAGGGGTCAACGTCTCACGTGCGGTGGCCGCCGCCGGGCACCGCACGGTCGCCGTGCTGCCGTTGGGCGGCCCCGAGGGAGCGCTGCTGGCCCGGTTGCTCGACCGGCACGGCATCGAGGCGGTCGGCGTCCCCGTCGACGGTTCGACCCGGGTGAACGTCTCGCTCGTCGAACCGGACGGCACCCTGACGAAGGTGAACGCCACCGGACCGCACATCTCCCCCGCCACCGCTGAGGCGTTGCTGGAGAACGTGCGCAGGTGGTCGTCGGAGGCCGACTGGGTCGCCTGCTGCGGCAGTCTCCCGCGTGGCCCGTCCGCCGAGTGGTACGCCGCGTCGGTCGCCTGCGCCCACCGGGCAGGGGCGCGGATCGCACTGGACACCTCGGGCCCCGCCCTGGCGGCCGCGCTGCCCGAGCGTCCCGATGTGGTGAAGCCCAACGCCGAGGAGCTCGCCGAGGCCGTCGGCCGGCCGCTCGGCACGGTCGGCGACGCCGCCAAGGCCGCCGAGGAGCTGATCAGCCGTGGTGCGCGCGCCGTCCTGGCCAGTCTGGGGCCGGCCGGCCAGTTGCTCGTCGACGGCGGCGGGGCCTGGTACGGCAGCGGTCCGGCGGTACCGGTGCGCAGCAACGTCGGCGCCGGGGACGCGTCGCTCGCCGGTTTCCTCGCCGCGGGCGGCGAGGGCCCCGCGGCGCTGTCCGCCGCCGTCGCGCACGGCACCGCTGCCGTCCAGCTGCCCGGCAGCGTGATGCCGGCCCCCGGTGACCTCGATCCGGCGCACGTGACGGTCACGACGGACCTGCCGCTGGACCGCCCGCTGCCGGAGCCGGCGGACTGATGCCCCACGCCGCCGCCCGGTGCCCCTCGTCGCCCGCTCCCCCGCCACCTCCTTCCCTTCCCACCCCGCCCCCGACCGTCCCCGTACCCCGCCCGGACACACCGTCCCCCCGGGCGGACCGCGAGCAAGGAGCCGCGTGAGATGACGGAAATGATCACTGCGGAGCTGGTCGACCTCGACCTGACCGCGACGACCAAAGAGGCGGCCACCCGCGCCCTCGCCGGACGGATGGTGACCGCGGGCCGTGTCACGGACCTCGACGGCTTCCTCACGGACGTGGCCTCCCGCGAGGAGCAGATGCCGACCGGCATGGAGGGGGGCATAGGCATCCCCCACTGCCGCAGCACGCATGTCACCGTCCCCACGCTGGCCTTCGGCCGCAGCGCCCCAGGCATCGACTTCGGCGGCCCGGACGGGCCGGCCGACCTCATCTTCCTCATCGCCGCGCCCGCCGGTGCGGACAGCGACCACCTGTCGATCCTCTCCGCACTGGCCCGCAAGCTCCTGGCCGAGGAGTTCACCGCAGCCCTGCGCACGGAGACGGACGCGGCGCGCGCCGCGGCGCTGCTCCGCGGCGACCGGTCCCCGAGCCGACCGGCCCGCGCCGCTGAGGAGAGGGCCCAGGACAGCGTTGAGGAGCCCGCGGAGGACTCCGCCGAGGCGCCGGTGCGAACGACCGCGCCGTTCCGCATCGTGGCCGTCACTTCCTGCCCCACCGGCATCGCGCACACCTACATGGCGGCCGAGTCCCTGGAGCGCGCCGGCCGGGAGGAGGGCGTCGAGGTGACGGTGGAGACACAGGGCTCGGCCGGCTTCACCCGGCTCGACCCGGCCGTGATCGCCGCGGCCGACGCCGTGATCCTCGCCCACGACGTCCCGGTCCGGGAGAGCGGACGGTTCGCCGGCAGACCGACCGTGGACGTGGGCGTCAAGGCAGCCGTCTCGCGGGCCGGAGAACTGATCGCCGAGGCACGGAGCAGGGCCGAACGCGGCGAGGTCTCCGCCGCCGCCCCCGCGGCCGAGGCGGTACCGGACTCCGAGGCGGGGAACTCCGCGGACGGTTTCGGGAACCGCCTGCGCACGTGGTTGATGACCGGCGTGAGCTACATGGTGCCCTTCGTGGCGGCCGGCGGCCTGCTGATGGCACTGGCCTTCGCGCTCGGAGGGTACGAGATCAGTGAAGCGCCCTCCGTCGCCGACCACTTCAGCTGGACGCAGTCCGCGAGCTGGGCGGCGCTGATGTACCAGATCGGCAGCACCGCCTTCGACTTCCTCGTGCCTGTCCTTGCCGGATACATCGCGTACGGGATGGTCGACCGGCCCGGCCTGGTGCCCGGTGTCGTCGGCGGAGCCGTCGCGGTCACCATCGAGGCGGGGTTCCTCGGCGGGCTCGTCGCGGGGCTGCTCGCGGGCGCGGTCGTCATGGCGATCCAGCAGGTGTCCGTACCGCCGACGCTGCGCGGGATCATGCCGGTGGTCGTGATCCCACTGCTGTCCACCGCCGTCGTCGGCTTCCTGATGTTCGTGGTGCTCGGCAAGCCGATCGCCGCTCTCCAGCACGCCCTGACCGGCTGGCTGAGCGGGCTCTCCGGTGCGAACGCAGCGCTGCTCGGCGTCCTCCTGGGGCTGATGATGTGTGTCGACCTGGGCGGTCCGGTCAACAAGGTCGCCTACGCCTTCGCCGTGGGCGGCCTCTCCGAGCCGACCGACGGCAGCCTGAAGACCATGGCTGCGGTGATGGCCGCCGGCATGGTGCCGCCGCTTGCCATGGCACTGGCGACGGCCGTGCGCGGCACCCTTTTCACCAGGGCCGAGCGGGAGAACGGCAAGGCCGCCTGGGTGCTCGGGGCCTCTTTCGTCAGTGAGGGCGCCATCCCCTTCGCGGCGGCGGACCCGTTGCGGGTGATCCCCTCCGCGATGGCCGGCGGCGCGGTCACCGGGGCGCTGTCCATGGTCTTCGGCAACACGCTGCGGGCGCCGCACGGCGGTGTCTTCGTCGTGCCGCTGATCGGCCGGCCCCTCCTGTACCTGGTCGCGGTGGCCGCGGGAACAGCCGTCGCGGCGGCCCTGGTGCTCGCCCTCAAGAGCGCCCGCGCGCGGCGTACCCGGCTTGCAACCGACTCTGCCGCCAGCGCTCCCGCCAGTACGGAAGCGGCCCCCGTCGCCGCGGTGTGAGCCTGCGCTCTCCGGCTTGGCGGGCTCAGCCCTTCTCGGCCTGTGCGGCCGCGCGCTCCAGCCTGTTGCGGTGGTCCTCCCAGCGCGCCGCGTCGGCCGGCGGCAGATTCTCGTTGCCGAGCCGCAACCCGGCGGCCCCGTCGACGAGTTCCCGGACGATGTCCGCGTGCCCGGCGTGCCGCTGGGTCTCGGCGAGCATGTGCGTCAGCACCAGGTGCAGCGTCACCTCGGACCGTTCGGCCGACCAGTGCGGCACCCGGCCCGGGGTGTCCGACGCCGACGCCTCGATCGTCGCGTCGGCATGGGCGCACACCTGCTGGTACCGGCCGACGACGTCCTCCCGGGACTCCTGCGGGGTCGCCCACATGTCCGCATGGGGGTCGTCGTCCGGGAGCGCGGGCAGCAGGTGGTCGGCGGGCCGACCGAAGGTCGCGCCGAAATATCCCAGCTCGCAGTAGGAGAGGTGCTTGATCAGACCCAGCAGGTTGGTGCCGGTCGGCGTCAGCGGGCGGCGGATGTCGTACTCCGACAGGCCCTCCAGTTTCCACACCATCACCTCGCGGGCGAGCCGCAAGTAACCGTGCAGGTCCTCTTTGGGGTCCGATGCAGTCATGCGGCACAGCCAACCATTCCGCGCGGGCACGCACCATTCCGTTACGGGCCCCGGGATCTCGGACACGCGCCTCCGCTGGGGTGACGCAGCAGGCGTGCCGGAGCGCGTTGGCCGACCGTCACCGCTCGGTCCGCTTTTACTGGCGTCCGCATCCCAGCACACCCAGCGACCGGAGGACCGACCGATGGCAGACGATTTCGTGGTCGATGTGACCCGCATCCGCGCCGACGCCCGCGCGAAGATGGAAGCCGGGCCGGTCACGGAGACCTACGGGGCGGACCGGGACAGAGTCGTGGCCATCCTCAACGACGTCGTCGCCACGGAGGTCGTGTGCTGGATGCGCTATACGCGGCACGCCATCTCCGCCACCGGTATCGACCGGGCGCAGGTGTCGGCGGAGTTCCACGAGCACGCGAAAGAGGAATGGGACCACGCCGTACGCGCCGCCGAGCGCATCTCCCAGCTGGGCGGCGACCCCGACTTCGACCCGGCGACGCTGGCGCAGCGCGCGCACACCGACTACACCGCCACTCCCGACCACGAGCTGAAGCAGATGCTCCGGGACAACCTGGAGGCGGAGCGCATCGTCATCGGCGTCTACCAGGAGATCATCCGCTGGCTCGGCGACAAGGACCCGACGACGCGGCGCGTGATGGAGAGCATCCTCGAAGAGGAGGAGGACCACGCCGACGACCTGCTCGACCTCCTGGGCGGCTGACCCCTGCGGCGTACAGCACGAGCCCCGCACGCTGCCGGGGATGATCCGGCACATTCCTCTCCCGGCGTGAAGGCCGACGAAGTCCTTCGCGGAGAGGGCGAGTTCGTCGCAGCCGCCGCCGTCCCGGCCCCGGTCCCGGCCCCGGAAAGAGGCGAGGTGTTCTCACGCTCGTCCGCCGTGGTGTCGAGCCGGGTTCCCGGTCGGTGATCGAGTCCTGCCGCCCCTCTGGTGCCGCCGCGGGCCGGGGCGGCACCAGAGGGGCGGCAGGGCACGGTCGAAGACCGCCGACGACCGCCGGGGTTCCTGTCCTGGCACGGCCAGGTGGAGCCCGTGGTGGCCGTCGTCGTCGAAGTCGTCGCGGTCGGGCCGCCGTGGCCGCTTCGCGAGCGCGGCAGCGGTCGCGTGCCGGGCGTGCCGGGCGTGCCGACAGGCACACAGGGAGCCCGGCTCCCGGACGGCCGGGGGACTTCCCGGGTGCGGGAGACGGTGAGCAACGCGACGGCACGGGTCAGTGACGGGACGGTGCGCGCCCGGCGGCTCCCGGAAGGGCCCGTGCATGCCATCCGCGCGCAGCGGGACCGCGACGGCTCACGGAGGGGTGACCGTCCCGTCACGCGGGCCGGGGCTGCGCGGGCTCGACCACACCTACAGCCCGATTTATCCTGGTATCAGCAGCTTGGGACGGTAGGTGTCGTCATGCCGGAAGTGCTGATCACAGTCATCGTCGTGGTGGCCGCGCTGGCAGCGTTGACAGCGCTGTCCGCGATCCGGGTCATCAAGCAGTACGAGCGCGGTGTCGTCCTGCGCCTCGGACGTCTGCACCGGGACATCCGACGTCCCGGACTGACGCTGATCCTCCCCTTCGCCGACCGACTGCGCAAAGTGAACATGCAGATCGTCACCATGCCCGTGCCCGCGCAGGAGGGCATCACGCGGGACAACGTGACGGTCCGCGTGGACGCGGTCGTCTACTTCAAGGTGGTGGAGCCGGCCGATGCGGTCATCCGCGTCGAGAACTATCAGTTCGCCGTCTCGCAGATGGCTCAGACATCGCTGCGGTCCATCATCGGGAAGAGCGAACTGGACGACCTGCTCTCCAACCGCGAGAAGCTCAACCAGGGGCTGGAGCTGATGATCGACAGCCCCGCCGTCGACTGGGGCGTGCAGATCGACCGGGTCGAGATCAAGGACGTCTCGTTGCCGGACACCATGAAACGCTCCATGGCCCGCCAGGCCGAGGCGCACCGGGAGCGCCGGGCCCGCGTCATCAACGCCGACGCGGAACTTCAGGCCTCCAAGCGGCTGGCGGAAGCGGCCCAGCAGATGTCGGCGCAGCCGTCCGCGCTCCAGCTGCGGCTGCTGCAGACCATCACGGCCGTGGCCGCCGAGAAGAACTCGACCCTCGTCCTGCCCTTCCCCGTCGAGCTTCTGCGCTTCCTCGAACGCGCCCAGCCGCCCGGCGAGGAGGAGACCGGCACCGCCGACGGCAAGAGCGCCGACGGGGCTCCGGACACGGAGCCGGTGACCGAAAGCGCGCCGGAGTCCGCTGCGCCGTCGGGCGACTCGCTTCCCCCCGACCTGGCCGCAGCGCTCCGGGATCCGGCCCTGGTGCTGCCGGAGTTGCAGGTGACCGGCCTGCCCAGCGCCGCGGGACACGCCGCCGAGCGGGAGGAGGACGAACCACCGGCCACCGAAGCACCGGGCGAGCGCGCCGCTGGTTCGCAACGCCGCTCCGCGGAACGGCCGAAGGAGCCCGCTACCGGCGATCGCGGCCGCCGCCTTCACCACAGGAGAAATACCTGACACGCGAGTCCCTTCCCTCTGGTCCGGGGCCAGGGGGAGGCCCGTGATACGGCGAGTGGTTGGTCGGCACAGTGCGGGCGGCAGCACTTCGTCTTCCAAGAGACGTGTGGCGTCCTCGGCGCTGTACGCCGTTGTCCGCACGGGGGCGGGCCATGCCGGCGGGGGCCGCCGAACTGGAGGCGCACCCGGGCGACCGCGGATGAGCAGCCGTGGCGAACGCCGTGACGGCTACAGGGGGTTGGGCTCGCCCAGCGGTGCCGTGCAGAAGGCACCGCCGACGTTCTCCGGAGCGGGCTCGGCGGGCGCGGGCGGGGCCGCCATCTGGGCGGCGTAGCTCTCGGCGTCGTCCTGGGCCCGGTATCCGAGCGCCTCCGCCTCGGTCAGCGAGAACACCCGCCGCGTGTTGGCCGAGACGCCCCATACGACGCGGTACCCGGGCGCGGGTGCGGCGAGGCAGGCCTCCAGAAGGCGGGCGCAGTCGTCGGGCGACAGCCAGGTGGACAGGCCCCGTGGTCCCATCGGGAGGGGTGTGGGGAAGCAGGAGCCGATGCGCAGGGCGATCACGTCCATGCCGAAGCGGAAGTGGTAGAGGCTGCCGAGCGCCTCGATGGCGGCCTTGCTGACGCCGTAATAGGTGTCGGGCCGCGGCGAGGAGTCCGCCGGCAGTCCGCCGCTGCCGCCCTCGTCGGTGGTGCGGAAGCCGACGGCGTGGTTGCTCGAAGCGAGGATCACCCGGCTCACTCCGGCTTCCCGTGCCGCGTCCAGCACGGTGCGGGTGCCGTTGATGTTGACGTCCAGGGTGGCTTCCCAGGAGGCCTCCCGGCTGAGGCCGCCCAGGTGGATGACGGCGTCGGTGTCACGGCAGGCGTTTTTCATGGCCGCGGAGTCGGTCACCGAGCCGGTGAGCAGTTCCACCGCCTCGTCCGGTCCGGCGGGTTGCTGCGGGGCGAGGTCCAGCAGGCGCAGCACCCGTCCGGGGCGGCGCAGCCGGGGGCGCATCAGGGTTCCGACGGTACCCGCGGCTCCCGTGATCAGAATGCGCTGGTTGGTCATCTCGGTCTCTCCTCGACTGCTCGACGGGCGGTGGGGGCGGGTCAGCGGATGCCTTCGCGGCGCAGGCGGCGGGCGAGCTCCGCGGTGGCCTCGACCAGTACGTCGCCGACCTTGCGTGCCTCCTCGTCTCCGGCCCGGCCGACGGGCATGGAGCAGCTCATGGCGTCGGTCCCGGGGATGCGGTACGGGATCACGGCGGCGACGCAGCGGATGCCGGGCGTGCCTTCCTCGTTCTCCGCGGCATAGCCGAGATCGCGGACCTGCGCGCATGCGGCGTGGAGTGCGTCGCGTGAGGTGAGGGTGTGCGGGGTGAGAGCGGGCAGCTTCTCGGGCAGGAGCGCGTCGACCTCGTCGCGGGTCAGTTCCGCCAGGAGTGCCTTGCCCAGCGCCGTGGCGTGCACGGGCAGCGAGCGGCCCACCCGGGAGACCAGGTGGGTGGAGCGCTGCGCCTCGCGGGTTTCGAGGTAGACGACCTCGTCACCGTTGCGGCGGGCGAAGTGGGCGGTGAAGCCGGTGCGTTCGCGGATCTGTTCCAGCACCTCGGTGGCGTGCGGGACGACGGCGTCCCGGTCCAGGTAGGCGGTGCCGCATTTGAGGGCGCGGATGCCGAGCCGGTAGCGCGTGCTGCCGCTGTCCTGTTCGAGCCACCCGGCGTCGAGCAGCGTGCGCAGCAGGCCGTGCAGGCTGGAGCGGGGGAAGCCCGTGCCGGCATGCAGGTCCGAGAGGGAGAGCCAGGCGTCCTTGGAGGCGAACTCCTCCAGGAGCCGGACCGTGCGCCAGGCGGACTTCACCCCGCCCGGCTCGGCCTTGCCCCCGGCCGCGCCCCCGCCGGCTGCTGACGCCTCCTCATGTCGCGGCATCCCTGCCCCCTCCTTCGTCACCACTGCCGCGCGGAGGGCCGGTGTCCGTCCGGTCGTCCGCGCCGGCCGCTCGTTCCGCGGTGCGCGTCAGAACCGTTGACGCGCCGTCACGCCCATATTACGTTCCCACGAACGCATTCACAGCAATGAACTCTGTCGGTATGACTGATCGCGTTCGCATACATGAAATACGTGTGACGGTGCGCGTCCCGAAGGTGAGCACGGAGGGAGCCAGGTAGGTGCACACGTTTGACTGGACAGTGATGTGTGCGTACTTCGGCCTGATGGTCCTCATCGGCTGGTGGTCGCACAGACGGGTCGGCGACGTGAAGGACTTCTTCACGGCAGGCGGCCGCATGCCGTGGTGGCTGGCCGGCATCTCCCACCACATGTCCGGCTACAGCGCGGTCCTCTTCGTCGCGTACGCGGGGGTCGCCTACAGCACCGGCGTCACGGTCTACTTCTGGGGCTTCGCCAGCATCGGTGTGGGCGTCGGCATCGGGAGCTGGCTCTTCGCCGCCCGCTGGAACCGCCTCCGCTCCAGGCTGGGCGTGGCCTCCCCGCTGGAGTACCTGGCTCTGCGGTACAACGTGACGACCCAGCAGGCGCTGGCCTGGAGCGGCAGCCTGCTGAAGATCTTCGACATCGCCGCGAAGTGGTTCGCGGTCGCGACCTTGCTGCACGTCTTCGCGGGGATCGACTACAACGTCGGCATCCTCGTCACCGGCGTGATCACGCTGTTCTACTGCACGGTCGGCGGCCTGTGGGCGGACGCCCTGACGGAGCTGGGCCAGTTCGTCATCCAGGCCGTCGCAGCGATCGTGATGATCGTGGTCGTGCTCGGCAAACTCGGCGGCATATCGGCGCTGTGGACGATGTGGGGCCGCCTCCCGGCGGGACATGTCGACCCCACCACACCGCAGTACACGGGGCTCTTCCTGCTGGTCTACGTCCTGGTGAAGACACTTGAGTACAACGGCGGCATGTGGAACCTCGCCCAGCGGTACATGGCGGCACCGGACACCCATGCGGCACGGCGCAGCGCCCGGCTCTCGGCCGCCCTGTACCTGCTGTGGCCGCTGGTGCTGATGTTCCCGATGTTCGCCGCTCCGCTGCTCCTTCCGCACGTGGACAACCCGGACAACTCCTATGCGGTCATGACGACCACGTTCCTGCCGCCCGGCCTCATCGGCCTCGTACTGGCCGGCATCTTCTCGCACACCATGGCGATGGTCTCCTCCGACGCCAACGCCATCTCCGCCGTCATCACCCGGGACATGATTCCGGTGATGTACCGGAAGGCCCGCGAGTGGAACCCGACCCAGGGGCTGCTGGCCGCGCGCGTCACCACGGTCACCTTCGTCCTGCTGACGATGGCCGTCGCCACGCAGGCCCAGCACCTGGGCGGTGTACTCCAGCTCGTGGTCAACTGGGTGGCGGCGCTGATGGGGCCGATATCCATCCCCCTGCTGCTCGGCATGCTGCCCTGGTTCCGGCGCTGCGGTCCGCGTGCCGCCCTCACCTCCTGGGCGGGCGGGCTGGTCGGATACGGACTCGTCTACTACGTCTTCGACACCTCCCAGACCTGGCTCGTCGCCACCCCCGTCCTGGTCTCCCTCGTGCTGTACGCGGGGCTGGGCGCGCTCGCACCCGAACGGGACCGCAGGAGCGAGGAGATCATCGACGTCCTCGCCCAGGACGACACCCTCAGCACACCGGAGCCCGGCACGGAGGACGCCGGCGTCACCGCATGACCCGCGACGCCCAGGAGCCGGAGCTGCTGTTGCCGGCGCGCCCCGGCAGCACGCGCGTCGCCCGCACAGAGAAGAGAGCAGAAACGATGGCACTCTCCCCCAGCCCCTACTCCCCCGCCCCGTTCGAGGGACTGCTGGCCTTCCCTCTCACCCCGTTCACCGCAGACCTCTGTCTGGATCTGCACGCCTTCTCGCAGAATGTCGAACGGCACATCGAGGCAGGGGCCGGCGCGCTGTTCGTGGCCTGCGGAACCGGCGAGCTCAGTTCGCTCTCGCCCGCCGAGCACGCTGCCGTACTGGCACGGGCCCGCGAGGTGGCGCGGGGCCGCGTCCCGGTGTGGGTGGGGGCGGGCGGCGGCGCCGCAGGGGCCCGCGCCGCGGTGGCCGCCGCAGCCGAGGGCGGTGCCGACGGCGTGCTGCTCCTGCCCCCCTATCTGGTGGCCGGGCCGCCTTCAGGGCTGGTCGACTTCGCCCGGTACGCCGTGGGCGACACCTCGGTGCCCGTGATCGTCTACCACCGCTCGCCCGGGGTGTTCACCCCGAAGGCCGCGGTCTCGCTGCTCGACGTCCCCTCGGTGGTCGGGCTGAAGGACGGTTACGGCGACGTCGAGCTCATGCACCGCATCGTCGCGGCCGTACGGGGGGTCGGGACCGAGCGGGCCGAGCGGTTCCTGTTCTTCAACGGGCTGCCCACGGCCGAGGTGTCCGCGCACGCCTACCAGGCCATCGGCGTGGCCCGTTACTCCTCCGCCGTGCACTGCTTCGCCCCCGAGATCGCCCACCGCTTCCACCGAGCCCTGGCCGAGGGCGACCAGCGGGTCACCCAGGCGCTGCTGCACGGTTTCTACCTGCCGTTCGTGGCGCTCCGGGACGAGACACCGGGCTTCGCCGTGTCCTTGGTCAAGGCAGCCGCCCGGCTCCGCGGGGACGTGACCGGGCCGGTACGGCCACCGCTCGTCGGTCCCGGCCCGGAGCAGATCGAACGGCTGCGGCACATCGTCGAGGACGGCCACCGCGTCCTCAAGGAGCTCTGATCGCCGTGCGGATACTCGACGCGGCCGTGACCCCGGTCGCCTTCGCCGATCCGCCGCTGCTCAACGTGATGGGGGTGCACGAGCCGTTCGCCCTGCGCAGCGTCGTGCAACTCCGCTGCGAGGACGGGGTGACCGGGCTCGGTGAGTCCTACGGTGACGCGGCGTTCCTGGGCGAGGTGCGCAAAGTGCTGCCCCATCTCGCCGGGCACGACGTCTTCGACCTGCCGGGGCTGCGCCGTACCGTCGCCGCCGCCCTCGCCGACACCGTGCTCACCGACGAACACGGCCTCATCGGTGGATTCTCCCTGCGCAAGACGCTCTCCAGCGTCTTCTCCCTCTTCGAGGTGGCGTGCCTGGACGCCCAGGGCCACTACCTGGACCGCCCGGTCGTCGACCTGTTGGGCGGGCCGGCGCGCACGAGTGTCGACTTCTCGGCCTATCTCTTCTACAAGTACGGGGCGCACCGCGAGTCCGACGGACGCCCCGGGGCCGGCGAGGACTCCTGGGGAGAGATCCTCGACCCTGAGGCCCTGGTCGGCTCCGCCCGCCGCATGGTCGCGGAGTTCGGCTTCGGCTCGCTCAAGCTGAAGGGCGGTGTCTTCCCGCCCCGGCAGGAGGTGGAGGCCGTCCGGGCACTGGCCGGGGCCTTCCCCGGAACCCCGCTGCGGCTCGACCCCAACGCGGCCTGGACGGCCTCGACCGCCGTGCAGGTGGCCGCCGAACTCGACGGTGTCCTGGAGTACTTGGAGGACCCCACGCCGGGCATCGAGGGCATGGCCCGCGTCGCCGGGACCGCCGCCATGCCGCTGGCCACCAACATGTGCCTGGTCAGCCAGGACGACATCGAACCCGCCTTCCGCGCCCGCGCGGTGGGGGTGCTGCTGTCCGACCATCATTTCTGGGGCGGGCTGCGGGCCACCCAGGCGCTCTCCACCACGTGCGAGAGCTTCGGTGTCGGGCTGTCCATGCACTCCAACAGCCACCTGGGCATCAGCCTCGCGGCGATGGTGCACGTCGCCGCCGCCACGCCGCATCTGACGTACGCCTGCGACACCCACTGGCCGTGGAAGACGGAGGACGTGATCGCTCCCGGCGCACTGGAGTTCCAGGACGGCGCGGTGCAGGTGCCGCGAGGCCCCGGGCTCGGTGTCGTGCTCGACCCGGACGCGCTGGCGCGGGCCCACGAGAACTACCTGCGGTGCGGGCTGACCAGACGTGACGACGCCCGCTACATGCGCCGCTACGTACCCGGCTTCGAACCGAACACCGCCCGGTGGTGACAGCGTGACCGGCAGAGAGGTGACCGTGACCGGAATGAAGGTGACCGGGTACGCCTACCCCTGGGACGTCCTCGGCGACCGGGAGTTCGGGACACGGGCGGGCGCACTCGGTGTCGACGAGGTCGCGGTGGCGCTGTCGTACCACAGTGTCCGTGCGGCAACCCCCTGGTCGCCGCACGGCACCTCCGTGGTCGCCGGGCACGCGGCCCTCTACCGTCCGATCCGCCCGCAGGCGTGGCAAGGGGCCGCACTGGTGCCCTCGGCGCCGGAGTGGCCGCACTGGGCCGACGCCGGCACGAGGGCGGACAGCGGCGGTGCGGCGGTACGCGCACTGACCGAGGCCGGCATCCCGGCGGCGGGGTGGCTCGTGCTCACCCACAACTCGCGGACGGGGGCGTCCCACCCCTCTGCCGCCGTGCACAACTGCTTCGGTGAAATCTACCCGTGGGCGCTGTGTCCGGCCCGACCGTCGGTGCGGGCCTTCGCGGCCTCGCTGACGGCCGAGGCGGTCCGGGACCTGGAGCTGTCCTCGGTGATTCTGGAAGCGTGCGGTCCGCTCGGCGTGGTGCACCAGCACCAGCACGAGAAGACGGACGGCGTCTGGTCGCCCGCTGCCGCGCGGCTGCTGTCGGTCTGCTGCTGCACCGCCTGCGCCGCGGGCTGGACCGCGCACGGGTACGAGCCGGAGACCGTGCGCTCCCTGCTGTGTGCCCGCGTCCGGGACCTGGTCGGGGCGGGCGATCTCGACCTCTCCGACGACGGACTGCCCACCGACTGCAAGGAGATGCTGCTGGCCACCCGGCAGTCGGCGACGGACGCGCTGCGCCGGGCCGTGCTCTCGTCCGTGCCGCCTGGTGTCCGCACCGTCCTGCACGGCTCCCTCGACCCCTGGGCCACCGGCGCCCTGCCGGGTATCACCCCCGCGGCCCCGGGCGAGATCGATGCCGTCGTCCTGCAGAACTGGGCGCCCACCCCGGCGAGCTGCCGGGCCGTCGCCGCGGCCCGGTCCACGCTGCCCGAGCGGGTGACCGTCGGCAGCTACGTCACCGTGGCGGCAGCCGAGCCGGTGCCGGATCCGACCTCCTACGTCTCCTCCCTGGCCGAGGCCGGCGCCGCCGAACTGCACCTCTACCACCTGGGCCTGGCCGGCCCCGCCCGCCTCGACGACCTCCGGGCGGCCTGCGACGCCGCCCATCGGCCCGTCCCCCCGCGGTAACCCCGCAGACGCCTTCCCGCCGGAAGATCCACCTCCGGACCACCGGCCGCCCCGGAAGGCACCGGCCGCCCGATGGCCGTGGAGACGCGAATGAGAGGTCCGACCACCGTCTGGTGTGGCAGGGCGTCCGGCCGTTCACGGGCGGCCGGACAGCCTGGGCACACGGTACGAAACCCAGACACCCACTCACCGCCCCACGTCGCAGCCACCCTCGTCCGGGCAGCCGGACCATCCGAGGGGACGCCCTGGTGCGCGGACCCTAGCGGCCGTGCGTGGTGTCGAGCTTCAGGTCGCCGAGCGTCACCTGACGGATGTGGTCGCTGCCGAGGAGGGCGTGCGGGGAGCCGAGGCCGGGTGCGCTCACCTCGTCGAGGCGGGCCAGTTGGCCGTCGGTGAGCTCGACGTCCAGGGCCCCGAGGTTGCCCTCCAGCTGCGCGGGCGTACGGGCGCCGACGAGGGGCGCGGTCACCCCCGGGTTCCGCAGCGTCCACGCGAGCCCGACCTGGGCGGGAGTGTGCCCCAGCTCGGCGGCGACCTCCTTGACGGCGTCGGCGACGGCGAGGTTCCGCTCGGTGAGGGTGCCCAGGGCCAGGTTGAAGCTCTTCCGCGTCCCGTCCCCCGGCGCACCGGCGGAGTCCGTCAGGTCGGCCCGGCTGTACTTGCCGGTGAGCAGCCCGCCCGCCAGCGGCGAGTACGGCACGACGCCGAGGCCCATCTCGCGGGCCATGGGGATCAGGTCACGCTCGGCCGTACGCTCGATCAGGTTGTACTCGGTCTGGAGCGCGACCAGCGGCGACCAGCCGCGCAGATCGGCGATGGTCTGCATGCGTGACACCTGCCAGGCCGGGGCGTTCGAGATCGCCACGTAGAGGAGCTTGCCCTGGCGCACCAGGTCGTCCATGCCGCGCAGGATCTCCTCGACGGGCGTCGTGAAGTCCCAGACGTGGAGGTGGAGCATGTCGAGGTAGTCGGTTCCGAGGCGGCGCAGGCTCGACTCCACCGAGGCGACGAGGCTCTTGCGGTGGCTGCCGCCGGAGTTCGGGTCGCCGGGGCGGCGCAGTGTCGTGTACTTGGTGGCCAGCACCAGGCTCTCGCGCCGGCCTTGGGCGAACTCGCCCAGGAGGCGCTCGGAGCTGCCGTCGGTGTAGGTGTTGGCGGTGTCGATGAAGTTGCCCCCGCGCTCGACGTAGAGGTCGAACAGCTTGCGGGCCTCGTCCTTCTCCGCGCCCCATCCCCACTCGGTGCCGAAGGTCGCCGCGCCCAGCGCCAGCGGGGAGACCCGCAGCCCGGAGCGGCCGAGGAGACGGTAGGTGTCGAGGGTGAGCGGCATGGTGATCGTCCTCCTGGACTGCTCGTGTTCTGTTGCATCCGTTGCCGCTCACAAGGCTCCGGCGGACGACCGGCCGGAGTAAGGGAGAACGGTTCCTGGGAACGTCCGTCCCACCCTCGGTGTTGGGAGGGTCATGACGACGCACCCCCTGGACGCAGCGCACCCCGCACGCGAGCTGGCCGCCTTCCTGCGGACCCGGCGCGAGCGGCTCGACCCGGGCGCGCTCGGCCTTCCGCCCCGCCGGGGGAACCGGCGCACCCCGGGGCTGCGCCGCGAGGAGGTCGCCGAACTGGCGGGCGTCAGCGTCGACTACGTCGTCCGGCTGGAACAGGCCCGCGGGCTGCGCCCGTCCACCGACGTGCTGGAGGCCCTCGCCCGCGCCCTGCGCCTGGGCCCCGCCGAACACGCCTACCTCTTCGACCTCGCCCAGCAGCGCCCCCGCGCCGCCACCGCCGAACCCGCCACCACCGCAACGCCGCCGCTGGCCGGACTGGTCGCCGACCTCTCGCCGCTGCCCGCACTGCTGCTGAACCACCGCTTCGACATCCTGGCCTGGAACCCCGAGGCGTCCCGGCTGCTGCTCGACCCCGGCACCCTGCCCCCGCCGCGGCGCAACGTGGTGTGGCTGTGCCTGGCGCACCCGGAGATCCGCGCGCGCTACGCCGACCGCGAGCGCGGCCTGCGCGACGGGGTGTCCCATCTGCGCGCCGCGTGGGCCGCGCATCCGGACGACCGTGTGCTGTCGGACCTCATCGCGGAACTGCGCGCACGCGACCGGGAGTTCTCCCGCCTGTGGGAAGCGCGTGACCTCGCAGTGAACGGGCGCGGGCGCAAAGTGATGCGGCATCCGGAGGCGGGGACGCTGGCACTGCACGTCGAGGTGCTCGTGCCGCTTCAGGATCAAGCCCGGCGCCTGATGGTCTTCCGCCCGGCGGACGCGGAGAGCCGCGCGGCGTGGGAGCGGCGCGGCGCTGAAGCCGGTGCGCACACCGGTGCGGACACCGGGGCCGGTGCGGGTGGCGGGGTGGCGGCTGTGTAGAAGTCGTCCGTCAGCGCGGCGGCCAGTGGGTCCAGGCGCTCACCTCCTGCGCCGCCGAGAGCACGCTCGCGGCGGCTTGCGGAAGCCGGTGCAGCAGGCCCGGGCGGGCCGGGGGGGCACCTTCGCGGCGCAGCCCGAACGGACGGTGGCGCGTCGGCCTTAGGTCGTCCGCCCGATGCGCGGGCCCGCGGGCGGTGGTCGGATGTGCGGATGGATACGCGAACGAGTGGCGAGGTGCCGGGTCCTGCCGTCCGGAGGCGCCTGGCACAGGAGCGGCACGCGTGGCTGTGCACCGTGCGTCCGGACGGTTCCGCACATGTGACGCCGGTGTGGTTCGTCTTCAGCAGGTCCGTGTGGTGGGTCGGCACGGACGGCCACGCCGTCAAGGTGCGCAACGTCCGGCACGAGCCGCGGGTCTCACTGACCTTGGAGGACGGCCGGTTCCCGGTCGTCGCCGAAGGCGACGCCGGACTCGAAACCACCTTCCCTCCCGAGATCGTCGCCGCCTTCGCGGAGAAGTACGAGTGGGACGTCACGGAGCCCACCCGGCCGGGCGGCTCCCGTGTGCTGCTGAAGATCCGCGTGCGCCGCTGGCTGCTGGCCGGCTCCGCCCCCTGACCCCGGCGCGGGGCTCAATCGGTGGCGGAGGGCTGCGGTGACGGCTGGACGGTCAGGAAGCCGTGGTCCAGTACCCGGCAGGTCTCCTCCAGCAGCCGGTCACGCTCGGCCTCGTCGGCGGCCGCGGAGTCCATCGTGACGGTGAGCGCGGCGACCGCGGTGACGGCCCCGAGGCGCACCGTGTGGGAGTGGCTGGGCAGACCGAGCCGCTCGGCGATGCCCGCTTCGACGGCGCGGACGACCTTGCGGGTGAGCTGCGTGGCCTGCGCGGCCGCTCCGGGGTGGTGGGCCATGACCTCGCGGACGACGGCCGTGCGGCTGCCGGGCTCGGAGGCGAAGGCGGTCGTCGTCATGGCCCACACCGCTGCCCGCACGGGGCTCTCGGAGCGGGGCCGGTCCACGATGAGGCCCGCGAGGTAGGCGTCGTCGGAGGCGTCCCAGGCCAGGAAGACCTCGTCCTTGGTGGCGAAGTGGTTGAAGAAGGTGCGGCGGGAGACCCCGGCGTCCGCGCAGATGTCGTCGATGGTGATCTGGTCCGCGCCGCGCTGACCGGCCAGCCTGGTCGCCGAGTCGCGCAGCCGCGCGGTGGTCGCCCGCTTCCGGTACTCGCGTTGGCCGGGCTCCCGACGTCCCTGTCCTCCCGGTCGCCCCTGTCCCGCTCGCCGCTCTTCACTCACGCTGTTGTCCTGTCGACGTACCCCCGCAGGGCCTTTGCACTCATTGCACTGTGAGCGTACCCTCTGCGCACGGAGTGCAACGAGTGCAACCAGAGGGGTGTAACCAGTGCACCGGACGTGCACCGGCCGCTGCGGTCCGGGGAGAGAGGCAGGACATGACCGAGTACACGTTCAAGAAGACCGGCCGGGAGCTGTCCAACTGGGGACGCTGGGGCGACGAGGACGAGAAGGGCACTCTCAACTTCGTGACGCCCGAGACGGTGAAGCAGGCCCTCACGGCCGTCCGGACCGGGCACCGGTACGAGCTGAGCATCCCGGTGGGCTCCAGCGGCCCGCAGACCGGCTGGATGCGCCGGATCAACCCGGTACACACCATGACGGTCACCCCGCAGGACTTCACGGCCCCCGAAGGCCTCGTCATCAGCGACGACCTCATCACCATGCCGCTCCAGTCCGGCACCCAGCTCGACGGCCTCACCCACGTCGGGTACGACGGCGCCTTCTACAACGGCGTACCGGCCGACGCGGTCGCCCCCGCGAGCGGAGCGAAGCGCAACGCCATCGACGCCACCCTCCCCGGCTTCGCGGGTCGCGGCGTCCTCCTCGACCTGGCCTCGCTCGACGGCGGGGAGTGGCTGGAAGCCGGCCGTGCCGTCACCGTGGCCGACCTGGAGCGCGCCGAGGAAACCGGCGGAACGCGGCTGCGGAGCGGCGATGCCCTGCTCGTCCGCACCGGCTGGTTGCGCAAGGGGCTCACCGAGGGCTGGGACAACTGGCTGGACCAGGAGCCCGGTCTCGCCCCGGAGTGCGCCGCCTGGATCCACGACCGCGAGCTGGCCATGGTGGCCTGCGACAACTGGGGCGTCGAGGTCCAGCCCGCCGACGACGGCCTGATTCCGCTGCACGCCGTCCTCATCCGGGACATGGGCATGATGCTCGGCGAGATCTGGAATCTCGAGGAGCTCGCCGCCGCCTGCCGCGCCGACGGTACCTACGACTTCTTCCTGACGGTCACGGCCCTGCGGATCACCGGCGGTGTCGGCTCCCCCGTCAGCCCGGTCGCCATCCGCTGAACCGTCTCGGGGATGCGCGGCCCGCAGGACGGGGGCGACCGTAGCCGGTGGCGGTCGGCCGGGTGCCACCGGGCGCGGGCTCAGCCGGTGACGATGCCGACGACCAGGTTGATGGCGGTGGCAAGGATGCTGGTGCCGAAGACGTACGACAGCAGCGTGTGCCGCAGCACCATCGCGCGGATCGCCGAACTCGACACGTCCGTGTCGGACACCTGATAGGTCATACCGAGGTTGTAGCTGAAGTAGAAGAAGTCCCGGTAGGCAGGCGGTTGCGGGGAGTTGAAGTCGATGCCGCCACCGGGACCCCGGTAGAAGAGGTAGGCGTAGCGGGTGGCGTACATCAGGTGCAGCGCCGCCCACGCCATGAACACGCCGCCGAGCGCGGTCGCGGCGTGCCGGGAGTCGGAGTTGCCGAGCGGGACCACGACGATGCCGAGCAGCCCGCACGCGGCGGCCGCGACCACGACGAGTTCCTCCACGACGGGCCGGAGGTCCTCGCGTCGGACGTTGCGGTGGGTGGCGTCGGCATCCATCGGCCACAGCACGATCCAGCCCGCCACGACGAAGACCGTCTGCGTCGTGGCGACAGCCGCGAGCAGCCCGAGCGGCGGATCGCTCACCGCCCCGACCAGGCCACCTGCTACGGCTCCGACGATCGCGGCGCCGGTCAGTCTGGGGACCGCGGACAGCGGCAACCGGGGACTCATGGGGCGCAACGGTAACGTCGCGCCGACGGCCGGACAGCGCACCGGCGCGCCGCGCCGCGGCGTGACGCGGGCTGCCGCCGCTCGTCCGGCGCACGGAGCCGCACGGGCTGCGACCCGGCGCGTGGGTCGCCCACAGCCGACCGGGGGCCGCGGCGGCGCGTCGGCCGGGTCGCGGGTCGTTTCGGCCCGGAGACGGCCGGGGCGGGCATACTGCCGCACCATGGACGAGCAGGGCGAGCAGGAGCCGGAGCGCCGGCCGACGGGGTCCGGTCCGGTCGTGGACCCGCGCCCGGACTCCGCGAGCTCTCCGGCCGGTTCCGACGGGGGCGGTTCCACCTTCACCGTCGTCGTCGCGGCCGCCGCCAACTTCGGGGTCGCCCTCGCCAAGGGCGTCGCGGGGGTCGTCAGCGGCTCCAGCGCCATGCTCTCCGAGGCCGGGCACTCGCTCGCCGACACCGTCACCGAACTGCTCCTGCTGACGGCGCTGAAGCGCAGCGCGAAACCCGCCGACGAGGATCACCCTCTCGGCTACGGGCCCGAGCGGTACATCTGGGCGCTGCTGGCCTCGGTGGCCACGTTCGTGGGCGGCGGGGTCTTCGCCCTGTACGACGGCATCCACGCCCTGACCCACGCCGAGACCCCCGGCGATCCGCTGGTCTCCTACCTCGTGCTCGCGGTCGCCTTCGTGCTGGAGGGCTTCTCCCTGCGTACGGGGGCCAAGCAGGCCGGCGGCGAGGCGAAGCACTCCCGGACACCCGTCCTGCGCTACCTCCGCCACACCCCCGACACCGCTTTGAAAGCGGTCGTCATGGAGGACTCCGCGGCGCTCGTCGGTCTGGTGCTGGCCGCGCTCGGGCTGCTGGGGGCGCAGCTGACCGGATCCGGTGTATGGGACGGCATCGCCTCCGTCCTCATCGGCCTGCTGCTCGTCCTCGTCGCCTGGGTGCTGGGGCGCTCCAACGCCGAACTCCTCATCGGCCGCGCCCTGCCCCGGCCGGTCCGGGAGGACGTGCGCCGGGAGTTGATGGCCGTCCCGCACATCGAGGACGTACTGGCGCTGACGACGCTGGTACAGGGACCGCAGCAGGTCCTCGTCGCCGCGAAGGTCGACTTTCGGGACGTCTCCACGGCCGGCGAGATCGAGACGGCCTGCGAGGAGGCCGACAGGCGTCTGCGCGTCCTGCTCCCCGCCGTCGAACGGGTCTACCTGGATCCGACCCCCGGCCGCCACCGGAACTGACGGCACCCGACGACACCTGACGCCGCAGCAGATCAGTTGACCTCCACCGGTGCCGGGCGGTCGGATGGCCCGTCATGAGCAGAGGGCGCACACATACCGGCACGGGACGTACCGGCGGCCTTCTCGGCGCCCTTCCCGACGACGGGCTCGTACGGGACCTGGTCGCCGGGCAGTTCCCGCAGTGGGCGGGCCTTGCGGTGCGGCGCCTGCCGTCCGGAGGCACCGTCAACGCCATGTTCCGGCTGGGCGACGACATGGTCGTACGGCTGCCGCTGACCGAGGGCGGGGCCGGTGACGTGGTGCTGGAGCAGGAGTGGCTGCCCCGCCTCGGGCCGTTGCTGCCCACGGCCGTGCCCGAGGTGCTCGGCGCGGGCGTACCCGCCGCGGGGTACCCCTGGCCGTGGTCGGTCCACCGGTGGCTGCCCGGCGAGAACCCGGGCGACACAGGCGCGACGCACGCAGCACCGGCGCTGGCGCAGGACCTGGCCGGCTTCGTGGCAGCGATGCGGAGCATTCCCCTCGCGGGAGCGCCGCAGGCCCACCGAGGCGGCCCGGTGGCGTTGCTGGACGCGGAGACGCGAGCGGCGATCGAAGCGTTGCGGGGCATCCCCGAGGAGGGCGTCGACTGCGCCGCCGCGACCGCGGTGTGGGAGGACGCGCTGCGGGCTCCGGCCTGGGACGGGGCGCCGGTGTGGCTGCACGCCGATCTGATGCCGGGCAACCTCCTGGTCGACGGTGGCCGGCTGGCCTCGGTGATCGATTTCGGGTGCATGGGCCGGGGCGATCCGGCCTGCGATCTGTTCCCGGCCTGGAACCTGCTCCCCGCCGCGGCGCGAGAGGTCTTCCGTACGGCACTGGAGGTGGACGAGGCGACGTGGCGCAGAGGGCGGGGACGGACACTCTCCCAGGCGCTGATCGCCCTGCCGTACTACCGCAAGGCGAACCGGGCGATGGCACGCAACGCCCGGCACGTCATCAAAACCGTGCTGGAGGAGGTCTCCTGACGCCCTTGTGCGTGGCCGCCGGGCAGGGTCAGTAGTCGCAGAGGGAGAAGGCGTCGACGACGGCGTAGAAGCCGTCGTCCGGAGTGGTCGGCGCTCCGGCCACGGTACCGTCGCCCTCCTTCGTGGCACGTTCGCCGGCGACGAACTGGCGCTGGGCCAGGGCCTGGTTCCCGGTGACCCATTCCCTCAGCTCCCGCTCGTAGGCGGGGAAGGCCGCACGGTGGTCGCCGTCCGCGGCCTTCAGCCGACCCGCCAGGACGTAGGCGCCGACCAGCGCCATGCTGCTGCCCTGACCCGACGCGGGTGAACCGCAGTGTGCCGCGTCGCCGAGCAGCACCACCCTGCCCTTCGACCAGGAATCCATGTGGATCTGCGCCCCGGCGTCGAAGTGGAAGTCGGGCGCCTCCCACATGTAGGAGAGCAGCCGCGGAAGTTCCCACCCGGCGTCCGCGTACCGGGTGGCGATCAGCCGCTTCTGCGCCTCCGGGCCGCGGACCGCCACCGCCCGGTCGTCGAGGCCCCGCACCCCCGCGTAGACCCGCAGTTCGGTGTTGTTGCGCACACTCATCACCAAGGCGCCCCACGCCTCGTCGTCCCCCGTGCTGTAGGCGATCTGCCAGCGGTCGAGGCCCAGCACGTTCGGTGCCGTCCACACGCCCAGACACCCGCCCAGGGGGTGCAGGAAGTGCTCCTCGGGACCGAAGGCGAGGGCGCGGGTGCGGGAGTGGACGCCGTCGGCTCCCACGACGACGTCGAAGGTGCGCTCGCGTCCGCTGACGAAGCCGACCCGGATGTCGTCGGCACGCTCGTCCAGGCGGGCTATGGAGTCGCCGAAGAGGTACTCGATCTCCTCGCCGCCGGCGCCGCCCGTGCCTGCTTCGACCAGGATCCGGGACAGGTCGTCGCGGAGGATCTCGATGTCCCCGCGGTCCAGCCGCCCGCCGGACGCGGTCACGTCGGTACTGCGGAACGTCTCGTTGCCGTCCTCGTCCAGCAGGGACATGCCGCGCAGGTCGGTCGCACGGGCCCGCAAACCGTCCAGCACGCCCATGCGTCGGGCGACCTCGATGGCAGGGCCGCGCAGATCGATCGCCTGCCCTCCCTGCCGCAGCGCCGGGGCCCGCTCCACAACGGTGACCTGGAACCCGTAACGGCGCAGCCAGTAGGCGAGGGCGGGGCCCGCCACGCTCGCGCCCGAGATGAGGACCCGCCGCTTGGCGGGACCGCGCCCGCCCGGCCCGGTCGTGGGGCCGAGTGGTTCCTTCGCGGCGGTGTCCGTCGGAGTCTCCGCCCGGCGGCTGGGGGCCTCGGACGCGGTACGGGCAGCAGGGGTCCGGGGGGTCATGGTGCTCCTTCCGTTCGCCGCCCGGCACGCTGGTCGGTCCCGGCGCGGCACGCTCACCGAGGCTCCCGCCGGCTGCCGACACCCTGCCTACAGATCCTCTACAAGCGACTGCATGCCGCCGACGGGCTCCGGCGCCCGCCCGACGTCACCCCGCGTCCCCGGCGCCGGGCTGCGGGCGGACGGTCAGCATCTGCTGCGCGTGCCCGACCGGGCCGCGCACGTCGTGCAGCACGGTGCTGGTGATGCCCTGGCCCGTCGGTCCGAAGGTGACGGTGGTGTCCAGCCCGGTCCACCTGCCCTCTGGCTGACGGTGGAGATGGATGGTGAGGTCGATGTTGGGGAACATCCAGTCGGTGGGCGACTCGCGCACGGCGATGCCGTTGGCGGTGTCGACGAGGGCGACGTAGGAGGCCAGCGCGCTCGCGGTCTCCCCGGCGACGAGGTCGAGCGGGGTGGTGACCCAGGTGGTCGTGCGGCCGGGCCGGGGCGGGGCGAGCGGGCGCACGTCGAGGGAGGCGATGTAGCCGCCCGGCCACACGGAGGCCATCGGCCAGGAAGCGAGCGCCTCGGGCGGGGTGAGCGGGTCGGCGCCGCCGCCTGCGACGGCCCCCGTGTCCCCCGCCGCCAGCAGCCACGCACGGGCCCGGACCACGGGACGGCCGGCGATGCGGACGACGGCTTCGAGCAGCTCGATGGTGCGGCCGGGGCGGAGCGTCTCCACCTGTATCTCGCACTCGTCGAGGGCGAGACGGCCCAGGATGTCGAAGCTGATCCGCCCCAGGACCAGCCCCGCGCGGGGCTGCGCGGCCACGTGCCGGTCGATGGCGTGCACGATGAGGCCGCCCAGCGGACTGAAGTGCTGCTCGTCGACGCTCCACGCGCCGCTCACGTGCGGGGTGGGCTTGTAGCGGTGGGCGTCGATGGGCTCGTAGTAGCTGCCGGGGTGCGACATGGGCGGGGTACCGGTGGTCAACGAGGGTTCTCCTCAGTACGAGTCGGCGTCGGTCCGGGGGCGGTGCCTGCCGGCCCGGAAGCGGTCCCGGAGCACGTGGGGAGCACCCCGCGGAGGTGCCGACGGCTCCGCCGAGGATCGTACGGCGGCCGAGGAGCGGGGCCGCGGCCGCCACCTGTGCGGCCGCCCCGCGGGTGTCAGAGCGACTCGCCAGGCGCCAGCCGCCGGTAGCCGTTTCCGGTCTCCTGGGCGAGCCAGCCGTGGGCGCTGCTCAGACCGCGGTCGTTGAGCTGCCCGTCATGGATCCCGAACGACCGTTGGGGGCGGACGGCCTTGACGAACTCGACGGCTTCCGTCGTCTTCATCCAGGAACCGTGGACGGGCACCAGGAGCGTCTCGACGGGCTGCTCGGGCACGTGCAGGCTGTCGCCGGGGTGGTAGAGCACCTCGTCGACGACGTAGCCCAGGTGCGCGCACTCCGGACGGTCGTCGTGGACGGCCGCGTGCCGGCCGCCGACCGGCCGGATACGGAACCCGGCAGCGGTGAAGGCCCTCCCGGGGGTCGCCTCGTGCACCGGCCCGGTGCCCGCCAGTACCCGCAGGTCGGCACCGGCGGGCGCGTGGACCGGCACACCGAGCCCGGCCAGCCGCAACTCGTCGACGTGGTCGGCGTGTTCGTGCGTCACCAGCACGGCGCCCGCACCCGCCAGAGCCGCCGGCTCGCTCCAGATCCCGGGGTCGAGGACCAGGACGCGACCCTCGTGTTCGAGCCGCACACACGCGTGGGTGTACTTCGTGATGCGCATGGCCCCGCAACCTACTGCTTCCGCGTGGCCCCTGCCGTCGGCACAGGGCGTCGCCACCGGCCGTGCGCCACCTCGTCGCCGGTCACGGTCACCTGTCACGCTCGACGGGGCGGTGGGCTTCGGGGATGTCGGGGATACCGGCGCGGTCCTTGTTCTCGCCGGTCCCCAGGCCGGTCGGTCCGTGCCACTCCGCCAGCAGGACGGTGGCGTCGTCGTTCAGCCGTCCCTGGTGGTAGTCGAGGTGGTGGCGGATGAGGCGGCGCAGGGTCTCGGGTACGGGCAGTTCGTCCGCCTGGTGGCGGAGGAGGAAGTCGATGAAGCGGCTCAGGCCGAATTCCTCGCCGCTCGGGCTGCGGGCCTCGGTGACGCCGTCGCTGTAGAGCAGGAGGCGGTCGCCGGGTTCGAGTGTGGTGCGGCAGCAGTCCTGCGGCGCACCGAAACCGGCTCCCATCGGCGGGGCAGGCGAGCAGTCCAGAGGGAAAGTGGTCCGGCCGCGGACGACGACGGGCGGAGGGTGGCCGCAGCAGACCCAGCGCAGGACGCCGTTGCCGACGTCCAACTCGGCCAGGATGCCGGTGACGAAGTGGTCTCCGGAGAACTGTTGCAGCAGCACCTTCTCGACGGCCGCCGCGGTCTGCGGGAGGTCCGCTCCCTCCCGGCGGGCGTTGCGGGCGGTGGAGAGGGCGAGGTTGCCGGTCAGGCCCGCGGCGGTGTCGTGCCCCATCGCATCGAAGAGGGCCAGCTGCGCGACGCGTCCGTCGTAGGCGTAGTCGTAGACGTCGCCGCTGACCTCGTAGGCGGGCTCCATCAGCGCGCTGATCATCAGGCTGTCCGTCGCGAAGGTCCTCGACGGCATCAGCCGCCATTCCATCTCGGTTGCCACATCCATGCGCCGCCGCCGTACCAGCCGGCTGTAGGAGTCGCTCAGTCCCCGCTTGCTGACCACCATCAGCGCCACCAGGCCGGCCAGTCGGCGCATGTCGAGCTGTGCGGCCTCGTCGGCGTCGGGCGCGGTGATACGGAGGACGCCCAGCCGGTCGGTCCCGTCCACCAGCGGAACCCACCAGTGGTCCCGGTCGGCGGGCGAGGCGGGAAGCACCTCGCCGTGCTGGAAGGCCCGTCCCGGCACGGTTCCCTCGACGCTGATCTCCTCCGGGCGCAGCCCTTCCCCGCCGGCGGGCGGCGGGTGGGGACTGAGCGGGCTCAGCAGTTCCTGCTGGAGGTCGACGAGGTAGATCACCACGTCGGTCAGTCCGACCCGGGCACCTTGCTCGCACAGCAGCCGCGGCAGCATCTCCAGCGTGGACAGGTGACTCGCGCTGATGAGGGCGCCGAGCATCGCGGACCGCTCGGTCGCGCTCTCCGGGAAGCGCTGCTCCGGCTCGACCCCGTCCTCGCGGTCCGAGGCGTCGTCGAAGCTCATACGGCCTCCCGGGGAGAGGAGCGGGCATCACGACGGTGGAGGTTCCGCGCGCGGCTGCCCGTCCGGCATCCGGCGTCCGGGCGGCGCGCCCGCCCGCGGATCACGTGCACCACGCGGTGCCCCCGGCGGCAGCGCGCTAAACGCCAGCCGGTGCAGGTGCGGCGGGGGGTGACCGTCCGGAGCGGCGCCCGTGAGTACCGCTGTCGTCCCCTCGTGCCGGCGCCGCCCAGCCGTGCCCCGTCTTCGGCGGGGTCGCGGGGTCCTCCTCCGGCCGCTCGCCGTGGGCACGGTCGCGGTACCGGAGGTGGCTGGCACGGGGATCTCGCGCGCGCCGGGACCTGGAGGTGAGTGGCGCCCGGCGGCGAGGGCCGCGGTGTCGTCAGGAGCGGCGGCGGGGTCTACCGCGTCTGCCGCCCTTGGGGGCGGTGCCGCCGCCCCGTCCGGCCTGGCCGGCCGGCTTGCGGCGGGGGGCGGGTTTCTCGGGGCGCTTCGGCTTCGCCTGCGGTTCGGGGGGCTTGCGACCGCGGGTGCTGTTGACGGTGCGGCCGCGGACGATGCCGATGAAGTCCTCCACCATCTCGGTGGTGCGCTCCTGTGGCCACGCCAGCGCCATCTGCGACTCCGGGGCGTCCACGACCCGGCGGTAGGTGAGGTCCCTGCGGTGGTGGAGGCGGGCGAGGGACTGCGGGACGAGTACCACTCCCACCCCGGCGGCCACCAGCTCGATGGCGTCGCCCGTGGTGGCCGGGCGCTCTTTGGCGGGCTGCCCGGGCAGGCGCTCCCAGCCGAGGACGTCGTCGTGGGGGTGCAGCACGACATCGTCCGCCAGATCCTCGGCGGTGACCTCGTCCGCCGCGGTCACCAGGTGGTCCTTGGGGACGACGGCCACCGTCGTCTCGGTGTACAGGGGGATCGCGCTGAAGTACGTGCGGTCCACCGGCAACCGCACGAGTCCCGCGTCCGCTCCGCCGTCCCGCAGGAGACCGGGGGCCTCGGCGGCGGTCACGGAGACGAGGTGCAGCGGGATGTCCGGCTGCCGCTCCCCCCAGATGCGTACCCACTTGGCGGGCGTCGCCCCGGGGACGTACGCGAGCCGGAACGAGGGGGAGCTTTCCGTGCCTGTCACGGCGCCAGACTATCGGGCCCCGTACCGGGCGCCGCACGCGCGCGGGACGGGCGCACGCGGTACGGGGGCGGGCGCGGTGACGGGTGCCGGACGGCGGTGGGTGCCGGTGGAGGGGCCGGGTCACCGGCGCGGCGCGTCGGTCCGGCCGTCGCGCTGGGCCTGCCCGGCCTTGCTGTGTGCCGCCTCCTTGGCCCGTGCGGCTTCCTTGATCCGCGCCGTCTCCTTGCGGACCTCCGCCTGGGTGGCCCGCTCCTGCTGGAGCCATTGCGGGTTCTCGGACCTGAGCGCGTCGATCTGTTCCGTGGTGAGCGCCTCGGTGACCCCGCCGCGGGCCAGGCCCGAGATGGAGATCCCCAGCTTCGCGGCGACCACGGGCCGGGGGTGGGGGCCGTCGCGGCGCAGCTCGGCCAGCCACTGGGGCGGCTCGGACTGGAGCGCGTTCAACTCGTCCCGCGAGACCGTGCCCTCCTGGAAGGCGGCGGGAGTGGCGGGGAGGTACACGCCGAGCTTCTTCGCCGCCGTGGCGGGCTTCATGGTCTGAGCGGTCTTGCGGGAGGTCATGGGGCCCAAGCGTATCCGGGCGGACGGGAGCCGGATACGGCGGAACCCGGGAGGGCCTACTCGGTGTCGGTCTGCACGGCGCGCAGGACGGGGACACGGGCCGCCCGACGTCCCGGCCACGCGGCGGCGAGGACACCGACCGCGGCTGCGACGGCGAGGAAGAGGCCGAGCCGGGCCCACGGCAGGGTGAAGGAGACGTCCGCCTGCCCGGCCACGGCTGCCGCTCCGACCGCCGTACCCACGACCACTCCGAGTGCGGCTCCGAGGACGGACAGAAGCAGCGACTCCAGGCGCAGGACGGCGGCCACCCCGGCGCGGTCGAGACCGAGGGCGCGCAGTACCCCGATCTCCCGTACGCGTTCGGACACGGCCATGGCCATGGTGTTGACCACGCCGAGGGCGCCGATCAGCACGGCCAGGCTGAGCATGGCGTAGACGATGTCGAGGAACGGTCCCAGTGGGCGGACGGCCTCCCGTCCGATGTCCGTGCGGTCCTGCACGAGGAGCGCGGGGTTGTCCAGGGTCCGGCGGATCTCCTTCTTCAGCGCAGTCGTCCGCCCGGGGTCCGCCGTGACGAGCACCGAGTCGAGGTGCGGGCCCTGTGCCGTCGGCCCGGCGCCCGGGGGGAGGGCGCCGAGGGGCAGCAGGGCCGGTTCGAGGGACTCGGGGCCCTCGTAGACCGCGACGACCGGCAGCGCCATGCGGGAGCCGGTGCCGTCGAAGGTGCCGCTGACGTGTGAGCCGAGGTGCCAGCCGTGCTCCCGGGCCTCCTGCCTGGTGACGGCGACGCCGCGCTCCAGTTGAGCCAGGGAGCCCTCGACGACGGTGAGCCCTGCGATCCGGGCGATGCTTCGGGGGTCGACGGCCGTCGCGGAGAGGTGGTCGCCGTCGCGGAGCGCCACGGAGACGCCTGCGGTGGCGGTGGTGGCGGCCGCGTCAGGGAGCCGGCCGACGCGGGCGGCGGTGTCGTCGGCGAGCTCGCCGTAGTCGACAGGCGTGATGTGCACGTCCCCGACCACGGCCCGCTCGGCCCGCGCCCGGATGCCCTGGCTGACGGAGCCCACGGCGACGGTCGCCGCGCTGATCAGCGCCAGGCCGATCATGAGGGGTGCCGCGGTGGCCGCCGCGCGCCGTGGGTTGCGGCGGGCGTTCTCCACGGCCAGCTTCCCGCGTATCCCGGCGAGGCGGACGAGGGGCCTGCGCAGCAGCGCGGTGGCACCGAGGGTCAGCCATGGCAGGAGGACGACCAGTCCGGCCATCAGGACCGCGGCGGAGAAGGTGAGCGTGCTCAGGTCGTCCTCCCCTGCCGTGAGCGCGACGAGCAGCGCCCCGAAGGCGCTGACGCACAGGCCCGTGAGGGTGCGGCGCCGCAGTGAGGCGGGCGCCGGGGGCTCGTGGACGCGCAGCGCCGCGACGGGCGGTACGGCCGCCGCCCGGCGGGCGGGTACGTACGCGGAGACGACGGTGATCACGATGCCCACCCCGAACGCGGCGGCGAGCGGCAGCGGGGTGTCGTAGCACAGCGGAGGGACGGGCCCCTGGGTGGTGTCGAAGAAGTGGCCGAGCGCGGCCGCCACCCCCACGCCGAGGAGGTAGCCGAGGGCGGAGGCGACGGTGCCGATGAGCGCCGCCTCGGTCAGGACCAGGCGCAGCACGTACCGGCGGGAGGCGCCGACCGCCCGCAGGAGGGCGTGTTCGCGGGCGCGGGCCGCGCTGAGCATGGTGAAGGTGTTGGCGATGAGGAAGGTGCCGACGAGCAGCGCCACCGCTGCGAAGCTCAGCAGCAGGGAGCCGAGTTTGTCGCTGTCGGCGCCGCGCGAGTGCAGCGTCTCCTCGTCCAGGCTGTGCCGGGTGACGGCCTCCAGGCCCCGGGGCAGTCGGGCGGCGGCCTGCCGGGCGAGCCGGTCGTCGGGGACGCCGTGCCGCGCGGTGAGGGTGACGGCCGTGTACGCGTCCGGCGCCGGGGCGAGGTACCGCCGCGCCGTGGCGGTGTCGAACAGGGCCAGCGTGCCGCCCGACACCAGCCGCGGGTCGTGCGCGGTGACGAGGCCGACGAGCCGCAGGGTCCGTGCCTCGCCGCGGGCGACGACCCGTACCCGGTCACCGACCCGGTAGCCTCCACGCCGGGCGGTACCGGCATCGAGGGCGACCTCTTCCGCCGTCCGGGGGCCGCGGCCTTCGGTGACCGGGTAGCGCGGGTCGGCGCCGTCGGGGCCGGGGACGAAGTTGCTGCCCGCCGCAGCGCCGCGCGGCCCGATCAGCGCGCCGTCCCGCCCGGCGACGAACGCAGCGCCCTCGGCGGTTCCCCGGACGGCGGCCGCTCCGGGCAGGGAGCGGAGGCGTTCCAGGAGGGTTCCGTCGAGTGGCGGCGGTGCCCCGGTGCGCGGGGTGCCGGTGGCGTCCGGGTCGGGCCGGACGGCGACCGAGGTGTCGGGCTGGGAGGCGGTCTGTGCCCGCGCGGCGGCGGCACGGACGGAGTCGGTGTACAAGAGGGCGCCGGACACGAAGGCCACGCCGAGGGTGACGGCCACCGCGGACAGCAGGAAGCGGCGTGAGTGGGCGCGGAGGGAGCGCAGAGCGCGGCGCAGCATGACGGCTCCGACAGGACGGGATCGGACGGGACGGGCAGGATCGGGCCGAGCCGGAAGGAGGGCGGCGGCCGTGTCCGATCGTGCGCCGCGACACCGGCTCGGCGGATCGACCGAACTGCCGAACGGGGCCGGGGCCGAGGTCGGCCGAACGGCTGAGGCGGGCGGACCGTGGGCGCCGTAACGTGAAGCGGCGTGAAGCCTCTTTCGCGCATCCGCCCGCGCGCCCGGCACCTGTGGCTCTGGCCGGCCGCCGTGCCGGTCCTCGCCCTGTACTTCGCCGAGGGCACGGTCACCGGCTACCCGCCCACCGCGGTCGCCACCTTCGCGACCGGGGTGCTCGCAGCAGCGGCGACGGTCGTACCCCGGCACCGCTTCACCGTCACCGCACTGGCCGCCGCGGCGGCCTCGTTCGCCCTGACCGTGGTCACCATGCAGCTCACCCACCGGCCGGAGACCACCTTCGGGGTGGGCGAGGTGTGCACCCTGCTGCTGGTGACCACCCGTGCCGTGCGGCAGCTACCGCCCCTGCGCGCCGCGGCGGTTGCCGCGCCGGTGCTGATCGCGGCCGGTCTCGCACCGCTGCGGCTGCCCGAGGCGGAGTACGGGGCGGGCGTCCAACTGGCCGCGCCGGCCATCGTGCTGGCAGCGGTGCCGGCGGTCGTGCTCGGGCTGTACCTGCGTCTGCTGGACCGGGTGCGGGAGCGGGAGCGGCGCGCCATGCTCCAGGACCAGCGCCTGGAGTACGCGCGCGAACTGCACGACTTCGTGGCCCACCACGTGACGGCGATCGTCGCGCAGACCAAGGCCGTGCGGTTCGCCACCACGGCCGGGCACGCCCCGCCGCCCGCCGAGCTGGACACGATGCTCGCCCGGATCGAGGAGGCCGGTTCCGAGGCGATGGAGTCGATGCGCAGCACCGTCTCCGTACTGCGCGACCCCGCGGAGGTGGCCGAGGCCCACACCGCCGACGCCGCCGGACGGCCGGACGGCGGTGCCGAGGGGTCCGCCGCGGACGACGGCGCAGGGCCCGTCGGCGGCCTGGCCGAGCTGCGTCCGCTCGTCGCGGCGTTCGCGAAGGCCGGGCCGCCCGTCGAGCTGACGCTCGATCCGCGGCTGAGCGGCCGGGCAGCCCTGCCCCCGCACGTCGCCATCGCCGTGCACCGCCTGGTGCGGGAGGCTCTGACCAACGTCCGCAAGCACGCGGCCGAGGCGCGCCGCGTCACCGTCACCGTGCGCCGGGCCGCGGACGCCGTCGGCGAGGTGGAGGTCACGGTGGCCGACGACGGGCGGCCCCGCGACACCGCGCGCCGCCAGCGGTCCCGCGGCGGTTACGGCCTGCTCGGGCTGACCGAGCGCATCGAGAAGCTGGGCGGGACGCTGACCGCCGGGCCGGCCCCCGCCGGTGGCTGGCAGGTCGCCGCGCGTCTTCCGCTGGCTCCGGCCGCGAGCGGCGGAACCCGCCCTGCGATCATGGGCACATGACCATCCGGGTGCTCATCGCGGACGACCAGGAGATGATCCGCTCCGCCTTCCGCATGATCCTCGCCTCGCAGCCCGACATCGAGGTGGTGGCCGAGGCCGCCGACGGGGCCGCCGCCGTCCGGCTCGCCAGGGAGCACCGCCCGGACGTGTGCGTCCTCGACATCCGCATGCCGGAGCTGGACGGGCTGGAGGCGACGCGCCTGCTGGCCGGCCCGGAGGCCGCGGATCCGCTCAAGGTGCTGATCGCCACCACCTTCGACCTCGACACGTACGTGTACCGGGCGCTGCGCGACGGAGCCTGCGGTTTCCTCCTCAAGGACGGTTCCCCGGCGCTGCTCGTCGAGGCGGTACGGGCCGCTGCCGCGGGCAACTCGCTGATCTCGCCCGCTGTCACGGTGCGCCTGCTGCGGCACATGACGTCGACGGCTCCGGACGCGGACGGTGCGGCGGACGGGGCTCCGCAGCCCGCCGCCGTCCGGTCCGACCGGCCCGCGCAGCCGGGTAGGGACGAGCTGCTCACCGAGCGGGAGCGCGACGTGGTCCGACTGGTCGCCCGGGGGCGCACCAACGAGGAGGTGGCGGCCGAGCTGTACGTGACGCTCTCCACGGTGAAGACCCATCTGGGCAACGCACAAAGGAAGCTGGCCACCCGCAACCGGGTCGAGGTCGCCGCCTGGGCCTGGGAGCACGGGCTGTGCGCCGAGGCGTGAGAGTCCGCGCCGGGTCCCGCCGGGCCGGGTCCGGTCGGCTCAGGCGTCGTCGGCCACCAGCCGCAGGTAGTCGGGCAGCGGAGGGATGGTGTCGTCGGCGGCCCGCAGACGGGTCACACCCCCTTCCGCCCCCTCGCCGTCGACCTCGGTGAAGCCGCCCAGCCGGTAGGCGATGTACATCATGCGGTTCCGGTCGGTGCGCACGAAGTCCGCGTACAGCTCGCACCCGGCCGCACGGGAGCGGCGGCGCAGGTGGTTGACGACGATCGCGCCGATGCCGCGGGAGAGGACCCGGCAGGACATCAGGAGCAGCCGCACCGTCCACGCCGTCCCGCCGGTCTCTACGAGGGCCAGGCCGATCACCCCGTACGGGCCGAAACGGTCGGTCAGCTCCGCCACGAGGAGCTGGTGGGTCGCGGAGGTACGCAGGGCGTCGAGCTCCGCGTAGGAGTAGGTCCGGCCGGTGGCGTTGAGCTGGTGGGTGCGTACCGTCAGCTCCTCCGCGCGGCGCAGGTCGTCCTCGCGGGCGGGGCGGATGTGCAGGCACATCTCCAGCGACGCCAGGAAGCTCTCCTGCGGTCCCTCGTGGTGGTCCTCCGCCTCCTTCCGGCGCGCCGCCGCCCGGTACATCCGCCGCCGGTCGCGGGCCTCGGCGGTGACGAAGGCAGGCGTCAGCTCGGCCCGGTCCGCCAGCCGCGGGACGTCGGCGGCGTCCAGGCACAGCACCTCGGGGAGGGCGTGGCCGACCTCGGCGCGCTCGTAGGCGTCGTCGTCGACGAAGACGAGGGCGCCGACGGAGATGCCGAGTTCGGCGGCGATCTCCCGCAGCGACTGCGACTTGGTGCCCCAGCCGATCCGGGGCGCCAGGAAGTACTCGGCGAGCCCCAGCCGCTCCAGCTTTGCGGCGGCGGCCTCCGGGTCGTTGCGGCTGGCTATCGAGTGGAGGAGGCCGCGCTCGTCCAGGGTGTGCAGCGCATCGCGGACACCGGGGCGTACCGTGACGCGGTCGCCTTCCAGCAGGACCCCGTTCCACAGCGTGTTGTCCAGGTCCCAGACCACGCACTTCTTCGTCTCACCCGTCATCGTTCCGCCCTTCCGTCGCGCGTGGCGGGGGCTGCGCCGCGAGTGGTCCGGCCTGCTCACGGACCACGGCCTCGGCGATCACGGTCTGCTGGATCTCGGTGGTGCCTTCGATGATCTCCATGACCTTCGCGTCCCGCAGCAGCCGTTGGACACGTGAGCCGGGACCGCAGCCCTGGGCGCCGTGCACCTGGACGGCGTCCGCAGCCGCCCGGAAGGCGCTCCGGGCGGCGAAGTACTTCGCCGCCCACACGGCCTCGACCGCCTGCGGGGCGCGCCGGTCCAGAAGGCGGCCCGCGCGCAGGCACAGCAGCCGGGCAGCCCCCGTGTTGACGTCCATCTCCGTGATCAGGCGCTGGACAAGCTGGTGCCGTGCGAGGGGCTGTCCGAACTGGTGGCGGACGGCCGCATGACGGGCCGCCGCCTCGACGCAGGCGCGGCCGAGTCCTGCGCAGCCCCAGGCGACGCTGTAGCGGCCGATCTCCAGGGCGTCGGCCGCCACGGCGCTCAGCCCGAACCCGGCCCGCCCGACCAGCGCCTCGGACGGCACAGGGCAGCCCTCCAGCCGCAGTTGCGCCGTCAGCGCGGCGCGCGTGCCGAGCATGCCCGTCACCGGTTCGACGGTGCTGCCCGGGGCGTCCCGTTCGACGAGGAACGCGGCAGGACCGCCGGTGCAGCGGGCGAAGACCAGGAACACGTCGGCGGCCTGTCCGTAGGTGATCCAGCGTTTGCTGCCGGTCAGCCGGTACCCGTCGGCGGTCTCCTCCGCGGTGGTGCGCAGGGCGGCCACGTCGGAGCCCGCCTCGGGTTCGGTGAGGGCGAAGGCGCCCACTGCGGTGCCGCCTGCCAGCGCGGGCAGCCACCGGGCGCGCTGCCGCGGGCTGCCCCAGCGGGCGACCGCGCGGGACACCATGCTGTGCACGGTCAGCACGCTGCGTACGGACGAACAGGCGTGCCCCAGCGCCTCGTTGAGCAGTCCGAACATCACCGGTTCCCACCCGGAGCCGCCCTGTTCGGGGGGTATCAGGGCACCTAGGTGGCCGCTGTCCGCCAGCGCTCCGACCACCTCGGGCGGCAACCGCTCGTCGCGGTCCCAGCGGTCCGCGTGGGGCAGAATCCGGGTGCGGGCGAACTCCGCGAAACCGGTCTGCGCGAGGCGCTGCGCGTCGGACAGCTCCAAGCCGTCGGTCCAGGGCGGAGCGCCGTCCGGCCGTGCGGGGTCCTCCTCGGGCTGCGGCCCGGGGGCGGTCACGGTTCCTGCGGCGTCCCGGCCGCCGCCTGCTTGCCCTCCACGAAGCCGGTGAGGGCGTCGACGGAGCAGAAGTTCTCCCTTCGCAGGTCCTCGTCCTCGACGTCGAGACCGAAGGCCTCCTCGACGAAGACGACGAGTTGCAGCAGGAAGAGCGAGTTGACGTAGCCCGTCTCGAAGAGGTTCTCCCCGTCACCGATGCGGTAGCCGCTCAGATGGCGGCCCAGGAACCGCCGGATCTGTTCCCGCACGTCCGTCGTCGGAGTGTCCGTCACCGACTCACCGTCCTTCGCCGTCCCCGTGATGTCCTCGTACATGGCCGTGTGCATGGTGCGTTCATGGGTGTGTCGACGTTCGCGTGCATGAGCGTGGTCAGGTCCGGGAGTAGGAGTGGAAGCCCTGTCCGGTCTTGCGGCCCAGCAGGCCGGCGTCGACCATGCGGCGCAGCAGCGGGCAGGGCCGGTACTTGGAGTCGGCGAACTCGGCGTGCAGTCCGTCGAGGGACAGCAGTACGGTGTCGAGTCCGATGAGGTCGGCGGTCTCCAGCGGCCCCATGGGGTGCCCGAAACAGCCCTTGAACAGCCGGTCGACGTCCTCCGCGGTGGAGACGTTCTCGAAGACCGTGAAGGCGGCCTCGTTGACGGTCAGCATGAGCACCCGGTTCGACACGAACCCCGCGGCGTCCGCCACGACGACCGCCTCCTTGCCGATCCCCGCCAGCAACTCCTCGGCGTGGGCGAGCGTCCCGGCCGAGGTGTGGTGGCCCCGGATCACCTCGACCATCGGCTTGAGCGGTACGGGGTTCATGAAGTGCATGCCCAGTACCCGGTCCGGACGGCCGGTCAGGGCCGCGACCCGGGTGATGGGGATGACGGAGGTGTTGACGGCGAAGACGCACTCGGGAGGGCAGAGCGGGTCGATCGCCTCGTAGACCTGCCGTTTGGCGGCCCAGTCCTCCACCACGTTCTCCACCACGGTTCCCGCCTCGGCCAGGGGTGCCAGGTCCTGGGTGAAGGTGATCCGGTCCAGGACGGCCGTCCGGCTCTCCCCCGGTGGTCCGGGGGTGTTGCCCTCGCCGCTCAGCAGGCGGTGGAAGCGCAGGGCGCGGGCGATGTCCTTCCGCGCCCGTTCCAGCGCCGTACCGCTGACGTCGACGAGAACGACGTGGTGCCCCGTCTGGGCGAACGTCTGGGCCACCTGGCTGCCGATGACGCCCGCACCGACGACCCCGATCACGGACCGGTTGTTCACTGTGTCCCTCCCTGACTGCCGGTGTCCTGCGTCCGGGCAGCGGCTTGTGCGGCGGTACCGCGGGGCTCCGCTTCCCCCGCACCGCAGGGCTCGCCGTCCCGCGGCTCGTCCAGCTGCCGCGCCAGCTCGGCCACGGTCAGCGACTGGAAGAAGGTGTTCATGCTCAGCCGGGCGCCGAGGTCCTCGCGCAGCCGCGCGAGGAGCTGCAGCGCGAGCAGCGAGTGGCCGCCCAGGTCGAAGAACCCGTCGTGCGCTCCGGCCCGTTCGATGCCCAGCAGCCCCGCGACCAGTGCGGCGACGCGCTCCTCCGTGCGGTTACGGGGCGCCACGTACGGGGTGCTCAGCGCGGGCCGCGGGTGCAGGGCCGGCCCGGTGCCCGGTTCCGCCCCGGTGCCGGGCGCGGCGCCGCTGCCGGAGCCGGTACCGGATGCCGGGGCGGGCGGCCCCTGCTGAGGGTGCTGTCGGTGACCGGCCTCCCCCTCACGTCCGGGGCGTCGGGGCGGTGTGCCGGGGACCCCTCTCGGGGAGACGATCACCTGCGACAGGCGCGGTGCGGCGAGTATCCGCAGGAACGCGTCGGCGCCGCTGTCCGGGTCGATGCCGTGCGCGAGATGGTCGCCGAACAGCTCAGCCGTGGCAGTACGGGACGCCACCGGGCGGCCCGGCGGTGTCCCGGCGGGTCCGTCGGAGGTTCCCGGTCCGTCGAAGGGGAGCAGATCGGCCGCTGTCCCGTCCCGCACGGAGCGCAGCCGGTCGGCCAGCACCCCGGGGTGCTTGAGCACGAAGCCCTCGACGCGGGCGAGGAGTCGGCCGTCGCCGTCGAGCAGCGTGATCGCCGAGGCGCGGGTCTGCGGGCCCTGGCGTGCCGTGTCGTCCCCGGTGAACCGGTGGTGGCTGAAGAACCGCGCAGGGAGCGGGGCGTACAGCCGGAGCCGCCCGTAGGCGAGGGGGATGCGGAAGTCCTCGGCCAGGTGGATGCCCGGGTAGGCAGCGGCGAGGTCCATCAAAGCGGGGTGCAGCGCCAGTTGGTCCAGGTCCTCGGTGAAGCACTCGGGCAGCCGCAGCTCGGCCAGACACTCCCTCTCCCCCGTCCACATCCGCAGCAGACAGCGCGAGCGCGGCCCGAAACCCATGGGGCCGGTGTCACCGGGTGGCGGGGCGGGACGCATCCGGGCGATGAGTGCTGCCGGGTCCCGCTCCTCGGCAGGGCCCGCCTCAGGGGGCTTTGCAGGCGGCAACGCGCGGATGCGGCCCGTGGAATGGCGCAGCCACCGGCCCGCAGGTCCGGTGGAGCTGAGGACGTGGAAGGTGGCGCCCGCGCCGGTGGCGGACGCCGTTGCCCGGCCGCCGTCCCACTCCAGGACCGTCCGCACGCGACGGGTCTCGTCCTCTCCGAGAACGATGGGGGCGTGGAAGGTGACGTCGGTCAGTTCCACGGCTGCCGGACGGGCGGCCGTCGGCGTCCCCGCGGCCCCGCCGTCGATGTGACGCCCACGGCTGAAGGCGGCGCGGGCGAGCTCCAGATGACCGGTCCCCGGGACCACCGGGTGGCCGAGCATCCGGTGTTCGTCCACCAGCCAGGTCCGCTCCGCGCTGTAAGAGGCCTCGTAGACGTCGCAGTCGGGTGAGGAGGGGAGGCGGTCACCGAGCAGGGGGTGGGCGGGTGGGCGCGGGGCGTCCGCCTCACCGCCGGGCGGTTCCTGGCCGGGTGCGCTCCCTTTGCCGCCCGTCGCCTCCCGTGCGGCCATGCCGGTTCCCGTCCACGCGTCCCAGGCGAGGGAGAGGACCGTGCCGGGGCCGTTCTCCTCCTCGTCGGCGGCCAGCGCGTCCAGGAAGGCGTTGGCCGCGCAGTAGTCCGCCTGCCCGGGGGCGCCGGTGAGACCGAGGGTGGACGAACACAGGGCGAGGAAGGAGGGGTCGAGCGGCCTGAGTGCCGTCAGAAGGTTGCGGGCACCGGCGAGCTTGGGCGCGGCGACCGAGGCGGCGGTCGCCGGGTCCCTGAACTGGATGACCCCTCCCCCGGGCACCCCGGCGGCGTGCACGGCGCCGTCCACCGTGCCGAACCGGGCCCGCGCCTGCTCGACGGCGGCGGCCAGTTGACCGCTGTCGGTCACGTCTGCCGCGACGACCAGTACCTGGGCGCCGGCCCGTTCGAGGCCGAGTACCGCACGGATGCGGGCGACGGTGTCCTGCCGAGACGCCGACTGCGCCCCACCCGGGCTCCGCTCGCGCGTTCCCTCCCCTGCCGCGGCGTCGGCCAGCAGTGCCTGCCAGCGGGACCGCGGGGGCAGCCCGGACCGGGACACCAGGACCAGACGGGCCCGCACCTCCCGCGCCAGGCGGGCGGCGAGGGCGAGACCGATCCCGCCGAGTCCGCCGGTGACGAGGTAGACGCCCTTCTCGCGCAGCGGCGGCACGGATCCTCGTGGCTGCCGGGCCTCTTCCGGCGGGGGCAGGGCGAGGGGCAGGACCGTCGGCCCGTACCGCTGGGAGCCCCGCAGGACAACGGCGGGTGCGTCGGCCGCGTCCGGGGCGAGGCATTCGGCCAGCACGCGCCGGGCCAGCGTCTCCCACGCGCCCCCTCCCGCCCGCTGGCCCCGCCGCCCCCGTGTCTCGCCGTCCGCCCCTCGTTCCGTCGTCGCCTGGCCGTTCGTCCGCCGCGCTCCCGCCCCGCGGCCGTTGCGGCCGCCCGTCCCGGCCTCGTCCGCGGCACGGGCCGGCGGCAGGGTGACGTCCACGCTGCGGCAGTCGACTGCCGGGTTCTCCAGGGGCCAGACGCGGCACATGCCCAGCGCGACCGCCTTCTCCGGGCAGGACTGCCGTCCGGCCTGGAACGCCCGCATGCCGGAGGAGACCACGGTGACCCGCAGGGCGCCCGCGTCGTGGGCGACCTCTCCCCACGCCTGTGCGAGGTGCAGAAGGCTGGTGAAGCCGCGGTGCCACATCTCCTCGGCCGCGCTCCCGGCCCCGGGCGACGGCCGGGCCGGGGTGACGGTCCACAGGTGGACGATGTGCCGGGGCAGCCCGCCCCGGGCGGCGGCGTCGCGCAACAGCCGTACCCATCCGGCGCGGTCGCCCGGGGCGAGTACGTGGTCGGCGCCGTCCGTCGCAGGATCGGAAGCAGTATCGGGGTCGGAAGTGGTGCCGGAGGCGCTCGGCGCGGTAGCCGCGTACGCGACGGTGGTGACGGGTACCTCGTGCCGGGCCAGCACAGCGGCGAGGTGCCGGCCCAGGCCGCAGTCGTCGGTCAGCAGCAGCCACGGTTCGTGCGGCGCGGACGGGGACGCGTCGGCCGGCGGAGGCAGCGCGGTCCACCCGGGGACCTGGAACCACTGGTCGGTACGGTCGCCGCCGTCCGGCCGCTGCTCGTCGTCCCGAGGAGGCGCGGGCCGGGCGCCCGGAAACGCCGCAGGCCGGGTCTCCTGAGCAGGGGAACGGACCCCGGCCGTCGCACGGCCCCTGTCCGCCGCCCGCTCCGGCGCGCTCACCGTCGCGCTGGGCCAGTGCCGTCGGCGCTCGAACGGGTAGACCGGCAGGGGCACTCGGACGGGCCGTTCATGGCTGTGCACGGCCTGCCAGTCCACCGGTACCCCGGCCGTCCACAGGTCGCCCAGCGTGGTCATCAGGAACCGGTCCTCGGGCTCGCCCGCGTGGCGGCCGGGCAGCGACGCCAGGACCCGTACGTCCTCCGCGGCGTCCCGCGGCCGGGCCTGCAGCGCGAGGCTTCCCAGGGTGCGGCCGGGGCCCACTTCGAGGAGCACCCGCCCGGCCTGCCCCCACAGGCGGGCCGCACCCTCCGCGAAGCGGACGGGCTCGCACAGGTGGCGGGACCAGTGGGCGGGGTCGCACGCCTGCTCGGCGGTGATCCAGTCCCCGGTGACGGTGGAGACGTAGGGGATCCGGGGCTCGCGCAACGTCAGGGAGGCCACCAGGTCGGCGAACTCCCGTGCCACCGGCTCCATCATCGGTGTGTGGAAGGCGTGGGTGGTGGTGACGGGACGGCTGACGACGCCCGTCTCGCGGAGCTGTCCGGCGAAGGCCGCCACGGCGGGCGGCGGCCCGCCGACCACGCTCAGGCCCGGGCCGTTGAGGGCGGCCAGGGACAGTTCGGGCGCGTCGGAGAGTCGGCGGGCCAGCTCCGCCACCGCCAGCGGCACGGCCAGCATGGCGCCCGGGGGCAGGGTCGCGATCAGCCGGGCCCGCTCCGCCACCAGGTGCAGGGCGTCCTCCAGGGTGAGGACGCCGGCGAGTGTGGCCGCGGCGAACTCCCCGATGCTGTAGCCGATGAGGGCGTCCGGCTCGACGCCCCAGTGCACCCACAGGCGCGCCAGCGCGTACTCCACGGCGAAGACGGCGGGCTGGGCGAAGCGCGTGTCGGGAAGATCGTCTGCAGCGTCGTGGCGGCCCCGTCCGAGCATCCGCAGCAGGTCCGGTTCGGCGGCCCGCGTGGGCCGTGCGGGCGCTTCCGCGCCTTCCCCCGGCGCCGCGCCGGGCTGCTCAGGTGTCGCCTCCGTGGACGGTGCCGAGGCCGACGCGTCGGTGCGGGCACCGGGGCCCGCACCGCGTGGCCGCCGGTCCGGATAGAGGCCGGCCAGCAGGTCCTTGCCGGGCCGTGCACCGAGTAGTTCCGCGCACCGGTCCAGCTCCCTGCGGAAGACCGGCTCGGTGGCGTACAGGCGCGCGGCCATGCCGACGTGCTGGTCGCCGAGGCCGGGCAGCAGGAACGCGACGGACGCGGCGGAGGGGGCACGGCCCCCGGCGGTCGCCGCATGCCCGGTGGCGCACTGCGCGTCGTCGCCCAGGGCCGCGCGCGCCCCGGCCCGGGTGTCGGCCACGACGACGGCGCGGTGTGCGAAGTGGTTCCGGCCCAGGTGCAGCGTGTGCGCGGTCTCGGCCACCGGGGGCGCGTCCTCGCGGCCCAGATGGTCCGCGAGACGCGCACGGACGGCCCGCAGCGCGGTGGGGGTACGGGCCGAGAGGGTGAGCGCATGCCAGCGGCGCGCCGCGGTGCCGTCCCGGGAGAGTGGCTCGTCCGACGCGGGTCGTGCGTCCGGCACGCCCCGCGCGGGGGTGCGCGGGGGCGCCTCCTCCAGTACGACGTGAGCTCCGGTGCCGCCCAGCCCGAAGGAGCTGACGGCGGCCCGGCGCGGTGCGCCCTGGACGCCCGAGGGCCAGGGCTCCGCCGTCACGGCGACCCGGACGGGCGAGGCGTCGAAGTCGATGCGGGGGTGCGGCGTGTGGAAGTGGGCGGCAGGCGGGACGGTGCGCTTCCGCAGAGCCAGCACGGTCTTGATCAGCCCCGCGATACCGGCCGCCGCGTGGGCGTGGCCCATGGTGGCCTTCACCGAACCGATCGGCCGCCTGTTGCCGGACCAGTCCTGGGCGCGGTAGGCGCGGGTGAGGGCGTCGATCTCGATGCGGTCCCCCATGGGAGTGGCGCTGCCGTGCGCCTCCACGTAGCCGATCGTGTCGGGGTGGACCCCGGCCGCCGTGAGCGCCGCACCGATGACGGCGGCCTGCCCTGCGGTGCTGGGCGCGGTGAAGCCGACGCGGCCCGACCCGTCGTTGCCGACCGCCGACCCCTTGATGACGGCCCGCACGGTGTCGCCGTCCCGCAGCGCGTCGGTCAGCCGTTTGAGCAGGACCAGTCCGACGCCCTCGGCGACGACCGTGCCCTGCGCCTGGGCGTCGAAGGAGCGGCAGTGCCCGTCCGGTGCGTAGATGCCGCCCTCGGGGGCGAGGTAGCCGGGTCCTTCGCCGGCGCGCACGGTGACCCCGCCGGCCAGTGCGGCGGCACACTCGCCGGCCCGTAGGGCCTGTGCGGCCAGGTGGACGGCGACCAGTGAAGTGGAGCAGGCGGTCTGCACGCTGACGGCGGGCCCCGTCAGGTCGAGGAGGTAGGCGAGCCGGGTGGCCAGGTAGTCCGGCTCGTTGCCGATGTCCCGCTGGAAGAGGGTGTGCGGGTCGCCCCCCGCGGGTGCGCCCGCGAGGTCGTAGTAGGCGTTGCGGTAGCCGCCGACGTACACGCCGACGGGGCCGGGGGCACGCGCGCCCGGCGGATGCCCGGCGTCCTCGCACGTCTCCCAGGCGCACTCCAGCAACTGGCGCTGCTGCGGGTCGAGCAGGTCCGCTTCCTTGGGGTTGATGCCGAAGAACGCCGCGTCGAACAGGTCCGCACCGGGCAGCACACCCTGCGCGGCCACGTACCGGGGATCGCCCAGCAGGTGTTCGGGAGCACCGGCCGCACGTGCCTCCTCGGCGGTGAAGGAGGTGACGGTCTCCTCGCCGCCGGCGACCTTGCGCCAGAACGCGTCGGGACCGGTGGCGCCCGGGAAGCGGCAGCCGATGCCGACGATCGCGATGTCCCGGTCGGTCGGCGCTGCGGTGGGCGACGTCATGGGCGTCTCCAGGGGTAAGGGGCGGCCGGCTCGGTGGCGGGCCGCTCATCTGCCGCGCGGTACGGCGTCGGCGGCCATGCGCTCGGCGACCAGGGCGCGCAGCGTGACCCGGTCGACCTTTCCGACGCCGATCAGGGGCAACTGCTCCAGGAGTTCGAGACGTTCGGGCAGCTTGTAGGGGGCCAGTCCGCTGCGGCCCAGGTGGCGACGGAGGTCGAGCAGGGTGGGGCCGCTCGCGGCGCCCTCGCTCCGGGTGGCGGGCACGACGCACAGGCAGACGGCCTGGCCCCACACCGGGTGCGGCATGGCGACCGCGGCCGCTGCTTCGACCGCGGGGTGCCGCAGGGCCAGGTCCTCCAGTTCGCCGCCGCTGATCTTCTCGCCGCCCCGGTTGATGACGTCGTCGAGCCGCCCCTCCACCACGACGCTCCCGGAGGGGTGGAGCCGGGCCACGTCGCCCGTCCGGTAGAAGCCGTCCTCCGTGAAGGCCCGTGCGTCGGCCTCGGGGTCGCCGTAGTACCCGGAGACGGTGTACGGGCCGCGCGTGAGCAGGCTCCCCGGGGTGCCCTGCGGGACGAGCTCGTCGTTCTCGTCCACGATGCGGATCTCGTCGCCGGGCGAGAGGGGCCGGCCCTGGGTGGCGGCGATCAGCTCGGGAGGGTCGTCGAGGGAGGTGAGGCAGAGCAGGCCCTCGCTCATCCCGTACACCTGCTGGACGGTGCAGCCCAGCAGGCGGGTGGCGCGCTCGGCGGGTTCCGGGTCCAGGCGCGAGCCGCCGACCTGGAGGACACGCAGCGAACGGGGCCCACGGCCGCGCCGTTCCGCCGCGGTCAGCCACTGGCCGACCAGCGCGGGAACCAGCGCGCAGTGCGTCACCGCTTCCCTGTCGACCAGTTCCAGGACGGCACCGGCGTCCTGCGGGGAGGCGAGCACGACCCGGCCGCCCGCCGCCAACGTGCCCAGTACGCCCGGACAGTTGAAGACGAAGCCGTGCGTGGCCGACATGACGGCCAGCAGCACCGTGGAGGGCGACAGTCCCGCGCACCGGGATGCGGCGCGGATCATGTAGCCGTAGCCCTCGTGGTCCCGTGCTATCGGCTTGGGCGGCCCCGTCGTCCCGCTGGAGAGCAGGAAGACGGCCGGCTCCCCCACTGCCGGCGGCCCCAGGTGCGCGGGCGGCCCGGCGTCCTCGGGTGCGGGCCGGCACAGCGCGGCCAAATCGACCACGCCCTGGCCCTTGTGCGCGGCGGATGCCGGTTCGGGGTCCGCCACCAGCAGGTGGCGCAGACCGGGCCAGTCGGACCTCAGCTCCTGGGCGAGGGCGTAGTGGTCGAAGCGGTCCAGGCGACGGGGCAGCGCCATGGCGACCGGATGGACGCGGCGCACCACGTGGGCCAGTTCCCGGCGGCGCAGACCCGGCAGCGTCATCACCGGGTGGGCGCCCAGGCGCATGAGGGCGAGCGGCAGGACGACCAGCTCCGGGATGTTGGGGAGCTGCACCATGACGGCGTCGCCGCGGGTGATGCCCAGCCGGGTCAGCCGTGCGGCGGCCCCCTCGACGGCCGCGGTCAACTCCCCGTACGTCAGCTCACGCCCGGGGGCGGTGACGGCGATGCGTTCGGGGTACGCGGCGGCCGGCTCCAGCACCATGGCGTCGACACGGCGGCCGGTCCACCAGCCCCGGGCCCGGTACGCGGCAGCCCGTGCCGCGGGAGGGCGCGGCAGCTCCGGCGCCGTCGTCGCCTGCTGCGGGCCGTCGGTCTGCGGGTCGGTCACCGCTCGCCCCCGTCGGCGGTGGCGGCCCGCACGCTCTCGTCCACCGCCGCGGCGAGTTCGGCGAGCGTGTAGTCGTGGGCGTCCCACAGGTCGACCTGGGTGTGGAAGCGCCGCTCCACCTCCAGGCCCAGTTCGGTGGTCTCCGCCGAAGAGAGGGCCAGGTCACCTCTCAGCCGGCGTCCGGGCGTGAGGAGTTCCTCCTCGAAACCCAGCTCGGTGAGTATGTCCCGCAACTCCTGGAGCACAGCCATGGGCGCCACTCTTTCCTTCGCGCGTCACGAAAGCGGGTCCGGTGGTCGCACTGATCCGATGGCCGGCCGGCGGAGATCGGCATGGAAACGTGATCCACGATTACCGACCGGAACATCGGCTTGGGATTCCACCAAGAGGACCAGGAACCGTCAAGGGCAACAGGAGCGATTTCCCGCCATCGGCTTCCCCGAACGGAGAACGACCATGGCCGAAACTGGGTTTTGGAGCGCCGTTGACGGGCCGCACGGAACGGCCCTACCGTGAAGCTCGCTGTTCATTCTTTCTGCATGCCCGAAGGGCGGAACACCGTGAACTGCGCGACACGACGGATCCTTCCCGTTCCTCGCCGGCACTCCGGCACTCCACTCCCCCGATTCCGGCGCAGTAATTACTGAGATGACACGCATGAATTCCTACGTGGTACCGGCCACGCGCACAGGAAGCGTTCTGGGCGACAGCGAAATAGCCGCCCTGCAAGAACTCCTGCATTCCGGTGACACCCTCTCCCAAGGGAACCGGCGAGCCGAGTTCGAGAAGCGATTACGGACCCATGTCGGCACGCGCCACGCGTTGACCGTCACCAGCGGCACCGTGGCACTCGACCTGGCCGTGCACCTGCTCGGCCTGCGGCCCGGTGACGAGGTGATCGCCAGCCCGCAGTCCTTCAAGGCCATGACCGATCCGCTGCTGGCGTACGACGTGCGGGTCCGGTTCTGCGACGTGCGGGAGGACACCCTCAACCTGGACCCGCGGGTGCTGGAGACCCTGGTCAACGATCGCACCCGCGCGCTGGTGCTGGTGCACTTCGGGGGCCACCCCGCGGACATGCGCGAGATCATGCGGATCGCCCGGCGCCACGACCTGCTCGTCGTCGAGGACTGCGCCCACGCGCTGGGCGCCCGCTACCACGGTGCACGCCCCGGCGCGCTGGCGGACATCGGCTGCTTCAGCTTCCACGCGAGCAAGAACATCACCTCGCTCGGCGAGGGCGGCCTGCTCACCTTCGACCGGGACGACTGGGCCGAGCGCCTCGACCGGCTGCGCTCCAACGCCGCCGACGGCGTCTACCGCGCCCAGCCGCAGCGGTTCGGCCATCCCGACCGGGCCCGCCCCTGGATGATGTGGGTGGACGACTCCTACGAACGGATCTGCCTGGACGTACGCCGCCCCGGCGGCAACGCCACGATGAGCGAGGCCCAGGCCGCGGTGGGGCTGACCCAGCTCCCCCGGCTGCCGGAACTGGTCGCAAGACGCCGCTGGATCGCGGACCGGATCACCGCCACGCTGCGCGACGTCCCGCAGGTCCGGGTGGTGGAGCCGAGAGACGGGGTCGAGCACGCCTACCACCTGTACACCTTCTTCGTCCGTCCCGGGGCCGGCGTCGGCCGGGACGAGGTGGTCGCCGCTCTGGACCGGACCGGCGTGGAGGTCCAGTTGCGCTACTTCCCGCTGCATCTGCGGCCCGAGTGGCGCGGGCGCGGCCACGGGCCTGGCGAGTGTCCGGTCGCCGAACGCGTCTGGTTCCACGAGCAGGTGAATCTGCCCTGCCATCCGTCGCTCACCGACGAACAGGTCGAGCACATGCTCGGCTCGCTCAAGGCTGCCTTCTGCTGACGACGGTCCGCGCACCGCTTCTTCCGGGACTGCTTCCCGAGATTTCCCGAAGCTTTCCCGCGAAGGCTGCACACCCGAGGGGACCACAGGGCACGAACGAGGCGAGGAGGGCCTGCGATGCCCGACAAGAACGATCGCTACGACATCGTCGTGGTGGGAGGCGGTCCCGTCGGACTGGCAAGCGCCTGGGAGGCCACCCGGCGGGGCCACCGGGTCCTCCTGCTCGAAGCGAGGGGGTTCCTCCACGAGGACGGCGGGAGCACCGGCGCGGAGCGGCACTGGAGGCTCCAGTACACCCAGGAGGACATCTTCCGGCTCACCCTGGAGGCGCTGCCGCTGTGGCGCAGGCTGGAGAGCCGGTGCGAACGCCGGCTGCTGCACGAGATCGGCAGCCTGTGGTTCGGCGACACGGACGTCCGCACCAACGAGGGGCAGATCCGCGAGACGGCGGCGATCATGGACCGTCTCGACGTGCCGTACGAATGGCTCACCGCGGCCGACGTGGAACGGCGCTTCGGCTTCCGTGGCATCCCGCCGGAGTACGAGGGCTTCCTGCAGCCCGACGGCGGCACGATCGACGTGCGGGGCACGACAGCAGCGCTGTTCGCCCTGGCCCAGGCGGGCGGCTGCGCCGTACGCGCCCACGAACCCGTGCTTGAGGTGCTGCCCACCGGTGAAGGGGTGACGGTCCGCACCGAGCAGGCCACCTACCGGGCGGGAAAGGCCGTCCTGGCGTGCGGCCCGTACGTGAACGACCTGATCGCGCCGCTCGGACTCCGGCTGGACTACCAGGTCTTCGAGATGGCGGTGGCGACCTTCCGGGAGCGACGGTCCGGCACGGCCGCCGCCGGCGAGCGGTCCCCGTTCTGGTTCCTCTTCCAGCAGCCGGCCGAGGAGGACACCAACCTCTTCTACGGCTTCGGGCACAACCCCTGGGCACCGGGTGACCTGGTGCGGTGCGGCGTCGACTTCGAGATGAGCCCGCTCTCGCACCCCTCGAAGGCCACCGGGCGCCCCGACCCGTACCAGATGCGGCGGTTGTCCGGCTGGATCGAGCAGCACCTGCCGACGCTCGACCCCTCGCCCGTACGCCAGGGCACGTGTCCCGCGGTACTGCCTGCCGACCCGGAGCGCCAGTTCTTCCTGGACACGGCGGCCGGACGGGTCCCGCACGGGGAGCACCTGGTGGTGTACGGCTCCGGCTGGGCCTTCAAATTCATCCCGCTCTTCGGGCAGATCTGTGTGGACCTGGCCGAACGCGGGCGGTCCCGCCACGACATCGCCGCACTGTCGCTGGGACCGGCCCCCGCGGCCTGACGCCTGGCGGCGAGTGCGGTCAGGTGTCGAGTGTCAGTCCCTCCACGACCTGTGCCCGGGGAAGCTTGGCCAGCAGCGCCTCGGCGGACACGAACAGTTTCGCCGCCCTGTCGCCGCTGCCCAGGATGATCTCGTCCAGGGCGGCCACGGGGGCGTCGACGAACACCGGGAGGTCCGCGGGCAGCGCGACCGGGGTCACCCCGCCAGGTGTCATTCCGGTCAGCTCCACCGTGTCGGCGGCGGATGCGAAGGAGACCTTCCGCGCCTCCAGCAGCCCGCGGACGGTGTGGTTGACGTCGAGGCGGCGCACGGCCTGCACCAGGCAGGCGGCGTAGCGGCGCGGCTGCGTCTTCCCCACGACCAGGATGCAGTTCACCGAGTTCTCCAGCGCATGGCCGTACTTCTCGCAGAAGGCGGCGGTGTCCGCGAAATTCGGATCGATTTCCATGATCCGGTGCGGGATCTGCCATTCCTGGAGTCGGGCACGCACGCGCTCAGCGATATCGGTGGGTCCTGACTCTGCTGTCGTCTCCTCGTCCATACGCAGCAACCTACACCTTTTCGGCGCCGTCTTCCCGGGGCACGTCGCGGCGCAGACTGAGAACGACACCGAGCACGACCACGGCTCCGCCCAGCAGTTGAATTACCGTCACGGATTCTCCGGCCACCAAGACGGCCGACACCAGACCGAAAACCGGAATGGTGTTGAGAATGGTGACTGCCGTGCTGGAGGAGATACTGCGGAGGCCGATGTTGTAGCAGAGGAATCCGGCGATGGAACACACCCCGGCCAGATACGCCATCAGCCCGATGTCGACGGGCGCGAGTCCGCCCCAGTGGCGGAATTCCGTCGCCGCGAGCAGGGCGAACGCGGCAGCGCCGCCGAAGGTTTGGTAATACGTGGCGCTCAGCGGTGACATACGCGGCCGCCGCGCCGCGATGAGCAGGTTGAAGGCGGCCCAGGCCAGGCCGCCGAGCGCGAGCAGCAGATCGCCGAGGAGCCGCTGGCTCCCGCCCGCGTCGGCGTTGTCGTGGACGATGAGCGCCACGCCTCCCACGGCCAGCGCCATGCCCAGCAGCGCCAGCGGCGCGGGCCGCTGCCGGAAGAGGGCGAACTCCAGCGCGAAGGTCAGGGCAGGGTAGGCGGCGACGATGAGCGTGGCGTCGGACGCGGTGGCCAGGTCGACGCCGAAGTTCTCCAGCGTGAAGTAGAGGGTGATGCCCAGCAGCCCCGCCACCGCCATCTCCAGCCGCTCCCGCAGGGGTGGCGGCCGCCAGCCCCGCTGGAGGCGCACCGCTGCGGCCAGCAGGACGGCCGCCAGGCCGAAGCGCAGGGCGCCCACGGTCAGCGGAGGGGTCCGTTCGAGCGCGAGCTTGGTCACGGAGAACGACGTGCTCCACGCCAGGGCCGCCGCGCCGACGGCCGCCGAGCCCAGCCAGACCCGCCGCGCTCCCCTACCGGCATCGGCCCGCCCCCGATCAGCACCCTGCCGTCCCTCTCCCGCCTCTCCTGCCTCGGGCCGCCCCTCACCGGCATCGGAGCCCTTGTGGCCTTCGGGGACCGCCTGCGCGCCCGCCGGTTGCGGGTCGGGCGCACCGTCCTCCCGGCCCGGACCGCCGGCGCCCGCCTCGACGGCGGTGCCCTGCCGGCCGGCCCGCCGACGGCCCAGCGGCGCGCTGCCGCCGCTGCGTTGTTCGTCCCCCACCTGCATCGCCCCTTCTCTGGCACTTGCGGGCGCCGACCCCCCGGCCGCCGTCCTTGGCCCTCCCCGGCCCCCTCTCCGCCCCCACTTCGTCCGCCGGAGAGGCGCGACACGGGACGGTCCGGAGGAGAACCGACGCCGCCGAAACTACCATGTGTGACCATTTGGTAGCCGAGAGTTCCCCTGCTCGGGTGGGCAGCCGCCCCCGGTCGCCCACCGTGTGGCACCTTGCCCGCTCGGGTACATGCTGGAGGAAGTGCTGGCCCTCTGCCCTCGCAACCGGGAAATGTCCGGGGACACGTGACGCACGGGAGGGACACCGTGACAGGCAAGCAGTCCGTATCCAGCACCACCACGACGTCCGGAACCACTCCCCTGACGCTCGGCGTGGAGGAGGAGTTCATCCTGGCTCACCCGGACGAGGTCGCAGCCGTCGGCCGCGGCACCGAGGTCGTCAGCGACGATCCCGAGCAGGGCCGGGACCCGGCGGGCGGCGCGGGCACCCTCCATGGCGAGATGCTGACCTCCATGGCAGAGACGGCCACGGGTGTGTGCGGGAGCCTCGGCCAGGTACGCGACGAACTGACCGCCGCCCGCGCCCGCCTGACCGAAGCGGCACGGGCGGCCGGGCTGCACCCGCTGGCTCTCGGCACCCCGCGCGTGCCCAGCCCGCCGCGCTCGGCCGCCCCCACCGTGCACTACCAGGAGATGCGGCACCTGTACGGGTATCTCGTCACCGAGTCCGAGACGTGCGGCTGCCATGTGCACATCGGCAGTCTCGACCGGGAGGCGGCGGTCCGGGCGGCCGGACATCTGCGCCCCTGGCTGCCCACGCTGCTGGCGCTGTCGGCGAACTCGCCCTTCTACAAGGGTGTGGACACCGGCTACGCGAGTTGGCGGACCGTCCTGCTGCGCCGCTGGCCGACCCTGGAGATCCCGCCCCGCTTCTCCTCCGCCGCGCACTACGACGAGGCCGTGGCCGCCCTCCAGAAGGGCGGAGTGCTGCCCGAAGGAGCCAACGCCTATTGGCTGGTACGCCCCTCCGACCACCTGCCCACCGTGGAGATCCGGGTCGCCGACACCACTGCCACGGTCGACGAGGCTGTCCTGCAGGCGGGGCTGACCCGCGCCCTCGTCCTCACGGCTCTGGCCGCGGGGGCGGAGCGGGACACCGGTCCCGGCATGCCCGACCACATGGCCTCCGCCGCGCTGTGGACGGCCGCCCGGTACGGCGTGCGCGGCCCCGCCCTCCACCCGGTGACCGGCCGGCGGCTTCCGCAGGCCGACCTGGTCCGGGAGATGGTGGCCCTGCTGCGTCCCGCCCTGCGCGAGACCGGCGACCTGGAGGAGGTCGAGCACCTGCTGGCCCGCGTGCTGCGCGACGGCACCGGGGCCGACCGTCAGCGCCTGGCCGCACGCAACGGTGCGGGCCACGCGAACGTGGCCGAAGACGGTCACCGTACGGCCCGTACCGGTCCCGTCACGCCGACAAGCTGAGGGCCCGTCAGCCCGCGGCGGTGCCCGGGGCTCCGGCGCGCAGCCCGTCCATCACCAGGTCCAGCAGGCGACCGGCGCGAGCCTGCCAGTCTCCGCGCGGATCGATCTGCCACAGGCCCGCGATCGCCAGGAGGAAGTCCTCCGGGGTCACGCCCGGGCGGATGGTCCCCGCCCGCTCGTTCGCCTCCAGCAGGCCGGCGACCGCCTGCGTCAGCGATCCGCGGCTGAGCTGTCCCAGTTTGCCGCGCACACTGGTGGCGGTGCGCAGTGCGTCGGCGAGGCCCGCCTTGGCCATGGCGTACTGGGCGAGCCGGTCCATCCACTCGCGCAGCGCCCGGTCGGGTTCCCGGGTGCACAGCAACTGCTCCGCCGCGTCGGCGACCTGCTGCACCTCGTAGCGGTAGACCTCCAGCACCAGGGCCTCGCGGCTGGGGAAGTTGCGGTAGAAGGTGCCCTGGCCGACCCCGGCCTTCTTCGCGATGACGCTGAGGGGCGTGTCCGCCGCGTGTGTCAGTTCCACGAGGGCGACCTCAAGGATGCGGGCCCGGTTGCGTTGCGCGTCCGAGCGCAGCGGGGCGTCGGGCTTCCGGTGTCCCACTCGTCCTCCTCCTGTCGCTCCTGCTCGGCGCACCGCAGCCGAACCGCCGTGCGGGGTGGCCGCGTTGTGGCCCCCTTGCGAAGTGGACACCTGTCCTCTACGTTCGTGTCCCATGCCGGACAGTTGTCCGCTTCCCGCCCCCACACCATAGCGGCGTACGAGGGGAGGGAGGACCACCTCCACCCACCGTTGCCACCGCGCACCGCGACGATCCTCCTCAGCACCGCACTCGCGAAAGAAGCTGCCCATGGCACCAGCCACCGCCGGCGCGATCACCCTGACCGTCAACGGGGAGAAACACACGCTGACCGTCGACCACCGCACCACGCTCCTCGACGCGCTGCGCGAGCGCCTCGGTCTGACCGGCACCAAGAAGGGCTGCGACCAGGGCCAGTGCGGCGCCTGCACGGTCCTGGTCGACGGACGCAGGACCGTCTCCTGCCTGCAGCTCGCGGTCGCGGTGGGCGACCGTGCCGTCACCACCATCGAAGGGATCGCCGACGGGGAGGACCTGCACCCGGTGCAGCAGGCCTTCCTCGACCTCGACGGCTTCCAGTGCGGCTACTGCACTCCCGGGCAGATCTGCTCGGCGCTGGCCGTGCTCGACGAACACGCGGCCGGCTGGCCGAGCGCCGTCACCGAGGACGTACGGCCCGAAGCGAGGCCGCCGGCCCTGACAGCCGAAGAGATCAGGGAGAGGATGAGCGGGAACCTGTGCCGCTGCGGCGCCTACGTCTCCATCGTCCGGGCGGTCGCGCAGGCCGCCGGGCAGCCGGAGGCGACGCCGGCCGGACAAGCGCCCCAGCAGCCGAAGGAGCCCGCCGCGTGAAGGAGTTCCACTACGAACGCGCCCACGACGTCGAGGGCGCCGTGGCGCTGCTCGGCGCCGATCCCCGGGCCCGCTGGCTGGCCGGCGGCACCAACCTCGTGGACCTGATGAAGGCGGGGGTGGAGCGGCCCGAGCGGCTGGTGGACGTGACCGAACTGCCGCTGGACCGGATCGAGGTGACCGAGGAGGGCGGCCTGCGCATCGGCGCCACCGTCACCAACAGCGATCTGGCCGCCCATTCCGAGGTCCGCCGCAGGTATCCCGCCCTGGCCCAGGCCGTTCTGGCAGGAGCCTCCGGCCAGTTGCGCAACATGGCCACCGTCGGCGGGAACCTGCTGCAACGCACCCGCTGCCCCTACTTCACCGACACCGCGTTCCCCTGCAACAAGCGCGCTCCGGGCAGCGGTTGTCCGGCCCGCACCGGTGAGCACCACAACCACGCGATCCTCGGCGCCTCCTCCCACTGCGTCGCCGTCCACCCCTCGGACATGGGCGTGGCGCTGGCCGCCTTCGATGCCGTCGTCTCATACGTGACCGCCGAGGGAGCGGGGCAACTGCCGCTGGACGACTTCTACCCGCCCGTGGGAGAGACCCCGCACGTGGAGACGGCGCTGCCGCCGGGAGCGCTGATCACCTCCGTGACGCTGCCGGCCACCGCGTCGGCGGCGCACTCGCGGTACCGCAAGGTCCGGGAGCGGGCTTCGTACGCCTTCGCCGTCGGCTCCGCAGCCGCCGCACTCGACGTGTCGGACGGTGTGGTGCGTCAGGCACGGCTGGCCCTCGGCGCGGTCGCCTCCCGGCCCTGGCGCGCCCACGCGGCCGAGCGTGTGCTGGCCGGCCGGCCGGCCGACGGTGCCGTGTTCGCCGAGGCCGCCGACGCCGAACTGGCCGCTGCCCAGGCCCTCCCCCGCAACGCCTACAAGGTTCCCCTGGTACGCAACCTCGTCGTCGCCCTGCTCACCGAACTGGCCGAGGAGGCCGCCCGATGACCACCACGGCGAAGCCCCGTGCCCTCGGGGTCGCCCACACCCGCGTCGAGGGCCGGGACAAGGTCACCGGCGCCGCCCGCTACGCGAGCGACCAGCCCTTCGAGCAGCTGGTGCACGGCTGGTTCGTGCTGTCCACCGTCGCGCGCGGCCGCGTCCGCACACTCGGCGAAGAGGCCGTCCGCGCCCTGCCGGGTGTCGTGGCCGTGCTCCACCACGGCAACGCACCCCGGGTGACTACCGACTACACCTCCTTCCTCGGCGCTCCCGACCCGACCACTGCGCTCTTCCAGCACGACCGGGTGCCGCACGTGGGCTGGCCCGTGGCGCTGGTGCTGGCCGAGACGCCCGAACAGGCCCGCGAGGCAGCGGAGCGCCTGGAGGTGGCGTACGACGTCGCACCGCACGACGTCACCTTCCACGCCGACGTCCCCGGCGCGCAGGTGCCCGAGGGCGGCAACCCGGTCATGGCCAAAGGGGATCTGGAGGCCGAACTCGCCGCCTCCGCAGTGGTGGTGGACGCCTCCTACACCACCCCCGAGGAGCACCACAGCGCCATGGAACCGCACGCCGCCACGGCCCGGTGGGACAGCGGCCGACTGGAGGTCTTCGACTCCAACCAGGGCAGCATGTGGGTGGCGGACGAGCTCGCCAAGATGTTCTCGCTGGACCCGTCCTCGGTACGGGTGCGCTCCGAGCACATCGGTGGGGCCTTCGGCTCCAAGGGCATGCGGCCGCACCAGGTCGGCGCCGTCATGGCCGCCACCGTGCTGCGCCGGCCGGTGCGGGTCGCGCTGAGCCGGCCGCAGACGTTCGCGATCACCGGCTACCGCAGCCCCACAGCGCAGCGCGTACGCCTCGGCGCCGATCCGGACGGGCGGTTGCGCGCCCTCGGACACGAGGCCCTCAACCTCACCTCAACGCTGCGCCCCTTCCTGGAGACGAGCGCCGCCCTGGGGCGGGTCCTGTACGACGCGCGGGCGCACCACACGACACACCGCACGGTTCCGCTGGACATGCCGACGCCGACCTGGATGCGGGCCCCCGGTGAGGCACCGGGTTCGTTCGCGCTGGAGTCCGCCCTCGACGAGCTGGCCGACGAGCTCGGCATGGACCCGATCGCCCTGCGGGCCCGCAACGAACCCACCGTCGGGCCGCTGTCCGGGCTGCCCTTCAGCAGTCGTGACCTGCACGGCTGTTTCGCCGAAGGCGCCCGCCGGTTCGGCTGGGTCGACCGCGATCCGCGACCGCGCATGCGCCGTGACGGCCGCTGGCTGCTCGGCACCGGAACGGCGGCCGCCACCTATCCGTCGGGGGCCGCGCCCTCCACGGCCGCGGTGACCGCCGAGGCCGACGGGACCTTCACCGTACGGATCACGGCAGCGGACGTGGGCACCGGCGCCAGGACAGCCCTCACCCTGGTCGCCGCGGACGCCCTCGACGTGGAGCCGGCACGCGTGACCGTACGGATCGGCAACAGCGACTTCGGCCCCGCCTGGGTGGCCGGCGGCTCGATGGGGACCCGCTCCTGGGCCCTGGCCGTCACCTCGGCGATCGCCGAGCTGCGCAGCCGACTGTCGCTGCTGGGCGGCGACATCCCCCCGGAGGGTGTCACCGCGCGCACCGACAGCGCGGCGGTGCTCGCGGAACTCGCCAAGCAGGAGCGGCACTCCTTCGGGGCGCAGTTCGCCGAGGTCGCTGTCGATGTCGCCACCGGCGAGGTCCGGGTGCGCCGCATGCTGGGCCTCTTCGCGGCGGGCCGTATCGTCAACCCCCTCACCGCCCGCAGCCAGCTCGTCGGCGGAATGATCTGGGGCATCTCCATGGCGCTGCACGAGGAGGCCGTGCGGGACCCGGCGTCCGGCCGTCAGGTCGGTGCCGACCTCGCGGGCTACCACGTCGCGGCGAACGCGGACGTACCCCTGGTCGAGGCGGACTGGATCGACGACCCGGTCCCCGACGACCCCGTCGGCATCAAGGGCGTCGGCGAGCTCGGCATCGTGGGCGCCGCCGCCGCGATCGCCAACGCGGTCCGGCACGCCACGGGTGTGCGCCACCGCGAGCTGCCCCTGCGGCCGGACCGCATACTCCGGGCGGAGGAGGCGCGCCAGGGCGGCTGATCCGGCACCGGGCCGTCCCGCAGGCCCCGCCTGGACGACATCACACGGCGTGCGGGTTTGCCGCGCTCCGGGTGAGGGCGGGCGGGGCCTGTCGCGTGGGTACCTACGGGGACCAGGTCGCGTACGGCCATGGCGCGGCCGATCCCCGTGCCGGGCGCGGGCGGATCGTGCCCGCGCCCGGGCATCGTCATCGGTGGGGTCGGTGAGGTCGGTGGGTCAGGAGTAGACCCGTTCGACGAACTGTGCGAGTTGGTCGTCGCTCAGGTGGTGGGCGAGGTCGGCCTCGCTGATCAGGCCGACCAGCCGCTTACCGTCGTCGACGACCGGCAGGCGCCTGATCTGGTTGCCCTCCATCTCGTCGAGTACCTCTGCCAGGTCCGCGTCCGCGCTGATCCAGCGCGGGGTGCCGCGGCACAGGTCCCCGGCGGTGACGCGTGCGGGGTCGTGCCCGGCGGCGACGCACTCGACCACGATGTCGCGGTCGGTGACGATGCCGCACATGCGCTGGTCCGGGTCGTTGACGTCGCTCACGGGCAGTGCGCCCACTCCGAGCTCACGCATGAGCTGCGCGGCCCGGTCCAGGGTCTCGGTGGCGGGCACCCACCGGGCGCCGGGGTGCATGATGTCGGCTGCGGTGGTCATGGCGTCCTCCTGTCGGCGCAGTCCGGCCGTTGGTGTCCCCCTCGGCCATCCTCCTCGTGATCGCCGGTGTCCGCCATTCGGGTCGTCGCGCGGCAGCTCGGGGGCCCGCCGCCGGCTCAGCTGTCCCGGTAGGTCTCCAGCAGCCGCAGCCACACCTCGCTGAGCGTGGGGTAGGAGGGCACGGCGTGCCACAGCCTGCTCAGCGGGACCTCGCCGACGACGGCGACCGTGGCGGAGTGCAGGAGCTCGGCGAGTCCGGGACCGACGAAGGTGGCGCCCAGTACGACTTCACGCCGGACGTCCACGACGAGCCGGGCGCGTCCGGTGTAGTCGTCCCGGTACAGGCCTGCGGCGGCGACGCCGGCGAGGTCGTAGTCGACCACCCGCACGCGCCGGCCGGCCCGTTCGGCCTCGACGGCGGTGAGGCCGACGGCGGTGACCTCGGGGTCGGTGAAGACGACCTGGGGCACCGCGTGGTGGTCGGCGGTGGCGCTGTGCGCGCCCCACGCTCCGGCCTCCTCGGATCCTTCCGCGCGGGCGGCGACGACACTGCCCGCGATGCGTGCCTGGTACTTGCTCTGGTGGGTGAGCAGCGCCCGGTGGTTCACGTCCCCGACGGCATAGAGCCAGCCGCCCTCCACGCCGGTGACGCGCAGCGTGTCGTCGGTCCGGAGCCAGGAGCCCGGCTCCAGACCGACGGTCTCCAGGCCGAGATCCCCGGTGCGCGGGGCCCGCCCGGTCGCGAACAGCACCTCGTCGGCCTCCACTTCCTCGCCGTCGTCGGTGCGCACGGTCACCGGTCCGCCCTGCTGTGCCCGTGCGACCTCGGTGACGGAGACCCCCAGGCGTACGTCGGCCCCGGCCTGGCGCAGGGCGTCGGCGACGAGCTCCCCCGCGAAGGGTTCCATGCGGGGCAGCAGGCCCTCGCCTCGGGCCAGGAGCGTCACCCGTGACCCGAGTCCGGCCCAGGCCGTGGCCATCTCCACACCGACGACCCCGCCGCCGACGACCGCCAGCCTGTCGGGTACCTCCGCGGCGGCGGTCGCCTCTCTGCTGGTCCAGGGGCGTGCGTCGGCGATGCCCGGCAGGTCGGGAACGACAGCGCGGCTTCCGGTGACCACCACGACGGCCTGAGCCGCCGTCAGCCGGTGGACGCTGCCGTCGCTTCGCTCCACGCTCACCTGACGGGGGCCGGACAGCCGGCCGTGTCCGCGTACGAGGTCGATGCCCGCGCTCCGCAGCCACTCGACCTGCCCGTCGTCGCTCCAGTGGGACGCCTCGTCGTCACGGTGTGCGAGGACTTCCGGGACGGACAGCGGACCGGCCCCGGCCTGGCGCAGGCCCGGTGTACGGCGCGCGTCGGCCCGCGCGGTGACCGGGCGCAGCAGGGCCTTGCTGGGCATGCAGGCCCAGTAGGAGCACTCGCCGCCGGCCAGTTCGCTCTCCACCACGGCCACGCTGAGCCCGGCCGCCCGTACCCGCTCGGCGACATTCTCGCCCCCTGGCCCGGCCCCCAGCACGAGCACGTCGTAGGTGGTGGTGCTGTCGGCGTCGTTCGCAGCCATGTCGCTCTCCCGCACACTCGCTGAGCCTCACCGCCCTCACCCTCGGGCGCTGCCGCGCGGGGCAACGACGCCGAGCGGAACGCGTCGCACCGATTCTCCCCGCGCTCCCGGCTCGCGGCCACCCGTATGCGCCGGTCAGAGCAGGTGGCCCACGCGCCAAGTCTTTCCCGCTGAGCTCTTGACGGTGTCCCTCGGCGAAAACTACGTTCCTGTCACCGGAAACGCGCTTCCATTTTGTGGAAACATCCGAACCACTTCTCCCCCTCACCCTCCCAACCCCCCCCTCAACTCCTCCCTCTCCCCCGGAGCCCGTATGACTGCCGTGGACGAGCGAGAGACCGTGGAGACCAGCGGCACCGCCAGCTCTGGTCTGTACACGTACGATCTCGCCCCGACGAAGAAGGAAGGGCGCCGCTGGGGCGCCTACAACGTCTTCACCCTGTGGGCCAACGATGTGCACAGCCTCGGAAACTACGCGTTCGCGATCGGCCTCTTCGCGCTCGGGCTGAACGTGTGGGGTATCCTCGCGGCTTTCGCGCTCGCTTCCGTGCTGCTCTTCCTGCTGCTGACCCTGTCCGGGTTCATGGGGCACAAGACGGGCGTGCCCTTCCCCGTCATGAGCCGCATCGCGTTCGGCGTCAACGGGGCGAAGATCCCCGCCGGTGTACGTGGCGCCGTCGCCATCGCCTGGTTCGGCATCCAGACCTACCTGGCGTCGTCCGTGCTCAGCGCCCTTCTGGTGGCGATGTTCCCGGGCCTGCGGCACCTGGACGCGAACTCCGTGCTCGGCCAGTCGACGCTGGGATGGTTCACCTTTCTGTCCCTGTGGGGGCTCCAGATCCTCATCGTGAGCTACGGGATGCAGATGATCCGCCGGTACATGGCGTTCGCCGCTCCCACCACGCTGATCACCATGTGCGCCCTCGCGGCCTGGATGTTCTTCCGTGCCGACGGCTCGATCGCGCTGTCCGTCGACGCACCGCTGTCCGGCGGCGCCATGTGGCTGCAGATCCTCCAGGGCGCCGCACTGTGGGTGGTCGTCTACGGGACGTTCGTCCTCAACTTCTGCGACTTCACCCGGTCCGCCAGGAGCCGCGGGGCCATCGTGCGCGGCAACGTGATCGGCATCCCGGTGAACATGCTCTTCTTCGCAGTGATCGTGGCGGTACTCAGCGGTGCGCAGTTCGAACTCGACGGGCACGTCATCACCAGTCCGACGGACATCGTGCGGACCATCCCCAACATGTTCCTGCTGGCCGTCGCCTCCCTCGCCCTGATCGCCCTGACGGTGGCGGTGAACCTGCTGGCCAACTTCGTCGCGCCGATCTACGCGCTGGTCAACCTCTTCCCCCAGCGCCTCAACTTCCGCCGGGCCGGCCTGGTCAGCGCCGTTCTGGGGCTGGTGATCCTGCCCTGGAACCTCTACAACAGCCCGGTCGTCGTCAACTACTTCCTCGGCGGACTCGGCGCCCTGCTCGGACCGCTGTTCGGCGTGATCATGGCGGACTACTGGCTGCTGCGGAAGGCCCGGGTGAACGTGCCCGATCTCTACACCGAGAACGCCGAGGGCGAGTACCACTACCGCCGCGGCTACAACCCGCGCGCCGTCGCCGCCTTCGCGCCGAGCGCCGCTGCCGCGGTCGTCGTCGCCCTGGTGCCCGCCTTCCACGCCATGGCCGGCTTCTCCTGGTTCGTCGGCGCGTTCCTGGCCGCGGTCCTGTACGCCCTCATCGCGGACCGTGCCGCGCCGCTTCGCGACGTGGACGGCGAAGCCATCGCCGTCGCCGCCGAATGACTCCCAGCCGGCCGCACGACGCTCCGAGTCGGCCCCCGGGGCCACGAGTCGGCGGACGGCCCGAACCGCCGAGGGGACCCACCCGTCGAACCGGTCGGCCGAAGCCATCGAACCAGCAGCCGCACCAGCAACAGACCGCCGCGAACCAGCAGCAGAAGGCCGGACCATGCGCATCCTCGTCGTGAACGTCAACACCACGCGGTCCCTCACCGACTCCATCGGCCGGGAGGCGGCCGGCGCCGCCTCACCGGGTACCGAGATCGTCCCGCTGACCCCCGGCTTCGGCGCGGAGTCCGTCGAGGGCAACTACGAGAGCTACCTGGCCGCCGTGGCGGTGATGGAGACCGTCCGCGCCTATGCGGAACCGTTCGACGCGGTGATCCAGGCCGGCTACGGAGAACACGGCCGCGAGGGCTTGCAGGAACTGCTCGACGTGCCCGTGGTCGACATCACCGAAGCGGCCGCCACCACCGCCCAGTTCCTCGGCCGGACCTACTCCGTCGTCACCAGCCTCGACCGCACGGTCCCGCTGATCGAGGAGCGCCTCCTCGTGGCAGGGCTGAGCGCCCGGTGCGCCTCGGTACGCGCCAGCGGCCTGGCCGTGCTCGATCTGGAGGAGGACGAGAAGGCCGCCGTGGACGCCATCGCCGAGCAGGCCGCCCGCGCGGTGGAGGACGACCGGGCGGAGGTGATCTGCCTGGGCTGCGGCGGCATGGCCGGGCTGGCCGAGCGGGTCGTCGAACGGACGGGGGTACCGGTCGTGGACGGAGTGACTGCCGCGGTGAAGATCGCTGAATCCCTTGTCGGGCTCGGCCTGTCCACCTCCAAGGCGCGCACCTACGCCGCGCCCCGGCCCAAGAGGATCGTCAACTGGCCCCCGGGGGTGGCCTGACGCGGCCTCGGCGACACGGCCCGCGCGCCCGCCGGAGAGGAGACGCCCGGCCGGAGAGAAGCCTCCGGCCGGGCCGAGCACGGCAGTCGTCCGGAGAGGGCCCGGCCGTCGTCCGGAGAAGACGGACAAAGACCAACGCTCGGAGGCGGAGGCCATGACCCACCTGCACACACGTCAGGCGGTCGAGGAGTACCTGCGGGTCCGCGCCGACCTGTTCGAGGCCATGCGCACCGACCGCAGCAACGGCGTCGCCGCTCAGGAGATCGCACGGATCGCGGCAGGCACCTACAGTCCGCCGGTCATCATGGAGTACCTGTCCTGCACCGAACTGCGCGACCACGCCCGGGCCGCCCTGCGGCGGGCCGGGCTGAACCGCTGGCTGGGGGTGCGGTCGACGGGGGCCGGGCGCGGACCGCGCACCGTGCTGCTGGCGCTCACCCTCGACCCCGCCGAGCTGACGCTGGTGCAGCGTCGCACCCTCCCTCAGCGGCTCACCGCGGCCCTGGCCGACACCGGGATCCAACTGCAGCTCACCGGCGGGGCCTCGCTCGCCGCGACGCTCTACAGAGGAGACGAGGTCCACCTGCGCCGGGCGCGGGACCGCCGCTCCTGACGCCGCCGCACTGCTCGCTCCGTGGTCGGCCCGACGGGCGTCATCCCGGCTGCGGGACGAGCAGGCCCGTGAGCACCCGGTGCGTCATGCGCGCGAACAGAGCCTGCGGGTGCTCCGCCGGATGCGGTGCGGTCCCGCCTGCGGCTTGCTCGGCCAGCGCGGCCGCCACCCTGGAGTGGTCTCCTCGCCCGGTCGTCGCCTCGACCAGGCAGGCCGCCTGGGCCGACTGGCGTCCCGTGGGCGAGGTGCCGTCCGCACCTCCAGGCGGGCGAAGGCGGCGACCAGGGTGTTCACGAGCGCGACGACCTCCATCCTGCTCGGTCCCGACAGCGGCATCGGCTCCATCGTCCGCAAGGCGTGCTCCAGGTGGTCCAGCCCGTTGGGGCCCAGCCGCAGCGGTTACGGCGGGATCCCGGGCAGCCACGCGTGGCGCAGGTGGACCTCTTCGGTGCGGCTCAGGGCGACCAGGTCACGGACGGGATCGCCGGTGAGCGGCACCGTCAGGTCGACCTCTCCCGTCGCCGCGTCCGGCATCAGGTCGAGCAGGTCGTCGCGGCCCGACACGTAGCGGTACAGGGACGCCTGGCCGGTGCCCAGGACCTTGGCGGCCTGCCGCGGCATCGGCCACGAACTGCCCCAGCACGCCTGGGACACCGTCGCGTCCGAGGTGCGGAAGCTCGCCGACGCCGTACCTGCCCCGGGCCGTGCGTGCCGCTCGCGGTGAGCAACTTCGCCGCCACCCCGAGCAGTTCGGCGGGAGAGTCGCCCACGGTGATGCGGCCGCCCGGGGAGGAGAGCCGGATGTTCGACGGCAGGGTCCGGATACGTGGGTGGCTCGCCGTCAGCCTTGCGAGCGCTCCGTGACCTGACGGGAGGCTTCGGCGACGCGTTGCAGTGCGGCGGCGTGCTCCTCCAGGGCCGTGCGCCCCGAAGGGCTCAGGCTCACCCAGGTACGGGGGCGTTTGCCGACGTACCCCTTCTCCACCGCGACGTAGCCCCGCGCCTCCAGCGTGGCGATCTGTTTGGAGAGGGCGGAGGCGGAGACCCCCGCGGACTCACGCACCCACCCGAACTCGGCCCATTCGACGCCCGCGAGGAGCGAGACGACTGCCAGTCGAGTGGGGTCGAGAAGGACGGGATCGAAGTCAGCGTGCGGCACCGGGCGTGCTCCCCGCGAGGCCGCCGCCGCGTACGGCCCGCGCCAGCAGCGCCTGCTGCAACGGCCGGCCGAAGGCGATCAGCACGGCAGCCAGCAGGGCGCCCACCGCCGTGCGCAGATAGGGCACGTGCACGGAGACGTCGGGGCCGAGGAGGATCGCCAGGACGGAGGCCAGCATGACGGCGAGCGCGACCAGTCGGACGCCCCGCCGGTAGCGCGGCGAGATCTGCCGCTTGTCCAGCCGGGCCCGCTGACCCAGCAGCGCGGATCCACGCCGGGTGCGCAGCAGGGCGACGTACCCCACCGCCAGGACGGCATACCCCCACGAGGTCCAGGTGAGCGCCGCGCTACCCAGGAAGTCGGGGGCGGCGAACAGGGCGAAGACGACGAACGCGGCCACCACGTCCACCCATCGGGAGTGGGTGCCGCTGTCGCGTACCGCGGCACCGCGGTGCTGTTCCATCTGCTGCAGCGCGCGGGCTGCTTCGTCGGGCGAGAGGTCGTGCGATGAGGCCGGCATGGAACCCTCCACTGTGCGTCTCACAGGACTGAACGTCCCACAGGAACGTTGTTTCCTGGTAGGAAACTAGTTTCCTGCGGCTGCACTCGTCAAGCCCGCTCCGCGTTGCCGCCGCTTCGGACGCAGCGGACGATGGAGGGGCCGACTCCGCACACGGCCGGCCTCGCGCCTCCCCCTCAGCCGTTACCGGGCGCGTGCGCACGGGTTTCGCGGGGTACCCGGCGCCGGCCCGCCGCCGGGCGCCCCGGTGACGGCACGCACACACCGCGGCAGAGCAGCCGCACCCCGGAGCAAAGGAGGGGGCCATGCCGGCACACGGCACCGTCGCACAGCGCCTGATCGACACCCACCTCGTCGAGGGGAAGGCCGAGGCCGGCCGGGAGATCGGCCTGCGGGTCGACCAGACGCTGACGCAGGATGCGACCGGCACCCTGGTCATGCAGGAGTTGGAGGCGCTGGGACCGGACCGGGCCCGCACCGAGGTCAGCGTGCAGTACGTGGACCACAACATCCTCCAGGCGGACGAACGCAACGCCGAGGACCACGCCTTCCTGCGCTCCGCCGCCCACCGCTTCGGCCTCTGGTACTCCAAGCCCGGCAACGGGGTCTCGCACCCCACCCACATGCAGCGCTTCGGCCTCCCCGGCAAGACGCTGGCCGGCTCCGACTCCCACACCTGCGCGGCAGGCTCGCTGGGCATGCTCGCCGTCGGGGTCGGCGGCCTGGAGGTGGCGCTCGCGATCGCGGGCCGGCCGCTGTACCTGCGGATGCCGCAGATCTGGGGCGTACGGCTGACCGGCCAGCTGCCGCCGTGGGTGAGCGCCAAGGACGTCATCCTGGAGATGCTGCGGCGGCACGGGGTCAAGGGCGGCGTCAACCGGATCATCGAGTACCACGGCCCCGGCCTGGAGTCGCTGACCGCCATGGACCGGCACGTCATCGCCAACATGGGCGCCGAGCTCGGCGCGACGACCACCGTCTTCCCGTCCGACGACGCCGTCCGCGACTTCCTGCGCGCCGAGGGCCGCGAGGAGGACTTCGCCCGGATCACGGCGGAGCCGGACGCCGCCTACGACCTCGACGAGGAGATCGACCTCTCGGCCCTGGAGCCGCTGATCGCCCGGCCCTCCTCCCCCGGTGACGTCGTACCCGCGCGCGAGGTGGCGGGCGAGCCGGTCGCACAGTGCGTCATCGGTTCCTCCGCCAACCCCGGGCTGCGGGACTTCGCCGTCGCCGCGGCCATGGTCAAGGACCGGCGCACCGCGGACGGCGTCAGTCTCGACATCAACCCCACCTCCCGCGAGATTCTTCAGGACCTCACCCGCTCCGGCGCCACCTTCGACCTGATCGCCGCCGGCGCACGACTGCACCAGAGCGGCTGCCTCGGCTGCATCGGCATGGGCCAGGCGCCCGCCGCGGGGCGCAACTCGCTGCGCACCATGCCCCGCAACTTCCCCGGCCGCTCCGGCACCGAGGAGGACTCCGTGTGGCTGTGCTCCCCGGAGACGGCCGCCGCCTCCGCCCTCACCGGCGTCATCACCGACCCGCGTGACTGGGCGGACACCAACGGCGCCGCTCCGCCCGCGCTCGCGCTCCCCGACGAAGCCTCCGTCAACCCCGGCATGCTGGAGGCCCCGCCGTCCCGGGACGAGGCGCAGGACGTGGAACTGGAGCGTGGGCCCAACATCTCCGCGCTGCCCGAACTCGATCCGCTCCCCGACACATTGACCGCCCCGGTGCTGCTCAAGGCCGGCGACAACGTGTCCACCGACGAGATCTCCCCGGCCGGAGCGAAGGCGCTGCCCTACCGGTCGAACATCCCCAAGCTCGCCGAGTTCACGTTCACGCGCCTCGACGCCGAGCACCCGCGCCGGGCCCAGGAGCACGACGGCCACTACTTCGTGGTCGGCGGTGAGAACTACGGCCAGGGCTCCTCCCGCGAACACGCCGCGATCACACCCCGCTACCTGGGGCTGCGTGCCGTGGTGGTGCGCTCGTTCGCCCGCATCCACTGGCAGAACCTCGTCAACTTCGGCGTACTGCCACTGGAGTTCGAGAACGGCGGCGACTACGCACGCGTCAGGGAGGGCGACACGCTGCGCCTGGAGGGCCTGCACGCCGCGCTCGCCCCCGACGCGGAGCCCGTGCTGCGCCTGCGCAACGAGACGCGCGACGAGGAGTACGCGGTACGCCACCACCTCTCGGGCAGGCAACGCGGCATCGTGCTCGCGGGCGGCATCATCCCCGCGTTGGCGGCCGCGTGACCGACTCGTGTGCTCCTGGCACACAAACGGAAAGCAACCCTGCGATATCTGCCCGTTCGGCGGCGTCCTGATCGATGATAGTGCGAACTGGCTGTCATCAGAGAGGGGTTCACGGTGAGCGGGGCGGACCAGCAAGCACCGAAGCCGGGCATGAAGCCGCACACGGCGCGCCTGTACGACTACTTCCTCGGCGGTAAGACGCACTATTCCGTCGACCGGGAGGCGGCGATCCCGGCGCTGAACAAGAACCCGCACGCGATGGTCGCCGCCCGGCAGAACCGCGAGTTCATGCACCGCGCCGCGCTGTACACCGTGGACGAGTTGGGCATCCGCCAGTTCCTCGACATCGGCACCGGCATCCCCACCGCGCCGAACCTGCACCAGGTGGTCCAGGCAGTGGCGCCCGACGCCCGTGTCGTCTACTCCGACAACGATCCCATCGTCCTCACCCACGCCCGTGCGTTGATGAGCAGTACCCCGGAGGGGGTGACCGACTACATCGAGGCCGACATCCGCGATCCGCAGCGGATCCTGGAACACGCCCACACGTTCCTCGACTTCAGCGCCCCGGTCTCGCTCTCGGTGGTCGCGCTGCTCCACTTCATCCCCGACGAGGACAAGCCCTACGAACTCGTCCGCGAGCTGCTGGACCCGCTGGTGCCGGGCAGCGTGCTGATCCTCTCCCAGGGCGCCCTCGATCTGGACGACGGGCGGATGGCCGCGCTGGCCGAGCACTACCGTCAGGCCGTCACCCCCACGCAGTTCCGTACCCGGGAGGAGACGGCCCGGTTCTTCGACGGCCTCGACCTGGTGGAGCCGGGGATCGTGGCGACCTGCGACTGGCGGATGGATCTGGAGCTCGGTCCGGTGCACCAGCTCCCCGGGACGGTCTCCGCCGCCGAGTCGGGGGTGTGGGCCGGGGTGGCCGTGAAACGCTGACGACCGGCCGTTTCCGACGCCGGCCGGCGGCCCCGGCAGTCACCGGGGCACGTCGGCGCATAGGCTCGGGCAGATGGCGAAGTACTTCGACGTCCATCCCGACAACCCCCAGCCGCGCACCATCCGCACCGTGGCCGACAGCGTCCGCGCGGGCGCCCTCATCGCGTATCCGACGGACTCCTGTTTCGCCCTGGGGTGCCAGTTGGGCAGCCGCGACGGCATGTCCCGCATCCGCTCCATCCGGCGGCTCGACGAGCGGCACCACTTCACCCTGGTGTGCGAGAACTTCGCGCAGCTCGGACAGTTCGTACACATCGACAACGACGTGTTCCGCGCGGTCAAGGCGGCCACGCCCGGCCGCTACACCTTCATCCTCCCCGCAACGAAGGAGGTACCCCGCAAGCTGCTGCATCCGAAGAAGAAGACGGTCGGTGTGCGCATCCCCGACCACGTGGCCGCGCAGGCGCTGCTCGCCGAGCTCGGCGAGCCCCTGCTGTCCAGCACGCTCCTGCTGCCCGACGAGGAGGAGCCGATGACCCAGGGCTGGGAGATCAAGGAAGAGCTCGACCACGTGCTGGACGCCGTGGTCGACTCGGGCGACTGCGGCACCGAACCGACCACGGTCGTGGACTTCTCCGGCGACGAGCCCGAGGTCGTCCGCGAGGGGGCAGGCGACATCACGCGCTTTCTGTGACATCGCCCGTTCCGGCGTGGCCCGCGGCAGCCCCGCCGCGGCCCGGCGTCCCCGGGAAGTGACCCACACCACGCCGATAGCACGCCTCCTCCTGGGTAGGTGCCCGCAGCACCTACCCAGGAGGGACTCTCATGCCGACAGCCATCGACCGGCCGCCGACCGGCGAGCCGAACCCCCGGACCCGGCGCTTCCTGCGCCGCCTCACCCTCGCCACCGGCGGCGGCATGTTCATCGACGGCTTCGTCTTCGCCTCGGTGGCCGCCGCCCTCGCGGGCAGCGCGATGTCCCGCGACATCGGGGTCACCACCACCTGGAGCGCGCTGATCTCCGCCTCCACGCTCGTGGGCACGTTCTTCGGCGGACTGTTCCTCGGCTACGTCACCGACAAGCTGGGACGGCGGCCGATGTTCACCATCGACCTGTCGGTCTTCCTCGCCTGTTCGCTGCTGATGTTCTTCGTCACCTCGGCCTGGCACGTCTTCGTCCTGGGGCTGGTGATGGGCCTGGCCGTCGGCGCCGACTACTCGATCGGCTCCCCGCTGCTGGCCGAGTTCGCCCCCAGCGCCCGGCGGGGCAACTACCTCGGCATCCTCGAAATCCTGTGGAACGTCGGCTACGTCGTGGCCTACCTCGTCGGCTACGTCATCAACACCACCTGGCCCGCCGCCTGGCACATCACGCTGGCCGCGAGCGCCGTACCCGCCGTGCTGTGCCTGCTCGCCCGGCATGGTCTGCCCGAGTCTCCGCGCTGGCTGATGTCCAAGGGACGGCGCGCCGAGGCGACGGCCATCATCGAACAGGAGCTCGGCTCCACGGCGGATCTCGACGACTTCCACGCCGAGGAGACCACCGCCACGCGCTACCGCGACCTGTTCTCCCCGGCCTACCTGCGCCGCACCGTGTTCACCTGCACGTTCTGGATCTGCATCGTCCTGCCGTACTTCGCGCTGACCTTCTTCCAGCCCACGGTCCTGACGGCGATCGGGCTCGGGGACAGCGCCCTGGCCGGCGCCCTGCTCGGCACGGTGATCGCGCTGCTCGGGGCGACGACCGGCTGGTGGCTGGTCGACCGGGTGGGCCGCCGCACCATCCTCGTATGGCCGATGTTCGGCTGCGCCCTCGCGCTGTTCCTGGTCAGCCTGGGCGGCCTGCTGCCGATCTGGCTGGGCACCGTCTGCTTCTTCGGCTACCTCTACTCGTACGGGATCATGAGCATCCTCCCCGGCATCTATCCGGAAGAGGTCTTCCCCACCTCGATCCGGACCTCCGGAGTCGGGCTCGCCTCCTCCGCCAGCCGCGTGGGCGCCGCCATCGGCACGTTTCTGCTGCCGCTGTCCCTGACCCATCTGGGACTGGGGTGGTCCATGTTCTTCATGGGGGTGGTCTCCCTGATCGGCGGCGTCACCGCATTGATGTGGGCACCCGAGACCAACGGGGCGAAACTCACCCGTACTGGACACCGTGACGCGGACGCCGGCGGCGCGTGGTGGGTCAGGGAAGCCGTCGTCCCGCGCCTGCCCTCCAAGCGCTCCGCCACGCCCTGACCCGCAGAGGCGGTCGCAGGCACCGGCGTAGCGTCCCGGTCGGCAGGTGCCCACTGCCGCCGGGTCCCTTCCGTCGGGTGCACGGGGCGGGTGGAGCCGCGCCGGACGGGCGGCCTCGCGTCAGGTCTGCCGCCGCTGCGGGACGGCGGCCAGGTCGCGTACGAGCAGGGCGACGTGCAGGCAGGCGCGCGACTCCGGGTCCTCCAGGCCGACGCCCAGCAGGCGTTCGATCGCGGCGAGACGGTTGTAGAGCGTCGGCCGGCTCAGCCGCGTACGACGGGCCAGGGCGTTCTTGTTTCCGTTCACGGCGAGGTAGTCGCGCAGGAGGTCGAGCAGGGCAGGGCCGTTGCGCGCCTCGTCCTCCAGCATCCGGTAGAGCTCCGCTTCCGCGAACGCCTGGACGTGCCGGTTGTCCCGCAGCAGGGACAGCAGCCCGCGCAGGCGCAGGTCCGCGCTGCGGTGGTAAGGCCGCTCGGTGCCGTCCATCCCGGCGGCGACCTCCGCGATGTGGGCCGCCTCCGGCAGATTGCGTGCGGCAGCCACCAGGGAGGCGGCCCCGTGCCCCACGCCGAGGCGCCGGTGCCGCCACCTGTGACCGCTCGGCCGCTCGGGGCCGGGCTCTGCCGTCGGGGCGGGAAGCTGCTGGTCGAGGGCGCGTGTGAAGCGTTCCAGCAGCCGGTCCTCCTGGGTGGGGCCCGCACACGAGAGCAGCACGAGCACCTCCCCCGTGTGGTTCGCGGTGACCAGGGCGGAGAGCCCGGCGGACCTGCCGGCGCGGGTGACGGCCTCCAGGTGGCGGCGGTCGCGGCGCTGCACGTCGAGGGGGTCGGCGCCGGCCGGGTGCGGGAAGCGGAGCGCGAGCGGGAGGTAGCGGGCGCCCGGGCGCAGCCCCACCGCCTCGGCGCGGGCCAGCGCCTCGGCCTCGGCGGGCACGCGGCCCTCCATCAGATCGTTGAGGAGACCGCCCTGGGCCCGGCGTTCGACGTCGGCCTGGTCCTGCTCGGCCATCAGGCGCAGCGACAGCGCCTGGGCGGCGCGTTCGAGGACCATCCGCACGCGCGGCGCCGGCTCGTGGGCTCTCCCGGCGGCGTGCGGCATCACCAGCCGCCCCCACCCGCGCTGGTGCACGTCGACCGGTGTGTGCAGCCAGCCCTCGTCGCCGCTGACGCCGGTACGGTCCAGCTCCGGTGCCAGCCGGGACCGCCGCTCCCAGCCGGTCAGCAGCTCGACGGTGGACTGGCCGGGCCCGGGCGTGGAGGCGAGGACCCGGTGCGCGACGTCCTCGAAGACGACGGCCGTGCCCGCGAGGGCGGCGGCACGGCCGACGATGGTCTGCAGCGAGGCGTGTTCGAGGCTCAGCGTCGTGAAGGCCTCATGGGCGCGCTGGGCGAACTTCAGCTCCTCGTAGTGCTCGTTGACGATCTGGCTGTGCACAGCCTCCGTGACGTCCACGAACCGCACCGTTCCGGCCAGCAGGACCACGGGGAACCGGAGCCCGTCGGCGGCCCGCGCCAACGCTGCCATCGGGCCCGTGACCGCGGGGCCGCTCCCGCTGCCCGGACCACCCGGTCCGCCGTCGCCGGCCGCCTCGATCACCACGCCCGCCGCACCCGCGGCCTTCAGCCGCGTCACGTAGGCGGCCTGTGCCGACCCGTCCTGGGCTCCGGCGAGGGCCTCGGCGGTGGTGAGGACCAGCTCACCCCCGCGCAGCAGCCCCGTCAGGTCGGTGAGCTGGCTGACATGGACCCAGCGCACCGGCTCGTCGAGCCCGTCCGCACCGGCGACGACCTGCGGCGCTCCGGCCCGCAGCGGCTCCAGGGCGAGGACGTCGCGAACGGAGAGCGGCATTGTCACAGTGTAAAAGAGCAGCCGTATTCCCTTGCACTGTGTCGGGCAGCGGGGGCTCGCCGAGGCCGCACAGTGGCCAGTGCGGCCCGAGGAGAGTCCCCGGCCGCTCGGCTGGGAGGTCCTGGATGAGCGCGAGCGTGACGACGGTTCCGCACTGGGTGAACGGCGAGGAACTGCTGCCCGCCGGATCCCGTGCGGGCGAGGTCTTCGACCCGGCGACCGGCGAGGTGACACGAAGGGTCGCCCTGGCCGGTGCCGCGGACGTCGACACGGCGGTGGCCGCGGCACGGGCCGCGTTCCCGGCCTGGCGCGACACCTCGCTGGCCAGGCGCACCCAGGTGCTCTTCGCCTTCCGGGAGCTGCTCAACGCCCGCAAGCAGGAGCTGGCCGGGATCATCACCGCGGAGCACGGAAAGGTGCTCGGCGACGCGCTGGGCGAGGTCACGCGCGGCCTGGAGGTCGTGGAGTTCGCCTGCGGCATCGCGCACCTGATGAAGGGCGGGATGACGGAGAACGCCTCCACCAAGGTGGACGTGGCCTCGATCCGCCAGCCGCTGGGTCCGGTCGCGGTCATCAGCCCGTTCAACTTCCCGGCGATGGTGCCGATGTGGTTCTTCCCCGTCGCCGTCGCGACCGGCAACACGGTCGTCCTCAAGCCGTCCGAGAAGGACCCCTCCGCCGCCAACTGGCTGGCCGCGCTGTGGGCCGAGGCGGGCCTGCCCGACGGCGTCTTCAACGTCGTCCACGGGGACAAGGGCGCCGTGGACGCGCTCTGCGACCACCGGGACGTCAAAGCGGTCTCCTTCGTCGGGTCCACGCCGATCGCGCGGTACGTTTACGAGCGCGCCACCGCTGCGGGCAAGCGCGCGCAGGCGCTGGGCGGTGCGAAGAACCACATGGTGGTCCTCCCCGACGCCGACCTGGACGTCGCGGCCGACGCCGCGGTCAACGCGGGGTTCGGCTCGGCCGGTGAACGGTGCATGGCCGTCAGCGCCCTGGTCGCCGTCGGCGCCGTCGCGGACGAGCTGGTGGCGCGGATCGCGGCACGTGCCGAGGGGCTGCGGACCGGCGACGGGCGGCGCGGCTGCGACATGGGCCCGCTGGTGACCGGCGCGCACCGCGACAAGGTGACCTCCTACGTGGCGGCCGGCGCCGAGCAGGGCGCGACGCTGGTCGTGGACGGCCGGGAGGCCAAGCCCGACGGCGGTCGGGACGGCTTCTGGCTCGGCCCGACCCTCCTGGACCACGTGACCCCGCACATGTCCGTCTACACCGACGAGATCTTCGGCCCTGTGCTGTCCGTGCTGCGCGTCGAGACGTACGAGGAGGCACTGGAGCTGGTCAACGCCAACCCGTACGGCAACGGCACCGCCATCTTCACCAACGACGGCGGCGCGGCCCGGCGGTTCCAGAACGAGGTCGAGGTCGGCATGGTGGGCATCAACGTGCCGGTACCGGTGCCGATGGCCTACTACTCCTTCGGCGGCTGGAAGAGCTCCCTGTTCGGCGACACCCACGCGCACGGCGCGGAGGGCGTGCACTTCTACACCCGCGGCAAGGTCGTCACCTCGCGCTGGCTCGACCCCAGCCACGGCGGCATCGACCTCGGGTTCCCGCAGAACGTCTGACCACCGGCGCGGACACGTCCGGCTCCGCAGCCTGGAAGGAGAGCACCGCATGACCGCCGAACCCCTCGTCGACCCCGCGGCCGCAACACGCGCGTACGAGCTCGACCGCGCCCACGTCTTCCACTCCTGGTCGGCCCAGGCGCGGCTCGATCCGATGGTCGTTTCCGCGGCCCGTGGCAGCTACGTCTGGGATGGTAAGGGCACCAAGTACCTGGACTTCTCCAGCCAGTTGGTCAACACCAACATCGGCCATCAGCACCCACGCGTGGTCGAGGCCGTCAAGGCGCAGGCCGACCGGCTGTGCACCGTCGCCCCGCAGCACGTCAACGACCAGCGCTCGGAAGCCGCCCGGCTCATCGCCGGGTTGACTCCGGGAACGCTCGACAAGGTGTTCTTCACCAACGGCGGCGCCGACGCCATCGAGCACGCCGTACGCATGGCCCGGCTGCACACCGGGCGCTACAAGGTGCTGTCCGCCTACCGCTCGTACCACGGCGGCACCAGCACGGCCGTCAACCTCACCGGTGATCCGCGCCGTTGGCCCAACGACTACGGGTCGGCGGGAACCGTCCACTTCTTCGGGCCGTTCCCCTACCGCTCCCCCTTCCACTCCGAGAGTCCGGAGCAGGAGACCGAGCGGGCGCTGGACCACCTGGAACAGGTCATCTCGTTCGAGGGGCCGGACGCCTTCGCCGCGATCGTGCTGGAGTCCGTGCCGGGTACGGCGGGCATCATGCCGCCTCCCCCCGGCTACCTGGCGGGGGTTCGGGAACTGGCGGACCGGTACGGCATCGTCTTCATCGCCGACGAGGTCATGTCCGGCTTCGGGCGCACCGGGAAGTGGTTCGCCATCGAGCGGGACGGAGTCGTACCCGATCTGATGACCTTCGCCAAGGGCGTCAACTCCGGTTATGTGCCGCTCGGTGGAGTCGCCCTCAGCGACCGGATCGCCGACACCTTCGGGGAGCGTCCCTTTCCCGGCGGGCTGACCTACTCGGGGCATCCGCTGGCGACCGCGGCGGCCGTCGCCACGATCAACGCCATGCAGGACGAGGGGATCGTGGAGAACGCGGAGCGGATCGGTGAGACCGTCCTCGGCCCCGGCCTGCGGGAGCTGGCCGAGCGGCACCCGTGCATCGGCGAGGTCCGCGGGATGGGCGTCTTCTGGGCCCTCGACCTGGTCAGGGACCGCGCCACGAAGGAGCCCCTGGCCCCCTACGGCGGCACCAGCGCCGCCATGACCGAACTCGTCGCCGCCTGCACGGCGAACGGCATGATCCCGATGACCAACTACCACCGCCTGCACGTGGTGCCTCCGTGCACCATCAGCGCCGACGAAGCCCGTGAGGGCCTGACCGCCCTCGACAAGGCCCTGGACGCCGCCGACCGCCACACGGTGGACGGCTGACCCCAGAGGCCTGGCCGGGGGCTCCGGCGACTCCCCGGCGGAGCGCTGGTCGCCGCCGGTCCGGCCCGGGATGCGGGGCCGGAGCGGTGGCGGCCAGGTGGTCAGCCCGCCGGCCGGGAGGGGGACTGCTGCGTCGGCGCGGCAACCGCTGCCGTGGCGTCGTAGGCGGCCCGGGCCCGGGTGATCGCACCCCGGTGCCGCTCCGCCCAGTCGACCAGGCCACTCAGGGAGGAGTACAGCTCCTGCGCCATGGGCGTGAGGCCGTACTCGACCTTCGGCGGCACCGTGGGATGCACGGTGCGTGTCAGCAGGCCGTCACGTTCCAGCTTGCGGAGGTTCAGCGTCAGCATCCGCCGGCTGATGCCTGCGATGGAGCGTTCCAACTCGGTGAACCTGACGGGGCCGCGTGCGGCGGCGACCAGGATGCCGATGCTCCACTTGCCCGCCACATGATCGATCACCTCGACGAGCGGACACGCCTCGTCGATGACCTCCTCGGACACATGCGTGTGACTGCGTGACATGAAAGTGCCTCCTTCCGGAGCGCCTCATGGTTACAGAAGATGACTGCTGTAACAAAGGGTTCCCCAAGGGAGGTTCGCGTATGTCCCGGTCCGCTGCACGGACGCATGCATCACCGTGGCTGACGGTCACGCTGCTCTGCGTCGGCCAGATGATGATCATTCTCGATCAGAACGTCGTGAACGTGGCGCTGCCCACGGTCCAAAGGGACTTCGGCCTCTCCTCCGGGAACCTCGTCTGGGTGGTCAACGCCTACGTCATCCCGTTCGGTGGCCTGCTGTTGCTGGCCGGACGGCTCGGTGACCTGATCGGCAGGAAGGCCGTCTTCCTCTCGGGCATCTCGCTGTTCAGCGTCGCCTCCGTGCTGTGCGGAGTCGCGTCCGGCGAGACGATGCTCCTGGCGTCCCGCTTCGCCCAGGGCATCGGCGGGGCCGTCGCGTCCGCCTGCGTCCTGGGCATGGTGGCGACCGTGTTCTCCGACCGCCGCGAGCAGAGCAGGGCCATCGCCGTCTACAGTTTCGCCTCCGCGGGCGGCGGCGCGATCGGCCCCCTGCTCGGGGGCGCCCTCACCGAACTGACCGACTGGAGCTGGATCTTCTTCATCAACGCCCCCATCGGGGCCCTCCTCCTGCTCGCCGGAACGCGCGTACTCCCTCAAGACCGCGGCGAGGGAGTGGGCGAGGGCACCGACTTCCCCGGGGCCTTGCTGATGACGGCCGGCATGATGCTGCTCGTCTACACCGTCGTGGACGCCGAGCGGGTCGGGTGGGGAGCCGCGCGCATCCTGTTGCTCGGACCGCTGTCCCTCGTGCTGCTGGTCGGGTTCGTCGTGCGACAGGCCGTGGCCGCCGAGCCGCTGCTGCGGCTGCGGCTCTTCCGCTCGCGGAGCCTGACCGCCGCCAACGCCGTCCAGTTCCTGCTGATCGCCGCCATGTTCGGCCTGTTGTTCTTCGGCACCCTCTACCTGCAACGGGTCCTGGGGTACGGGTCGCTGCGGGCCGGCGCCGCGTTCGCGCCCATCGCCGTGACGATCGCGGCCGTCTCCCTCGGCCTCTCGGCCCGGCTCGTCACCAGGTTCGGGCGGCGCGCGCTGCTCCTGACCGGGCTCGCTCTGGTCGCCGCGGCGTTCGTCATGCTCTCGTTCGCCCGCGCCGACGGCGTCTACCTGGTGGACTTCCTCCCGGCGGGGTTGACGATGGGGCTGGGGTTCGGCCTGGCCGCCCCGGCTGTCATGGGGCTGGGCATGACCGATGTGGCACCGGCCGAGTCCGGTGTCGCCTCCGGACTGTTCAACACCACGCAACAGCTGGGCGGCGCGGTCGGACTGGCCGTGCTCAGCTCCGTGGCCGGCGCGCGGACGGACGGGCTCGCCGCTGCGGGAGCGAGCCCGGCGGAAGCGCTGGCCGGCGGCTACCACGCGGCCTTCCTGACCGCCGCAGGACTCGCGCTCACCGCGGCCGCCGTCGGCGCCGCCCTGCTGCGGCCCACACCCTCCCGGAAAGGGCGGCAGCAGGACGGCGCGGTCTCCACGCAGCAGGCTCCGGCCTGCTGACCAGCCGCCGCCCGCGGGCACCGGTGCCATGGCGCAGGCGCAGTCGACCGGGACGGTGGGTGTGCGCGAGCCCGGGCGGCGCGAAGGTGGGGGCGCCGCCCGGTGCCGCGGGGCCCGCACGGTGACGACCGGGGGCGTCGGGAAGGTCTTCGGGGTGCGACTCGGCGCGAGCCGAAGGCGCGGCGGGAGCCGAAGATGCGGCGGGAGCCGAAGATGCGGCGGGCGCATAGGATTCGCGGCATGCCGACGCGACTTGTACAGCTGGCGATGAAGGCGCGGGACGACGCCGCTCTCGGGCGGTTCTGGGCGGAGGTGCTGGGCTGGGGCCTCGGCAGCGAGGGGCCCGGCGTGACCAACCTGGAACCCGAGGGCCTCGCCTACCCCGACCCTGCCGCGGTCTTCATCGACGTGCTCCGCGTCCCTGAACCCAAGACGGTGAAGAACCGCATCCACATCGACCTCGCCACCACCTCCGCCGCTCACCAGTCCGCCCTGGTCGGCCGCCTGAAGGAACGCGGCGCGACGCCCGTGGACGTGGGTCAGGGCGACGTCCCCTGGATCGTCCTCGCCGATCCGGAGGGCAACGAGTTCTGCGTGCTGGAGCCGAGGGAGGTGTACCGGGACACCGGGCCGATGGCCGCGGTCGTGGTCGACAGCGTGGACCCCCGGGCCGCGGCCCGGTTCTGGGGCGAGGCCATGGACTGGACCCTGCACGAGGTGACCGACGAGCACGCGGTGCTGCGCTCCGCCGACGGCGTCGGCCCCTGTCTTGAGTTCCTCGGCAACCCGGACGCGGAGACCGAGGGGAACCGCATCCATCTCGACCTGCGGCCGTACCCCGGAGACGATCAGGCGGCCGAGGTCGCCCGACTGCGGGCTCTGGGCGCCACCGACCTCGACATCGGCCAGGGCGACGTCCCGTGGACGGTCCTCGCCGACCCCGAGGGCGCCGAGTTCTGCGTCCTCACACCCCTCTGACGCCGTCTTCTCGAAGGGCGTGAAGGGAGGCACCGCTGCTGTCCGGCGGCCGTCGACGAAGACGCCGGGCACCGCGACCGTGCACGCGGGAACCTTCGGGCACGGGCGCCCCCTCTTGCACCTGTTCGAAAGTGTGGCAGGCTGCCCGATCACATGCCCAACGCGGGTCGCTCCCGGGACGGTTGAGGGCCCGGGGGCGGCACCGTACCGTCGAGAGGACCCCCCATGCGTGCACTCCGCGCTCCTCTGACCGCCGCCCTCGGTACCACGGCGCTGCTGGCGCTGGCCCAGGCGGCTCCTGCCACGGCGATGCCGCTCGCCCCCGACACCCCGCAGCACTCCCCCCACGCAGCCGCGGCCGACGCCCACCCGTCGGCCGCCGGCCGCTACGCCGCGCCCGACGACTACTACAAGAACGCCGAGGGGAAGTCCGGCCCGGAGCTCAAGACGGCGCTCCACGGAATCATCAAGGACGCCGACACCCTCTCCTACGACGAGGTGTGGGACGCACTCAAGGCCACCGACCAGGACCCCGCCGACTCCTCCCACGTCATCCTCCTGTACTCGGGCCGTTCCCAGAGCGCGGACGACAACGGCGGAGGCGCCGACCAGTGGAACCGGGAGCACGTGTGGGCGAAGTCCCACGGCGACTTCGGTACCTCTCCCGGTCCGGGCACCGACGTCCATCACCTGCGCCCCGCCGACGTGTCGGTCAACAGCCAGCGAGGCAACAAGGACTTCGACAAGGGCGGTGAAGAGGTCGACGAGGCTCCCGGCAACTTCACCGACGACGACTCGTTCGAGCCCCGGGACGAGGTCAAGGGCGATGTGGCCCGCATGGTCCTGTACATGGCCGTCCGCTACGACGGCGAGGACTCCTTCCCCGACCTGGAGCCCAACGACAAGGTCGACAACGGGTCCGCCCCCCATCTGGGACGTCTGTCGGTGCTGAAGCAGTGGAGCGAACAGGACCCGCCCGACGACTTCGAGAAGCGCCGCAACGACGTCATATACGACCAGTTCCAGCACAACCGCAACCCGTTCGTCGACCACCCGGAGTGGGTCGGCTCGGTCTGGTCGTAGACCCCCGGACCGAACGGTCCCGTCAGCGCTGACAGGACCGTTCGGCGTCGAAGCGGGCGAACATCTCCAGCAGCGGCCGAGGCGCGTCCGGGGCCAGAATGGTCTCCAGGCTCCGGGCGGAGTCCTCGGCCGTTCGGGCCGAGCGGGGGAAGAGAAGTTCCTCGTAGGCCGCGAGCGCGGCCTCGGTGTCCCCCGGGTGTGCGGCCAGGCAGCGGCCGAGGTCGGCACCGTCGATGAGGGCGAGGTTGGCACCCTCACCGGCGAAGGGTGACATCAGATGGGCCGCGTCGCCGAGGAGCGTCACACCCGGGACGCGGGGCCAGCGGTGTACGACGGGCAGGGCGTGAACGGCACGGGGCACCGGCGGGCCGTCCGCCGCCGCGATGAGGCGGCGCAGCGCCGGGTCCCAGTCCTCGAAGTGCTGTAGCAGCTCTGCCTTGGTGGTGTCGGCGTCGGTGCCGTCCAGGCTGTGCAGCCAGGCCTCGTCCGTACGCAGCGCCACGTAGAGGTGCAGGCTGCCGTCGGTCTCCCGGTGGGCGAGGAGCCCCTTCCGGTCGCCGAGCCCGAAGAACATCCCGCCGCCGACGAGCTCGGCGCACGCGGGGTGACGCGCGTCCGCGTCCAGCAGGTCCAGTTCGACGAAGGAGACACCGCTGTACTCCGGCCGCGCCGGGGAGACCAACGGTCTGACCCGCGACCAGGCGCCGTCGGCGCCGACCAGCAGGTCCGTGGTGAACACGGTGCCGTCGGCCAGCGTCACCTCGTGGGGGCCCCTTCCCCGCGCACGGCAGGAGACCGCCTTGGCGTTCCACCGCACGGTGCCCTCGGGGAGCGAGGACAGCAGCAGGTCGCGCAGGTCCCCGCGGTCGATCTCGGGACGGCCGCCGGAGCCGTCGTCGGCTTCGTCACGCAGGATCCGGGCGTGCTTGTCGGTGATCCGCATCGCCTGTCCGCCGGGGTGGACCTTCGCCAGGAAGTCCTCGTGCAGTCGGGCCTCCCGCAGCGCGGCCTGCCCGGTCTCCTCGTGGATGTCGAGCATGCCGCCCTGGGTACGGGCGGAGGGGGAGGCGTCCAGGTCGAGGACGGCTGCTTCGATGCCGTGGACGTGCAGGACCCGGGCGAGGGTCAGCCCGCCGAGTCCGCCGCCGACCACGGCGATCGGGAGATGAGGGGTGGTGGCTGTCATGGGCTCTCCTTTCTCGAAAGCGGCCGGCTCCAGAACGGAGTCCGGCCCGGCACGCCACGGACCGACGGCAACGGCTCGGGTCGTTGGGCAAGGCGGGGAAGGCGGGGAAGGCGGGGAAGGCGGGGAAACAGTACGGGGGCAGAGAGCCGCCGAAGGCACCGTCCGGACCGGGGAGGGTCCCCGGGTCAGCGCGGTCCCCGAGGAGTGGCGAGCACTCCGTTGATCACGGCGCGGAAGATCCAGTGCAGACGCTGCCGCGGGGTGCCGGAGGTCAGTTCGTCGCCGAGCGCGGCGATGCGGGGGTGCGTACCGGGCGGGGCGGCCGTGAGAGCTCGTACGAGTGCGCCGTGCTCGTCCTGTGCCGAGGGGGCGGACCGGCGTGCGGACTGCTCGGCGGCGGTGGCCGTGGCCACCTGGAGGAGGACGTCCACGCCCCAAGCCGCCTGCCCCTCGGGAACACCGCCCTCGTGCAGCAGGGCCAGCACCCCCTCCACCAGGGCCAGGTAGTGCGCCCCGGAGGGCCGGGTCACCAGCGCCGAGTGCGCGAGCCCGGGGTGCTCGAAGAGGACGTGGGTGTAGGAGACGAGGAGCGAGGTCAGCCGGTCCTGCCAGTCGCCCGCCGCCGTCACCGGTGCGAGGTCCACCGACCCCAGGAACTCCTCCAGCACCGCGGCGTGCAGCTCCGCGGTGTCGGCCACGTACACGTACAGCGACGCGGGGCCGGTGTCGAGCTCCGTGGCCAGCCGCCGCATGGTGACGCGCTGGAGCCCTTCCGCCTGCATGATCCGCACCGCGGCCGCGACGATGCCCTCATGGGTGAGGGCGGGCTTGGCCGGGCGCTCACGGCGGCCGGCGGGACGGCTCGACGGGCTGCTCATGAAGGACTCCGCAGGGGATTCGGGGAGGCGGAAGGCAGGACGACATGGGCGCCGTCCTGCCGACCACCGTAACGAACATGTTCGTCACGAACAAGTTCGTACCGTCGGCCGCCCGGCGCCCCCACGCGCGCCGCCTGCTGCCGACCGCGGCCCTCCGGCCGTCCGCCGCTCACTGCTGGCCGGCGAACCGGGCCGGAGTCAGCGGAGTGAAGGTCTCCTTGTCCACGCCGACGAACCGGTCGGGGCGGAAGGTCGTCAGCAGCGGGCTCTCCTCGCCCCGGACGATCTCCTGGGCGGCGAGCCGGCCGAGGAGCGGCCCGAGAGTGATGCCGCTGTGGGTGGCGAGGGCGTACACGGCGCCGCCGTCGCTGAAGCCGGCGGCGGTCCTGCCGTCCGCGGGCATCGAGCGCTGACCGACACGCAGCGACTCCAGCCGGGCGCCCTCGGTGCCTGCCAGCAGTCGGCGCAGCCGGACGAGCAGTTCCTGGGCATGCGGGCCGTCGGCCGGCGGGACGGCGGCCGGGTCGGCGTCGGCGTCCAGGTCGAGCCCCTGGACGACGAGTCGGCCGCCGCCGTCGGGCCGCACGTTCAGCTCCGGCGTGGTCAGCACCCGGTCGAGGCGGGTGACGACAGGCGCGGTGCAGCCCAGGAGGCCGACGGTGGCGGAACCGGCCGCGTCCGGGTCCGCCATCGGCAGGGGCATCCCGGCGGACCCGGCCAAAGCCTCGCTCCAGCGCCCGGTCGCCAGGACGACGACGTCGTACTCCTCGGTGCCGCCGGACGCCGACGTCAGCCGGGCGCACCGCTGTCCTTCGGCGACCGCGACGACCTCTTCGGGGCAGCGCAGGACGGCACCGTGGTCCCGCGCCTCCCCCCACAGCCGGGCGAGCAGAGCGGCCGGCAGCACGTACCCCTCCCGGGGGTACCAGGCGATGTCGGCCACCTCGTCGGGGATCCGCAGATCCGGCACCAGTTCGCGGGCGCGCGCAGGGGTGATCCACTCCGCGTGGTAGTCGCGACGGCGCAGTTCGTCGACGGCCGCGGCGAGGTGGGCGTGCCCGGCCGGGTGCGCCCACTCGATGTTGCCGCCCTGCACGAACCACCGGCCGCCGGGCTCCTGGAGGGCTTCGTGCTCCGCCATCCCGGCCACGTTCAGCTCGTGGTACGGCAGCGGGTTCTTCTGGTGGGAGTTGACCCAGGCGAAGGAGGTTCCGCTGGTCCCGGCCGCCGGGGCGGTCCGCTCGAACACCGTGACCTCGGCCCCGGCAAGCGCCAGCGACCTCGCGGCACCCGCTCCGACGACTCCCAGTCCTACGACGGCAATACGCACTGATCTCTTCCTCTCGGCTGCTTCGACGTGGGGACGGACGACAGGACGGCGGACGGTCAGCCCTGCGGAGCGGACAGGGGGTGCTCTGCGGCGGGCTCGTCCCGCGGCGCTGCGGGCCCGCGCCGGGAAGCGGGCAGTACCAGGGCCAGCAGCGCCAGGGTGGATGCCGCGATGCCGTACACGGCGTAGGGCACGGTCGTGTCGAGGAGTTGGGCGACGGCGCACCCGCCGATTCCGGCGACCATGCCGGCCAGCGCGGCGGCCGGTCGCAGGGTGAAGCGCTTTTGCAGCAGGTATCCGCCGAAGACGGGGGCGGCGAGGGTGGCGGCCGAGTAGGCGTAGCTGGCCACCAGCCAGTCCAGGGCGCTGGGGAACAGGATGGCCAGGGCGGCGGCGAGCGCGGCCACCACGACGGTGACGACACGGGAGAGGGAGACCGTCTCCCGGTCACCCCGGTCGCGGCCGAAGACGTTCTGGTACAGATCGCGGATGACGTTGGCGACCACGGACTGCAGGGCGGCGCCTGTGGTGGAGACGATCGTGGCGACGAGGAACGCGCCGTAGACGACCAGCAGGACGGCGGGCAGCCGGGTGATCAGCCAGCCGGCCGCGTCCTCCGGGTTGTCCAGGCCGGGGTTCATCGCGCGCACCGCCAGGCCGATGCACCCGGCGTACAGGCCCCCGATCAGGATGGTCACCCCCGACAGCACCAGGCCGCGGCGGGCGTCGGAGACCTTCTTGGTGGCGAAGACCCGCTGGAAGTAGAGCTGGTTGGTCAGGGTGCCCGGGACGATGGCGGCCACCCACAGCCAGATCTGCTCCCCGCCGGCCGCGGTCAGTCCGCTGGGCTGCCACAGCCTCTCGGGCGCCTTGCCGGTGACGCCGCTCCAGCCGCCCGCGAGGTGGATCGCGTACCCGGCCACCACCAGCGACATGACGATCTTGAAGATGCCGAAGACGAAGTCGGTCCACACCACGGAGGTGAGCCCGCCGGGCAGGACGAAGATGAGCGAGCCGGCCGTGATCGCGAGGATGAGCACCGTGGCCGAGATGCCGGTGAGTGCGCCGAACAGTTTGGCGAAGGCGACGAACTGGGTGGCCAGCCAGCCGAACGGCACGATGAGGGCGGCGACACCGGCCACGGCGGTGACCGGTCTGCTGCCGCCGAACAGCCTGCTGATGATGTCGGGGACAGTGGTGAACCGCTGTTCGCGCAGCCAACGGGCGATCAGCGTCAGCCCGAGGAAGCCGAGCAGGACGCAGCCCTCGTAGGCGAACACGGACCAGCCCGCCGCGTAGGCGATGCCGACGTGCGCGATCAGCACGCCGCCGCCGACGGCGGTGGCGAACTGGGTGATCACGACGACGCCCAACGGCAGGGACTCGGGAGCCGCGAGCCAGTCGTCCGAGTTCTTCGCCCGCCTGCCGAAGTACATGGACAGCAGGGCGCCGAGCGCGATGATGAGCAGGCTGGCGAGGACGATGGCGATGATCTGGCCGGTCGAGTTTCCGGGCATGGCATGCCTCCAGGGACATGACGGGACCAGCACCCGGGCATGGCGCACGCACGGGCGGAGGAGGGGAGGGTGGGGAGAGGCGCTGCGGCCGCACGGGCGAGGGGAGGCGGTGCGGGGTGGGGGCGTGCGGTGAGGGACGGGTCGGGGGCCTGCGCCGTCGGGTGGGTGAGGGACGTACCGGCTCGGGGCGGGCTCCCGGGCCTGGGCTGCTGTGGTCGTTAGGCGCCGCGGGCGAAGCGGTGCGGGTCCAGGGGCGCGATGTCGTGGTCCGTGCCGCCGTCCAGGGCGAGATCGGCGGCGATCTCGCCGAAGACCGGGGCGAGCTTGAAGCCGTGCCCGGAGAAGCCGGTGAGCACGGTCGCGTTGGCGGCACCGGGCAGCGGTCCCACCAGGGGGTGGTTGTCGGGCGTGAAGCCTTCCGCGTAGGTGCTGATGCGCACAGGGTGCGGCACGAGGCCGGGCAGCAGCCGGCTGACGGCGGCGGACGCCGCGCGGGCGAACTCGGGGTCGGCGCCGCGCGGGAGGGCGACGGGATCGTCCAGCTCGGGCCAGCCGAGGTGGTGCGGCACGATCTTGACGGCGGTCCCGTCGAGCACGGGGAAGCAGGAGAAGCCCGCCTCGGGATGGCGGCGGATGGCGACAGGGAGCCGGTCGGGGCGGTGGGCGTCCACGTCCCGTGCGGCGAACCAGCACGCCGTGATGAGCCGTGCCCGCACGGGGAGGGAGGCCAGGGGTACGAGGTGCCGCGCCCACGGGCCCGGGGTGAGGAGGAGGTGGTCGACCTCGTGGGTCTCCCCCTCCGCGGTCACCCGCCAGCCGGTGGCCGTCTCGGTGCACGCGTCCACCCTGTGGTACGAGAGGATGCGCGCGCCGTGCTGCTCGGCCGCCTCCAAGGCGCCCTGGACCGCCGGTTCGGGGCGCAGGACGCCGGCGTCCGGATCGCGCAAGGCGATCTCGCCGGGGTCCATGCGGTGCTGCGGGAAGCGCTCCGCGGCGGCCGCCGCGTCGAGCACTTCGTGGGAGAGCCCGGCTTCCTGCGCGCAGCGGCGTACCGCGGCCAGGTCGGGCTCGTCGGGGGCGCCGATCGTCAGGCCGCCGCACAGTGTCAGCAGCGAGCGGCCGGACTCCGCCTCCAGGGCCCGCCACAGCCGGTGGGCGCGGCGCAGCAGCGGAACGTAGGAGGCACCCTCCTTGTAGACGGTACGGAAGATGCGGGACTCGCCTGCCGAGGCCCCGCGGTCGTGACCGCGGCCGTAGCGGTCGAAGGCGAGGACGTGTGCGCCTCGTGCGGCGAGTTGCCAGGCCGCCATGGCGCCGATGACGCCGGTTCCGACGAGGGCCACGCGGGGTGCCGAAGCCGTCATGAGAGCTCCTTCACGGGGAGCGCGCGTACGCGGTGCGGGGACGCACGCGGTGCGGGTTGGGGGTCAGTCGCCGCGTACCGACTGCTCGATGTAGAACTCCACGAGCCCGGGCCGCAGCAGGTACGCCGCGGCCTCGGCGAGTTCCCCGTTCTCCAGCCAGGTGAGTCTGCGCTGCCGCAGTACCGGGACGCGGGGCTCGCAGGCGAGCAGTTCGGCGTCCCGCTCGTCGAGCAGGACGGGATCGAGGTACATCCGCGAGGTCGCGACGGGCACGCGGTGCTCGCGGAAGTACGAGAGCAGGGTGAGGTGGGTCAGGTCCTCGTCGAGCAGGCGGGGGGCGAGCGCGAAGGGGACGGCGGTGTACTCCAGCGCGAGAGGGGTCTCCTCGGCGTCGAACTTGCGGCGCACCAGGTGGTGCACCGGGGTGTCGTCCGCCAGTCCGGGTGGCGGGGGTGTCGCTTCGGCGGCACGGACGACGGTGGCGCTGCGCACCTCGTGCCGTCCCGGGATCTCCGGGCCGGTCAGCCGGGGGTTCACGAACCGCAGCAGGTTCTCCTTGCGGGCGGTGTCCGCCACGAAGGTGCCGCGGCGGCGGTGCCGTTCGACGAGCCCCGCCTGGGCCAGTTCGTGCAGGACCCGCTGCGCGGTGGCGCGGCCGATCCCGTAGTGCTCCTGCAACGCGGCCTCGGTGGGGAGCCGGGAGCCGGGCGGCAGCTCTCCGGATCTGATGCGGGCTTCGAGCTCGCCGCGGATCCGGAGGTACAGCGGCGCTGACATGAATTGACCGTAGTAGTGGCTCATTTGACCGGTCAATACCCCGGCACGAGGAGAAGCGGACCGCAACCCGTCGGCGCCGCCCCGGTCGGCCGTGTCGCTCGCGCCGCCCCTCAGCCGGTGCCGCTCGCGTCGAGTTCGGCGAGGAGCCGCTCGCGGATTCCGTCGAAGTGGGTACGCATCGCCCGCTCGGCGCGCGGTCCGTCGCCGGCCGCGACCGCGGCCACGATCTCCTGATGGTGGGCGCAGGTGACGAAGGGGTCCTGGTGGCCGTCCTCGAAGTCGCCCCGCACCTGTTCCATGGCCGCCCAGAACGCGTCGAGCACCTCGCTCAGCAGGTGGTTGTCGAGCGAGCGGTACAGGGCCAGATGGAAGGCCCGGTCGGTGGCGCGGGCGATCCGCCCCTCCTCCTTCGCCTCCCGCTCCATCTCCGCGACGACCCCTCTGAGGGCCTCCAGGTCCTCGGCGGGCACGGAGGCGGCCACCCCGACGATCAGCCCGGCCTCAAGAGCCTCCCGCACCCGCATCAGCTCGTAGAGCCCCGCCTCCCCGTGGCGGTGGCGGACCGCCGCACGGAAGGCGAGCCCGTCGGCGAAGGGCGCCAGGGACAGGGAGCCGACGACGGTGCCGGAGCCTCGCCGGATCTCCACCACACGCAGGGCCTGCAACGCCTTGAGCGCCTCCCGCACGGAGACCCGGCTGACGTCGAAGAGCTCCACCAGTTCGGTCTCGGTGGGGATCGGGGAACCCGGTCCGAGACCGCGGTCCAGGATCAACTGCCGGATCCGCGCCTGCAGATCCTCCGACACCGTGGTGCGTGGCACGCGCGTGTTCCTTTCTCCCCGTGGCCAGTGGCCTTCCGTGGCGGTAGGGCACTACGTGACCGAGCTTCCCACCCCGGGCACCCCTGGTCACCCTGCGTCCTCGACGACCCGTTTCCGAGGCCCGGCGGCGGCCCACATACGGCGACCCCTGCCCTCGGGACCCGATCCGGATTCTGACCCATCACCCCTTGATGCCACGCGACGGGGCGGCTTAGGCTGCAGACGTAGGACATCTTACGTCCTACGTTTCGGTGGCCGCTTCTGCCGCCTTCGCGCAACCGGCCGCCCCGCTCAGCGACTTGTGGAGAGGCCCCATGCCTGTGACCGCCCCCCTGCGCGGGGTCGTCCCGCCCGTGTGCACCCCGCTCGACGCCTCCGGCGAGGTCGACACCGCGTCCCTGTCCCGGCTGGTCGAGCACCTGATCAGTGGCGGGGTCCACGGGCTCTTCGCGCTCGGCTCGACCGGCGAGGTCGCCTACCTCACCGACCGTCGGCGCGGCACCGCGCTGGAGACGGTCGTGGCCGCGGCCGACGGCCGGGTCCCGGTGCTGGCCGGGGTCATCGACACCACGACCCCCCGGGTCCTCGACCACGCCCAGGAGGCGGCGCGGCGCGGCGCCGACGGCCTGGTGGCCACCGCGCCCTTCTACACCCGCACCCATCCCCGGGAGACCGCCGCCCACTTCCGGCGCGTCCGCGACCGCGTCGACCTGCCGCTGTTCGCCTACGACCTGCCGGTCTCGGTGCACAGCAAGCTGTCCCCCGCCCTGGTCACGGAGCTGGCCGCCGACGGGACCCTGGCGGGCCTCAAGGACAGCAGCGGCGACGAGGGGTCGCTGCGCCGCCTGCTGGTGGGCCTCGGCGGACGCGGTGGACGCGCCGACGGGCCCGCACCCGGCTTCTCCGTCCTGACCGGTTCCGAGCTCACCGTGGACGCCGCCCTGCTGGCGGGCGCAGACGGCGTGGTGCCCGGTCTGGGCAACGTCGACCCCGCCGGGTACGTGCGGCTGTGGGAGGCCGCCCAGGCCGGTGACTGGCTGCTGGCCGCCGAGGAGCAGGAACGGCTCGCCGCGCTGTTCGCGATGGTGGACGCGGGCCCGGAGGCCGAGATGGGACGCAACTCCTCGGCGTTGGGCGCCTTCAAGGCGGCGCTGCGGCTGCTGGGTGTCGTCGAGGACGGCGGTACGGCCTTCCCGCAGATCCCGCTGGACGAGGCGGCCGTCGCCCGGGTCGCGGAGCGGTTGAGCGCCGTCGGCCTGTCGGTGGTCCGATGACACCGTCCCCGGCGCCGCCGCCCGCACCGGGTGGACCGGGAGCGCGCCGGCGGCCGGACCCGGCGCCCGCACCGGTTCGAACAGCCGCTTCCTGACACGCCTCAGCGACTGCTGAGGCAGCGCCGCCGAGGTGTCCGCCTCGGTGGGCTTCCCCTCGTCCCCGACGGTGCTCGACGACGAGTCCGTCCGGCATCCTGGAGCCGCCGTGCACCACACCGCCCCTCCCCCGCCTCCCTGGTACCGCCAGGTCGGCCGCAGCCGGTGGAAGGCCTTCTTCGCCGCGTGGATCGGCTACCTTCTCGACGGTTTCGACTTCGTGCTGATCACGCTGGTGCTGACCGAGATCAGCGACGACTTCCACCTCGACACGGTGCAGGCGGCCGGCCTCGTCTCGGCGGCATTCATCACCCGCTGGCTCGGCGGCGCCCTGCTCGGGGCGCTCGGCGACCGCTTCGGGCGCAAGCTGTCGATGGTGGTCAGCATCCTGCTGTACTCGCTGGGCACCTTCGCCTGCGGGTTCGCGTGGGACTACACCAGCCTGTTCGTCGCCCGGCTCGCGATCGGCATGGGCATGGCCGGGGAGTACTCCGCCAGCGCCACCTACGTCATGGAGAGCTGGCCGGTGCGGATGCGGAACCGGGCCAGTGGCTTCCTGATCTCGGGCTACTCGGTGGGGACCGTCCTCGCGGCCGAGGTCTACAAGTGGGTGGTGCCGTCGCTGGGCTGGCGGTGGATGTTCTACGTCGGGCTGATACCGATCGTCATCGCCCTGTGGATGCGGCGTGCCCTGCCGGAGGCGGCGGACTGGAAGGCGGAGGTCGCCGGGCAGGAGGAGCGGCCCAACCCGTTCCGTCCGCTGTTCGCCACCCCGGCCCGAGCGACCGTGAACCTGGTGCTGGCGGTGGCGGCCACGGTTTCGCTGTTCGCGGTCTTCACCCCGCTGGGCGCGGGCCTGGTGCCGGTGCTGTCGGTCGTGGCGGGAATCGCCCTGGTGGCGTTCGCCGTCCAACTGGGCGGGCGGCGCGGCTGGCTGCTGTACGTGTCGATGATCGTCACGATCTTCTTCGCCTTCCTCTACTCCTGGCCCATCCAGGCGCTGCTGCCCACCTATCTGAAGTCGGACCTGGGCTACTCCCCCGGGCAGGTCACCGACGTGCTGTACTACGCGGGCTTCGGCACCATGGCCGGCTGCTGGCTGGCCGGTTTCGTGGGCGACTGGATCGGCACCAAGAAGGCCTACGCCGGCACCCTGGTGGCCTCGCTGGTCTTCGTCTTCCCGGTCTTCGCGGTGGAGGACAACCTGCTGCTGCTCGGGCTCCTGCTGTTCGCGCTGCAGGCCACCAGCTTCGGCATCTCCGGACTGCTGCCCCGCTACATCGGCGGCCACTTCCCCACCCGGAGCCGGGCCGCCGCCCTCGGCTTCACCTACAACGTGGGCGCGCTCGGCGGTGCGGTCGCCCCGGTGCTCGGCGCACAGTTGGCCTCCGGCATGGATCTGGGCCGTTCCCTGGCGGTCCTCACCTTCGCCGGGACGATGATCGTCGTCCTGCTCGTCGGCCTCGACGTCCCCGGCCGGATGAGCAGGCTCCTCGACCCGGACGGGCCCGCCGACCACCTCGTGGCGGAAGGGGCGGTCTCCCGACAACCGCATTCCCCGGCAGCCACCGGGACCTGAGCCGGTGCCGGCGCCGCCGGGCACCCCTGCTCGGCGCCCGTCTCAGCGATTCCGGGCAGGGCACGTGCGGGGACGGGCGGCGAGGGGCCGACAATCGGAGGGTGATCGAGGACGAGGACCCGTACCTGTGGCTGGAAGAGATCGAAGGCGACGCCGCGCTCACCTGGGTGCGCGAGCGGAACGCCGAGACGGTGGAGGAGCTCACCGCGGACCCGGGGTTCGAGGCGCTGCGCACCGAGACGCTGGACGTCCTGGAGGACCCCGCGCGCATCCCGTACGTGACGCGCCGCGGACCGCATCTCTACAACTTCTGGCGCGACGCCGACCACGCCCGAGGTGTGTGGCGCCGCACCACGCTGGAGGGGTACCGGGGGCCGGAGCCGCGCTGGGAGACCGTGCTGGACGTGGACGCGCTGGCCGCCGCGGAGGACGTGCCGTGGGTGTGGGCGGGCGCGACCGTGCTGCGGCCCGGCCTGGAGCGGGCGCTGGTGAAGCTGTCGCGTGACGGGGCGGACGCCACCGTGGTGCGGGAGTACGACCTGACGGAGCGGGCGTTCGTCGCGGACGGCTTCCGGCTGGCGGAGGCCAAGAACGTCGTGAGCTGGATCGACGAGGACCACCTCTTCGTCGGCACCGACACCGGCCCCGCGGCCCTGACCGCCTCCGGCTACCCCCGCACCGTACGGCGCTGGCGCCGCGGCTCGCCGCTCGATGCGGCGCCTGTCGTCTTCGAGGGGCGCCACGAGGACGTGTCCGTCTCCGCCTGGCACGACCCGACGCCCGGCTTCGCCCGCGATCTGGCGGTCCGGCACAAGGACTTCTGGCACAGCGAGTACTTCCTGCTGCCGGCCGAGGGCTCCCCGGTACGCATCGAGGTGCCCGAGGACGCCGAGGCCCACGTGCACCGGGAGTGGCTGCTGGTCAGCCTGCGCTCGCCGTGGCTGGAGCGGCCGGCCGGTGCGCTGCTGGCCTTCGGCCTGGAGGCCTTCCTGCGGGGTGAGCGGGCGCACGAGGTGCTGTTCACGCCGGACGAGCGCACCGTTCTGGACGGGTACGCCACCACTCGGGGCCATCTGATCCTGGAGACACTCACCGACGTCTCCTCGCATCTGCACCTGCTCACACCGGCGGCGGGAAGCTGGTCCCGCCGCACGCTGGGGCAGGTGCCGCCGCTGTCGACGGCCGGCGTGACGGCGACCGCCCCGGACGAGGAAGGGGAGGAAGGGGAGGAGGTCTTCTACACCGTCAGCGGGTTCCTCCAGCCCGCCACGCTCTGCCGCACCGTCGCCGACCGGCCGGACGCGGGGACGGATCCGGGGAGGGCGAGGGAGCCGGGCCCGGGGGCCGAGACGCTGAAGACGGCGCCGACGCAGTTCGCCGCCGAAGGGCTGCGGGTGCGGCAGCACTTCGCCGTCTCGGCCGACGGAAGCAAGGTGCCCTACTTCGTCGTCGGGCCGGAGAGCCAGGAGGGCCCGGTGCCCACCCTGTTGTACGGCTACGGCGGCTTCGAGATCTCGCTGACCCCCTCCTACTCCGCGGTGACCGGCCGGACGTGGCTGGAGCGCGGCGGCGCCTACGCGGTGGCCAACATCCGCGGCGGCGGCGAGTACGGTCCCGACTGGCACCGCGCGGCGCTCGGCGCCCACCGCCCTCGCGCCTTCGACGACTTCGCGGCCGTCGCCCGGGACCTGACGCGGCGAGGGATCACCGCACCGGAGCGGCTCGGCGTCGCCGGCGGCAGCAACGGCGGCCTGCTGACGGGGGTGATGCTGACCCGGTACCCCGAGTTGTTCGGTGCGGTCGTCGCCGAGGTGCCGCTGCTGGACATGGTGCGCTTCCACCGGCTGCTCGCGGGCGCGTCCTGGGTCGCCGAGTACGGTGATCCGGAGGACCCCGGCGACCGCGCCCACCTGCTGGACTGGTCGCCGTACCACAACCTCCCGTCCGGCCCGGAGGCCCACCGCGCCTGTCCGCCGCTGCTGTTGACGACCTCGACCCGCGACGACCGCGTCCACCCGGGTCACGCCCGCAAGATGGCTGCCCGGATGCGCGAGCTGGGACTTCCCGTGCGCTACTACGAGAACACCGGCGGCGGTCACGCCGGGGCCGCCGACCACGAGCAGGCGGCGTTCGTGGAGGCAGTCGTCCACACGTTCCTGTGGCGGACGCTGAGCGAGAACGGCCGCGTGCCCGGGAAAGAGGCGGCCGAGGGACGGTGACGGACGAGACGTGGCACGCCCGGTGCGGCAGGCCGCGGGGCGGCCCGCCCACGGGTGCGGCGCGTCCGGCTGCCGGAGCGCTCGTCCGGCGTGCTCCCGAAAGCTGCGCGGCGGGCGGCCGGTGAGGCGTTCGGCCGTGTCGGTGGTGCAGTCCTCGGCGCCCGAGGCGACGGAGGTCAGTGCGCGGTGGTGCCGGCTTCCCGTGAGGGCAGGTAGCGCGGCGCGCGCCAGGCGTCCAGCCGGTGCTCCACCGCGGCCCCGAGCGAGAGCACCTCGGCGTCCTGGCGGTTCCCGGCCATCAGCAGGAGGCCGACAGGGAGTTCGCCCACCGACCCCGCGGGCACCGACAGGGAAGGGTAACCCGCCACGGCGGCGGGTGTGGAGGACGGGATCACGTCGTTGTCGCCCCGCGCGCAGTCCGTCGTCCACGCGGGCGGGTTCGCCGGGGAGGCGAGGGCGTCGAGGCGGTGGGCCGCCATGGTCTCGTCGATGGAGCGGCTGGAGAGGTCCCGCAACTCGGCCCGCATCGCGCGGTACTTCGGGTGGGTGGTGGGCGGCGCGGCCAGCGCCTTCTCGAACAACTCCTGCCCTGCGAAACAGCTTTGCTCCGCGGGGTGTGCGCGGTTGAACTCGACCAGGGCGGCCAGGTCGCGCGGCCCCTCGCGGGTGGCGAGGTAGGCGTCGATGTCCCGGTGGAACTCGCTCAGCAGCGCGGGGAACTCCAGCTCGGCGAGCCGGTCCTGGTAGGGCGGTGTCACCTCCACGACCGTCGCCCCCGCAGACGTGAGCTTCTTCGCCGTGCGGGTCATCACCGCATCCACGTCCGAACCGAGCGAGGGCAGCCGCCACAGTCCGATCCGCTTGCCGCGCAGACTGCTCGGCCGTGTCAACTCCCCGGCGGCCTCACCGTCTTGCGCCCCCTTCGACCGGCCGAGAAGGCCGCCCGGGTGTGCGGAGCCGCGCTGCGCGGTGAGCACCGAGAGGGTGAGCGCGGCGTCGGTCACGTTGCGCGCCATGGGCCCGGCGGTGTCCTGCTCGGCGGAGATGGGCACCACGCCGGAGGGGCTGACCAGCCCGAGGCTGGGCTTGTGCCCGACGACGCCGTTCATTCCCGCTGGGCACACGATGGAGCCGTCCGTCTCGGTGCCGATCGCCACCTGGGACAGCGACGCGGCCAGCGCGGCGGCCGAACCGGAGGAGGAGCCGCAGGGGTTGCGGTCAAGCACGTAAGGGTTGCGGGTCTGACCGCCCACGGCGGACCACCCGGAGGTCGGCTTCTCGGCGCGGAAGTTCGCCCACTCCGACAGGTTGGTCTTGCCGAGGATCACCGCTCCCGCGCTGCGCAACCGGGTCACCAGATCGGCGTCGCCGCGCGGTGGGCTGCCCGTCAGCGCCAGCGATCCGGCGGTCGTCGGCATGTCACGGGTGTTCACGTTGTCCTTGAGCAGCACCGGGATCCCGTCCAGCGGGCCCCGCGTGGCGCCGTGCCGGCGGCGGGTGTCGCTGGCAGCTGCCTGCCGCAGGGCCGTCGGGTCGTGACGCAGCACGGCGTGGATCGTCGGGTCGAGGGCGGCGATCCGGTGCAGGTATGCCTTCGTGAGCTGCGAGGAGGTCAGCGTGCCGCGTGCCATGCGGAGTTGGAGTTCGGGAATGGTCACCGTGTCGAGGTCCGCTCCGGACCTGGCGAGCGGCCCGGCAGACCGTGGCGTGCCGCTTCCGGGCCCGGCCGCTTGCGCGCCGGGCACGCCCGTCAGCAGGGCGCCCGCGACCACGGCGGCGCTCAGTGCGGCCACACTCCTCTTCCCCATGGGCGCAAGCCGACACCACTCCGACCCGCCGCGCAAGAGGGCCGCGCGGCGGTGAAGCCCGGGGCGTGTCAGGGGTATTGACGCCTGGCGAACGCGTGGCCATTCTTACTGGTCGGTAGGAGTGGTTGTCCGCAGCGCGGCGCCCCGGCAGGCCACGGCCAGGCCCTGTCGGCCCCGCTCCCGCGGCAGCAGCTCCCCCGGCTCGGCTCCACCTCTTACGGCTCAGCTCTCCCCGGCGCTTTCCCGACTCATCTCTCCCGGCCCGGTTTTCGACCCGGTTCTCCCGGTACAGCCCCGCTGCCCAGCCCTCCGGCTCGCCCCGCCCGTCCTGTGAGGAAGTGTCATGTCTGCGTCCAGAGTCGCTCTGTCCGCCACCGCGATACTGCCGGCCGTCGCCACCCTCGTGCTCACCGGTGCCCCGTCCGCCTCGGCCGCCGCGCCTGGCGCGGGCGGCGGCCCGGGAGCCGTCAGCCACTATGTCGCCCTCGGTGACTCCTACACCTCCGGCCCCGGCATCCCGGACCAGACCGACGAGAACTGCGCCCGCTCCGACCACAACTACCCGACACTGACGGCGGCCGCCCTGACGCCGGACACGTTCACGGACGTGAGCTGCGGTGGCGCGACGACGGCCGAGATGACCGGCCCGCAGGGCACCGCGGCTCCGCAGTTCGACGCGCTCACCGAGGACACCGACCTGGTCACGGTCGGCATCGGGGGCAACGACATCGGCTTCGGCGGCATCGTCACGCGCTGCGTCGTCCTCGGTGCCCTCGTACCGAACGGCGCCCCCTGCAAGACCAGTTACTCGCTGGGCGGCAGCGACGAACTGGCGGCCCGCATCCAGGAGACCGCCGGCAAGATCGACAAGGTGCTGGACGGTATCCACGACCGCTCCCCCGACGCACGGATCCTTCTCGTCGGTTACCCCGCGCTGCTGCCGGACGACGGCAGCAACTGTCCCTCGACCGTCTCCCTCGCCACAGGCGACGCCCCCTGGCTGCGGGACACCGAGAAGCGGCTGAACTCCATGCTCGCCGACCGGGCCGAGGCCGCGGGAGCCGCCTACGTGGACACCTACGGCGGCTCCGTCGGCCACGACGTGTGCAAGCCGGTGGGCACCCGCTGGGTCGAACCGCTCCAGCCCGTCGACGGCGCCGGGTTCCACCCCAACACCGCGGGCCACCTGGCCATGTCCGAGGCGGTGCTGTCGGCCGCCCGTGGGTGACCCGCGCGGGGCCGCGAACCCCCGCTGAGGAGGCCCGGCGGAGAGCCACCGGCAGTCCGACCGGCCCCGACACTGCCGTAGGCACCACATGAAGGCGCGGGCGCGCTCGGGGCACGATGTCCGCATGAACGCTCCCGCCCCGGTGGTCTTCCGCCCACCTGCCCAGCACGCCCGGTGGTATCTCGTCGCGCTCGGAGCAGTCGGAGCCTGCCTGGCCGCGGTGCGCCTGGTGCACCTGGTGCGCGGCGGCCCGCTGCTGGACGGATGGCTGGCCGCCGGTCTGCTGCTCACCACGGTGGGGTCCGCCGCACTGAACGGGATCACCACCCGGGTGAGCGCCGACGCGTACGGGGTGCGGTGCCGGACGCTGCTGCGACGCTGGAGTGTGCCGTGGTCCGAGGTGGCCGAACTCCGGGTGCTGGTGCGGTACGCGGACATCCACCGCACCCGGGAGATCCGCCGCGCCTGCCTGACGGTGCAGGGCGGACGCACGCGGTTGCTGCCCCTGCCGCGCGACCCCCGGCAGCACCGCGCGCACGTGGACCGCGCCCGGCGGCCCCGTCCGCACGAGGGCTTCGAGGAGGAGGTGGAGGCCCTGCGCACGCTGCATCGCCACTACGGCACGCCCGCCTCCCGCCACCTCCCCGTCGTCTCGTACCGCACCGCGGGGCGCCCCTGGGCCGGAGCACTGAGTACATGTGCCCTGCTGCTGATCGCCGCGGGCCTGGTCGCCGGGCTGGCGCCGGGTGCCGCCGCGCGGGAGCGGGCGTGGGAGTCGGCGGCTCCCTGCCCGACGCGGACACCGGCCGCCCCGGACCGAGCAGTTGCCCCGGGCGACAGGGCTCGCGCCCAGGAAGAAGGCAGACGCGAGCAACGCGGGCAGGCGTGCCTGACGACGGTGGAAGCCGTGATCTCACGGACCGAGCCCCACCGCCCGAAGAAGCGCAACTGGATCTACTTCGCCCACAGCCGGCCCCTGAAGCGGCTCGGGGTCTCCCGCGAGGCCGCCCTGGCCTTCCGTACGGGAGACCGCGTCACCCTGGCGGTCTGGCACCGTGAAGTGCGGGAGGTCCGCGGTGAACGGTACGTGTGGCGGGACCACCACGCCGGGCCGGGAGACCTTCTTGCCGTCGCAGCCGGACTCGCCCTCGCGGCCGGCTATCCCGGCGCGCGGGTGCTCCTCCGTGTGCGAGGACGCCACCTGCCCGCCGACGACATCCTCCCTACCGCACTCCCCTTCGCAGCCGCGCTGCTGGGTACGGCGCTGTGGCTGCTGCCACTGTGCTACCTCCGCCCGGCCGGCTCCCTCTCGGCACCGGTGACGGTCGCCTGGGCCGTGGGAGGCGCGGCGGTCACGCTGTCCCTCTTCCTGTGGGCCTGGCGCGCCACCCGCGTCCGCGTGCCGGGGGCGGCGCGTGCACCGCAGGAGGTCCGCACGCCGGGAGCAGGCGAGCCGGAGAAACCCGGAAGGGGAGCGCCGCAGGAGCCAACGGGGGACGAGGCGGCGGAGGTCTTCGTGCCCGCCCGCTTCCTGGAGCACACGGACTACAACTCGTACCGGTTCGGCACGCACATCGTCCTCGGGGGCGGTTCTCCGCCTGCGGTGACACCGCACTCCGGCCCCGGCAGGTTCTCCGCGAAGCGGATACCGGTGGAGCGGCTCACCGTCCGGGAGGTGCGGCGCCTGCGGGGTGACGAGGGCGACACCGTCCCCACGGGCTGGCATGTCGCCGTGCTCGACGACGCGGGGCGGCGGGTGCGGCTGACTGCGGCGCCCGCGGACCTGACCCGCATCCTCGGCGCACTGCATGTCACCGTCCCCGACCCGCCCGCGGTGCCGAAGTAGCAAGCTGCGTGTGCGTTCGGCTGGGAGCGGGGGCGTCTTCAGCGACCGGCCGGAGAGTGCGCCTGCGAACGGGACAGCCGTCCGCGCACCCCTTGACCCGTACCGGCCTGGCGTCTAAGTTCCTCGCACCTCCAGAGGTACATCGATTAACCACTCGTTAACCGCCTGGTTGGAGACCTCCCGCTGTGCGCTCCTCCCCGCTGACCCGGCGCGGCTTCCTCGCCGCCGGTTCCGGCCTCGCCGCAACCGCCCTGCCCACCCTGTCCGGCTGCTCCGCGCTGGCCGCGGCGGACACCGACCCCGATACGCTCGTCGTGCACAGCCAGTTGGGCACCACGGCGCCGGGCTCCGCCACCTATCTGCGTGCGCTGGACCGGTTCCGCGAGGAGAATCCGGGACTGACCGTCAAGAACCTGGTGAACGGCGACGATCTCGCCCAGGTGTACGAAACGGCCCGGCTGGCCCGCAAGGAGCCGGACGTCGTCATGGTCAACCTCTACGACAAGACCCTGGCGTGGACGGACGTGGGCGCCACGGTGGACGTGAAGGACTACCTGGACGACTGGGGGCTGCGCTCCCGCGTGCTGCCCCAGGCGCTGACCGCGTGGACCGACGGCAAGGGCCGGCTGCGGGCCTTCCCGTACTTCGCCACCAACTGGCCCGTCGCCTACAACAGGGCGCTGCTGGAGAGGGCCGGCGTATCGCGGATACCGACCACAGGGGACGCGCTCGTACGCGCCGCACGCAAGCTGCGCGCGAAGGGGACCGCCCCCGTGACGACCGGCGGCAACGACTGGACCGGGCAGAAGCTGCTCGCCCAGATCATCCAGACCTTCCTGACCGAGGACGAGGCGCGGCACGCCTACACCACGGGGGACTTCGGCAGCAGGGGCGCCCGCGAGGGCATCGCCTACTTCGTGCACCTGCGGGACTCCGGGGTCTTCACCGACAAACCGCAGGGGCTGACCTCCGACTCGATGATGACGCAGTTCAACACGGGGTCCGCGGCCATCGAGTCGGCCATGTCCTCGGCGCTGGCCGAGGTGCCCGGCAAGGTGGCCCGCCACACCGACATCGGCGGGTGGCCGCTGACCGACGGTGCTGTGCACGACAAGCCCACCGTCCTGCGCAGCTACACCCTCATCGGCTTCTGGATCAGCCCGAACGGCACCAAGAAGATCGACGCCGTGGAGAAGTTCCTCCGCTTCATGTACCGGCCCGGCACCGTCTCCCGCTTCATCACCGAGAGCGGCCGCGACATGGCGGTGCGCTCCGACACGCTCAGCACCGACTTCCCCCTGGTGGCCGCCGCCCAGCGGCTGGGCTCCGACGTCAGTCAGGTCCTGCTGCCCGACGTGTACGTGCCGCCGAGCGCCAACCAACCACTGATCACGGCCACCAGTACGTCCTTCACCCGCGGCACCAGCGCGGCCAAGGTGCGTGCCGCGCTCGAAGCCGCGTACCGCTGAGCGTGACGCCGCACCGCTCGCGCCCTCCTCGCCGCACCGCTCCGCCCTCGCAGACCTTCCCCGCTCCCCGGGGCTTCCCGCTCCCGAGCCACACAGTCCACGGAGTCCCCTCATGACGACGCTGACGCCGACACCGGGCGCGCCCGCGGTCGGCCCGACAGGTGAGCGGACCGGCGCCGCCGGACGCCGCCCCCGTTCACGGCCCCGCTCCGGGCCACCGGCACAGGGCGGCACGATCCTGGCCGTACCCGCACTGGTCTGGTACCTGGTCTTCATGGTCGGCCCGATGGTCGCCATCTTCGTCATCGCAGCGCTGCACTGGCCCGGCATGCTCCAACCGGTGTCCTTCGCCGGGCTGGGCAACCTGCGGACCGTCCTGGACGACCCGGTCTTCTGGGCGGCGGTACGCAACACCGCGGTCCAGCTTGCCGTCGCGCTGCCCGTCATGGTCGTCTGCGCCTACATGGTGGGGTACTACGTGGCGCAGCGCCCGCCCGGGCACCGCGTCATCCGCTACCTGCTGTTCGTTCCGGGACTGATCTCCACCCCGGCGAAGGCGATGGTCTTCTACGCGGCTCTCTCGCCCGACGGCCTGCTCAACGGCGCGCTGGAGTCCGTGGGCCTGTCCTCGCTCACCGACGCCTGGCTCGCCTCCCCGTCCACGGCGCTGGCCTGCCTCATCGCCCTGGACATCTGGGCGGGCATCGGGTTCACCGCCGTTCTGTTCGCCGCCCGGCTCGGCAGCGTGCCGGACGAACTCGGCGAGGCGGCCCAGCTGGACGGGGCCGGGCACTGGCGCACGATGTGGCGCGTCCACTTCCCCGTCATCCGGGACTACGTGGGCGTGGTGACCATGCTGCAGTTCCTGTGGACGCTGTTCGGCTCCGCGCAGCACGTGCTGCTGCTCACCCAGGGCGGCCCTGGCAGCTCCTCCACCACGCTGTCCTTCCTCGTCTACCAGAAGGCGTTCATCGCCGCCGATCTCGGCTACAGCCAGACCGTCGGCGTTCTCCTCTTCCTGGCCGGGCTCGTCGGGCTGCTCACCATCCGCCGCGTCTTCCGGCAGACCTACTGACACCGAGGGGATCGGCTCACCATGAAGTTCGGCAAACGCTGGATACCCGCACACCTGCTGGTGTGGAGCTACGCGGTGCTGCTGGTCGTGCCGCTGTACTACTTCCTCGCCTCGGCGTTCAAGTCCAACGAGGAGATCTTCGCCCACCCCTTCGCCCTGCCGTCGTCCCTGGGACTCGGCAACTTCACCACGGCCTTCACCCGTGCCGACCTCGGGCTCGCCGTCGTCAACTCGCTGCTGGTCACCGGCTTCGCCCTGGTGCTGACCCTGGCGCTCGCGCTGCCCGCGGCGTTCGCGCTCGCCAGGTCGCGGGGGCGGGCGGCCTCGGTGATGGAGAAGGTCTTCTCGCTGGGGTTCTTGATCCCCACCTTCGCGGCTCTCTTCCCCACCTTCCTGCTCGCCGCCGTGACCGGCCTCTTCCACTCCCGCACCTTCATGGTGCTGTTCCTCCCGGCGACGGCCATGCCGCTCTCGGTCGTCATCCTGGTGCAGTTCATGCGGACCGTTCCCCGGGAGATGGAGGAGGCCGCCCGGATGGACGGGGCCTCCACGTATGCGGTGCTGCGACACGTCTACGCGCCCATGTGCATGCCGGGCATCGCGACGGTGCTGCTGCTGAACTTTTTGACCTTCTGGAACGAATACCTGTACTCGCTGGTGATCATCGGTCCCGACCCCGCCCAGCGCACCGTCCAGGTCGCCCTGCCCACGCTGAAGGCGATCACCGGCACCGACTACGGCGTGTTGACCGCCGGAACGGTGCTCACCCTCGTCCCGGTGTGGGCCGTCTACACGCTGCTCCAGCGGCGGATGCAGCAGGCCCTCGTCAGTGGGGCGGTGAAGATGTGAGCGCGCCCGCCGAACAGCCGCCTGCCAAGCGCCCCACCATCAAGGCGGTGGCCGCCGCGGCCGGGGTCTCGACCGCCGCCGTCTCGCAGGCCTTCAACGACAAGGGCCGCCTGGCGGAGACGACGCGGCAGCGGATCCTGGAGACGGCCGTGGAGATGGGCTGGTCGCCCAACGCGCCCGCCGCCGCCCTGCGCAGCGCCCGCACCCGGACCCTGGCCCTGGTGGTGCGGCGCCCCACCGACGTCCTGGGTGCCGACCCGCACTTCAGCGAGCTGATCACCGGGATGGAGGGCGAACTGGCGCCCCGCGGCTACGGCCTGCTGCTCCACCTGGTGGCCGGGGTCCGTGAGGAGACGGCGCTGTACCAGCGGTTCGCGGCCGAGGGGAGGGTCGACGGCGCGGTCCTCACCGACGCCCGCGCCGACGACCCGCGCCCCGCCCTGGTGGCGAGGCTGCGGCTGCCCGCTGTGCTGCTCGGGCCACCCGCGTTTGCCGGTCCCGTGCCGAGTGTCGGTCTGGGGCAGCAGGGCGCCGGAGTCGAGGAGGTGGTGGCGCACCTGACGGACCTGGGGCACCGCCGGATCGCCTACGTGGCGGGCCCGGCCGAGCTCCAGCACACGAGGCTGCGGCGCGCCGCCTTCGAAGCGGCGCTGCAAAGGGCCGGACTGCGGCCGTACGCGGTGCTGCACACCGACTTCACCGAGGTGTCGGCCGTGGCCACCACCGACGCGCTGCTGGCCGCCGAGGACCGGCCCACGGCGATCGTCTACGCCAACGACTCCATGGCGGTGTGCGGCATCGGTGCGGCGCAGCGTGCGGGGCTGCGCGTACCCGGGGACCTGTCGGTCGTCGGCTACGACGACCTGCCGCTCGGCCGCTGGCTGCACCCCCGCCTGACCACCGTGGACCAGCAGGTGCAGCGGGTCGGCGGCGCGGCCGCCCGCACGCTGCTCGCCCGCTGCGGCGAGGACGTGCCCGAGGCGGTGCTGGAGGACCGGCCGCACCTGGTCGTCCGCGAGTCCACCGGCCCCGCACCCCACTGACCTGAGCCCCACGCACGCCCGTACAGCACCCGCACCCGCACCCGCACCCGCACCCGCACCCGCACCCGCACGACGATTGCCGAGAAGAACCATGCGACGCCACAGCGCCCGCCTCACCCACGACCCCGCCGTCCTGCCCTGGCTGGGCACCAACTTCTGGTCCCGCACCGGCGGACCGCTGATGTGGCGGGACTACGACCCCCAGACGGTCCGCGAGGAGCTGCGGGTCCTGCGCGAGAACGGCCTCACGATGACCCGGTCGTTCTTCTACTGGCCCGACTTCCACCCCGAGCCGCACCGCGTCGACGAGACCCTGTGCGCCCGCTTCGCCGACTTCCTGGACGCCCACTCCGAGACCGGCATGGGCACGGTGCCCACCTTCATCGTCGGCCACATGTCCGGCGAGAACTGGGACCCGGTCTGGCGCGGGGGCCGCGATCTGTACGAGGACGTGTGGATGGTGGGCCGGCAGGCCTGGTTCGTCTCCGCGATGACGCGCCGCTTCAAGGACCACCCCGCGGTGACCGGTTGGCTGATCACCAACGAGATGCCCGGCTACGGCCGCATCTACCAGGTCGACCCGCCCTCGTCGGACGTCGTCACGGCCTGGGCGCAGGCCATGTGCAACGCCGTACGGGCCGCCGGCGGGACCCAGCCGGTCTCGCTGGGCGACGGCGCCTGGGGCATCGAGGTGACGGGCCGGGACAACGGCTTCTCGCTGCGCGAGACCGCGGAGTACGTCGACTTCGTCGGCCCGCACGTCTACCGCTCCGACACCGACCGGATCCGCCAGCACCACCGCGCCGCATTCGAGTGCGAGCTGGCTGCCGTCACCGGGCAGCCGGTCGTCCTGGAGGAGTTCGGGGTCTCCACCGACACGGTCTCCGCCGAGAACGCCGGCGTCTACTACCGGCAGACGCTGCACACCTCCCTGCTGGGCGGTGCCACGGGCTGGATGGCGTGGAACAACACCGACTACGACCACCTGTGGGACCGCTCGCCCTACGACCACCACCCCTTCGAGATGCACTTCGGCATCACCGACCACTGCGGGGCCCCCAAGGAGCCGCTGCGCGAACTCGCCGCTTTCGCCCGGACGCTGGAGGCGGTCGACTTCGCCCGCTGCCACCGCTCGGACGCCGACGCGGCCCTGGTCGTCCCCGCCTTTCTGGAGCGGGACTACCCCTACAGCCGCGCCGCCGACCGGCCGCTGATCTTCACCTCACTGCACCAGAGCTACGTGACGTCGCGCGCCGCCGACCTGCCCGTCGGCCTCGCCCGGGAGGCCGACGGGCTGCCGGACGACGCGGCGCTGTACCTGCTGCCGTCCACCCGGCAGTTCACCACCCGCACCCGGCGCGCGCTCCAGCGCCGGGCCGAGGAGGGCGCCACCGTCTACCTGTCGTTCTGCTCGGGTGAACACCCGGGGACGCGAGGTCCTTGGTTCGACGGGCTGGACTCCCTCTTCGGCGTGGAGCTCCAGTTGTCCTACGGCGTGGCCGAGCCGATCGAGGACGACGTGCTGGAGATGACCTTCACCGAGGACTTCGGCCCGCTGCCGGCCGGTGAGGTCCTGCGCTTCCGCGTCGCCGGGAACGAGGACAGCCGCGCCCGGCTCCCCGTCGTCCCACGGGACGCACGCGTGGTCGCGGTGGACGCGCACGGCCGTCCGGCGCTGCTGGAGCACGCGACCGGACGCGGCCGCACCGTGCTGGCCACCTACCCGCTGGAGCACATGGCCGCCCGCACGGCCCGCGTCAACCCCGAGGACACGCACCGGCTGTACGCGGCGCTCGCACAGGTCGCAGGGGTGCACCGCCCGGTCACGGTCGACGACCCTCACGTCGGCGCCGACCTGCTCGTGCACGAGGACGGTCGGCGCTTCGTGTGGCTGGTCAGCCAGCACGCTCGGGAGACCACGGTCCGCCCGGCCGCCGACGGCACCCTGCACGACCTCTCCTCCGGCGCCCCGGCCGAGGCCGTCACGCTGCCCGCGTGGGGTGTGCGGGTGCTGGAGCTGCGATGAGTCCGCCCCGCTACCGCGACCCTTCCGTACCGGTGCCCGAGCGGGTGCGGGACCTGCTGCCACGGATGACGCTCGATGAGAAGGTCGGCCAGGTCAACCAGCGGCTGTACGGCTGGCACGCCTTCACCCGTACCGCGGAGGGGCACCGGCTCAGCGACGCCTTCCGCGCCGAGGTCGCCGCCTGGGACGGAATGGGCGCCCTGTACGGGCTCCAGCGCGCGGACGCCTGGTCCGGTGTCGGCTTCGCCGACGGCATCACCGCGGCGGACGGTGCGCGGGTCGCCGACGCGGTGCAGCAGCACGTGGTGGAGCACACCCGGCTGGGCATTCCGGTGCTCCTGGTCGAGGAGATGCCCCACGGCCACCAGGCGCTCGACGGCACGGTTCTGCCCGTCAACCTGGCCGTGGGCGCCACCTGGGACCCCGAGCTCTACCAGGAGGCGGTCGCCGGTGCCGCCGCCGAACTGCGGGACCGCGGCGGGCACGTGGCCCTCGTCTCCGCGCTCGACCTGGTGCGCGACCCGCGCTGGGGCCGGGCCGAGGAGTGTTTCGGTGAGGACCCCTACCTGGCGGCGCGGTTCACCGAGGCGCTCGTACGCGGCGTGCGCTCCGCCGGAATAGCCGTGGTGCTCAAGCACTTCGCCGGCCAGGGCGCGACCGTCGGCGGCCGCAACAGCGCGGCCACCGAGCTGGGCGCACGGGAACTCCACGAGATCCACCTGGCGGCCGCCCGTGCCGGGATACGCGCGGGCGCAGCGGGGGTGATGGCGGCCTACAACGAGTTCGACGGGCTGCCCTGCGTCGCCAACCGGGAGCTGCTGACGGGGCTGCTGCGGAACCGGTGGGGCTTCGAGGGGCTGGTCATGGCGGACGGCACGGCCGTCGACCGGCTGGTCAGGCTCACCGCGGACCCGGTCGCCGCAGGGGCCGGAGCGCTGGCGGCGGGCTGCGACCTGGGCCTGTGGGACGCGTGCTTCCCCCGCCTCGCCGAAGCCGTCACCCGGGGTCTGGTGGCCGAGGAGGCGCTGGACACCGCCGTGGCCCGGGTGCTGACGCTCAAGTTCCGTCTGGGCCTGTTCGAGCAGCCGTACGCCCGCGCCGAGCCGCCGTACACCACCCCCACCGCACGTGCGCCCCGGGCCGCCCCGTCGTCCTTTGCCGCGCTGCGCCGGTCGAGCGAGCGGCTGGCCCGCGCCTCGCTCACCCTGCTCGACCACGACGGGTGCACCCTCCCACTGCCGCCCACCATCCGGCGGATCGCCGTACTCGGACCGCACTCCGACGCCCTCCCCCACCAACTCGGCGACTACACCGCGCCGCAGCGGCCCGGCGGCGGCATCACCGTTCTGGAGGGCATCCGCTGTGCCGCTCCGCCCGGTGCCGAGGTGACCCACACACCCGGTTGCGGCCTGGTCGGGGCGGACGTCGGTGGGGTACCGCACGCGGTGGCGCTCGCCGCCGAGGCGGACGTGGCCGTCGTCGTCCTGGGCGGATCCAGTGCCCGACGCCACGACACCGCCTTCGCCGCCAACGGCGCAGCCCTCGCACCGGCGGGTGAACCGGGCGGCATGACCTGCGGAGAGGGCGTCGACCTTGCCGATGTGCGGCTGCCGGACGGGCAGACCGCGCTGCTGCGGGCCGTGGCGGCAACGGGCGTGCCGGTCGTCGTCCTCCTCGTCCAGGGCCGGCCGCACGCGCTGCCGGAGCTGCCGGGTAAGGCGGCGGCCGTGCTCAGTGCCTGGTATCCCGGGCCCTGGGGAGGGCGCGCGATCGCCGAGGTCCTGTTCGGTGCCGCGGAGCCGGAGGGCCGGCTTCCGGTGTCCGTCCCTGCCTCGTCGGCACAGCTGCCGGTCTGCTACAACGGCAAGGACCACGGCTACCGCGGCTACGTCGACCAACCGGCCCTGGCGCGCTACCCGTTCGGCCACGGCCTGTCCTACACCACGGTCGCCTACGGGCCGCCCCTCCTGTCCCGGTCCCGAGTCACCACCGCTGCCCCCTCCCTGACCTGCCGGGTCGCCGTACGCAACACCGATGAGCGGCCCGTGCGCGAGACGGTGCAGCTCTACCTGCGCCGCGTCTCGGGCGGCTCGTCCTGGCCCCGCGTCCGCGAACTGCGCGGATTCGTCCGCCTGTCGCTGCCGCCGCGCCAGGAGGCAGAGGCCGTCTTCGAGATCGACGCGGACACCCTCGCATCGGTGAACCGCGCCCTGGACCCGGCCGTGGAGCCGGGCGAGGTCGCCCTGGAAACGGGGCCCTCCTCGGACCGTACGCAGGGGGCCCGACTGGTCGTCGAGTGAGCGGCGGGCGCACACGGCACGGCTGTCACCGCGGACCGTCGGCGGGATCCACGCCCGCCAGCTCGCAGCTCGCCTGCCACAGTCGGTCGGCGCACTCGGTATCGGTCAGCGGGCGCCACCGTGGCACCCGGTGGGGCCGGCCGCGCAGACCGGCGACGCGCGGCCCCCACAGCTGCCCGCCTGCGACGGCCGTGTCCAGCACGGCCCGCACCGCGGGCCACGCCCCGGCCCCCGTGGTGGCCTCGTCCGTCAGCGGGGTCATCAGCAGGCCGATGCCCGGCCCCAGGACGGCGGCCACGAACGTGCCCTGGGGCGCGAGGACGAACCCCTGCCAGCCGAAGCCGGCGGCTGCGGCCACTCCGCCGACGGCCACCATCGTGCGCGTACCGAACCGCTTCATCAGCCGGGGCGCCACCTTGGAACCGGCGATGACCCCCGCGGTGTGCGGCAGGAAGCTCAGGCCCGCACCGGAGGCGGGGGTGGTGGCCGGTCTGGTCAACACCTCCCGCCAGATCGGCGGCGCACTCGGTCTGTCGGTCCTCGGCGCCGTCGCCGTGGCGGTGACGGGCGCCGGGGGCGGCACCCCGGGCTGCCGCCCTCCCCGGGCCTGCTCGCCGACGGTCACGCCGCCGCGTACCTGGCGACGGCTGCGCTCACCGCCGTCTCGGTGCTGCTCGTCGGCCTGTTGCCGCGGACGGGGCCCTCGACGGCAGCGGCCGGGGACACCACCGGCGCCGCGGGCCTGCCGCCGCGGCCCCCGGCACTCGCGGGTACCGGGAGGACGGGACCGGCGCCATGGAGGGCCCGCGTCCGCGGTGAGGGTGCCCGGCGGTGTCAGCGCAGCCGGCCGATCCCCCCGTACCAGGAGACCTCCGCGTGGGAGGGGCGGGCGGCCTCCGGGACGGTGGAGCGCCAGTCGGAGACGACCTGGATGCCGGGGTCGACGAGTTCGAACCCGGCGAACAGGCCGGCCAGCGCCTCGCGGTCCCGCAGCGTGAGAGGAACGCCCTGCGCACGGTAGGCACTCTGCACACCGAGTGCCGTCTCGGGCGAGATCTCGGCCGTGGCGTGCGAGAGCACCAGGACGCTGCCGGGCGCCAGTGCCTCGCGGATGCGGTCGACGAGGGAGGCCGGGTCCTCCTCGTCGGAGATGAAGTGCAGGACCGCCACCGCGAGCACGGCCACCGGCTGCGTGAAGTCGATCAGTTCCCGCGTCTCGGGGTGCTCGATGATCGCCTGCGGGTCACGGATGTCGGTCTCGATGACGGTGGTGCGCTCGTCGGTGTCGAGCAGCGCACGGCCGTGGGCCAGGACGATGGGGTCGTTGTCGACGTAGACGACGCGGCAGGACGGGTCGTGGGCCTGGGCGACCTGGTGCACGTTGTGTGCGGTCGGCAGGCCGGAGCCGATGTCGAGGAACTGGCGGATCCCGGTCTCCTCCACGATCCACCGCACGGCCCGGCCCATGAACTTCCGGTTCTCCCGGGCCGCGATGCGCAGCGTCGGGAAGGCCGACACCGCCTTGTCGGCCGCCCTCTGGTCGGCCGGGTAGTTGTCCTTGCCGCCCAGCAGGTAGTCGTACATCCGGGCCGAGTGGGCCTCCTCGACGCGCAGGGAGGCTCCGCTGGACTCCTGCGAGGCGGCGACCTGTTCCACCGCCTCGGTCATCAACTCGGCCGCGCTCGACGCCGGGGAGGGGGCCTCTTCGTGGTTCTTGCCGGGGTACGTCACAGATCCTCCGCCGCTCGCTTCAACTCCCGCAGGGCGCCAGGCAGATGACCTGCCTGAACTGGGGAAAGCCTAACCGGCCTGGCGGGAGGGCGTCGCCCCCGCGGGCCGGTTCCGCTACCGGCGGGGCAGCCGGAGGCGGCAGACGACGACCTCCGTACTGGAGGGTAGGCACAGCTTTCCTCTTGTTATACAGTCCGTCTAACAAGGGGCGTGGGGCGCCTTCGGGGGCGCCCCGTCACCCGCCCGGGAAGCGGCCCCGCAGCGCCGCAGCCCCACACCGTCATGGCCCCCGCACGGGCGGCACGGCCGACGGCGGCCGGGGACCGTCGAAGCGACGGCCGGCCCGGAACGGCCCGATATCCGAACCGAGGAGTCGCACCATGGCAAGCAGCACCACCCGGCCGGACATCCCCGAGAGCACGGACGCGCACGGTGTCGCCCGGCGGCTTTTGGAGTCCTCCGCGACGCTGTCGTACGACCCGCGGACGGAGGTCGACTGGGAGACGCCCCTGGACGAGAACTTCCACGGCACCAGCCCCGAGTGGAGCACGCTGTACGGAACCTCCTACTGGCAGGAGATGACCGAGGCGCAGCGCAAGGAACTCACCCGCCAGGAAGCTGCGTCGGTGGCCGGCACCGGCATCTGGTTCGAGATCATCCTCCAGCAGATGATCCTGCGCGACGTCTACGCCAAGGACCCCTCCCAGGACAAGGTCCAGTGGGCGCTCACCGAGATCGCGGACGAGTGCCGGCACTCGATCATGTTCGCCCGCGGCGCCAAGAAGCTGCGCGCGCCCGCCTACCAACCACGGCTGCCCGCCCGCGAGCTGGGGCGCGCCTTCAAGACCCTCGCCTTCGGGGAGGCCGCCTACGCCGCGATCCTCGTCGCCGAGGAGGTCCTCGACGTCATGCAGCGTGACTGGATGCGGGACGAGCGGGTCGTGCCGTTCGTCCGCACCATCAACAACATCCACGTGGTCGAGGAGTCGCGGCACATGAAGTTCGCCCGCGACGAGACCCGCAAGCGGCTGGCGAAGGCGAGTTGGGTGCGGCGGCAGATCAACGCCTTCGTCATCTCCGTCGCCTCCTACGTCATCGTCACCAGCATGGTGAACAACAAGGTGTACGCCAACGCCGGCCTGGACCAGAAGCGTGCGCTCGCCGAGGCCCGGGCCAACGAGCACCACAAGTCGATGCTGCGTTCCAGCTGTGCGGGGCTGATGGAGTTCCTGGCCTCGGCCAAGCTGCTGACCAAGCCGGCACTGATCTTCTACAAGCGCGCCCATCTGATCTGACCTGATCCGGCCCCGCCACCCGACCCGGTCCCCACGACACCACCCGCCGCCGCGGCCTCCGGCCTCCGCACCCCGCCGACGGAACTGAACCCATGACCTACGCCATCAGCCAGAACTGCTGCAACGACGCCACGTGTGTGTCCGTCTGCCCGGTCAACTGCATCCATCCGGCCCCCGGTGAGCGGGGGTTCGGCAGCACGGAGATGCTCTACATCGACCCGGCCACCTGCATCGACTGCGGCGCCTGTGCCGATGCCTGCCCGGTGGACGCGGTCTTCCCCGTGGAGAGCCTCACCGGACCGCAACAGGCCTACGCCGAGATCAACGCCGCCTACTACGCGGACGCCACACCCCCGCAGCCGGGCGGGGACAGCCCCAACTTCCACTCCTGGAGCGAGCCGTCCTTCACCCGGACCCTGCCCGCCGACTTCACCGCCCCGCGGGTCGCGATCGTGGGCACCGGTCCGGCCGGCATGTACGCGGCCGAAGATCTGCTGCTGCACACGGCGGCCGAGGTCACCCTGCTCGACCGGCTGCCGGTGGCCGGGGGCCTCGTACGATACGGCGTGGCGCCCGACCACCCGGCGACGAAGAGGATCGGCGACACCTTCGCCCGGTTCCACGACCACCCGCGCGTACGCATGCTCCTGGGTGTGCAGGTGGGCGAGGACCTCAGCGTGGACGAGCTGGCCGCCCACCACGACGCCGTCGTCTACGCGGTGGGCGCCCCCGGCGACCGCCGGCTGGACATCCCGGGCGAGGAGGCCGCCGGTGCCGTCTCGGCCACCTCCTTCGTCGCCTGGTACAACGCCCACCCGGACGTTCCTGCTGACGCGATCGACCTGACCACTCCGCGCGTCGTCGTGGTCGGCACCGGCAACGTCGCCCTCGACGTGGCCCGCATCCTGCTGACCGACCCGGAGGAGCTGGCCGGCACCGACATCGCCGACCACGCGCTGGAGGCGCTCCGGGCCAGTTCCGTACGCGAGGTCGTCCTGCTGGGACGGCGCGGGCCCGAACACGCCGCCTACACCCGTCCGGAGCTGCTGGCCCTCCCCCACCTGCCCGGTGTCGACCTCGTCGTCGACGACCACGACCCGCGCACCGGCGCGACGATCGACGAGGCGGGACCGCAGGAGAAGGCCGCGCTGCTGCGCGGGTTCCACCGCACCCGGGTCGACTACACACAGCCACCGTCACCGGACGCCCGCCGCCTGGTCCTCCGCTTCCATTCGGCGCCTGTGGAGGTGCGCGACGACGGCGACGGGCCGACCGCGCAGGGAACGGGCCACGTCACCGGGGTCCGCGTCTCCGGCAACGCGGGCGAGGTGACCATCCCGACCGGCATGCTGCTGCGCGCCATCGGCTACCGGGGCGCTCCCCTGCCCGGGCTGCCGTTCGACGAGACGAGCGGCACCGTGCCGCACGAGAACGGCCGGGTGAAGGGCCGGCCCGGCACCTACGTGGTCGGCTGGATCAAGCGCGGCCCCACCGGCGGCATCGGTGCGAACCGCGCCTGCGCCGCCGAGACCGTCACCTCGCTTCTCGACGACGCCGCGAGCGGTTCCCTTCCCACACCGCCGTCCACCGGAAAGGCGTTCCGGCGCCTGGCGCGCCGGCGCAGCCGCCACGTGGTGGACGCCCGGGGCCTGGCCGCCATCGACCGCGCGGAGCAGGCCCGCGGAAGCCGCACGGGCCGCCCCCGCAGCAAACTGGCCACGGTCCCCGAGCTCGTGGCGGCCTCGAAGCCCCGTCTGGCCCGCCGAGGTCCTGGCACAGCGTGAGGGTCTGCTGCGCTGTGGGTGAGGGTGGGTGGGGCCTGTTGTGAGGGCGCCCATAGGAGCCAGGTCACCTACGAAGCGGGTTCGCAGGTTCCGTGTGCGGGGTGCGGGGGTGGGGGCGGTTCAGCGCGTCGGGGTGGGGGTTGGGGACGAAGCGGGGTCGTAGGTCACACAGTTGTCGGCTCGGGGAGCCGGTTTCCAGGGTGGGTGCCGGATCGCGACGAGAGCCGGGGTACGCCCCGCACGACGCGGTCGGATGTGTCCCCCTCCGAAAGGCATCCCCCCTTCACATGCGTACTGCTCTGCGCAACCGCAAGCTGACCACCGGCCTGACCGTCCTGGGTGCCGCCGGTATCGCCACCGCCACCCTGACCGGCACCGCCCACGCCGCCGACCAGCCCGAGCACGGCAAGCCCGCCGCCCAGACCCGCCAGCTCCCC
>NZ_KE384248.1:60906-166769 GCF_000424785.1 Streptomyces sp. CNT360 | reverse complement strand
ACCTGGTCCGCCTGGCCAAGATCCGCTGGCGCATCGAGCACGACTACCGCGAACTCAAGCACGGCCTGGGCCTGGACCACTTCGAAGGCCGGTCTTGGCCTGGCTGGCACCACCACGTCACCCTCGTGACCGCCGCCCACGCATTTCTCACCGAACAACGTCTGGCCCCAAAAGCGCCCGCACCGGACTCACTCTCTATCAGATCCTCGACGCCCTCCAAGACGTCCTGAGGTGCTGGACCGGCATCTGCACCACCTGCCAACAGCCCCTGCCCAGCAGAACATACACAACACCAAGATCGAGACAGACCTAACGGAGTCCTAGTAGGCGTTGACCACCCAGCCCAGCCCGGCGCCGTCCATGGCGAGCGCGGAGCCGACCGCGGGCAGGGCGACCGAGACGATCGTGGCGTCGAGGACGACGAGGAAGAGGGCACCGCAGGCCAGCAGCATGCGCAGCCCCGGGCGGCGGAGCCCCTGGGCCGGGGCGGTGCGCGTGTCCGTGTGCCGGGACCGCGCCGCCTCCGCCGACGCCGCGTCCCCTGTTGCCCCTCGCTCGTGTGTCTCGGGCACGACTCTCCCTCCCGTACCGGCGGGCCGGGCACCGGTGCGCACGACCTCTACGACGCCTCGTGGGCAAGAAGCCACCCGCAGGCAAGTAAGGGGAGCCTAACTCAATAGAGACCATTGGTCACTACGCGCGGGCGCAGCGCGCGGGCCCGAGTCGATAGGGTCCTGGTCATGACTGGCCCCGGTAAGCGCCCCGGCCCGCCCGCGCGGCTGAGCAAGGAAGCGATCGTGCGGGCGGCGCTGGCCGCCGGCGATCTGGAGTCGCTGTCCATGCGGGAGCTGGCCGCACGGCTCGGGGTCTCGCATTCCGCGCTGTACCGGTGGGTGCCGGGCCGGCAGGGGGTCGTCGACCTGGTCAGCGAGGCGGTGATCGACAAGATCGTCCCCGCGGAGCCCCCCACCCCGGACACCTGGCGGACCTGGCTCGCGCGGCTCGCCTGGGCCGCGCACGACGAGTTCCTGGCGGTGCCCGGCTACGCCACCCGCGTCGCACGCCCGCACCGCCACTCGCGCGCGTTCACCACGATGCAGGACGCGGTCGTCTCCGCCTTCACCGCAGCAGGGGCCTCCCGCGAGATGGCCCTGCACAGTTGGTACGTCTTCGGGACCTCCCTGGTCACCTGGCTCGGCGCCCAGGAACAGCGGCTGCTCGGCGACGCCCCCGTCCGCTTCGACCTCTTCCTCGACAGCCTGCTGCGCGGCCTGCCCACCGCCGAACCGCCCACCCACGGACTCCGCCCCGGCACACCCTAGGGACCGGTCAGCCGCTCGCGGGCCGGGGCCGGAACCTCCTCCTTGGCTCCGGTGCGCCGCCCCGGGCGATTCTGATCGCGTTCGCAAACGTACGCTTTCGGCATGAGTGACAACCGTGCAGAGATCCAGGACCTCAACAGTCGGTACGCGACTGCCTTCGACTCCGGGCAGCTTGACGAGTCCGTCGGCTGTTGGGCCGAGGACGGCACGCTGGACGAGACCGAAACCGGCTTCGGCTTGTTCGAAGGCCGCGAGGCGATCCGCGTCTTCTTCCGCGACACCCTCATGGCCAACTCCCGGAACGTCGTCCACCTGATGTTCAACCACCTGATCACCCGTATCGAGGGTGACCGTGGTGAAGGCAGGGTCAACTGTCTCGTCGAGTTGGTGAAGACCGATGGCAGTTACGCGCGCGCCCACATCGTGTACAGCGATCGCTACGTCCGGGTCGCAGGCCGATGGAAATTCGCCAGTCGCGTCGTCACCTCGTCCTTCCCGCACGAGACACTCACGAGCTGATGCATGGGTAGCCGATGCCGGGCCTCCTCGGCGTCCCGAGCAGCCCGTGAGTGTTGGCGATACGGTGTTCTTCAGAGATCGGAAAGGTGGGGGTGTATGGGCATAGCAAAAAGGGCACACGGATGATTGCTGTCGACGGGGACAGCTATCGCTGAGTGGTCGCGCCCGATGACGAGCCCGGCCTGGCCATCGTCGTCGAGCACGGGGAAACGCCCGGGCAGCGGATGGTGACGTGGGTCGAGCACGGAGTGGTGATCGCACCGGGGTTGGTTGCGGCAGCCATCCGCCAAGCGTTGCTCCACCATGGCTGGACACCTCGGCAGCGTGGCAAGCAGATCACGTTGCGATGCCTGGATGTGGATGCCGATGCGGCCCGTTTCGAGGTGGTTGCCTGGCCACCCGGGCCGCAGAATGCCTGAAACAACCGCGTCGGCCGGAGCGGCCCCCCGCTGCGTACCCTGGCACGCAGGTCACCGCACGTTCGAGGAGTCACCGCATGAGCGCCACCGCGTCCGCCGCCCCGGCCCGCACCGCTGTCGTCACCGGAGCGAGCAGCGGCATCGGTGCCGCGACCGCCCGTCAGTTGGCGGCCGAGGGCTACCGGGTCGTCCTCACGGCGCGCCGCAGGGACCGCATCGAGGCCCTCGCCGCGGCGATCTCCGGGGCCGGGCAGCGGGCGGAGGCGTACGCGCTGGACGTGACGGACCGGGCCGCCGTCGACGCGTTCGCCGACTCCCTCCCGGCGGTGCACGTGCTGGTCAACAACGCGGGCGGCGCGCTGGGGGCCGAACCCGTCGCCACCGGCGACCCGGACGAGTGGCGGCAGATGTACGAGACGAACGTCCTCGGCACCCTGCACCTCACCCAGGCGCTGCTTCCGGCGCTCACGGACAGCGGCGACGGCACGGTCGTCGTGCTCTCCTCCACCGCGGGGCACGCCACCTACGAGGGCGGGGCGGGGTACGTCGCCGCGAAGCACGCCCAGCACGTGCTCGCCGAGACGCTGCGGCTGGAGATCGTCGGCTCCCCGGTGCGGGTGATCGAGATCGCGCCCGGCATGGTGAAGTCGGACGAGTTCGCCCTCACCCGCTTCCACGGTGACCGGGAGCGGGCCGCCGGGGTCTACGCGGGTGTCGCGGAACCGCTGACGCCCGAGGACGTCGCGGAGACGATCGCCTGGACCGTCACCCGCCCCAGCCACGTCAACGTGGACCTGCTGGTCGTCCGCCCGCGCGCACAGGCGTCCAACTCCAAGGTGCACCGGGAGAAGTGACCACTCGCCCCGCCGGAGGACCGGCCCGCCCGGGAGACCGACCGCCTGTCAGGAGTTCTGACGGACGGGGAGCCTCTCCAGCACCGTGCGGGCACAGTCCAGTACCAGCGCGCACACTTCGTCCGGGTCGGCACCTGCCAGCGCTCCGCGGCCGACCACGGAGCGGGTGAGTCCGATGCCGAGCAGCCAGGCGAGCATCAGGTCGGCGCGGAGGGCCGCGTCGTCGGCGTCGGTGAGTGTGGCGAGGACGTCCGCGTAGGCGTCGCCGACCCGGCGGCCCGGCCCGGAGGCGGTCCCGCCGGCGGAGGACCGCAGGAACATCTCCAGCGCCCGGTGGCGCTGCGCGCCGTCGTCCCCGCCCGCGCCGAGCAGCCCGCGCAGGGCGGTCTCCAGGACGTCCTCGGCTGCCGTCCCGCGCAGGTTGCGGAGGCCCTCGTGGGCCATCACCTCCTCGAACAGCGCTTCCTTCGAGCCGAAGTACCGGAAGAGCAGAGCCTGGTTGACGCCCGCGCGGGCGGCGATGTCGCGCACCGTCGTGCGCTCGTAGCCCCGCTCGGTGAACAGCGCGGACGCCGCGCGCACCAGGGACCGGCGGGTCGCTGCGGCGTTCCGTCTGCGGTCGGCGGGCTTCTCCGGGGCAGCCGGTTCCCGGGCCGCGGGCGCCTGATCGGCCCCGTCCGGCCTGTCGTCCTCACGCCGGTAGGTGGTCATGCGATCCCCCGTCACAGCAGTCCGTCGGAGCGGTTGCGTCGCGCCCGTCGCCGTGGCCCGTCAGGGGGCCAGCGTAGTCCCCGCGGGGCAACCGCACCCGGGGACGGCACCGTTGACCGCGCACGGCTGCCCGCCTACCGTTTTGTAAGCACACGCTTACATACTGGTAGCACGCTGGTAGGAGGTCAGGTGACCACCACCGACACCGAACCCATGGCCTACCCCTTCAACGAGGCGGCGTCCCTCCGCCTCTCCGACCGCTACGACGAGCTGCGCGGCCAGGACGGACTGGCCCGCGTGCGCCTCCCCTACGGCGAGGCCGCCTGGCTCGTCACCCGCTACGCCGACGCGCGGCTCGTCCTGGGCGACAGCCGCTTCAGCCGCGCCGAGTCCGCTAGGCACGACGAGCCCCGCCAGTCCCAGGGGCGGCTCACGGGCGGGCTGCTCAGCATGGATCCACCCGAACACGCCCGGCTGCGCACGCTGGTGGCCAAGGCGTTCACCGTGCGACGGGTCGAGAAGCTGCGCCCGGACGTGCGTACCCTGGCCGAGAACCTGCTGCGGGACATGATCGAGACGGGCCCGCCCGCCGACCTCGTCGACGACTTCGCGCTCCCCCTGCCCGTCGGCGTCATCTGCCGGCTGCTCGGCGTGCCGGAGGCCGACCGCCCGCGCTTCCGGGTGTGGAGCGACAACGCGCTGTCGACCAGTTCGCTCACCGCCGAGGAGTTCGAGGCCAGCCGCGAGGAGCTGCGCGGCTACATGGCGGAGCTGATCGCCCGGCACCGGGCGCACCCCGCCGACGACTTGATGACGGCGCTCATCGAGGCGCGGGACGAGCGCGACAGGCTCTCCGAGCTCGAACTGGTCGACCTGTGCGTCGGCATCCTCGTCGCCGGGCACGAAACGACAGCGAGCCAGATCCCCAACTTCCTGAGCGTGCTGCTCGACCATCCCGGGCAGTTCACCCGCCTTCGCGAGGACCCCGCTCTGGTCACCAGCGCCGTGGAGGAGCTGCTGCGCTTCGTCCCGCTGGGTGTGGCGGCCGGTCAGCCGCGCTACGCCACCGAGGACATCGAGGTCGGCGGCACGCTCGTACGCGCGGGCGACCCGGTGCTCGTCGCCATCGGGGCGGCGAACCGCGACGCCCTGCGCTTCGACGCCTCGGGCACGCTCGACATCACCCGCGCGAACAACTCCCACCTGGGCTTCGGACATGGAGTGCACCACTGTCTGGGCGCTCCGCTGGCCCGGGTTGAACTGCAAGAGGCGCTCCGGGCGCTGCTGCGGCTCCTGCCCGGGATCCGCCTGGCCGGTGACATCGACTGGAAGACGGCGATGCTGGTGCGCGGTCCCCGCTCCATGCCTGTGAGGTGGTGAACGATGAGCTGGCGTGTCGAGGTCGACCGTGACGTGTGCATCGGTTCCGGTGTCTGCGCCGGGACGGCACCGGAGGTCTTCCGGCTGGAGAACGAGCGCTCGCGCCCGGTCACGGAGACGATCGAGCCGCAGGAGGCCGCCCTCGACGCGGCGGACTCCTGCCCGGCCCTCGCCATCACGCTCCTGGACGAGAGCGGGGAGGAGGTGGGGCCCCGTCCGTGACCCACCCGGCCGGGCGGTGCGCCGCTACCAGGCGGCGACCACCGCCCGGGTGGCGGGTCAGGGCGCCGGGGTGGCGGATCAGGGCACCGCCGGACACCGTCGCCCCGGGCGCGGGATGGTGGGGCGCCGGGACGACGCGGTCCGGGCCGAGGCTGCCGACGACGGCGACCACGGTGGCTTCCTCGCGGGGTGGGAAGAGCGGGCTACTCGGTGACCTCGGCCTCCCGCGGCCGCGGGATGAGGAACGAGGTCGCGTACGCGGCGGCGAGCACGACGGCCCCGAGCAGCATGGCGGCCACGTACCCGCCTGCCGAGGAGCTGCCCTGCGGGCTGCCGGCGACCTGCACGGCGGACAGCAGCGCGAAGCTGATGCCGGCGCCGAGGCCGAAGGCGGCCGAGATCAGTCCGGGCAGGAACCCGGGGTGGTCCTTGGGCGCCAGCACCACGCCCAGCAGGTTGAGCACGATGTTGGCGACACCGGCGTAGGTGACACCGAGCAACACCGTGCACACGACCATGACGGGCAGCGAGTGGATGCCGACCAGTGCCATGACCGCCACCACGACCGCGCTTCCCGACAGGCCCCAGCGCAGCAGCTTGCGGTAGCCGACCAGGGGTGCGAGCCGCCCGGTGAAAGGCCCCACCAGCCAGCCGACGAGGGCGAAGGGGGTGAGGAAGACCAGCGAGGCGAGGCCCGCGCCCATCCCGAACCCGGTGTCCCTGTTCTGCACGAAGGACATCAGGACGCCGTTGACGGTGGCGAAGACTCCCGTGAGGGTCAGCAGGGTGGTCGTCAGCGGTGCCCAGGTGGCGCGCTGTCGCAGGTCGCCGATCCGCACCAGCGGGTGCCTGCTGCGCTTCTCCACCTGCCAGAACACGGCGAAGGCGACGGCGGCCACCACCAGCAGTCCGGCTGCCAGCGGCCAGTCGGCGTCGCCCAGCTTCTTGGCCTGGTCCACGGCCAGGAGCAGTGCGGCGACGCTGATCACGAGCGGTGGCACACCCGGCCAGTCCATCGGCGTCCCGGACGAGGGGCGCGACTCGGGGCAGCCGAGGGCGACGGCCGCCGCGGCGACGACCGCGACGACGGCGATCACCCAGAAGATGCTGCGGAAACCGTGGTGGGAGGCCAGCCAGCCGCCGGCCAGCGCGTCGACGCCGGCGATACCGCCGTTGACGGCGGTGACCAGGCCCATGAGGGTGCCGAAGCGCTTGGGGTCGGTGATCTCGGAGCGCAGCATCAGCAGCGAGATCTGTACGACCGGACCCGAGACGCCCTGAAGGATGCGCGCGGCGTCGAGGACCGCGATGTTGGGTGCGAGCGCAGCCAGTACGGTCCCCGCTGCCATGACCAGGAGCATCCCCAGCAGCACGCGGCGGCGCCCCACGATGTCGCTGAAGCGGGGCAGGAAGAGGGAGAACATCGCGCAGGCGGTGAAGAACGCCGTCTGCGACAGTCCGGTGGACGCCTCGTCGGTGTGCAGCTCCCGGGCCATGGTGACCAGCGCCGGGGACAGCATGCTGGCGTTGAGCTGGAAGGCCACGCAGGCGGCGAGCAGCGCCGTGGTCAGCGCCGCAGTGCCGGCCGTCGTCCTCGGCGGCCGGGTGGTCGGATCAGGTGTCATCGCCGTCTCACCTCGGTATCCGGCACAGCCGGTCGACGAGCAGCTCGGGGAACGTGCCGTCGGTCTCCAGGACCACGGCGGCGTTGGCGCCGGGCAGTGCGGGGTAGCCGCGGTGGATGCCGCGGGTGTCGGCCACGAGCGCGCCGCGGGCGGCACCGTCGGCGGTGTCGACGGTGACGGGCAGCCGGGGCGCGGTGCGGGGGGTGACCTCGCCGGTGGCGATGCCGGCGGCGAGCGGGTCGTGGCAGGCCGAGCCGCGGAAGGGCAGCGCCGATTCCTCGTGGAAGGTGAAGTAGAAGTCCAGGATCTCGCCGGCGAGCCGGCTGACCGGGGTGTCGCAGGCGAGCAGGCGCTGCCGGTGCTCCTCGGTGAGGTTCTCCCGCATGGTGACGTCGAGCGGGACGAGGACGAGGTCCTGCCAGCCCGCGGCCAGCACCGCCCCGGCCGCCTCGGGATCGTGGCCGATGTTGGCCTCGGCCAGCGGGCTGATGTTGCCGGGGTGGTGGACGGCACCGCCCATGACGGTGAGCCGGCCCACCAGTTCGGGCAGCCTCGGCTCCTCGCGGAGGGCGAGCGCGACGTTGGTGAGGGGGGCCGTGGCGAGGATGTCGAGACCGCCGGGGGGCGCCGCGCGGGCGGTGTCGAGGATCAGGTCGACGGCCGGGCGCGGGTCGAGGGCGGCGCGCGGCTCGGGCAGGGCGACCCCGCCGAGTCCCCCCTCGCCGTGCACGAATCCGGCCTCGGGATGGCTGTCGCCGCGCAGCGTGGTGGCGGCTCCGGCGGCCACCGGGATGTCGGTCCGTCCGGCGGCCTCCAGCACCTGGAGGGTGTTGCGTGCCGCGCGCACGGCGCTGGTGTTCCCGGCGACGGTGGTGACGGCGCGCAGATCGACGCCGGGGGTGCGGCACAGGTAGAGGAGCGCGACGGCGTCGTCGATGCCGGTGTCGCAGTCCATGAGCAGCGGACGATATGCGGGGACGGGCATGTGCTACTTCCAGGGGGCGAGACGGGTGGTCCGGCGCTCCCGGGCGATGCGAGATTGTCGGACAATTGGATGGCCGTGAGGTTAGCCACGCGTCCCCCTCCGCACAAGGGGTGCGCGAGGAGAGGTGGGGAACATCCCGCTGTCACCGGGGATACGCCACCGACCGGCGCCACTCGCCGTCCACGGCGGGGGACTCCGCGATCACGGACAGGCGACGAAGCCGTTCCGAGAGGTCTACGGACCGCCGGAAGGGGCGCACACAGGGGGCGCTAGTCTGGGGGCGCACACGCGAGCGGATCGCCACCCCGGCCGGACCACCGCGACCGAATGTCCGACACATACTCGGGAGCCCCGATGCCTCGACAGGGAGACCGTCGGCACTCGCCGCGCGTGAAGCTCTACCAGCGGATCGTGGCGGCCATCGACGACGGCACCTTCCCGCCCGGGGCGAAGCTGCCGCCCGAGCCGGAGCTGGCCGCACAGTTGGGCGTGAGCCGCTCGGGGCTGCGGGAGGTGCTGATCCTGCTGCAGGAGGACGGCGTGATAACCCGCCGTCAGGGCTCGGGAAGCGTCGTCAACCAGCCGCCGCCGGCTCCCGGTCTGGAGCGGCTGCTGCCGGTCGAGGCGCTGCTGGGCCCCGGGGTCGTGCGGTGCCGACGGCTCGCCGTCGAACTGGAGGAGCCGACCGACTTCTCCGGGTACCACCTGCGCATGGCGCCCGCCGAGCGGGCCTGCTTCTGGGAGTCGGTCGTCGACGTGGACGGCGTACCCGCCTGTTTCACGCACGAGTGGGCCGCCGACGAGGCGGTGCTGCGCGCCGCGGGTGGCCGCACCCTCGTCACCGCGCTCGACACCCCGCCGCCCGCACCCGAGGGGGGCGGGCCGCAGGAGCCGGGCCGTGGGAAGGTCCCGGCCCCCGCGGAGGGCGGGGCGGCCCGTGAGGCACCGGAGGGCACCATGCTCGCCGCCTTCCTGGGCGCGGGGACCGGGCTCGCCCTGAGCGCCCGCAGCACACTGGGCGCCACGGTGCTCGGTACGGAGCGGGGCCGGGCCGTCTCCCGGCCGTCCGAGACCCCGGCACTGCTGCTGACCCAGACCGTCTCCGCCGCGGGGCGCCCCGTGCTGGCCGCCAAGTACCTCTTCCCGGCCGGCGCCCCACTGCTGTCCCTCACCCCCCGCCGCTGACCGAGCTTCCGCCCGCCCCTTCCTTACGGGTCACACAGCGGCGACGGTCCCGCGCGCGGGCGGGGTGCTACGACAAGAGCGCCGTCACGGCGGGGCGGCGGGGCGGGCGGCCCGGATACGGCGCAGCAGGCGCCGAGAGGGCTGCCATCGGCGGCCGACACGGCCGGATGTCCGCGGTGGCGGCCCGCAGTTGGGCAGGCGGCTGGGCTCCGGGCCGCCGACGAGGGCTCGGACGCCCTCCCTCCCGGCCGTCGGCGCCGCTGCGGGAAGAGCAGCGACGGCTGGGGCTCCCTCGCACCGCACACGGCCCGCGAGTACGAGGTGCCGTTCCCACGAGCAGGCCGTCCACGGCCCGTGAGCGGGTCACCGGGGCGGGCGGTCGGTACGGCAGCGGCCCGGGGGCCGAACTCCGCACCCGCCCCGGGGGGTTTGACCGGAGAGGGGCGGCCTCGTCGACCGGCCCTCTTGCACACCGCGCATGAGGTTAGCCTAACCTAAGTACGCCGTCCGGGTCCGTCGACCGCGACCGGCCGGCACCAGGACTCCGCATGCCCGGAACCGGAGCGGCATGCCCGAGAGGGAGAACCGACCATGCAGCCCACGTCCGCCGCCCCCGTTCACAGACGCGCCCGTACCGCCGCCACCGAGTACCACCTCTCCGCCTGCGCGCCGCCCCGCACCGGCGGCACCTCGAAGGCGAGAACCAGCGGCGACGGCACGGCGGGCGAGGGCGACACGGTCCGGGGCGCCGACGCCACCTGCCAGGACCTCCTCGCGAGCAGGGACTCCGCAGGCGTGGTCGCACTCGGCACGACGGGCCTGGTCTCCCCGCTCGCGCCCGCCACCGCGCCGGTCGGCCTGGCCTCTGCCCGTACGGGGACCGTCGGGTCCGAGGCGACCGGCCCGGGCGGCGCCGAGGCCGCCGTCCTCGTCCTGGCCGCCGTCCGGAGGGCCACGATCCGATGAGCACTGCACAGGCGACGGTCCCGGCCCCGCGCGAACTCGACGGGCGGCTCGCCCTGGTGACCGGAGCGGGCCGGGGCATCGGCGCCGCCGTGGTGGCGGCGCTGGTCGCACAGGGCGCCCGGGTCCTGGCCACCGATCTGGACCCCGGCGGCATCGAGGAACTCGCCGCCGCGCACCCGCAACAGGTCACCGCACGGACGCTGGACGTCACGGACGCGGCAGCCGTGGAAACGCTGTTGAGCGAGAGCGACCGCCTGCTCGGCCCGCTGGAGATCGCCGTCAACGTCGCCGGAATCCTGCGGTCGGCCGAGGTGGCCGAGCTGTCCGACGCGGACTGGGCGGCCACCTTCGCCGTCAATACCGACGGCGTCTTCCACGTCTCGCGGGCCGCAGCCCGCCGGATGACCGAACGCGGCAGCGGCAGCATCGTCACCGTCGCCTCCAACGCGGCCGGCGTCCCCCGCACCGGAATGGCCGCCTACGCCGCGTCCAAGGCCGCGTCCGTGATGTTCACCAAGTGTCTCGGCCTGGAGGTGGCCGGGCGGGGTGTGCGCTGCAACACCGTCTCCCCCGGCTCCACCCTCACCGCCATGCAGCGCGCCTGCTGGGGGCCGGACGCCGCCGACGAGGAAGCTGCCGTGCGGCGCGTCGTCGAGGGCGACCTCGCCACCTACCGCACCGGTGTCCCCCTCGGCCGGATCGCCGACCCCGCCGACATCGCGGAAGCCGTCGTCTTCCTCGCCTCCGACCGCGCGCGCCACATCACCCTGCACGACCTGTACGTGGACGGCGGCGCCACGCTGCGGGCCTGAACCGGCCACCCCGTACCACGGTCCGCGCCCGACCCCTGGAGCACCCATGTCTGCCTCCCTCCATGACCACCCGGCGCCCGCCGGCCCCGGCCTGCTCGACCCGGCCCGCACGCCCGGAGCGCCCACCGCCCTCACGCCCGGAGCCGCCACCGCGCTCCTGGACGCCTACCGGCCCGGCACCGACCGGCTGCTGGCCACGCCGACCGTGACGCTGCTTGCGCACGGTGTGGCAGCCGAACTGCCGCACGACGAACGGCCGCTGCACCGGCGGGTGCGCGATGTGCTGACGGACCGGCGCCGGGCCGGCGACCGGCAGCCGCTGGTGGTGGGCGCCCTGCCGTTCGCACCGGACGCGCCGGGCGCGCTGGCCGTCCCCGCACGCGTGCGGTGGGCGCCGCCGCTGCGCCAGGACCCGCTGGTGGCCCTCCCGGTGCCCGAGCAGGAGAGCGACGGGCCCTGGGAGATCCGCGAGGTTCCCAGCGCCGAACGGTACGGCCAGGCAGTGGCCTCGGCAGTTGAACGGATGCGCGCCGGCGAGCTGGAGAAGGTGGTGCTCGCGCGCACCCTGGAGCTGACCGCGCCGCACGGCCCCGACATGCCCGTCATGCTGCGCAGGCTGGCCCGTCGCGACCCGGCCGGCTACACCTTCGCCGTGCCCAGCGGGCCCGGTCGCACCCTCGTCGGCGCCAGCCCCGAACTCCTCGTCGCCCGGCGGGGCGGAGCGCTGACGGCCAACCCGCTGGCCGGCTCCGTGCCGCGCAGCGAGGACCTGGCGGAGGACGTGCGGCGGGCCGCCGCGCTGCTGGAGTCGCCCAAGGACCTGCACGAACACGCGGTGGTGGTCGACGCCGTGCGAGAGGCGCTGGCGCCGTTCTGCACGCGCCTCGACATACCCGAGCGGCCGACGCTGGCGCGTACCGCCGCGATGTGGCACCTGTCGACCACCGTCTCGGGCGAACTGGCCGACCCGGGCACGACCGCGCTGGAACTGGCCTGCGCTCTGCATCCGACCCCGGCCGTCTGCGGCACCCCGACGGGCACCGCGCGCGAGGTCATCGCGGCGCTGGAACCCTTCGACCGGGGCGCCTACACCGGCATGGTCGGCTGGCAGGATGCCGACGGCGACGGCGAGTGGGTGGTGACCATCCGCTGCGCGGAAGCCGAGGACGACCGGTTGCGGCTGTTCGCCGGGGCCGGCGTGGTGGCCGACTCCTCGCCGGAGGCGGAGACGGCCGAGACCGGCGCCAAGTTCCGCACCTTCCTCGACGCGGTGGGAGCCGCCCTGTGACCGCCCTGCCGCGTACCGACACCTCTTCTCCAACTTCCCCGAATTCTCCAGCTTCTCCCGCCACCACGCCGGGCATCGACGCACCCACCTGGCCCGCCGAGTTCGCGGCCCGGTACCGGGCCGCCGGCTACTGGCGCGGGCAGACCTTCGGCGGGATGCTCCGCGAGCGGGCCGCCGCGCACCCCGACCGCATCGCGCTGGTGGACCCCGGGTCCGGCGCGGACGGCACGGAACGCCGCACCTGGACCTACCGGGAGTTGGACGAGCGCGCCGACCGGCTGGCCGCGGGCTTCACCGCGCGGGGCATCGGCAGGGGCGACCGGGTCGTGCTGCACCTGCCCAACGTGGGCGAGTTCGCGGAGGTCGTCTTCGCGCTGTTCCGGATCGGCGCCCTGCCCGTGTACGCGCTGCCCGCGCACCGCGAGACGGAGATCTCCTACTTCTGTTCCTTCACCGAGGCCGTGGCCTACGTGGTGCCCGACCGGCACGCGGGGTTCGACCACCGTGAGCTGGCTTCCCGGGTCTCCCGGGAGTGCCCGTCGCTGCGGCACGTGTTCGTCGTCGGCGAGCCGGGCGAGCACACTGCGCTGGCCGAGGTCGCCCACGAACCGCCTGGCCCGCGGGACGCCCCCGCGCCGCATCCGCAGCCGGCCACCGGGCCGGAACCGCACGAGCTGGCGTTCCTCCAACTGTCCGGCGGCACCACGGGGGTGCCCAAGCTGATCCCCCGTACCCACGACGACTACCTGTACTCGCTGTACGGTTCGAACGAGATCTGCGGCGTGGACGAGGACACCCGGTTCCTCGTCGTCCTGCCCGCGGCCCACAACTTCCCCATGAGCTCCCCCGGCTGGCTGGGCACGCTGGCCGCAGGTGGCCGCGTGGTGCTGTGCCCGCGCCCCGACCCGGCGACCGCCTTCGGCCTGGTGGCGCGGGAGAAGATCACCATGACCGGGCTGGTGCCCCCGCTGGCGCTGGTGTGGACGCAGGCCGCCGCCACCACCGCGGAGGACCTGGGGAGCCTGGAGCTGGTGCTGGTCGGCGGCGCCAAGTACAGCGAGGAGGCGGCGCGGCGGCTGGAGCCGGCACTGGGCTGCCGGCTGATGCAGGTGTTCGGGATGGCGGAGGGGCTGGTCAACTACACGCGGCTGGACGACGACACGGAGACCGTCGTGACCACCCAGGGCCGTCCCATCTGCCCCGACGACGAGATCCGGATCGTGGACGACGCCGACCGTGACGTACCCGAGGGCGCGTCCGGGCACCTGCTCACCCGCGGCCCGTACACCATCCGCGGCTACTGGCGCGCGGACAAGCACAACGCGCGCTCGTTCACCGCGGACGGCTTCTACCGCACCGGAGACGTGGTACGCCGCACACCCACCGGGCACCTGGTGGTCGAGGGCCGGGCCAAGGACCAGATCAACCGGGGCGGGGAGAAGATCGCGCCCGAGGAGGTGGAGAACATCGTCCTCGCCCACCCCGCGGTGCACGACGTCTCCGTCGTCGCCGTGCCCGATGCCTACCTGGGCGAACGGACCCTCGCCTACGTCATCCCGCGCGCGGGGTCCCGGCCCCCCGAGCCCGCCGAGATCAAACGCTTCGTACGGCAGCGCGGCGTCGCCGGCTACAAGGTCCCCGACCTCGTCGAGTGCGTCGAGGCGTTCCCGCAGACCGGGATCGGCAAGGTCAGCAAGAAGGGGTTGCGGTCCGCCGCGACCGCAACCCGGCAGCAGTGAAAGGCCCGTGAACACCGTGGCACTCCCCGCCATCGCTCCCTATCCCCTGCCCACCGCGGAGGCGCTGCCCGCGAACCGGGTCGCCTGGCGCGCGGACCCGGCGCGCGCCCTTCTCCTCGTGCACGACCTGCAGCAGCACTTCCTCGGCGCGTTCCCCGCGGGGCAGCAGCCGCTGACCGGGTTGCTCGCCAACACCGCCCGGGTGCTGGCCGCCTGCCGCAGGCTCGGCGTCCCGGTGGCCTACTCCGTGCAGCGCGGCGGCCAGACCCCGGCCGAACGCGGCCTCCAACTCGACTTCTGGGGCCCCGGGGCGGCCGACGACCCGGCTGCCCTGGCCGTCCCCGACAGCGTCGCCCCGGCGGCCGGGGACCGGACGGTCACCAAGTGGAAGTACAGCGCGTTCGTCCGTACCGAACTGGCCGAACTGCTGCGTGAGACGGGCCGTGACCAGCTGGTGATCGTCGGCGTGTACGCCCACATCGGGGTACAGGTGACGGCCTGCGACGCGTGGATGCGCGACATCCAGGCCTTCGTCGTCGCGGACGCCGTCGCCGACTTCTCGCCCGCCGACCACGAGGCAGCGCTGCGCTGGATCGCGGGGCGCTGCGGACACGTCACCACGACCGACGCGCTCCTCGGCCACCTCACCACGGGCGCGGAGCCGATGTCCCCGCACCCCACCGCGCCGGACACCGCCGGCACCACCACCCGCACGGAGGCCTGACCCGATGTCCCTCACCCGCGAACAGCTCCGCGCCGACGTCGCCGCCTCCCTCGGTGAGGACCCCGCCGCCCTCCCCGACGACGGCGACCTGGTCGACCACGGCCTCGACTCGGTACGGCTGATGACCCTGCTGGAAGGCTGGCGCCGCGACCACGGCGTGCAGGCCGACTTCGCGGACCTCGCCGAGACGCCCTCCCTCGCGGCCTGGGCACGACTGCTGGGGGCGGCATGACGGTGCTGTCACCGCACCAGCCCGGCCCTCCCCCACAGGGGACCGGCGCCCTGCTGCAGCTGACGGCCGCGCAGGAGGGGATGTGGTACGCGCAGGCGCTCGACCCGCTCAGCCCGGCGCAGAACACCGCGGAGTGCCTGGTGATCGACGGGCCGCTCGACCCGGAGGTCTTCGCCGCCGCACTGCGCCGGGTGACTGCCGAGACCGACGCCCTGCGGGTGCTCGTACAGGACACCCCGGACGGACCGCGCCAGCACGTCCAGGAGGACGTCGCCCTGCCGCTGACCGTGCAGGATCTGCGGGCCCCGGCAGGAGCGGGGTGTGCTCAGGCGGAGCAGCAGGCCGAGGAGTGGATGCGGGCGGATCTCGCCACCCCCTGCGACCTCGCGGCCGGCCCGCCGTTCCGGCACGCCCTCTTCCGCGTCGGGGAGCAGCGGTGGCTGTGGTACCAGCGCATCCACCACCTGGTCATGGACGGGTTCGGGCACGCGCTGCTGGTACGCCGTACCGCGGAGGTTTACAGCGCGCTTGCCCGCGGCGAGGAACCCGGACCGCGCGTCTTCCGTCCGCTGGCCGACCTGGTGGCCGAGGACGCCGCCTACCGCTCCTCCGAGGTTTGCGAGCAGGACCGCGACCACTGGTCCGAGACCCTCGCCGACCGGCCCGAGGCGCCGCGGCTCGCCGGCCGGGGTGCCCTGCCCTCGCGGTCGTTCCTCCGCCGCACCACCCACCTGGCACCGGAGGCGACGCAGCGGCTGAGGGAGCTCGCCGGCCGCCTGCACGCCACCTGGCCGGATCTGCTGATCGCCGCGCAGGCCCTCTACACCTCCCGGGCCTGCGGCCGCGACGACGTGGTGCTGGGGATCCCGATGATGGGCCGCATGGGGTCGGTGGCACTGCGGGTGCCGGGCATGGTGATGAACGTGCTGCCGCTGCGGCTCACCGTCCGTCCCGAGGACTCGTTCGCACAGCTGGTGCGCCAGGTCGTGCTCGGGGTGCGGCAGGTGCGCCGCCACCAGCGCTACCGGTACGAGGACATCCGCCGCGACCTCGGCATGCTGGGCGAGGCCAGGGGCCTGGTGGGGCCGCTGGTCAACGTGATGCCGTTCGACTACGGGGTGGACTTCGCGGGCAGTCCGGTGCGGGCGCGCAACCTGTCCGCCGGCCCGGTGGAGGATCTGACCGTCAACATCTACGACCGGGCCGACGGCCGCGGGCTGCGCGTCGACCACGACGGCAACCCGGCGCTGTACTCCGAGGCGGACCTGGCAGCGCATCAGGACCGCTTCCTGCACCTGCTGGACCGGCTCGCACAGACCGACCCGGACGCCCCGACGGGCGCCCACGGCATCGCCACGCCCGCCGAGGAGGCGCTGGTCGCCGAGGAGTTCAACCGCACCTCCCGCGCGCTGCCCGCCACCACCCTCATCGGTCCCGTCGAGGCGCAGGCGACCCGCACCCCGCAGGCGGTCGCCCTGGTGCACGGCTCCGCGGTGCTCACGTACGCCCAACTCGACGTCCGTGCCAACCGGCTGGCCCGGCACCTGCGCACCCTGGGTGCCCGCCCCGGCACGGTGGTGGCGGTGTCCGTGCCGCGCTCGGTGGACCTGGTGGTCACCTTGCTCGCGGTGCTCAAGGCGGGCGCCGCCTACCTGCCGCTCGACCCCGACTACCCGGCCGCTCGGCTGGCCTTCATGCTGGCGGACGCCGCACCGGTGTGTGCCGTCACCGACCGCGCCGAACGGCTCCCCGCCGACTCCGGTACGCCGCTGGTCGCACTGGACACGCTGGACGAGGCGGTGCAGGCCGGCTACCCGCCGGTGCCCCCGGAGCGGGCGCTGACGCCCGCGCATCCCGCGTACGTCCTCTACACCTCCGGCTCCACCGGGCGTCCCAAGGGCGTCGTCGTCCCGCACGGGGCGATCGACAACCGGCTGCGCTGGATGCAGCACGCCTTCCCGCTGACCGGCACCGACCGGGTGCTGCAGAAGACCCCGTCCTCGTTCGACGTGTCGGTGTGGGAGTTCTTCTGGCCGCTGCGCCAGGGCGCCACCCTGGTGGTCGCCGATCCGGGCGTGCACCGCGATCCGCGCGGCCTGGCGCGCCTCGTCCAGCAACAGAAGGTGACGGTCTGTCATTTCGTGCCGTCCATGCTGCAGGCGTTCCTGGCCGAGCCGGAGGCGGCCGGATGCCGGGGGCTGCGCCGGGTGTTCTGCAGCGGGGAGGCCTTGCCCCGCGAGAGTGTGCGGAGCTTCTTCGACCTCCTGCCGGATGTCGAGCTGCACAACCTGTACGGGCCCACGGAGGCCGCTGTCGACGTCACCCACCACCCGTGCGCCCCGCAGGACACCGGTCCGGTGCCCATCGGCCGCCCGGTGTGGAACACCCGCACCTACGTGCTGGACGCCGCCGGACGGCCCTGCCCGCCGGGCGTCGCCGGGGAACTCCACCTGGCGGGGCGGCAGCTGGCCGACGGCTACCTGGGCCGGCCCGAGCTGACCGCCGAACGCTTCGTGACGCTCCCCCTCCAGGGCTCGGACACCCGGATGTACCGCACCGGGGACCTGGCGTACTGGACTGCGGACGGAGAGCTGGGCTACCTCGGCCGCACCGACGACCAGGTGAAGCTGCGCGGTCAGCGCCTCGAACTCGGCGAGGTGGAGGCAGCGTTGGCGGCCCTCCCGGGTGTGACGGCCGCCTGCGCCGCAGTGCGGGAGGACGGTGGAGGCGAGCAGCGGCTCGTGGGATACGTGACAGGGGAGGCGGACCCGGCAGCGGTGCGCGCCGCGCTGACCCGCGAACTGCCCGAACACATGGTGCCCTCGGCCGTCGTGGCGCTCCCGGAGTTCCCCCTCACCCCGAACGGCAAGCTGGACCGCTCGAAGCTGCCCGAGCCGGTCTTCGCGGGATCCACCGGCAGCAGTCGGCGCCCCTCGGGGCCGCGGGAGGAGGCGCTGACCCGGCTGTTCTCCGAGGTACTGGGGGTGGCGCAGGCCGGCCCCGACGACGCCTTCTTCGACCTGGGCGGCACCTCGCTCCTCGCCGTACGGCTGGTGGCCCGCCTGCGGGAGGAACTGGGCGCCGAACTGACCATCGGCGCACTGTTCGAGGCACCGACCCCTGCGGCCCTCGCGGCCCGGCTCGACGAAACGGCACCCGCTGCCGGGGAGGCACTGGGGGTGGTGCTGCCGTTGCGCACCTCGGGGACCCGGCCCCCGCTGTTCGCCATCCACCCTGCGGGCGGCCTGGCCTGGTGCTACGCGGAGCTGGCGGCGCGGCTCGGCCCCGACCAGCCCGTGCACGGCATCCAGGCCCGCGGCCTGGCCGACGACGAGCCCCTGCCGCGCACGCTGGAGGAGGAGGCCGCCGACTACGCCGCGCACCTCCGCGCGGTGCAGCCGCACGGCCCCTACCGGCTGCTCGGCTGGTCCGTCGGCGGGGTGCTGGCCCACACGGTGGCCGTGCTGCTCCAGGAGGCCGGGGAACGCGTCGAGATGCTCGCGCTGCTCGACGCGTTCCCCGCCGAGCAGTGGCGCGAGCGGCCCGCCCCCGAGGAGGGTGACGCGCTCACCGCCGTGCTGCGCATGGCGGGCTTCGAGCGCACGACCGAGCGTGACCGCGAGGGCGTGGTGGCGACGCTGCGCCGGGCGGGCAGTCCGCTCGCGGGGCTCGGCGACCGCACCCTGGGCCGGATCGTGGAGATCGTCCCCAACCACGCGAAGCTGATGCGCGAGCACCGGCACCGCGTCTACGACGGGGACATGCTCTTCTTCACGGCCGCCGCCCCGCGCGCCGAGGACTGGCTGACCCACACGGCGTGGGAGCCGCACGTGCGGGGGCGCATCGACAACCACGACCTCGCCTGTACGCACCCGGCCCTGCTGCGGAAGGAGTTCCTCGACGTCATCGCGCCGATTTTGACGGAGCGGCTCACCGGGCGGGAGGGTTGATCTCCCGGCGGGCCCCGGCCGGCCGCGGCGCTCGGCCCCGAGTCGTGGTGGGGCCGCCCGCCGGGACGGGCCGGGACCGGGGCGCGGCCGGGCTCAGGCGGGGCCCAGCAGCTCCACCAGCCCGTCCGCCAGTTCGGTGCGCCAGCACAGGTAGTCGTGGCCGCCGTTGAACTCCCGGTGTACCGCGTCGTGGTACCCGGCGGCGGCCAGGGTGTCCCGCAGTCGCCGGGCGGCCGGAAGGGCCACCCACTCCTGTTCCCCGAAGGAGAGCCGGAAGCGGACGGGCAGCCGGGGTTCCGCAGCGATCCGGCCGGTCAGCCACTCCGGCGACGGCCCGTCGGGCCACCAGAACGACCCCGACTGGGCGAGCACGTTGCCGAACCTGTGCGGTGCCCGGACGGCGGCGTACGCCGCGGTGAGACCGCCGAGGCTCTGCCCGGCCACGACGGTGCGTGCCGGATCGGCGGTGACGGGCAACAGGCCGGCGGCGAAGGGCAGCAGTTCGTCGGCGAGGAAGGAGACGAACTCGGGGCGGCAGGTCAGCTCGGACCAGCGGGTGGCGGCGTCGACCGCGTCGGGCAGCACGGCGGCGAGCGGCGGGAGGCGGCCGTCCGCGACGAGGTTGTCCAGCAGGTGCGCCAGTCCCAGCCGGGGCTGCCAGTGCTCGCCGTCGAGCAGGACCAGCACGGGGAGTTCGGCCGGCGGCGCGGGGGACGCGACGGCGGCCGGGGTGTAGAGCCACACGCGCCGGCTGGTCGCCAGGTGCCTGCTGGGCACCTGGTGCTCGGTCACCGTGCCGCGGGCGACGCCGGGGCGGGGCCGCCAGTCGGCGGCGCGGGGTGCGGCGGGCAGTTCGGCGAAGGACACGGGGTCGCCACCCCAGCGGCCGGGCAGGGTGCGGTCGTTGTACGGGTCGGTGCGGCGGCGGGTGCGCAGCCAGGACCAGTACTCCGGGCTGCCGGGCGCGGGACCGTCCCCTTCGTCGACGAACACGTCGTAGGTGCCCCGCCAGTCGTGGCGCAGCCGGACCGTCCAGTGCCAGATGTCGGTGCCCGCCGCCCGGCGCATGAGGTTGCCCTCGGGGGCGCGCGGATCCGTGAGCTTGTTGGGCACCACCTGCACGGCGCGGGTGGCCGGGGCGCCGCGCCACAGAAAGGTGACGGCCCGGTGCACGGGGCTGCCGTGCGGGTCGGAGGCGACGAGCGGGGTGCCCCGGCGTCGTACGTCGGACCAGAACTCCTCCACGGCGGCGGGTCCGGCCGCGGGACCGGGCAGCCCGACACCGGGTGCGCCGAGTGTGGGCACCGCCTCGGGACGGGGCAGCCGGGGCGGGTGGCGGGGGGCTCCCTCGGGCGGGGCGGTGCTGGTCATGGGGCGCTGGTCATGGGGGCGGGCTCCGAGAGACGCGGGGTGCAACGGAGGGCTACTTTACCCCCGGGGATGAAAGTTAGGTAAGCCTAAGTTAAGTTACCTACGTCGCCTCAACAGGAGGCGCCCGCACCGAGGAGTTGACGCAGCATGAGCACCCTCACCTGCCACATCCGCCGCACCGCAGCCCTCGCCGTAGCCGTCGTCGCCGGCAGCGCGCTGACGCCCACCGCGACCGCCAGCGCGGTCGCCCCGCACCACCACGACCGCGCCTCACAGGTGGCCTCCGCACCGCTGACGGCCGGCCTGTACCAGTCCGCGTACTCCGAGCGGAACCACGTCCTGTGGGCCACCTCGGCCGTGGGCCGCCCACCCGTGACGACCTCGGCGCTCCTCAAGGTCGACCCGCGCAACCTGAAGGTGAAGGACAGCTACCGGCCGCCGACCACCGACACCGGCACCGGCGCCGTGGAGGCGGTCTACGGCGTCGCCGTGGACGACGAGCACAACACGGTCTGGACGACCAACACCCGCGACAACTCGGTCGCGGTCTACAGCCAGCGCGACGGCAGACACCTGACGACGCTCAAGGGTGTCGAGCACGCCCGGGAGGTCGTCGTGGACGAGCGCCACGACACGGCCTGGGCCAGTGGCTTCGGGGACGGCACCCTCGTCGCCTTCGACACCCGCACCCACAAGGAGAAGAAGCGGGTCACCGTCGACGGCTCCTCCCCCACCGGGCTGGCGGTCAACGAGCGCACCGGCACGGTCTACGCGGCCGACCTCGACGGCGACCGCCTCATCGCGCTCTCCCCGCACGCCAAGGAACCGACGTTCGTGCCCACCGGGGACGGCCCCGTCTCCGTCGCCCTGTCCCGCAACGGGCGCACCGCCTACACCGCGGACCAGGAGGCCGGCACCGTCTCGGTGGTGGACCTGCGCAAGGGCGAGGTGACCAGGTCCGTACCGACCGGGGAAGGCGCGCTCTCGGTCGCCACCGACCCGCGCTCCGGCCGGGTGCTGGCCGCCAACCGCACCGCGGGCAACGTGACCGTTCTCGACCCGCGCCGGGGCACCGTGCAGGAGACCCTGGCCACCGGGGCGAACCCGAACCACGTCGCCTTCTCCCGCTCCGCCGCCTACGTCCTCGACAAGTCGGGCGCGGGCCCCGCGGGCGAGGACCAGGTGCACCGCATCCGCGTCGCCCGCTGACGGGGCGACCGCTCGGCCCGGACGCCTGACCGGCCGGCTGCTCCGGCCCGGGGCCCTCGCCCGGGCCGGGCAGCCGCTCGGCCCGGGCGCCCCTCCGCGACCGGCGGGACACGCCCGACAGGAGGCGGCGGCGCTGCTCCTCGTCCGTGACCGGCTCCAGCCGCGACGAGGGCCGGGGCCGTCGCCTCAGGGCTCGACGCGTACGAGGGGGGCCGGCAGCGTGCCGGGGTCGCCGGTGCGGGCGAAGGAGAGCCAGCAGGCGCGGACGGCCCGGCCGAACGCCTCGACCTCCTCCCGTACGAGGTCGCCGAGCATCGGTGCACCCCGCCACGCGGCCCAGGTACCCAGCAGCAGCGGCAGTTCGACGCAGTGGGTGGCCCCCAGGGGCGAGCCGGGCGGGCGCCAGTCGAGGCGGTAGCCGTGCACGTGGGACGCGCCGGCCTCCCGTACCCGGGCACCGAAGGCGTGCAGCGGCACCTGGTACATCAGCCGGGTCCGCTCAGCGACGGTGCCCGTCTCGCCGGGGAGGGCCGGGAAGGCGGACATGTCCTCGGCGTTCCAGCCGTACATGACGTCCAGGCGGGAGGCGTCGACGGCGATCCCGAGGTCTCGGGCGGGGACGGGGCCGGCTCCCGTCACCGGGGTGAAGGGCGGTTCGAGCGCGCTGCCGGAGCGGCGCCGGTGGAACTCGGCGGTGCGGCGCTGGGCCTCCAGCAGGGCGGCGGGCGATGCGGTACCCGGATCGGTGTCGAGGGCGTCCGCGAAGACGCGGCCGAGCGCGCGGGCCTCCTCGAAGGGGCGTACCGCCACGGGGAGGGGCGCGCTCTGCAGCACGGCGCGGCGGAAGAGCCCGCGGGCGTCGGCCATCGCCATCAGCAGCCGGATCGAGAGGGCGCCCGCCGACTGGCCGAACACGGTGACGTCGTCGGGGTCGCCGCCCCAGGCGGCGATGTTGTCGCGGACCCAGCGCAGGGCTTCGAGTTGGTCGAAGAGGCCGAGGTTGCCGTCGCTGACACCGTCGAGCACGAGATAACCCAAAGCTCCCAGGCGGTAGTTGACGCCTACGACGACCACGTCGCCCTGTGCGGCGAGCGCGCCGCCGTCGTACCAGTCCATGAGTCCCGCGCCGCTGCTGAATCCACCGCCGTGGAGCCAGACCAGGACGGGGCGGGCCCCGTCGTCCCGGGCGGGGGTGGTGACGGTCAGGTGCAGGCAGTCCTCGTCCTGGGGGCGGCGGTCGCGAGGAGGGCCCATCACCGCGTCGAGCCGGGAGGGCGGTTGGGGGCAGATCCGGCCGCTCGACGGGCGGGTCCCGCCGGGCGGAGCCGGGCGGGGCCGCGCGAAGCGCTCCGCCGTGGCGTAGCGGATCGGCCCCGACCTGGTCAGGGAGGCGTCGTCCATGCTCATGGCCCCACCCTGCCGCCGACGGCCGGCGCCCGCACATGCCGGATGCGGCGTGAGCCATGCCAGGGCGGTCATGGCCGACTGCCCCGTTCTCCCCCTGCGGCATGCCCGGCCGGTGATCCGGCACGCCGAGGGGAGACATAACCATTCCGCTATGGAGTCGAGCGGGATTCGCATTTGTTCGTCATGGCTGAGCGTTCCAGGGTGAGACGCATGACGGCAGACACCATGACGGCAGACGCAGAGCGGTGGATCCGCAACTTCGTCGACGGACGCTTCGTCGAGCCTGACGACCCCGACGGGCGCCGCGGCTTCGGGAACGTCGACCCGGCCACCGGGCGGGTCCACGCCCGGGTCCACGAGGCCGGCAGCGGGCTGGTGGACCGGGCCGTGACGGCGGCCCGGCGCTCCCTGGGCTCCTGGTCCCGGACGCCGGTGCGCGAGCGCACCGGCGTACTGCGACGCGCCGCCGACCTGATCGAGGAGCGCTTCGAGGAGTTCGTCGCCGCGGAGGTCGCCGACACCGGCAAGCCCGTCGCCCAGGCCCGCGAGTTGGACGTGGCACGAGTTGTCGCCAACTTCCGCTCCTTCGCCGACGTGGTGGCCGCCGCCGGGCAGGAATCGTTCGTCACCGATCTGCCGGGCGGGCACCAGGCACTCAACTACGCGGTCCGCAAACCGCTCGGCGTGGTCGCCGTGATCGTGCCGTGGAACCTGCCGCTGCTCCTGCTGACCTGGAAGGTCGCCGCCGCACTGGCCTGCGGCAACACCGTCGTCGTCAAGCCCGGCGACCAGACCCCGGGCACGGCGGCCCTGCTGGCCCAGGTGCTGGCCGACGCGGGGCTGCCCGCCGGCGCCTACAACGTCGTGCACGGCTTCGGTGGCGGTTCGGCCGGACAGCACCTCACCGAGCACCCGGGCGTCGACGGGGTCACCTTCACCGGCTCGACGGCCACCGGATCGCAGGTGATGCGGACGGTGGCCCCGCGGGTGCGGCCGGTCTCCTTCGAACTCGGCGGCAAGAACGCGGCACTTGTCTTCGACGACGCCGACCTGGACGAGACGCTGGAAGGGCTCACCCGGTCGGTGTTCGCCGACATCGCGGCCGGGCTGGAGGGCGTCCACGAGCAGCAGGTGACGGAACTTCAGCCGGCCGTCGAGCAGGCGGGGGATCTCCACGCGCCGACCCTAGCCCAGGGGTTTCCGGCGGCCCGGCGGGAGGGGGATCGGAGGTTTCACCGACCGGCGGGGCGGGGCGGCGGGGCTGCTTCTGGAGGTCGGACAGACAATGAACCCGGCTCTTCACGTGCTCACGACAGTTACTCCACCGTGTCAGGCACAGTCCGCGGACAGCTCCCCTGCCCCGTCCCCCACCGCACGGAAGGACCCACGTCGACCGCGACAGGACGGGGATGGGAGCCCACACGGACTACGGCATCGTCACCGTCCTGTGGGCCGACCGGGTCCCCGGGCTCCAGATCCTCACCCCCGAGGGCACGTGGCACGACGTCCTGCCGGCCGAGGGAGCGTTGCTGGTCAACCTGGGCGACGCACTGGCCCGCTGGACCAACGAGCGCTGGCGCTCCACACTGCACCGGGTGCTGCCGCCGACCGACCGGGAGGGCCGGCTCGTGAACCGCAGGTCCGCCGCCTACTTCCACGACGGCAACCCCGACGCGGTCATCACCCCGCTGCCCACCTGTGTGCCCGTCGGCACCGGCCCGCTCCATCCGCCGGTCACCATCGGCGAGCACACCGCGGCCAAGCTGGCCGGCTCCCGAGCCCTGCGCCCGCACGCCGACGCCGGACGCGGGAGCGCGCGGCTTCTGGCCGCCGACACGGAGAGGGCAGCCCGGACTGAGGCCCCCGTTCCCACAGTCGGCGCAGCCCCCTCCTCAGCGCCGTCACCCCGCCACCAGCCCCGCGCCCCCGCCTTTGACCGCTTCCCCGCCCCACCCGCCGCGCGGCCGGACCCCGGCACGGACCCCGGCACGGGCGCCGGCCACGCCGCCGGGCGGCACCACTGTGTGCGCCTGCGCGCTGGACCTGCTCTTCCACCACCCCGGCCGGCGGACGCGCGGCACCGGGCGGTCCGCTGCCTCCGGCGCGCAGGTCATCCGCCCGGACCCGGCGCCGACGACGCCCCGTGCCGCGCTCGAGGGCGGCGAACGGAGCAGGTGAAAGGGGCCGGGTACCGGCGGGACGAGTGAAGCAGCCCTCCGCGGGAACTGCAATGCAGCCCTGAGCACGCAGGGGAACGGAGGGTAGGGGCATGGCCGACAACAAGCCGCCGGGCGGCATGGGTGAAGAAGTCGAAGAGGGCACGGTCACCACGGACGTGCCCGCGCGGCTCGACCGCCTTCCCTGGTCGCGCTGGCACTGGATGATCGTCATCGGGCTCGGCACCGTCTGGATCCTGGACGGGCTGGAGGTGACGGTCGTCGGCAACGTCGCCGGGCGGCTTTCGGAGGCGGACAGCGGGCTGGACATCAGTGCGGGTCAGGTCACCGGGCTGGCGGCCGCGTTGTACGTGGCGGGAGCCTGTGCCGGGGCGCTGTTCTTCGGCTGGCTGACCGACCGGCGAGGACGCAAGAAACTCTTCATGATCACGCTGGCGGTCTATCTGGGCGCCACCGCCATGACCGCGCTCTCGTTCGAGAGCTGGTGGTTCTTCCTCTTCCGCTTCCTGACCGGGTTCGGCATCGGCGGCGAGTACGCGGCCATCAACTCGGCCATCGACGAGCTCATCCCCTCCAAGTACCGGGGCCAGGTCGACGTCATCATCAACGGCAGCTTCTGGCTCGGTGCGGCCGGCGGCGCGCTGCTGTCCATCGTGATGCTGGACGAGAACATCTTCGCCGCCGACATCGGCTGGCGGCTCACCTTCGCACTGGGCGTCGCCCTCGGGCTGGTCATCCTGCTGGTGCGGCGACACGTCCCCGAGAGCCCTCGATGGCTGTTCATCCACGGCCACGGAAAGGCCGCGGAGGAACTGGTACGCGACGCGGAGGAGCGGACGATCGCCCACCGGGGCAAGGAACTCCCGCCGCCCGCCGGGCAGATCACGATCCATCAGCGCAAGGCGGTGGGCTTCGGCCTGATCGCCCACAGCATCTTCACCCGCTACCCCAAACGAGCCGTACTGGGCCTGGCCCTCTTCCTCGGGCAGGCCTTCCTCTACAACGCCATCACCTTCGGATTCGGCGCCATCCTCATCACCTTCTTCGACGTCTCCTCCGGCACGACCGGGTACTACTACGCCGTCATCGCCGCCGGCAACTTCTGCGGCCCGCTGCTGCTGGGCCGGCTGTTCGACACCCTGGGACGGCGGGTGATGATCTCGGGCACGTACATCCTCTCGGGCGTCCTGCTGTTCGGCACCGCCGCGCTCTTCGGCGGCGGCCACCTGAGCGCGGCCACTCTCACCGCCTGCTGGTGCGCGGTGCTCTTCTTCGCCTCGGCCGGTGCGAGCTCCGCGTACCTGACTGTCAGTGAGGTCTTCCCGATGGAGACCCGCGCTCTGGCCATCGCGTTCTTCTACGCGGTGGGCACCGCGGCGGGAGGCATCAGCGGCCCGCTCATCTTCGCCAAGCTCACCGAGAGCGGCGTGGTGGGCGACACGGTGGTCGCCTTCCAGCTCGGCGCGGGCCTCATGACGCTGTCCGGTCTGATCGCCGTGGCCCTCGCGGTACCGGCCGAGCGGCGCGGGCTGGAGGACATCGCCGCGCCGCTCACCCAGCGGAAGACCGGGCAGGGCAAGGGGTTGTGACGGCGACTCAGCGCACCAGCGGCGCGGCACAGGTGACGAACGCCTCGATGCTGCGCCTGGCCTCCAGGTCGGCGGCGTCGTGCTGTTCCTGGGTCCGGGCCTCCGAGACGGCCTGGGTCCGCCGATAGGCCCGCTCGGCCGCGTCGGTGACGTGGCTCTGCGCGGTGACGAGCCTGACCTGGTAGAGCGCCTGCCGCGCGGCCGTCCGCAACACGTGGGCCTGACCGCGTGCCGTCCAAAACGCGTCGCCGTGCGGGTCCTGGGCCATGCGGTACCAGCGGTCCGACTGGCCCCGTCGGTAGTCCTCGACCGCCGAGGCGAACCCGCTGTAGACGTCGACGCGCTGCCGGCGCAGCGTCTCGGCGCGGCTGAACTCCTCGGCGCGCCGGGACGCCAGCCGCTGGAACGTATGGGTGACGACGGAGCCCAGCAGTGTCCCCACCACGGCGATCACACTCGCCCACAGAGCTTCCACGGAGGCAGTCGATCACATGACCGGGTGCCGGTTCACCGCCGATGCGCGAACGCGTGGAACATGTGCTCCAGCATCCGCGGCGCGGACGTCAGTGTGCGGCCCACGCGGTGTGCGGACTCCCCGACGGGCCGCTCCTCGTAGGTCCAGCCGAGGGAGACCAGTTGGTCGCGTACCCCGCGCCGGGTGCCGTCGGGCAGCAGGGCCGGCAGGTCGATGCCCAGGGCCGCGCTGCTGTCCTGCAGCAGGGCGTCCTCGGCGAGTTCCGCGACCTCGGAGACGTGTTCGACCGCGAGTCGGCTCCCGGCGGCCGAGAGCCGGTCGATCTCCTTGAACAGCCGCTCCTCCGCCTCCGGCGGCAGGTACGGCAGCAGGCCCTCGGCCAGCCAGGCGGTGGGCCGGGACGGGTCGAAGCCGGCACCGTCCAGCGCGGCGGGCCAGTCGTCGCGCAGGTCCACCGGCACGGGGGTGTGGTCACAGCCCGCGGTCGCCCCCCGCTCGGCCAGGACGCCCAGCTTGAAGTCGAGCACCAACGGCTGGTCCAGTTCGAAACAGCGGGTACCCGCGGGCCACTCCAGCCGGAACGCGCGGGTGTCGAGACCGGAGGCGAGGATGACGACCTGACGTATGCCCTCGCGTGCGGCGGAGGTCAGGTACTCGTCGAACACCCGGGACCGGACGCCCAGGTACTCGGCCATCAGCGTCCACAGTGCGGCCGGGCCCGGCTGGTCGGCCAGCTCCGCGGGGGTGCTGGGCAAGGGAAGGGGGGAGGGGGCCGCCGCGAGGAACGCGGACGCGTACGGATCGGTGATCAGCGCGTCGGAGCGGTTCGACTCGATCGCTCTGCCGACCGCGACCGCCAGGGCCGTCACGCCGACTCCGGAGACGATGTCCCACTGCTGATCCGTGCTCACGAAGGTTCCCTCCATCGGACAACCAGGCGGATCGGCCGCCTGCGCAGGGTGCGCGGCGCGCCGTGGCCCGGACGCTACAAGATGGTCGCTACAGGCAACCAGGGCGTGACAGCCGGTCAAGATCCTTCCCGGCCAACACCTTCCGGAGCCGGCACACGGTGCGCCCTCGCACCGATCCGCAGCACCCACCGGCGCCGAACACCCCGGAGGACGAGGGCGAAGCACCACCCCGTCACGGCGGACGAAGAACGACGAGCGAGGGACGGGCCAGGGACGATGAGCGGGCTCGACCGGACGGGGCTGGGCGCCGATCTCGCGGCCACGGCGGCCGCCGCCCTCGCCGTACTGCTGGCCGCCTTCGCGGTGGCCGTCACCGGCGGGCGGCACCGCGTGGTGGACGTCGTGTGGGGGCTCGCCTTCGCCGTCGTCGCCGTCGTCGCCACCGTGCTGTCCGCGGGGGCGGGCAACGGCGCCCGCCGCCTGCTGCTCAGTACGGCAACCGTCGTGTGGGGGCTCCGGCTCGCCGCGCACCTCGCCCGTCGCGGCCGTGGCGAGGACCCGCGCTACGAGAAGCTGCTGGCCATCCCGGCCTGTACGCGCTGCGCACGGTGTACCTGCTCCAGGCGGTTGCGGTGTGGCTCATTTCGCTCCCCGTACAGACCGGCCAGTACGTCACGGCACCGCCCGGCGTGGTGACCGCCCTCGGCCTCGCCGTGTGGGGCGCCGGATGCGCCTTCGAGGGGGTCGGCATGCTGGAGCAGGCGCCCGTCCCCGTGCTGGAGGCGGCCGCCGCCACGGCTGACGGTCCGGCCGCCCGCGCGGCGGAGCCCTGGGGCAGGACAGCGGACGGGCCCGCCGCCTCCACGGCTGAATCCCGGGACGGGGCAGCAGACGGGCCCGGAACCGCACGGCGGGCCGTGCCGGGGCCGCACGGCGAGCGGTGCCGAGGAGCGGGCGGGGGACGGCGCCGGGAACGGTGCCGCTGCCGGGGCACGGAGCAGCAGGTGAGGTGGGCCGCGCGGGACGCCAGGCGCACGGGCCGGTCCGGGTGTCCACGCCTCGGGCGCCGGTTGACCTGTCTCCTACCCGCCGGTTAGCGTGCTGAGCGCTCCCGGCCCGGAACAGACGCGCGCAGATGCGGTCGCCCGAGCCGTGACCGTAGGCGTTAACGTCATCCAACGCGTCCCTTCAGCCTGCTCGAACGGCCGGGGTGGCGCGACCGAGCGCGGCGCCGACACGGGATGTCCCGGCCGAGAACGGAGATCGGCCGGTGACCACCGACACACCGCCCCACGAGGACCGGTCCGGGTCCCCTCGCGACCGGTCCGACCAGCCCGATCCTCCCCCGCCCCGCGCGGAACCGGACGGCAGAACGGGTCTGCGGCGGCTGCGGCGCTTCGCGATGGACACGGCACCGCTGCGCATCGCCCCCTTCCGGCGGCTGTGGTCCTCGACCGTGGTCACCGCGGTCGGCAGTCAACTGACGGCCGTCGCCGTGCCGCTCCAGATCTACGACGACACCGGTTCCTCGGCGCTGGTCGGCCTCGCGGGCGCCGCCGCGTTGGTACCGCTGGTCGTCTTCGCGCTGTGGGGCGGAGCGGTCGCCGACCTGATGGACCGGCGCAAGCTCCTGCTGTTCAGCAACGCCGGCATCGCGGTCACCTCCCTGCTGTTCTGGCTCCAGGCGGCCACCGGGATGCGGTCGGTCGCCGTACTGCTGGTGCTGCTCGCCCTCCAGCAGGCACTGTTCGGCGTCAACCAGCCGACGCGCACCGCTTCGGTGGCCCGTCTGGTGCCGGCCGCACAGCTTCCCTCCGCCACCGCGCTCACCTCGACCGTGGCGCAGTTCGGGCAGATCGCCGGTCCACTGCTGGCCGGTGCGCTGGTGCCGGTACTCGGGCTCCCGGTGCTGTACCTGGCCGACGCGGTGGCACTCACGGTGGCGCTGTGGGCCGTGTGGCGGCTGCCGTCGTTGCCTCCGCTGAAGGGCACCGCCCGGCGCGCCGGACTGGCCGACATCATGGAGGGCTTCCGCTACATGGTGCGCAGGCGCCTGCTGCTGGTCTCGTTCCTCGCGGACGTCATCGCCATGGTGCTGGGCATGCCCCGCGCGCTGTTCCCGCAGATGGCACAGCTCGACTTCGGTGGCCCGGCGGGCGGGGGTACCGCGCTGGGAGTGCTGTACGCGGCTCTCCCGGTGGGCGCCCTGCTGTGCGGACTGCTCTCGGGGCTCTACTCACGGGTGCACCGGCACGGGGTGATGGTGGTGCTCGCGGTCGCCGTGTGGGGGCTCTCGATCGCCGGTTTCGGGATGTCCGGGCCGCTGTGGCTGGCTGCGGTGCTGCTGGGGGTGGCGGGCGCGGCCGACATGGTGTCCATGGTCTTCCGCGGCGCCATCCTGCAGTCGGCGGCCACCGACGAGATGCGGGGCCGGATGCAGGGGGTCTTCACCGTGGTGGTGGCGGGCGGCCCGCGCCTCGCCGACCTGCTGCACGGTACGGTCGGCGCGGCTGCCGGGACCCGGCACACGGTTGCCGGCGGCGGCCTGCTGGTGGTGGTCGCGATGCTGGCGCTCGCCTTCGCGGTCCCCGCCTTCTGGCGCTACACACCGCAGACATGATCCGTCCCCACGTACGCACCGGAGCCGTACCACCCGGCCATGCACCCGGGCCGCGGCGCGCCTGCCCTCACGACCAGGGCAGCACGAGGGCGCCCCAGGCCACCACCGGACCGACGCCGACGATGGCGCAGGTGTAGCCGATGACCTGGCGGTAGAAGCGCTGCCGGTCGACACCGCGGGCGTTGCTCAGCACGAGCGCACCGTTGGTGGAGAACGGCGAGACGTCCACGATGGTGGTGGAGACCGCGAGTGCGGCGATCAGCCCGGCGGCGCTCAGATGGCTGGAGAGCAGCAGCGGGAGGGCGATGGGGATGATCGCGGTCAGGATGGCCGTCGAGGAGGCGAAGGCGGAGGTGACGGCGACCGTGAAGCACAGCAGGAGGGCGACGAGGACGGGCGCCCCGATGGTGGCCGCGTGCTTCGAGACGGTCTCGATGATGCCGGCCTTCTCCAGCATGGCGACGTAGGTCATCATCCCCGACACCAGCAGCAGAGTGTGCCAGCTGATGCCGTCGACGGCCTTCTCCTGCTGCTTCATGTCCAGCAGTGCCAGCACGGCCCCGGCCCCCAGCGCGATGACGCCGATCTCCCACTGGAAGCCGAGGGCGCCGACCACCAGGGCGACCAGAGCCAGGAGGGTCAGGCCCTGGCGCCAGGTGATCCGGCCCGCCGGTTCCTCCGCCGACTGCTCCTCCGGCGCCTCGGCGGTGTCGTGGCTGCCGCGCCGGCGCAGCAGTGCGTAGGTGAGGGCGGAGAGGGCGAGGTTGATGGCGAAGCTGGCGGCGAACAGCGTCATCGGTGCGACCGAGACGTCGGTGCCGTCGGTGAGTCCCAGCACGAGGGCCCCGGACACCGCGATCGGGGAGAACGCCCCCGCGTGGGCACCGCTGATGACGAGCATGCCGCACATCAGCGGGTTGAGTCCGTACCGGAAGGCGAAGTTCATGGCGATCGGCGCGAGGATGGCGACCGCGGCAGGAGTGAAGGTGCCGAACGCCGTCAGGACCGCGGCCACCAGGAAGAGCACCCAGGGGATGAGGGCCACCTTGCCGCGGACCAGCCGGACGCCGGCGGCGACCATCAGATCGACGGTGCCGTTCCGGCGGGCGATGGCGAACAGGTAGGTGACGCCGACGATCGTCACGAACAGGTCGACGGGGAAGCCCTCGAAGATCTCCTCCTGGGAGAGGCCGAGGGAGGCGGTGCCGACGACGAAGGTGCCGACGAAGGCGAGGATGCCCAGGTTGATCGGCAGGACGGTGCCGATGAGGAACATGGCGAGCAGGGCGCCTATGGAAACCGCTTCAGCAGACATCTTTGTCCTCGGGAGGCTGGGGGCGGGGCGAGGGGGCGGGGAGGGAGGCTTGGGCGCTCAGGCCACGGCCTGGTGGGGATCGCGGACGACGAGGGAGGCGTCGCACAGGATGCGGGCGGCCCGCTGCACGGTGACGCGGCCGGGCCCGTCGGCGTCGAGGCCGGCGCACTGGACGGGCACGACACCGGCCGGGGTACCGATGCGCAGGAGACCACCGCGGCTGCCGTCGCCGTGCGTGCCGTCGTGGCGCGCGCCGGGCGGGGCCGCAGCCTCGGCGACGACCGAACCGTCGAGGAGGGCGGCGGTGGCGACGGCGACGGCGGAGGTGAGGCCGATCGCCGGGTGGGGGGCGTTCATGGAGAGCATGCGCACGCTGACGTCGTAGTCCTCGGCCGCGATGTGCTCGCCGAGCGTGCTGGTGTACGGCACGGGCCGGGCGACCAGGCCGACCTTGGGCACCGCGTCGCCGGGCTGCTGCCCGGGCTCCAGCAGTCCCATCCGGCGGGCCGCGGCGTGGCGTACCGACCGCAGCCACGGCACGTCGGCCCGCACCCGGTCCAGCGTGGCGGCCGGCGGGCGGTCCGCGCTCGCCGCGTCGACGAGGACCACGGGCGCCCCCGCGTCGACCATGCTGACGCGCGGCTGCGGCGAGGCCGCCGCAGCCGTGTGCAGGTCCTCGGCGGCGGCGCCGGTGGGCAGCAGCTTTCCGGTGGTGCGGCCCGCGGGGTCGAGGAACGTCAGCCCCACGGCCACGCCCCCGGACCGGGTGCCGGGCACGGTCTGGACACCGAACTCCTGCACACGGCCGCCCCGGGTGTCGACGTCGGCCTCCAGGACGGCACCGGTGTTGGTGTTGCGCAGCACCACGCGGGTGCGGTCGCCGGTGAGGGGGACGAGCCCCTTGGCCACGGCGTACAGGGCGACGGCGGTCGCGCAGTTGCCGCAGTTGCTGCCCCACTCGACGGTGCCGGTGCCGATTCCCACCTGCGCGAAGAGGTAGTCGACATCGACGCCGGGCCGCGCGGACACGCCGACCACCGCGGCCTTGGACGTGGTCGGGGTGGCACCGCCGACACCGTCGAGCTGAACGGGATCGGTCGCGCCGTACGCATCGACCAGGAGCCGCTCCAGGGCGTCCGGATCGGAGGGTACGTGCACCTGGCTGAACAGCCAGCATTTGCTGGTGCCGCCGCGCAGGAGGGTGGCAGGGACGTGCATGTCGGCAGAGTTCTCCCCGGTCTCGCAGAGGGTGCTGAGGGGTGACGCGGACGACTCTGACACCGACGAGACTTGAGCACAATGACTGTCTTCTTCAGGCAACTTCAGTACAGCTAAACTCTCGCGGCATGATGAACGTGCGTCGCCTGCTCCTGCTGACCGAGGCGGCCGAACGCGGCTCGCTGACCGCCGCCGCCCAGGCCCTGGAGATGACCACCTCCGCCGCCTCCCAACACCTCTCCCAACTCGAACGGGAGGCGGGCCAGCCCCTGCTGGAGCGGCTGCCCCGCGGCGTACGGCCCACCCCGGCCGGCGCGGCACTGGCCGCCCGCGGACAGGCCGTACGCCGCGAACTGCGCGCGGCACAGGGCGACCTGGACGCCTTCGCCCACCTGGACCGCGGCACCCTGCGGCTGGGCTCCTTCCCCACCGTCAGCGCCTCGCTGCTGCCGCTGGCCCTCACCCGCTTCCGGCGCCGCCACCCGGACGTCCACACGGTCGTACGGGCAGGCGTGCTGGACCAGTTGTGCGAGATGCTGCACACCGGGGAGGTCGAGCTGGCCCTGCTGTGGGAGTACCAGTGGAAGCAGATCGAGCAGAGCGCCTTCGAGCTCACCCACCTGCTGGACGACCCGACCGTCCTGGTCGTCCCCGCCGACTCCGCGCTGCCCGACGACACACAGGTGCGGCTCTCCGCGCTGACCGAGCAGGAATGGATCATCCGCGCCGACAACCACCCCGTCGCCGACGTGCTGCGGCGGAGCTGCCGCCGGGCCGGCTTCGAGCCGCGCATCGCCTACGAGTCGCACGACTACCAGGAGGCGCAGGCCATGGTCGCCGCCGGGCTGGGCATCGCCATCGCGCCCCGCCTCGCCCTGACCAACCACCGCAGCGACGTGCGGCTGGTCCGCTTCGGTACCGACACCCCGGCCCCGGTGCGCCGCATCCTGCTGGGGCGCTCCCGCACCCGGGCCACCACGCCCGCGGCCCGCGTGATGACCGGGATCCTGCAGGAGGCAGCGGCGGGCTTCACCGGCACGGACACCGAGCACCGTCCGCGTCGGTCACCGGCCTCGTAGACCGTGACCGGCACCCCGCACCGCACCAGGCGTGCCTCCACCAGCGGCTGGACGCGCTCCCCCCTCCCACCACGGCGCACCCCCCTGACGACGGCCGTGGGTGCTCAGACGCCCGCGGGACGGGTTCCGGTCGCGGGAAGCAGGCGGAGTTTCTCGTCGCTCTCGCTGCCCGGCGTGGCCGTGTACACGAGCAGGGCCTGGGTCTGGTCGAGGTCGTGGAGTACCTGACACTGCAGCTCCAGCGTCCCGAATTCGGGATGGCGGAACCGCTTCGGCTCCAGGCGCGGCACACTGACCTCGTGGGCGCTCCACCAGTGGGCGAAGTCGTCGCTGACGGCCAGCAGCCGCTCGACGAGGACCTCCGCGGCGCCGCCCCTGCCCTGCCGGGAGAAGGCCGCGCGCAGCTCGGCGGCGAAGAACCTGCTGTGCGCGGGGTGGTCCTCCTCCGGGTAGCGCAGGCGGGCGGCCGGATCCGTGAACCAGCGGTACAGCAGGCTGCGGTCGGCCCCGGTGAAGCGCATCTCGTCCCCGATCAGGGCCGCTGCCATCGGCGTCTGCCACAGCGTCTCGGCCAGCTCGGTCAGCACCTGCGCGGGGGTGTCGCCGAGCCGGTCGAGGATCCGCATCAGACCGGGGGTGATGTGCTCGGACCCGGCCCGGGGCGGTGCGTTGTGCCCCGCGATGCGGAAGAGGTGGTCGCGTTCGGGCAGGGTCAGGCGGAGGCCGCGGGCCATCGCGGTGAGCATCGAGGGAGACGGCTGCGGTCCGCGCCGCTGTTCGAGCCGGCTGTAGTAGTCGGTCGACATCCCGCTCAGGGCCGCGGCCTCCTCCCTGCGCAGCCCCCGGGTGCGGCGCCGCGGCCCACGGGGCAGTCCCACGTCCTCGGGCTGGAGGGCCTCCCGCCTCACCCGCAGGAAGTCGGCGAGCTGTGCTCGGTCCACGGTTCGTCCTCCCTCACAGCAGCATTCCGCCCGACGCCTCGACGCGCTGCCCGGTCATCCAGGCGGTGCCCTCGGCGAGCAGGGCCGCGGCGGCCGCGCCGATGTCCTCCGGTTCCCCGACCCGTCCCATCGCCGTGACCGAGCCGAGCCCGGCCCGGGTCTCCGCGCTGTCGCGCACGCCCCCGCCGCCGAAGTCGGTGGCGGTCGCGCCCGGCGCGAGGGCGTTGACAGCGATACCGCGCGGCCCCAGCTCCTTGGCGAGATAGCGGGTGAGCACCTCCACGGCGCCCTTGGCGGCAGCGTACGCGGACGTCTCGGCGGCGACGAAGCGGGTCAGTCCGGTGGAGACGTTCAGGATGCGGCCCCCGTCGACGAGCAGCGGCAGCAGGGTCTGGGTGAGGAAGAAGACGCCCTTGAGGTGGACGTTCATCAGCCCGTCGAACTCCTCCTCGGTGGTGTCGGCGAACGCCTTGTGCACACCGTGCCCGGCGTTGTTGACCAGGATGTCGAAGTCCTCACGGTCCCAGTGCCGCCGCAGCGTGTCGCGCAAGGTGGCGGCGAAGCCGGGGAACGTGGACGGGTCGGCCGTGTCCAGCCGCAGGGCGACCGCCGTCCGGCCGTGTGCGCGCGCCTCCTCGGCGACGGCTTCCGCCTCGTCGCGATGTGAGCGGTAGGTGAGCAGGATGTCGGTGCCCGCCTCGGCGAGGTGCAGGGCCGTGCTGCGGCCCAGCCCGCGGTTGGCGCCGGTGATCAGTGCGATGCGCGTCATGGTGATGCTCCTGTGGTGGTGGTTCCTCCTTGTCAACGGTGTCGCGGCCGACGGCCGGGTGGAAGGCAGCGGTTGTCCAGGGACCGCGGATCCCCCTTTCGGGGCAGGCAGATGGAGGCGGTCCCGGCCGCCTCCCGCCTCCGCGGCCCGGAGGCCCCCTCACCGGCCGGCCGCCTCCTCGGCGGCCGGGAGCGTGGCCTCGATGCGGAAGCCGCCGTCGCCTGTGGGGCCGGAGGCGATGGTGCCGCCGGCCAGCCGCACCCGCTCCGCCAGGCCGATGAGGCCGTGTCCCCCGCTGGGCAGGAGGGGCTCGCCGCCGCCGGGGGCACCGTCCGCGGGCCGGGCGGGCGGGCCGTTGACGATCCGTACCCGCACCGTGTCCCGGGTGAAGGCCAGGCGGATGTCGGTGGCGGCGCCCGGAGCGTGCTTGTGCACGTTGGTCAGCGCCTCCTGCACGACCCGGTGCGCGGCACGCTCGACCGGCTCGGGCAAGGGCTGCGGCGCCCCCTCGACGTGCAGGGCGACAGGGAGCCCCGCGGTCCGGGAGCCGTCGGCCAGCTCGGTGATCCGGTCGACTGCGGCGTCCGGGGCGCGCCGCCTGCCGACCGCCGGGGCCCGGTCGTCCGCCGCGGCTCCGGCCGCATCCCCGACGGCTTCCATGGGCTCCGGTTCGGGTGCCTCGTCGGCCCGGTCGGCCGGGCCGTTGCGCAGCAGGCCCAGCATTTCGCGCAGCTCGGTGAGCGCACGGCGACCGGCCGTCTGGATGATGTGGGCGGTCTCGGCCGTCACCGCGGGGTCGTGGGTGACGGCACTGAGCGCGTTGGCGTGCACGACGATGAGGCTCACCTGGTGGGAGACGACGTCGTGCATCTCTCCGGCGATGCGCTGTCGCTCCTGGGCCCGCGCGGCCTCGGCGACGAGCCGCTGCTCCCGCTCGGCGCGCTCGGCCCGCTCGACGAGCCCGGCGAGCACGGCCCGCCGCTCGCCCATGTAGAGGCCGAGCAGCAGGGGGAGCAGCCCGAGGAGGACGTAGTTGACCGTGACCCAGTTCACGAGCAGGTACGGGTGCGTCCACACATGGGTGCCCCAGGGCGCGGTGGCCACCAGCCCGAGGCCGGCCGCTGCCCAGGCCGTCCGCCGGCTGTGCGGGCCGCGGTAGGCGCCCTCGGCGTAGTAGGCGAACGGCAGCGTCAGGAACGACACCTGGCAGACCTTGGCCAGCACTCCTGCCGCGAGCACCAGCTCGGGTGCCCGGCGCCGCACCAGCAGGGGCAGGGTGCTGACGACGCCGAGCAGCGCGTTCGCCCAGGGAGCGCCCGGCCCGAGGTAGGGGTTGTTGTAGGTGTTCCAGACGGAGAACAGCACGGCGATCGCCGTGAGCGCCACGTCGGCGGTGCGCGGTGCGATGCGGGGGGAGCGCGGCGCGGGCCGTACGGGGACGCTGTGCGCCCTGCGCGGATCGGTCTCGGGCAGGACCGCGCAGCGGAGGACGGAGTGACGGAGGGGACGAATGCGGCTGGTGGTACTCACCCGGTGAGGATAGGAGGCCGCTCCTCCGGTTCGCCGTCTGGTCCCCTCGCTCCCCACCGCCGCCGGGCCCGCCCCGGCACGTGCCGGCTCCGCGGTCGTCCAGGGCGCCGCATCACCTTGTCACCGGCGCGCTTCCCCGGCCTCGTCCGCCAGCACCTCCCACGAAAGCCCACCCGTCTCGGAGCACCCCGGTATCGGCCACGCGACCGCCACACCCGGGGGCGCCACGTCCGTCGGCGTTCCCCGGACTGCGCGGCAGCACGCCGCACTCAGCTCGCCGGGTCGGCAGCATCCCGGCGCTCAGCTCGTCGGGTTGTGGGCAAGGACCGCTTCCACCAGGCCCGGCTCCGCCTCGGGGAAATCCATCGGCACGATGCCCAGGCCCGTCTTCCCCGCCAGCTCGGCGCTGCCCAGCAGCTCGCGGACCTGGGGGTTGAGGCGGTCGGCGTTGGAGGCGGGCGGCAGACCGGCCGCCGTGCTGACGAAGTTGACGTAGAACGGCCCCGGCAGGGTGGCGGCCCGGTGGAACTGATCGGCGATCTCGGGGTACTTCGCGAACGGCTCCGACTGGTAGGCGTCCTGGACGTCGAAGAGGGCGGGGTCGGCCCACCGCACGCCCGGCAGACCTCCGTTGTCGGCGAGGAGCACGACCCTGCCGCGGGCCTCGCCCAGGGTGGGCAGGGTGTCCGCGATCCGGAAGAGGGAGCGCCACCCCTTCTCGTCCAGGTAGACGTCGAAGATGCCGCGGAACTCCTCGTCGTCGACGGTCGAGTACTCCTGCTTCACCCGCATCAGGACGGTCTCGCCCGGGTGCGCGGCGAGGAAGTCGCGGCAGGCGATGAGGACGTCGCCGAACATCAGCTCCTGGTAGAAGGCGCCGTGGTGGATGGCGAACACGCCGTCGACGGCACGGCAGCGCACGTCCAGGAAACGGATCCCCGCTGCGAGCTGGTCGGCGACTGCCGTGTCCTGGCACTCCACCCAGGGGCCGCCGTGGCGGGCACCGGAGTCGTGGGTGCCGGGAACGGTGAGGGTGCGCAGCGGGGTCGTCGGCGGGAGCGGGCTCATCCACTCCTGTGGCGCCACACGCGTCCCGGCGCCTCCGCGCGGGGCGCTCACGGCCGTCCCGGTGCCGGCCCCGTAGGCCGACAGTCCGGCGGCGGACAGCACCGCCGCGCTCCTCAGAAACCCGCGCCGGTCCATCGGCCGACTCCCCTCCCGATCGCGGCCCGCACACCCGGGGCCGTCCGCACGTGACGATATGCGCTCTTGAAAGAGCGTCGTGGCGGGCGAGTTGAGTGTGGCGGGACTGTTACGGGCACCGCGTTCGCGGCAGCCCACATTCCCGGGCACGCCCCAGCCGTTGCCCCTGCTACCACCGGTAACTTCCGGGCAATAGCGGGCTTGCCGTTTCGGCCGGTACCGATCGAGCACGCGTACTGCTGTTCCACGCCAACTGGGCGTACCACGCGACCATTTGGAGGATTTCATGATCTCCGTGCCCAGACTCGGCACGCACCACGCGCTCGCTCTGGCGGCCTCCGTCCTGCTGGCGGGTGCGGTCACCGCCCCCACCGCGCAGGCGGCGCCGGGCGGATCCGCGGCGTCCGGCGACGGCGGACAGGCGCGACACTGCACCCTCGACATGGGTACCGGCGCCGAACACTGCTACGCCACCTTCACCGAGGCGATCGACCACGCCAGCAGCGGACGCATCGACGACGCACCTGCCTCGGCCCGCACGGCTGTCCGCGACAGCGGGTTCCGGGCGGAGACGAAGCAGCTCGCCACGGAGAACGGCGCACGGGCCGACGGCGTCATCCAGGGAACCTTCTTCGACGATCCGAACTTCGGGGGCGATTCCCTGACCGTCTCGGGCGAGGGCCTGTGCGAGAAGGACGGCTGGGTCGACTACCAGTACGACGTCGAGGAGGGCTGGAAGAACCGGATCTCCTCCGTGCAGCCCTGGGGTGACTGCTGGATCTGGCTCTACCCCGAGCCCGGCCTGGGCGGCGACCGCGACGGCCCGTTCAAGGAGAACACCAGCGACATCGGCGGTCTCATGAACGACCGCACCCAGTCCATCGGCTTCAGCTGACCCCTCCCCCTGACGGCCGGCGCGGACCGGCGCCGCCGACCGACCCCTCCCTTCCCCCCACCCTCCACACGCTGCGAGGAGACCCCCCATGAAGCAACGCCTCAGGCTCGCCGTCCTGTTCGCCGCCCTCATGACCGCGGGCAGCGCCGCGCTCGCCCCCACCATGGCCCAGGCCGATGACGACCCGCCCACCTCACGGGAACTGCTCGACAAGTGCGACGACGGCACCGACGTCTGCGAGTTCCACCCGGACGGCCCGCCCAGCGACTCGATGGGCGAGGCGCACCAGGTCGGTGACAGCGCCTTCAACTGTACCGAGGACCTGCAGCGCTCCACCGTCGGCTGGTCCGACACCACCGGCGAGTCCAACAGCCTGGGGGTGTCGCTGAGCGCCGAGTACGGCTTCTCCGAGGTGTTCAAGGTCACCATCGAGACCAACTACCAGCACACCTGGGAGAGCTCGCACACCGAGTCGGCCCAGACCAACATCGACGTCAAGCCCGGCGAGGTCGGCTGGGTGACGCGTGAGGCCCAGATGCAGACCGTCAAGGGCCAGTACGAGCTGCACTTCCCCGACAAGTTCCACGGCCACTACATCTGGTACGTGCCGTTCGAGGCCACCGGCCCCAAGCCGGACGCCCCCAGCACCAAGACCCAGCACACCCGCCCCATGACGGAGGAGGAGAAGTCCCAGCACTGCGGCTGACGGCCCCGCGGGCAGCTTCGGCTGACGGCTGCGGCTGACGGGGCCACGCCGCCGGGGCCCTCGGCCGAGGGCCCCGGCGGCCGGTCGAACCGTCGCCGACAAGCTGGGGCCGGTCCCGCGCCGTACGATCGTCGGGACCGACGGCGGCGGGGGTGCGGAAGGCGGAGGGCGACCATGAGCGCGCGCGAGCACAGCACACCGAGCGCCGGAACCCTCGCCTACCGCTCCCCCGCCGGACGGCGGCTGCTGACCGCCACCGTGCTCGGCTCTGCCATGGGCTTCCTGGACGCGACCGTCGTCAACGTCGCGCTCCCGGCCATCGGCCGGGACGTACACGCCGACGTCCCGACACTCCAGTGGGTGCTGGACAGCTACCTGCTCACCCTGGCCGCGCTGATCCTGCTCGGCGGCTCCCTCGCCGACCGCTACGGGCGCAGACGGATCTTCCTGCTGGGCGTCGTGTGCTTCGTGGTGCCCTCCGTGCTGTGCGCCGTGGCCCCCGGCGCCGCGATCCTCGTCCTCGCCCGGGCGTTGCAGGGCGTCGGCGCCGCACTGCTCACCCCGGGAAGCCTGGCCCTCATCCAGGCGAGTTACCGCCCGGCTGACCGTGCCCGGGCCATCGGCACCTGGTCCGCGCTGACCGGGGTGGCCTCCGCGCTCGGCCCGATCGTCGGCGGCTGGCTCATCGACGCCTTCTCCTGGCGGTGGATCTTCCTCATCAACGTGCCCATCGGGCTGCTCGTCCTCGCCGTCACGGCCCGGCACGTGCCCGAGAGCCGCGCCCCCGTCACCGGGGGACGCCTGGACGTGACGGGCGCCGCCCTGGTGACCGCCGGGCTGGCCGGGGTGACCTACGCCCTGATCGAGGGCCCCCGCGGCCAGTCACCCGGTTGGGTGACGGCCACCGCGCTGTTCGCCGGCCTCGCCGCACTCGCCGGTTTCGTCCGCACGGAGCGGCGTGCGGACAGTCCGATGCTGCCGCCCGGCGTCTTCGGTGCGGGGCAGTTCCTCAGCGCCAACGCGGTCACCTTCGTGGTGTACGCGGCGCTGGGCGGAGTCTTCTTCCTGCTCGTCGTCTTCCTCCAGACCTCCCTGGGCTACAGCCCGCTGTACGCCGGAGCCGCCTCGCTCCCGGTGACGCTGCTGATGCTGGCGCTCTCCTCGCGGGCCGGCGCGCTCGCCCAGCGGGTGGGGCCGCGGATCCCGCTGACCGCGGGCCCGATGCTGCTGGCGGCCGGCATGCTGCTGATGCTCCGGATCGGCGTGGACGACGGCGACGGCCCCGCCGGTTACGCCGGTTCCGTACTGCCCGCAGTCCTCGTCTTCGGCCTCGGGCTGGCCACCACGGTGGCACCGGTGACCGCCACGGCGCTGGCGGCCGCCCCCGCGGAGCACTCCGGGATCGCCTCCGGTGTCAACAACGCCGTCTCCCGCCTCGCCCAGTTGGCGGCGGTCGCCGCCCTCCCCGTCGCCGCCGGCATCGGCGGCCGGGACTTCCAGGACCCCCGCGCCCTCACCGAGGGCTTCCACAGGGCGATGCTCATCACGGCGGGCCTCGCGGTGGCCGGCGGGCTGCTCGCCCTGGTGACCGTCCGCAGCGACGTCCTGGAGACCGCGCACGCCCCCGAGCGGGCCACCGCTCGGGAGCCCGGCGTCACCGAGGCGGAGCAGTGCCCGTTCGAGTGTCCGGTGGCGGGCACGCCACTGCGGCCAGGGCCCGAACCACCGGCCCCGCCCGAGGGGCCGGCGCCCGGCGCGCGCACCGGGCGGTGACGGATCCGACGTGTCGCGGCGGGACGCGGCCGGGGCCGCGCGCGTACGTTCGTGAGCACGGCACCGTCGCCCGTGGCCACGGCGCCGTCCGCGGCAGGTGTGCACTGTCCTTGGCAGCTACGAGGTCGATGGGGTCCGCGTGCGGAGTTCTGCGTACGTCACCGTGCCGGCGAGCGTGCTCCTGACGCTGGCCGGACTCCTCGCGCTGTTGCCGCCCCCCGCGGTGGGACACAGCGGCCACGAGCCGTCCGAACCCGAGTTGCCCGGAGTGAGCCGCGGGCTCGACCGGCCGTACGAGGGGTTCGCCCCCGCCGGTACGGTGCTGCACCGAGCGAAGCCCGCACAGGCCGGACTCGACCCCGACCCCCTCGACGCGTTCGCACGCCAGTTGGGCGAGTGGACCGATCCTGCGCGCGGCGCCTCCTACCTCTTCCCCGGAGCCACCGCGCTGCTGGCCCACGACGGCACCGTCGTGACCCGCCTCGCCCGCGGTGACGCGCTGCGGTACGGCCCCGACGGGCGCGAACTGCCGCCCTCGGAACGCGTACCGGCCCGCACCGGCACCGTCTACGACCTGGCGTCGCTCTCCAAACTGTTCACGTCACTGGCCGCGGTCCGTCAGATCGACGCCGGTCGTCTGCGACTGGACGCACCCGTGGCCCGCTACCTCCCGGCATTCGCCGCCGCCGGGAAGGGCGGCATCACCGTACGGCACCTGCTCACCCACACCTCCGGCCTGCCCTCGGATCCCCGGCCGCCCCTGTGGGAGGTGCCCGGCGGCGTGCCCGCCCGCACCCGGGCGATCCTGCGCACCAGGCCGCTGAACCCGCCCGGCACCCACTACCGCTACTCCGACCTCAACATGCTGAGCATGCAACTGGTGCTGGAGAAGGTCACCGGCAAGCGGCTCGACACGCTCGTACGCGAGGGCATCACCGCGCCGCTGGGCATGGCCCACACCGCCTACGACCCGCCCCGCTCCTGGTGGCCACGCATCGCCGCCACCGCCAACCAGCACCAGCCCGACCGCGGCGGCCCGCTGCGCGGTGCGGTGCACGACGCCAACGCCTGGGCCATGGGCGGCGTGGCCGGGCACGCGGGCGTCTTCTCCACCGTGAACGACCTGGCCGTCCTCGCCCAGACGCTGCTCAACGGCGGCACCTACCGCGGCCACCGGATCCTGAGCCGGCACGCGGTCGCGCTGCTCGCACACAACTACAACCGGGACTTCCCCGGGGACGACCACGGGCTCGGCTTCGAACTCGACCAGGCCTGGTACATGGGCGGCCTCACCTCGCCCCGGACGCTCGGACACACCGGGTTCACCGGCACCTCACTCGTCATCGACCCCGCCTCCCGGTCCTTCGCGATCCTGCTGACCAACCGCGTGCACCCGGACGACCAAACGCCGTCCACCAACCCCGCACGCGTCGCCGCAGCCACGGCACTGGCCCGCGCCGTCCCCGTTCGCCCACCGGACGGCGGACCCTCCTGGTTCGCCGCACCCCGGCCCACGCCGGGCACCACCCTGACGGCCCCGGCCGTGCGGGGGCACGGCCCCCTCAGCGTCGACTACCGCGCCTTCGTCGACACCGACGCCGGTGGCCCGCTCGTCCTGGAACGCAGCACCGACGGGGGCGACACCTGGCGAACCGTTCCCGACACGGCCCTGAGCGGCCACACCAACCGCACCTGGCACCACGTGCGGGTCTCCCTCCCACCCGCAGCGCGCCCCTCCGGCGTACGGCTGCGCTGGCGCCTCACCGCCGCCGGCCCCTGGGAGGGCCGCGGTGCCGACGTGGCGGACGTACGCATCACCGACCCGACACGCGTCCTGTTCGACAGCGGCTGCGCCCCCACCCGCCTGACCCCCCACCACTGGCACCCCCTCCCCACCTTCTGGCCCCTGACCCACTCCCCCACCGATCCCGGCTGCCCGGCCACCGCCCTGGAATGAGTTCCGCCATGACGTGCCGTCACACGTCATCCCGAAGAGCGACCGGGCTCCGTTCGCGGTCGCGTCTTCGTCGTGCCGGCAGGACCGAAGTCTCCAGCTGACGGATGTATACAGCCGGCGGTGACGGGTGGGTACCGAGTCGCTGGGCACGCCTGGCACGACACTGGACGCCCCTGCTCCAGCCGGGAGTCGGGGCGGTCCGCGCGCGGGTGGACCGCCCCGACTCCCGTCAGAGGCGCTGGTTGTGGGTCTGGTGGTGGATGGCGCGGGCCTGCTGTCCGGCGGCCAGGCCGCGGAGCCGCTCCTCGGGGGTGAGGGTGCCGTCGGAGCCCCCGGCGCCGCGGCGCCGGGCGGCGAACAGCACCGCGCCGACGAGAAGCGCACCGAGGACCGCGGCGAGTACGGCGGCCATGCGTGTTCCCCCCATCCTCGTGCGCGTCCGGAACGCACGGTGGTTTCGCGGGCCGTTCACCCTGGTTGTGCGAGGTCGCACGGGGAACCACGCGGGACCGGAGCCGGGGCCGCCGCGCATTCCGGTTCGGCCCCTCGGCGAGGGCGGTCAGGCGGGGTCCCGGCATGGTGTGCCGGTCTCAGCGCTCCGCCCGGTCAGCCGTGGCGTGCACCGACAGGAGGGCGACCGAGGTGAGGAGGATGATGCGGGTGGCCGATTCGAGGCCGTTCCACTTCTCGGACTGCCACATGGCGAACCACTCCCCTCCGACGGCGATGAAGCCCGCGCCGAACAGCGCGAGCAGCATCAGCAGCCCCACGGTGGACAGAAGGCGGGCCCGTCGCAGGGCTCTCCGCCGCAGCCACAGCCCGGTGGCGGCGATCAGCACGAGGGCCGAGGCGGTCTCCCAGACGATGATGGCGACGTACGCGGTGTCCTGCCAGGCCCGGGAGGTGACGGCGCGCCACATCAGGTCCTCGTCCTGAAAGGTGGTGTCCATCGCCAGGACGTGCCGCACGAACTCCCTGTTGGTGCCGAAGTCGGTGATGTTCCCGAAGGCGACCAGCGCGATGTACAGGGCGACCGTGGCGGTCAGTACCGCGGCGCTCGCCTCGCGGATTCCGAAGGGGCCACGGGTGCGGGCAGGGGGAGCCGCGGTACGGTCGCGGCCGTCGGCGGGGTGATCAGATGAGACGCTCATGGTCCGACTATGGGCCACGGCCGTGCGGCTGCTGAAGGGCCCCCGCCTGCCGGGAAGTGGGCGAAGCAGCGCGGGAGCCGCGGACGATCACCGTGCGGCCCGTCTCGCAGGCGGTGTTCCGGGGCGGCGCGCGGGAGCGGGCGCCGGCGCACCTGCTCCCCGAAGGCGGAACCGTCGACAAAACCGGTGACCACGTCGGCGTGCGCCCCGCAGGGGCGCGGTCCGGACCCGCCGGGGCGCGTGCGCCGACCAGCCCCGAGAAGACAGCCGCGCGACCGGCCCGGGAGCACGCATGCCGACGACGATGCGCGCACCGCCGGGGTGGGCGGGCATCGCGTTCCGGTGAGCCCGATGCGGCGCGTGCCGGAGGGCACTCGGGCACGGGGGTGGCGTCCGGATGCGGGAGTGGCGGGGTTACTGGCCGGGATCGCCTCTCATCCGTCCCGCCCCGCGTCGTCGGCTGCCCGCCCAGGTCCGCCCGGCCGCACCGGCACCGCTCCCCCGCGCCCGGGAACCCGCCGTGCGGTCCCGGGCACGCACCACACGATCCCCGGCCCCCGTGGGGGCGGTCCGCGTGCTGTGGCCGTCGCCCCGGTCGGACCTCCGCGTGCTGTCGTCGTCGCCCCGGTCGGGCCGCAGCACGAGGGCGGCGACGAGGACGCCGGCCGTCACGCAGACCGCCGCGCCGAGCATCGTCGCGGTCTGGGCCCGGGTGAAGGCGGCCCGGGCAGCCGTGGCCACGGCCTTGCCGCTGTTGCCGGGAAGGGCAGCGGCGTGGTCGAGGGTCGCGGCGAGCGCGCCGCGGGCGTCGGCGGGCACGGCGGCGGGCAGCCCCGACCGGTAGGCGGCGGCCAGCAGACCGCCGAGGAGGGCGACCCCGAGCGCCACGCCGAACTGCTGGTGCGTGTCGTTGAGCGCGGAGCCGAGACCTGCCCGGTCCCTGGGCACCGCGCCCAGGACGGTGCTGGTGACGGCGGGACCGGCGAAGCCGTTGCCGCCGCCCACCAGGAAGAGCCCGGCAGCGGCGAGCGCGTAGCTGCCGTGCGGGGTGAGAGCCGCCAGGAAGAGGAAGCCCACGGCCGTGCAGGCGAACCCCGCGATGATGGAGAGCCGGTGGCCGATGCGGGCAGGCGCGCGGCCTCCGGCGTAGGAGCCCAGCACGATGCCCGCCGCCATCGGTGCGGAGGCGAGCCCGGCCTGGAGGGGACTCATGCCCCGTACGAGTTGGAGGTACTGGGCCAGGATGAACAGGGTGCTGCCGGTGCCCATCGAGATGACCGTGACCGCTGCGCTCCCACCGGCGAACCGACGGTCGCGGTAGAGGGCGAGATCCACCATGGGGGCGGACGCCCGTCGTTGCCGTCGCACGAAGGCCACTCCGGCCACCGGCGTCACGAGGACGGCCACCAGCATGGCGGGCCGGGACGCGTCGCCCTCGCCTGCGAGGATCACGGCGCTGGTGAGGGCGACCATGCCGAGGGTGATCCACAGGGCGCTGCGCGCGTCGACGGGGCGGGCGCCGCTGTCCCGCGACTCTGGCACCAACCGCCGGATCGCCACCACGGCCACGCATACGACCGGCGCGTTGACGAGGAACGCCCCGGTCCAGTTCCACAGCGAGACCAGCGCCCCGCCGAGCACGGGTCCGACCGCCATGGCCACCGAGGCGACGACGCCCCAGACGGCGAAGGCCCGCGGGCGTTCGTGCACGGGGAAGACGTGCACCAGCAGCGCCAGTGTGGCGGGCATGACGAGTGCGGCGCCGACCCCCATCAGCGCCCGCATCGCCACCAGCCACCACACCGACCAGGCCAGCGCCGCCGCCGTGGAGGCGAGACCGAGCACGAGCAGCCCGGCCACCATCGTGCGCCGTCGCCCCCACCGGTCGGAGAGCGCGCCCGCGGTGATCAACAAGCCCGAGAAGACCACCGTGTAGGCGTCGAGGACGGCCTGCTGCCAGGCAGTCGACGCGTCGAACGCCGCGGCGATGGAGGGCAGCGCCACGTTGAGCACGGTGTTGTCGACGACGATCACCAGCAGGGCGGCACAGATGGCCACCAGGATCGCCCAGCGGCGCGGATGGCCCTGGCTCTCCCCGTCCGCGTCGCCGCCCTCCCCCCTGTCGTCGTCCGGCTTGCCCGTCTTGCCGGAGGAAGTCCCGTTCACGCATCTCCGATCGGCTCCATGGTGTCCCCGAACGAAAATAGCGGCCGTGCCGAGCGCCGCGTCAGGAGGAGCGGCAGCAGGCCGGTGCCTCCCGGTACGCGCTGCGCGCCCGCTCAGGAACGCTGCCCCGGGGATGAGGCGCGGCGGCGTACGGGGAGGAGACGTGTCCCGTCACCCCGTGCGGCCGTCGGCGACCTCCGCCTCGGCGGCCCGCTCGATCTCCGCGCGTTCGTGGCGGGCCCTGCGCCGGTCGGCGCGGTCGGCGTCGACCACGTCGAGGAAGACGTGGTCGACGTCGGTGCAGTGTTCCGCCAGGTTCCTCTTGACGCGGACGAGGGCGTCCTCCACGTGCTCGCTCTCCACACCGGGCGCCAGATCGATCCGCGCGGCGAGCAGCACCGAGTCGGGGCTCATCCGCATCGTCAGCACCTCGGTGACCGCGTCGATCTCCGGCTGCGCGTCCAGGAAGTCGAGGATCTCCCGTTGCAGCACCGGGTCGGCCGCCTCGCCGATGAGCTGGTCCTTGGCGCCACGGCCCAGGATGAAGGCGATGTAGACCAGCAGGGCACCGATCAGCAGCGACGCCACGCCCTCGTACCACCCCTGGCCGGTCACCATGTGCAGGGCCATCCCGGCCATGGCCAGCACCACGCCCAGGCAGGCGGCGCTGTCCTCCGCCAGCACCGTCCGCAGAGCCGGGTCCTCGCTGTGCCGCACTTCGGCCCGCATCGTCCGGCCGGCCTCCCGCGCCTGGCCCCGCACCTGGAGCAGCGCCCTGACCAGCGAGGTGCCCTCGGCGAGCAGCGCGATGAACAGCACGACCAGGCCGACGACATAACCGGTCGTCGTCTCCTCGCTGGGCGAGGTGAACGCCTCGAAGCCCTGGAAGAAGGAGAAGCAACCACCGGTGACGAAGATGCCCACAGCGGCGATCAGGGACCAGAAGAACCGCTCCTTGCCGTAGCCGAACGGGTGCGCGGCATCGGCGGGCTTGCGGCTCCGCTTGAGCGACGCGAGGAGGAACACCTCGTTCAGGCTGTCCGCCACGGAGTGGGCGGCCTCCGACAACAGCGCGGGAGACCCGGCGAGGAGCCCGCCCGCCAGTTTCGCCACAGCGATCAGCACGTTGGCCCCGAGGGCGACCCACACGGTCACCTTCGTCTCCCCGTCCCGCACCTGCCCCTCGTCGGCGCTGCCGCTCCCCAGCGATGTCGACCTTGATGTCTCAGTCATCGGCTCCTCGGTTCCCCTGGCGATCCGAGCCCGGGTACCCGTACCGAACCGGTCGACTCCGTCTCCCCGACCCGCAGGAAAGTCACCGGACGCACCGTGGTGGTGAACCACCATGGCGATGCCCACCAGGAAGGCGGCTTCAGCTTTCTCGGAGAGGACTCCCGGGGCGAAGCCCCAGAGGAGGTGAGGGGTTACAGGGGCGAAGGCCCCACCTCGGGAACCACCTTGCCGGGATTGAACAGCCCCAACGGATCCAACGCCCCCTTGACGGCCTCCTGCACAGCACACACCTCGGCCCCGAGCTCCCGAGCCATCCCCTCCCGCTTGAGCAGCCCGACTCCGTGCTCCCCGGTGACGGTCCCACCCAGCGCGACGGCCTCGGCGAGCAGTTCCTCGAACGCCGCCTGCGCGGCTTCCCGAGCCGCCTCGTCCCCCGGCGGCGTGATCAGCAGCGGGTGCAGGTTGCCGTCCCCGGCGTGCGCGATGGTGGCGATACGCACGCCGTACCGACGGCCGACGGCCTCGGTACGGCCCAGCATCTCGGGAACAGCCGACCGCGGCACGCAGACGTCCTCGGTGAGCACGGGCCCGAGCCTCTCCAGCGCGGGGTAGGCCAGACGCCGCACCTCGAAGAGCGCCTCCGCCTCGACGGGATCGGTCGAGCGCTCCGCCCACAGGGCACCGCTCTCGGTGAACGCGTCGGCCACCGCCGCAGCCTCCTCGTCGCCCGCCTGCCCAGGTGTGTCGACCCGGGCCAGCAACAGGGCCGCGGCGTCGGCCTCGATGCCGAGGTGCTTCCACTCCTCCACCGCCGTCATGCAGGCGCGGTCGAGGAGTTCGAGAGCGGCGGGCTGCAGTCCGCGCCGGGTGCACAGGGCGACGGCGTGCCCGGCCGAGACCAGATCCCCGAAGGCGCCGACGACCGTGTGCGGGGTGCCGGTGGGCGCCCGCCGGAGCCGCAGCGTGATCTCGGTGATGACCCCGAAGGTGCCTTCGGAGCCGGTGAAGAGACCGGTCAGGTCGTATCCGCTGACGCCCTTGGAGGTGCGGCGGCCGAAGCGGACGGCGGTGCCGTAGTCGCCTGCCGGGCCGCCCATGACGGCCTCCAGTCCCAGGACGTAGTCGCGGGTGACCCCGTACTTGAGGCAGCACAGGCCACCGGCGTTGGTCGCCACGTTGCCACCGATGGTGGACCAGGGGGCGCTGGCCGGATCCGGCGGATACCACAGCCCGTGTTCCGCGACGGCGGCCTTGAGGTCGTTGTTGACGACGCCGGGCTGCACGACGGCCAGCAGGTTGTCCGCGTCGATCTCCAGGATCCGGTCCATCCGGGACAGGTCGACCACCAGGCAGCCGTCGGTGGCGTTGGCCCCGCCGGACAGCCCGGTGCCCGCGCCCCGGGTGACGACGGGTATCCGCCACTGGGCACAGACGCGCACGGCCGCCTGCACCTCGGCGGTGGAGGCGGCCCGCAGCGCTGCCAGGGGCTCGCCCGCGGGCGCCCACTCGGCGTCGTCGGCGGCCAGCGTGGCCAGGATGTCGGGGTCGGTGACGAGTGCGCTGTCCGGCAGTGCGTCGGTGAGCGCGTCCAGTGCGGTGTTCACCCGGGAACGCTAACGCCGTGGGCGGATCACCGGCCACGGCGGGTGGGGGCGGGTGGGCCCCGGCCGCGACCGGTCGGCCTGCCGAACCGGCTCCGGCCACCGGTCCCCACCGCGGCCCGGCGACCGGTCCGGTCAGCCGGTGTGCGTCTCCAGAATCCGGATCAGAAGGGCGTTGCAGGCGTCGGGGCGCTCCGTGCCGGGGTAGTGCGCCGCTCCCTCGACGACGGCGCTCCGACCGTCGGGGACGGCGCGCACGAGCCGCTTCCGCCGGACGACCTCGCCTCCCGGCTCACCGAGGTCTTCACCCTCGTCGGCCCTGTCCATCGGCGGGCCCGGCGCGCGATGGAGGAGGTCGCTCCCACCGCAAGGCTCTCCGTCGGCGTCCGCGCCGTCCTCGACCAGCGTCGCGAACACGGTCCCACGACGGTGCCCCGGATGGGCCGCGTCCAGGCTCTCAGCAGGCGCTTCGTCCAGCGGATGGTCAACGGTGCGGCGGCTCCGGGGCTGGCCGAGACCGTGCCCGACCCTGCCCACAGGCGCTGCTCACCGGCCCGGTTGACACCGGCCGGCACCGCGGCCGGCACCGCGCTGCACGCCCGCGAGCGCGCACTTGTCTCCCGGGTCGGCGGCGGCCCGGTGCGGGCCGACGTGGAGGCTGCGTCACCGTGCTGCGCCGATTGCTGAGGCACCTGGACGATGTCGACGTCGACAGGACAATGGATCGACAGGCATACACATCGACAAGGCGACAGTGCGACGGTGAGCGGTGACGCGCAGCTTAACGGTCATTAACATCGCCGCGTGGCGCCGGGGAGCGGCGTCCGTACACCCGCAACCGCACGGCGGCGGCGACCGCCGTGCCGGCATGATCGGCATGAGGAGCTGGCCGTGGCCACTGACTATCCCCTGACCCGGACGACGGACCCCGTCTCCCCCGCGGAGCGCGAACGGATCCTCGCCGCACCGGGCTTCGGCCGGTACTTCACCGACCACATGGCCGCCGCCTCGTGGAGCGCGGACCGCGGCTGGCACGGCCACCGGGTCGGCCCCCTGGAGCCGTACTCCCTCCACCCGAGCGCGGCCGTGCTGCACTACGCCCAGGAGATCTTCGAAGGGCTCAAGGCGTACCGGCACGCCGACGGCAGCGTCTGGCTCTTCCGCCCCGAGGCCAACGCCGCCCGCTTCGCCCGCTCCGCCCGCCGGTTGGCGCTGCCGCCGCTGCCGGAGGAGGACTTCCTGGCGGCGGTCGAGGCACTCGTCCGCGCCGACGCCGCCTGGGTACCGGCGCCCAGCAGCGAGGAGAGCCTGTACCTGCGGCCGTTCATGTTCGCCTCGGAAGCCTTCCTCGGGGTGCGTCCCGCCAAGGAGATCGCCTTCGGCGTGATCGCCAGCCCGGCAGGTCCCTACTTCGCCGGCGGTCTGTCCGGGGTGACCCTGTGGGTGACCAGCACCTACACGCGGGCTGCCAAGGGCGGCACCGGCGCCGCCAAGTGCGGCGGCAACTACGCGGGCGGGCTGGCGGCGCAGCTGCAGGCCGAGGAGCACGGCTGCGACCAGGTGCTCTACCTGGACAGCGCGGGCGAGGGCCACCTGGAGGAGTCGGGCACCATGAACCTGTGCCTGGTCACCGCGGACGGCCGCCTGGTCACTCCGCCGTTGGGCACCATCCTGGAGGGCGTGACCCGGGACACCGTGCTGGCGCTGGCCGCCGACGCGGGGCTCGTCCGCGAGGAGCGCGCGGTCACCGTGGAGGAGCTGCGCACGGGTGCCGCCGACGGCACCGTCACGGAGGTGTTCGCGGCGGGCACGGCAGCGGTCGTCACGCCGATCACCGGGTTCAAGGGAGAGGGCTACGCCTTCACCGTCGGCGACGGTGAACCCGGCCCGCGCACGGCGGAGTTGCGCGCCCGCGTGCTGGACATCCAGTACGGCCGCACCGCGGACAGCCACGGCTGGATGCGCCGAGTGCTGTGAGGCCGGCCCGTCCCGTCGCCGTGTGCCGCCCCGGGTCGGTACGGTGCCGCACCGGGCCGTTCGGAACGCCTGCCCCGCTCTGAGTACGCACACTCAAATGAGAGCGGGGGCGGGTGGGCAAGCTGAACGCATGACGACGCCACCGCTGTCCGGGCAGCCGCACCAGCCGCACGGTGCCGGCCCGGTGCCCGCGCCGTACCCGCCGGCACCACCCGGCGTACGGCGAGCGGTGCACCTCGCCCTGGCGGTGGCGCTGCTCCTGGCGCTCGCCGGGGGCGGCGCCGTCTCCTGGTGGCTGCTGTACGGTCGCGACGCCGCGCCGCTGGCGGGCCGGCCCCGGGTGAGCGACACCAGGGCGGGGATCTCCTACGCGATACCCCCGGGCTGGGAGCGCGACCGCGGCGAGGACAGCGACCCGACCGACGCGTTCTCCTCGCGCATCGCCGGCGGGACCGGCGGCGGGAAGGGCAGCAGCAGCGTTATCAGCGGCCGGTCGGGGCAGGTGGTGCCCGGGTCCGAGCTGCGTACGTACACGGAGGCCGCCGCCCGCTCCGACGCGGAGCTCTTCTTCCCCGACCGCACCGCCCACCTCGCCCGGACCCGCGCCACGACGGTCAGCGGCCACCCGGCGCACACGGTCGTGCTGCGGGTACCGGACCAGGGGCGGGGCGGGGCCGCACGCCTGCGGATGACGGTCCTGACGGTGGACAGCGACCGTACGGTCCTCCTGCTCGGCCTGACCACCGACGGCACCCGGGCGGGCGCCAGGGACGTCGACGACGTCCTCGACAGCGCCGAGGTGCGGTGACGCGGGACGGGACCCTCGGCAGTTCCGGGTCCGCCGCGGCGGGCGGCCGCATATCCTGAGCCGGCGCATCGCATTCCTCGTGGGTGCTGGAGGAGCACTCCGCCGGGCCGCGAGAGAGGATGGGAGAGTACGCCCCGGCCAGGAAGGTAGCCGTCGTCGTGAGGAACCGCGAGGAGCCCACCGCAGGCGACGCCGAGGGCGCGCCAGGGGTGAGCCCGGCCCCGTCCGGCGGACTGCTGGACGTACTGGCTGTCGGTGCCGTGGTGCTGGACGCCGAGGGGCGCATCCTGCTGTGGAGCCCGCAGGCCGAAGAACTGTTCGGGTACTCGGCGCAGGAGGCGCTGGGACACCACGCCGCCTCGCTGCTGGTGCCCGAGGAGCATGTCGACCTGGTGCTGCGGCTGTTCGACGAGGTCATGCGGGAGGGGACGAGCTGGGCCGGTTCCTTCCCGGTCAAGTGCCGGAACGGCGAGGTCAAGCCCCTGGAGTTCCGCAGCATGCGACTGCACGACGACCAGGGCGCCGGCTACGCACTCGGCCTGATCACCGACCAGGCCACCCTGCGCGAGGTCGAGCGGGACCTGGCCTTCTCCGCCCGTCTGGTCCAGCAGTCCCCGATGGGTATCGCGGTCATCGACACCGCGCTGCGCTACGTGTCGGTCAACCCCACCCTCACCCAGCTGGACGGTGTCGAGGTCGAGGAGCACCTGGGACGCGCGGTGCACGAAGTCCTTCCGCCGGGCCAGGCCAAGGAGGCCGAACGGGTGATGCGGCGGGTCCTGGAGACCGGGGAGCCCGTCATCGACCGCGAGGTCCTCGGCGGAGAGACCCCCCAGGGGCAGGGGCACGCCTGGTCGGTGTCCGTCTACCGGCTGGACGACGCCGGCGGCCGCCCGCTGGGGTTGTCCGTGTCCGTCACCGACATCACCGAGCGCCACCGGGCGGCCCAGCACGCCGAGCAGGCCCGGGAGCGCCTCTCCCATCTGGCGGAGGCCTCGGTCCGCATCGGCACCACGCTCGACCTGGAGCAGACGGCCCGTGAACTGGCCGAGGTCGCCGTCCCCGATCTGGCCGACATCGCGGCCGTGGATGTGCTGGACGCCGCCGTGCGGGACCAGCCCCTGCGGATCCCCGAGGAGGAGACGGCCACCTTCCGCGCCCTCGCCCTGGTCACCGGTTACCCGACCGTCGCCGCCGACGCGGCCGACCCGCCCGGCCATGTGGCCCGCTACGGGGCTGACCGGCTGGTCACCCGCTGCGTCGCCACAGCCGAGCCGGTGGCCGTGCCCGCGGTGCGGGCCGAGGACCTGCCGAGCATCGCCAAGGACGAGCAGGCGGCGGCCCTGCTCGCGCGGGCCGGTCTGCACTCCTACCTGACCGTCCCCCTCATCGCCCGCGGCGAAGTCCTCGGTGCGCTCGACCTCAAGCGCACCCGGAACCCCAAGCCGTTCGACCGCGACGACACCGTGCTCGCCTGCGAGCTGGCCGGACGCGCGGCCGTCTGCATCGACAACGCCCGCCTCTACCGCCAGCAGCGCAGCATCGCCCTCACCCTGCAACGCAGCATGCTGCCCACCATGGCCGCGACGCCCACCCGGCTGCGGGTCGCCTCCCGCTACCAGCCGGCCGGCGCCCGCAGCGAGGTCGGCGGCGACTGGTTCGACGTGCTGGAGCTGGGGCAGGAGTCCACCGCGCTGGTGGTCGGCGACGTGATGGGCAGCGGCATCAACGCCGCCGCCACCATGGGGCGCCTGCGCACCGCGACCCAGACCCTCGCCCGGCTGTCGCTGCACCCGGCCGACGTGCTGTGCCACCTGGACCAGATCACCCTGGGTCTCGACCCGTACATCGCCACCTGCCTGTACGCGGTCCACGATCCGTCCCGCCGGGAGTGCCGGATCTCGGCGGCCGGTCACCTGCCTCCCGTCCTCGTCCCGGCGGGCGGCGAGCCGCGGTTGGTCGAACTGCCCACGGGCGCGCCGCTGGGCACGGGAGTGGGAACGTACGGCACCGTCACCGTTCCGCTGGAGCCGGGCGACCGGCTCGTGCTGTACACCGACGGCCTGGTGGAGACCCGGCACGACGACATCGAGGACCGGCTGGAGGTGCTGCTGGACCTGCTGCGTCCGGGCGCACCGGGCACCGCGGAGTCCCTGGAGGAGACGTGCGACCGCCTGCTGCGGGCACTGCGCCGTCCGGAGAACCACGACGACGTGGCGCTGCTGGTCACGAGCCCCCGGGACTGAGCGGGGAGCCGGTCAGGAACCGGCGCGGGTACGGACGTAGGGTCGTGCGGTAACGGGGCCGTGGCAGGATGCGGCCCGTCATGGCTGGAAGGCGACCGTGACTGCGAATCCCGAGCACCTGTCCCTGCTGGATCTCCCGCCGCTGACCGCGGAGCACTTCGCCGCCGTCGAGGACAAGATCGCCTCACTGCTGCGGACGCGCTGCGACGTGGTGGCGATGCAAGGCGAGGCGCTGCTGCCGCTGGAGGCGTGCATCCGCTCGGCCGCGGCGCCGGGCAGCACGGCGCTGAACGTGATCACCGGCCCCTACGGTGAGACCTTCGGCGGGTGGCTGCGCGACTGCGGGGCCGAGGTCGTCACCCTCAGCGCGCCGTTCACGGGGGCGGTCGACGCGGAGCAGGTGGCCGCGGCGCTGCGGGAGAACCCGCGGATCAGCCTGGTGAGCCTCGTGCACGCCGAGGCCGCGACGGGCAACACCAACCCCGTCGCCGAGATCGGTGCCGTGGTGCGCGAACACGGTGCCCTGCTGATGCTCGACGCCGTGGCGTCGGTGGGCGCCGAGCCGCTGCTGACGGACGAGTGGGGCGTGGACCTGTGTGTGATCGGCGGGCAGAAGGCCCTGGCGGGTCCGGCCGGTGTCTCCGCCGTCTCCGTCAGCGCCCGGGCCTGGGAGCGGATCGCCGCGAACGAGGAGGCACCGCGCCGCTCGTACCTGTCGCTGCTGGACTGGAAGCAGCGGTGGCTGGACAGCGGCCGTACGGCTCTGCCGCACGCACCGGCGCAGTTGGAGATGCTGGCGCTGGAGCAGGCCGTCGACCGCGTCGAGGCGGAGAGCCTGGAGGCGTCCTTCGCCCGGCACCGGGCCGCATCCGCCGCGCTGCGGGCGGCGGCACGGGAGCTGCCCGGGCTGGCCCCCTACGTGGTGCGCGACCAGGACGCGGCGCCCGCGGCCACGACGCTGCGCACCGGTGAGGGAGTGGACGCGCGCGAGGTGGTGGCCGCCGCGCTGCGGGCCGATCCGCAGGTCCCGCTGCAGGGCGCGGCCGGCGCTCTGGCCGAGGACGTGCTGCGCGTCAACCACTACGGGCGCGCCGCCGACCGCGCGGTGGTCCTGGCCACGGTACGCGCCCTGGCGGCGGCGGTACGGACGGTGCCCGGCGCCGGCGGTACCGGCGCGCCGGAGGCCGACGCAGCCGCGGAGGCGGCCGAAGCCGCGTGGGACGGCGCGGCGCGCTGAGGGGGTGGCGCAGGGACGCAGCCCCCCGGGCCACGGGGCGTCGCTGCGGATTTCGCCGTACCCGAGCAACGGCACGCCCCGCCGCCGGGGCGGTGGGGCGCCCGCGTGCCGGCTCACTCCGGCCAGGGTGACTCCAGGACGGTGCGGACGAAGTCGCCACGACGGAAGTGCGGGTCGTAGTGGGCCAGGACATCGGCCTTCACGTTGCCGAACGTCGTCTGCGGCTTGTGCTCCACGCCGTTGGCGAAGGCCCGCAGGATGCTCTGTTTGAAAGCCGGCCGCGGGTGCACGGCGACGACGGCCGCGCGGTCGTCCGCCGTCAGTTCGTCGAAGCCGAAGCCGAGCACGTCGTACTCGACGCCCGCCGTCACCAGCGCCACCTCGGGTTCCATGAACTCCGGGATGCCGGGTGTGGTGTGCAGGGCGATCGCCGTCCACACCCGGCGGATGCTGTCCTCGGGGGCGCCGCGGGCCGCGAGGAAGCGGCGGGCCTCGTCCGCGCTGTCGACTTCGAAGCGGCGGCCGCTGCGCTGGAACGGCTCGCCGAGTCCCACGTCGTGGAAGAGGGCGGCGACGTACAGCAGTTCGGGATCGTGGCTGATCCCGCGGGCGCGGGCCAGCAGGCTGCCGAAGAAGAAGACCCGGCGGGAATGGTCGTAGACCAGGTCGTCGGTGGTGTCGCGGACCAGTTCGGTGGCCTCGGCCGCCAGCCGGGAGTCCGGCACCCGTACGCCCGCCGGACCGTCGTGCTGCTCGTCCATCGGCCTCCTTGACTCCTGCTCCTGCTCCGCCGTGCGCTCCCCCGGTGCCCCCGGTCCGCCGTCGGTCGTCAGTGGCCGCCTGGGGTGGGTTCCAGGACGAAGACCGGGATCTCCCGGTCGGTCTTGCTCTGGTACTGCGCGTAGTCGGGGAACGCCTCGACGGCCCGCTTCCACCACTGGGCCTTCTCGTCCCCGGTGACCTCACGCGCGGTCATGTCCTGCCGTACGGGACCGTCCTGCAGTTCGACGCGCGGGTCGGCGACCACGTTGTGGTACCAGACGGGGTGCTTGGGCGCCCCGCCCAGCGAGGCCACCACGGCGTACCTTCCGTCGTGCTCGACCCGCATCAGCGGCGTCTTGCGGACCTTGCCGCTCTTGGAGCCGCGTGTGGTGAGGACGACGACGGGCATCCCGCGCATCGTCGTGCCCTCCGTGCCTCCGGAGCTCTCGTACAGGTCGACCTGGTCGCGCACCCACTGCTGCGGGCTCGGTACGTACTCACCCTCGATCGGCATCCTGACTACGTCCCCTCATCGGCTCGCGGACCGGCTGTCTTCCGGCCACCGGGTCGTCTTCGTCCGGCACCTCTCGGATTACCACGGGCGGCGGTGCCGTACACGTGCAGGGCGGCGCGGACTCCCCGGCGGGAGGGGATAGCGTGACCGCGAACGTGCCGCCGGGCACGTGAGAAGTTCGTTCACCCGGAGGATGAGACTCTCGTGGCCCGTATCGAGGACGCGCGCAACACCTTTGACAAGTTCGACCGCAACGGCGACGGGTACGTCACCCCGGTCGAGTTCCAGCAGGCCATGGTGGAGATGGGAGACCGGCACTACACCGTGAGCCTGGCGGAGGCCATAGTGAGGACCCGCGACGCCAACGGCGACGGCGTCCTCACCTTCGAGGAGTTCTTCGACAAGGCCAAGGACCTCTGACCCGGAGCGTCTGCGCGCACTCCGCTTGTCCCGGTCGGGCGGTCGCCGGCGGCGACCGCCCGAGTCGTTCCTCGGGCCCGGGCAGGTCACCGCAAGGCGCCCCCCGTAATCCGGATGCGGGGTCACGGGGGCGGGCGGGATTCTGGGGCCATGAGCACCGACGACGCCGGGAGCAGCCCGGCCCACGGCGCTCCCGGACTGCTGCGACCGTCCCAGCAGCGCGCGTTGCGGTACGTGGCCGGACGCTCGGCGGGCGGACCGCTGGGGCGCCAGGTGCGGGTGACCCTCAACTTCCACCCCGACCGGCTCGTAGCCGGGGAGCCGGTACTGGAGCGGCTGGCGCGCGAGGGTGTCTACTCCTCCCAGTTCGTCACCGGAACCGGCAACGGCGGGCTGACCGCGTATCCGGGCAGTGACCGGTGGCGGTGGGAGAGCCTGATGTTCGGCGGCGCGTACGACGCGGCCCCGCCCGCCGAGCGCCCGGTCTACGGGGCGCCCAACCATCGCCACCGCCGCTGCGGCGCGGCCCCGCGCTTCGGCTCGGCACATGTCCGGCTGACGGTGGAGGCGCTGGGGCGGGCGACGTTCTGCTAGCCGGACAGTGCCGCCGCGCCGTCCGCGTTCGGCGTCGCCTCCCGGATGGCGCTGGTCGATCAGGCCGAGGCCGACGACGCGGACCTCCTGGACGACCTGGACGACTACGTCGAGGCACAGGTGCACGGAGGCGTCACCCTCTCCCAGGATGTCGAGGCGCTCGTCCTGGATCCCTGTTTCCGGGGCACGGAGGTGGAGGCGGCGGCCCGGCGGCTGCCCTGCCGCCTGGAGTGGCACGGGGGTTTCCGGCTCGGCACGGACGAGCTGCGCCGTCACCCCGACTACCGTGGCCCGGCGTGCGTGGAGCTGGGTCTGCGCCTCGCGCGGGAGGGCCGGCTCGACCCGTGGGTGCTGGGCGAGGCCGCCCGTACCGGACGGCACGACCCGCAGGCGTTGAAGAAGGTGTGGCACTGCCTGGCACGGTTCGGTTCGGCGTCGGCGACCGGGGAATCGTAGGGTGTCGGCAACAAGTTCGATGCCTCGGCGGACCACCGGGGCCAAGTGGTGGAGCGGCGCATGCACATCGGGGACGAAGGCCAGGAGCGTCTGAACACGGGGACTGCGCATTCGGCTCGGGTCTACGACTACATCCTGGGCGGCAAGAACCACTACGAGGCCGACACCGTGGCCGGGGACGCGATGATGGAGGTCTGGCCGGCGCTGCCGGTGCACATGCGGGCGAACCGGGCGTTCATGCTGCGGGCGAGCCGCGCCCTGGCGCAGGAGCGGGGCGTGCGGCAGTTCCTGGACATCGGCACCGGGTTGCCGACCTCGCCCAATCTGCACGAGGTCGTCCAGGGCGTGGCGCCGGAGTCGAAGGTCGTCTACGTCGACAACGACCCGATCGTGCTCAACTACGCGCAGGCACTGCTCACCAGCACGCCCGAGGGCCGCACCACCTACATCGAGGCGGACATGCGGGACCCGGAAGCCATCCTCGGCTCCGCCGAGTTCCGCGACACCCTGGATCCGAGCAAGCCGGTGGCGCTGCTGGTCATCGGGATGCTGCACTTCATCCACCGCGGGGACGACGACCACGGGCTGGTCCGCCGGCTGCTCGATCCGCTGCCGGCGGGCAGCTACCTGGCGGCGACCGTCGGCACCGCCGACTTCGCCCCGCAGGAGGTGGGGCGCGTCGCGGAGCGGTACGCGGCCGAGGGCATGCCGATGGAGCTGCGGACGCACGCCGAGGCCGCCGCGTTCTTCGACGGGCTCGAACTGGTCGATCCGGGCGTGGTGCAGGTCCACAAGTGGCGTCCGGACCCGGACGACGAGCGGGTCCGCGACGCGGACATCGCCATGTACGGCGCGGTGGCCCGCAAGCCCGCCTGAGCACAGCCGCTTCCGAGCGACCTGAGCACAGCCGCTTCCGCGCGAGGGGCACCGCCTCGTCCGGGCACTCCGGCGGTCAGACCGCTTCCGCCTCGACGACGGAGGAGATGGTCCTGGTCGGCAGCGTGCGCACGAGCCGGAATCCGGAACGGGCGAGCAGGCCTGCGAATTCGGCGGCGGTGCGCTCCCGTCCCCGCAGCATCATGAGCATGATGATGTCCAGCTCGTGGCCGGGGTGCGGGCTGCCGTCCGCGGGCAACACCGCGTCGACGACCAGCAGTCGGGTGCCGGGTGCGGCGGCCGCGCGGACGGTGGCGAGGATGCGCAGACAGTCCTCGTCGGACCAGTCGTGCAGGATGTTCTTGAGCACGTAGAGATCTCCGCCCCGGGGCACGGACGCGAAGAAGTCCCCGCCCTCGGCGCGCCACCGGCCCACCGGACCGGCACTGTCCATACCGTGCGCGGCAACCGTCTCGGGGCGGTCGAAGAGGACCCCGGTGAGCCCCGGCGAACGGCTGAGGACCTCCCGGAGCAGGCCGCCCCTGCCGCCGCCCACGTCGACGACCGTGCCGTGCGCGGGGAACGGGTAGTCGGCGGCGACGACTTCGTCCACGCTGCCGGGCCGCGAGGTCATCGCCGCGTCGAACAGGCTGCTCTGCTCGGGCGCGGCGGCCAGATGCGCGAAGAAGGGCCGGCCGAAGGCGGCGTCGAACCCCGGCTCGCCCGTCCGCAGCGTCTCGGGCAGTCCGGCGGCGGCCAGCCGGAACATCTCGTCGGTGAACATCAGGACCGGCGCGTGCTGGGAGCCGGGCACGTCCGTGCGCAGCGGGGTGCCCTCCGCGGTGAGGGCGAAGGTCCCTTCCTCCTCGTGGAAGAGCCCCCGCGCCGCGAGCAGGCGCAGCACGCGGCGCAGGGGCTCGGTGCGGGTACCGGAACGTCCGGCCAGGTCCTCCGCGGTGCGCGGTCCCTCCGCGAGGAGGTCGGCTATCCGGTGCTCCACCACGGCGCGCAGGGCCGAGGCGTGGATGTGCCCGTACATCAGATCGCGCAGCGGGCCGGCGAACCCGCGGCCCGGGACGTCGGCGCCGCCGGGCCCCTCCGTGGTGCCGTGGGCGGCGGTGTCGGTGTCGGTGTCGGTCTGCGGATCGGTGACGGCGTCGGCCTGCGAACCGGTGGGAGCCAGCGGGTCGTTGGCGGCGGAGCGGACGCCAGGGCTGAAGGCCACGGATTCCTCCTGTCGCGGTGGGGGGTGCGCACACTTCCTTCCCCACCGCGGGCCTCCGTACCGCTGCTCGCCTCGCCCTATGCGCCGCTTCCCCACACGTGGCGCAGGTACCGGTCGGCGGTCTCGGCCAGCACCTCGGTGCCGTCGCGGGCCCACAGGCCGGAGTTGAAGATCTCGACCTCGACGGGGCCCCGGTAGCCGGCGGCGTCCACCTGTTCGCGCAGACCCCGCAGATCGACGCAGCCGTCACCGAGCTGTCCCCGGCCCAGCAGCACTCCTTCGGGCAACGGAGTGACCCAGTCGGCGAGTTGGAAGGCGGCGATGCGGCCGCCCGCTCCCGCACGGGCGATCTGCGCCGACGCCTGGTCGTCCCACCACAGGTGGTAGGTGTCCACGACGACGCCGACCTGCTCGGCCGGGAACCGTTCGGCGAGGTCGAGGGCCTGCGTCAGGGTGGAGACCACACACCGGTCGGAGGCGAACATCGGGTGCAGCGGTTCGATCGCCATGCGCACGCCGCGCTGTGCCGCGTGGTCGCACAGCGCGGCGACGGCGTCCGCGACCCGCTCGCGTGCGCCGTGCAGATCGCGGCTGCCGGCGGGCAGGCCGCCCGAGACGAGGACGAGCGTGTTGGTGCCGAGCGCCGCTGCCTCGTCGAGCGCGGCCCGGTTGTCGTCCAGGGCGCGGCGGCGTTCGGCCGGGTCGGTGGCGGTGAGGAACCCGCCGCGGCACAGCGAGGTGACGGTCAGGCCCGCTTCCCGTACGAGACGGGCCGCCGCCTCGACGCCGTACTGCTGCACCGGTTCTCGCCACAGTCCGACCTGGCGGACGCCCACCGTGCGGCAGGCCCCGGCGAGTTCGGGCAGGGAGAGCTGCTTGACGGTCTCCTGGTTGAGGGACAGGCGGGCGAGCTCGGGCGCGGTGGTAGTCACTGGGGCACTCCGTGGACGGCGAGGAGGTGCTGCATACGGCTCCGTGCCAGGTCGGGATCGGGGAAGAGGCCGAGGCCGTCGGCGAGTTCGTAGGCCCGCGCCAGGTGGGGCAGCGAGCGGGCCGACTGGAGGCCGCCGACCAGGGTGAAGTGCGTCTGGTGTCCGGCCAGCCAGGCGAGGAGGACGACGCCGGTCTTGTAGAAGCGGGTCGGCGCTTGGAACAGGTGCCGGGAGAGGGGCACGGTCGGGTCGAGCGCGGCACGGAAGCCCGCGGTGTCACCGGCGTCGAGAGTACGGACGGCGTCGGCGGCCAGCGGGGCGAGCGGGTCGAAGATGCCGAGCAGCGCGTGGCTGAATCCGGCCGTGTCCCCGGCGATCAACTCGGGGTAGTGGAAGTCGTCGCCCGTGTAGCAGCGGACTCCGTCGGGCAGCCGGCGGCGCAGCGCTGCCTCGCGGTCGGCGTCGAGCAGGGAGACCTTCACCCCGTCGACCTTGTCGGGGTGGGCCGCGATGATGCGCAGGAACGTCTCGGTGGCGGTGTCCAGGTCGGTGCTGCCCCAGTAGCCCTCCAGCGCGGGGTCGAACATGGGGCCGAGCCAGTGCAGGATGACGGGCTCGGCGGCCTGACGCAGCAGGTGGTCGTAGAGGGTCAGGTAGTCCTCGGGGCCGCGGGCGGTGGCGGCCAGCGCACGGGACGCCATGAGGACGGCCTGCGCCCCGGCCTGCTCGGCCACGGCAAGCTGCTCCTCGTACGCCGCACGCACCTGTGCCGGGCCGGTTACGGGGCCGGTGAGCTGGTCGGTGCCCACGCCGCAGGCGATACGGCCGCCGACCGCGCGCGCCTCGGCGGCCGACCGAGCGATCAGCTCGGCGGCACCGGCCCAGTCGAGCCCCATCCCTCGTTGGGCGGTGTCCATGGCCTCGGCCACCCCCAGGCCGTGCGCCCACAGATGGCGGCGGAAGGCGAGAGTGGCGTCCCAGTCGAGGACCGCGGGGGCGTCGGGACGGGTGTCGGCGAACGGGTCCGCGACGACGTGCGCCGCGGCGAACACCGTGCGGGAGGCGAGCTCGGCCCCTCCTCCGTTGCCGGTGACGCCGGGGGCGGGCTCGCCGCGGGGGACGTAGCTGCGCAGGGCCCCGCCGGCCGCCGGCAGCCGGATCGCGCGCGGGCCCGGGACGCCGCTCGGGGTGGGCGCCGCGCTCACAGCGACAGCTCCGGCACGTCGAGCCTGCGGCCCTCAGCGGAGGACTTGAGCCCCAGCTCGGCCAGTTGCACACCCCGGGCGCCGGCCAGCAGGTCCCACTCGTAGGGCTCGCCCAGTGCGACGTGCCGCAGGAAGAGCTCCCACTGCGCCTTGAACCCGTTGTCGAAGGTGCGGTTGTCGGGGACCTCCTGCCACTGGTCGCGGAAGACCTCGGTAGCCGGAAGGTCCGGGTTCCACACCGGTTTCGGGGTGGCCGACCGGTGCTGGGCCCGGCAGCGGCGCAGCCCGGCGACGGCCGAGCCCTCGGTGCCGTCGACCTGGAACTCGACCAGTTCGTCGCGGTGGACGCGTACCGCCCAGGAGGAGTTGATCTGCGCGAGGGCACCGCCCTCCAACTCGAAGATGCCGTACGCGGCGTCGTCGGCGGTGGCTCGGTAGGGTTCGCCGTTCTCGTCCCACCGCTGCGTGAGGTGCGTGGTGGCCCGCGCCTGGACGGCGGTCACCCGGCCGAACAGGTTGTGCAGCACGTACTCCCAGTGCGGGAACATGTCCACGACGATCCCGCCGCCGTCCTCCGCGCGGTAGTTCCACGAGGGGCGCTGCGCCTCCTGCCAGTCCCCCTCGAAGACCCAGTAGCCGAACTCGCCGCGCACCGACAGGATCCGGCCGAAGAAGCCGCCGTCGACGAGCCGCTTGAGCTTGAGCAGCCCCGGCAGGAAGAGCTTGTCCTGCACGACGCCGTGCCTGACCCCGGCGTCGCGGGCCAGCCGCGCCAGCTCCAGGGCGCCGTCCAGGCCGGTGGCGGTCGGCTTCTCGGTGTAGAGGTGCTTGCCCGCGGCGATGGCCTTGTGCAGCGCCTCCTCGCGGGCAGAGGTGACCTGGGAGTCGAAGTAGATGTCGACCGAGGGGTCGGCGAGGACCGCGTCGAGATCGGTGCTCCACTCCTCCAGCCCGTGCTGCCGGGCGAGGGCTCGGAGTGCGTGTTCGCGCCGCCCGACCAGCACGGGCTGCGGCATGAGCACCGTGCCGTCACCCAGATCGAGGCCGCCCTGCTCGCGGAGGGCGAGGATCGAGCGGACGAGGTGCTGCCGGTATCCCATGCGTCCCGTCACGCCGTTCATGGCGATCCGTACGGTCCTGACTGTCACGTGGTCCTTCTCTCCCTCTCGGTTCTCGCGGCGCTCGGTCCCGTGGTGCGCACACGGCCGTAGAAAGCGCTTTCCCGACGGTCACGCTAACCTGCCACGAGCACGGCCCACAAGGGTGGGGTACGCGGGCCGATGCCCCAGCTGAGGAGCGGACGAAGGCGGGGATAGCGCTTGTGGTGCGGCTCCGGCGGAGGCCCCGTAGTGGTCGGTGCGGGCCCGCCCTCCGGGGATGAGACCATTGCGCCCGCGAAGGGACGGAGGATGCGATGACGGTGACCCTGGCCGATGTGGCCGCACGGGCGGGGGTGTCCTCGGCCACCGTCTCCCGCGTGCTGAACGGCAACTACCCGGTGGCCGGTGCGACACGCACCCGGGTGCTGCGTGCCGTGGAGGAGTTGCAGTACGTCGTCAACGGCCCCGCGAGCGCCCTGGCGGCGGCCAGCTCCGACCTGGTCGGCATCCTGGTCAACGACGTGGCCGACCCGTTCTTCGGCATCCTCGCCAGCGCCGTGCAGAGCCAGATGGGCGGTGACGGCCCGGCGGGCGCGGGCCAGAAGCTCGCCGTCGTGTGCAACACCGGCGGCAGTCCCCGGCGCGAACTGACATACCTCACCCTGCTCCGGCGTCAGCGGGCCGCTGCCGTCGTGCTGACCGGCAGCGCGGTCGAGGACGCCGAGCACAGTGCCGCGCTCGCCGGACGACTGCGGCACCTCGCCGTCGGCGGCACCCGCGTCGTGCTCTGCGGCAGACCGCCCCTCCCACCTCCGGGCGCCACCGACGACCCCGGCCAGGGACCGCAGTCGGAGCCGATCACGCTCGCCTTCGACAACCGGGGCGGCAGCCGGCGTCTCACCGCCCACCTGCTCGCGCTCGGCCACCGCCGGATCGGATACGTGGCGGGCCCCGCGGACCGCTCCACGACGCGGCACCGGCTGGAGGGACACCGGCTGGCCCTGGCCCAGGACGCCCCAGGCGCGCAGGCCGAGGCCGAGCGCCTCATCGTGTACGGCGGCGCCTACGACCGGCCCGCCGGCTACGACGGTGCGCACGAACTGCTGCGCAGGGAACCCGGTCTGACGGCCGTGCTGGCCGCCAACGACACCGTGGCCCTCGGTGTCTGCGCGGCACTGCGCGACCGCGGGCTGCGCATCCCCGAGGACGTCTCCGTCGCGGGCTTCGACGACCTGCCCTTCGCCGCCGACGCCGCCCCCGCGCTGACCACCGTCCGGCTCCCGCTGCACGAGGCCGGTGCCCGCGCCGGACGCCTCGCCCTGGACCGCGAGGCAGCGCCCCCGGGCGGCGTCGCCACGGTGCGGGCCGACCTGATGGTCCGTTCCTCCACGGCACCGCCCCGCGACACGAGCCGCTAGCCTCGGCGCTCGGCTCGCGCCCCTCGCCGCCGCGTACCGGCCCGTCGGCGTTCACCGGCAGTGCAGCCGGACGCGGGCCCAGGAGTTGTTGCCGTACCCCTTGGGGTTCCACAGGTGAGCCGGGGACTCGGGCTGGGCGGCGCCGGTGGAGTCCCAGGCGCGGGCGGTGAGGCGGACGGTGCCCGGCGGCAGATCGAGGACGGTCCGCCACCGTCGCCAGGTCCAGGGGCCGGGCTGCGGATCGAGGCGGGCCTGGGTCCAGGTGCGGCCGTCGTCGAGGGAGACGTCGACGCGGGCGACCGTGCGGCCGTCTCCGGCCAGGGCGTACCCGGTGATGTCCGTAGGACCGGTGGGCAGGGGCGAGTCGCCGGGGCCGGGCCGGAGGATGTCGCAGTTCAGGGCGATCGGACCCAGGCGGATGCCCTCGTGGGGCGGCGCCGTGGCAGGGTCCGCCTCGGGGGGCAGGATCCGGTAGGCCGTGGTCTGGAAGTAGTTGTCGGACGGCTGCGGCCGGGCCGTGACGCACTGGAGCCACTTGACGCTGCGGGCGCCGATCCAGCCGGGCACCACCGCCCGCAGCGGCGCCCCGTGCACCGCGGGCAGCGGCTCGCCGTTCATCGCCCAGGCCAGCAGCACCTCCGGCGAGCACGCCTTGCCGACCGGCACGGAACCCCCGTAGGGCTGCGGCGGATCGGCGATGCGGGAGACGTCCGGCGCCGCGAACGCGATGTGCGCGGCCTGCGGGCGCAGCCCCGCTTCGGCCAGGACGTCCGCCAGACGGACCCCGGTCCAGGAGGCGGTGGAGGTCGCACCCGGACCCCAGGGGTCCTCGCCGGGGATGTCCCGGACCTCCGCCAGACCGGCACGCCGGTTTCCGGCACACTGCAGGGTCGCGACCACTTCCGTCTCGGCGAAGCGGTCACGCAGGTCGGCGAGCGACAACTGCTGCGGCTGCGCGACGAGTCCGTCCACCGTCAACCGCCACGCCGCGGCATCGGGGAGGCGTTCGGGGACGGGTACGGGGCCGTGGTTGCGGACGTAGAAGGCGTCCAGCGGCGTGGTCCCACCCGCCTCGGCGAGCGCCCGGCGGGGTGGTTCCGCGTTGTACGGCTCGCGTTCGTGCACCACCATGTCGTCCCTCTTGCCCCACTGCGTCATGCGGCGAGGGATACCCCACCGCTCCTCGTGGGAGCGCGGCGCGGCGTTCCACCGCCCGGATGCGCCGTGCGGGCGCCGCTCACCGGGTTGTAAAGTTGCGCAATGCAGCAACTCAACGGAGGAAGGAGAAAGTGCGGTGTTCCTGCGCAACGGGGTGGAACCCTGGCATCTGTTGGTCGTAGCACTGGTGGTGCTGCTCGTCTTCGGCTCCAAGAAGCTGCCCGACACGGCGCGGGCCCTGGGCAGATCCCTGCGGATCCTCAAGAGCGAGACCCGGGCCATGCGTGACGACTCCCCCGGCACGGCAGGCCCTCCCGCACCCGTCGCGGAGCAGCCGGCCGCGGAGGAACGGACCTGACGGAACAGGTCGGCCCCGGCCCCGCGGCAGGCCCCTTCCCTACGGGCGGGCGTGCCGGGCGTACCGCCTCATGGCCACCGTCAGCACGGCGCCGTACCCGGCGAGAACGAGCGCGAGCAGCGCGTAGGACAGCGGTGTCAGCGCGGGGACCATCCCCAGGGCGGCCCCGAGAGCGGTGAGGGGCAGCACGATCCCCGTGGCCGCCAGCAGGAGTGCGGACGCCATGACCGGCCCGCGGAACCCTGGCCACCGGCCCCGCGGCCACCGCGGGGCCGTCCCGGTGCGCAGCAGCACCATGACCATCGCCTGGGTCAGCAGGTTCTCGGTGAACCATCCGGCGTGGAAGAGGGCCTGCCCGGCCTCGCCGGCCGCGCCCGGCACGGTGGCGGCGAGGACCGCGAAGGTCGCCAGGTCGGCCGCCGCGTTCAATGCCCCGAAGACCAGGGCGAACCGCAGCATCCGCCTCGGCCGCAACGCCGTGGGCCCCGCGGGCGTACCGGCGCGGTGGTCGAAGGCGAAGGCGAGCTGGGCCGCGTCGAAGAACAGGTTCTGCACCAGTACCTGCGCCGGGAGCATCGGCACGAAGGGGAACAGCAGCGCCGCGGCGAGCATCGCCAACGCGTTGCCGGCGTTGGAGGACAGCGTCACCCGCAGGTACGCGGTGAGCGAGGCGCCGCTGCGCCGCCCGGCGGCCAGCGTGTCCTCCAGCGCCGCGAAGGGCCGCTCGGCGAACACCACATCGGCGCTCTGGCGCACGGTGGCGACCGCCTCACGCGGACACAGCGCCACGTCGGCGGCCCGCAGCGCCGCCACGTCGTTGAGGCCGTCGCCAAGGAAACCGGTGGTCCGGCCCGCGGCCCGCAGCGCGGCGACGACGCGGGCCTTGTGGTGCGGGGTGCACTCTGCGAACAGCGTGGCACGCTCGGCCGCCTCGGCGAGAGCGTCGTCGCACAGCGCGTCGATGCGGTCGGCCGTGAGGACCCGGTCCCCGTGGTCGCCCGCGACGCCGCCGTCCGCACCGGCGGACGCGGGGACAGCCCCTGTGTCCGAACCGTCCTCGCCGGCAGCCGCCGCACCGGTGAGGTCACCGGTCCCGCTGTTCCCCGTGGCAGCACCTGCGTGCCCTGCGGGGACGCGAGGGCTCCCTGCGGTGGCGCCGGTACCGACTTCCGCGGCGCCGGTGTTCCCCTTGTCGCCACCACCGGCGGACTCGGCGCGATCGGTGGCGGACGCGGGGCATCCGGCGCCGGGGACGGCGGGGTTCGGGTCGAGGCCGAGCGCGCGGCAGGTGCGGGCCGCGGTGCCGGGGTGATCGCCGGTGAGGATCTTGACGCCGACCCCTTGTGCGCGGAGCACGCGGAGGGCCTCGCGGGCTCCTTCGGCCGGGGTGTCCCGCAGCAACACCGTGCCCACGAAGGTGAGCCCGCGCGCGTCCGCGGCGCCGCCGGCCCCGGCTGCACCGACAGGCGCGTGGCGCTCGGCAGTGGCCACGGCGAGCAGGCGCAGCCCGTCGGCGGCGTACCGCGCGGCCCGGGCGCCCAGCACGGCGCGGTCCTCGTCGGTCAGCGCGCAGCGTTCCAGTACGGCGTCCACCGCGCCCTTGACCACGAGCGTGTGCACCCCCGTGCGGCGTGGGTCCCGGACGACTGCGACGGACAGCCGCCTGGCCGGGTCGAAGGGGACCGCGGCCACCCCTTCGTACGCCTCGAAGTCGACGGCCGCGCTCCGGCCGGTGCCCGGGCCCCGCTTCGTGGGCGACATCCGCGGCCCGGGACCGTCGGCGACGGCGTCCAGGACGGCCTCGTCCAGCGCGTCGGGCACCGGGTTCTCCGCCAACTGGAGCGTCCAGAGGGCGTTGAGCGCAGCCCAGTGCAGCACCGCGGGATCCCCGGACCCGTCGGGTCCCAGGGCCCGGTCGACGACCGGGCGGTCCTCCGTCAGGGTGCCGGTCTTGTCGAGGCACAGGACGTCCATGGCCCCCAGATCGTGCAGGGCGGACAGCCGACGGACGATCACCCGCCGCTCGTGGGCGAGCGCGGCGGCGGAGCGAGCCAGGACGACGGTTCTGACCACGGGCAGCATCTCGGGCGTGAGGCTGACGGCGACCGCCACGGCGAAGGGCAGGATCGCCACGCCGTGCCCGCCGACGACGGCGTCCGCCGCGAAGGCGAGCGGCGGCACCAGCAGCATGCACCGTACGAGGGTCCAGGCGACGCTCCGCACGGAACGGTCGAAGGTCCCGCAGGCGGGGCGGGCGTGTTCCTGCCCGGCCGCCAGTCTGGTCCCCGCGCCCGTGGCGACCACCACCGCGGTGCCGCCGCCGGCGACCACGCTGCTCCCCACGAAGCATATGTGGGGCTGCTCGAAGAGCGCGGTATCACCGGCCGGCCGGAGGCCCGCCGCTCCCGGACCCGCCCAGGCGCCTGCTCGCCGTTTGGGAAGGGGCCGCGACTCCCCGGTGAGCGGCGCCTGTTGAACGACCAGGCCGGTGGAGCGCAGCAACAGCACGTCGGCGGGCACCAGGTCGCCGGGGCCGAGTGCGATCACGTCTCCGGGAACCAGGTCACCGACCGGGATCTCGCGCGCACCGGGGCGTGCGGCATCCGCGTCGCGACGCCGCAGGACGGTGACCGTGCCGGCGACCAGGGACCGGAGGTCCGCCACCGAGCGGTCCGCGCGCAGCTCGCCGCCCGCCCGCAGCGCACAACTGACGGCCACCAGCGCCGCGATCACCGCGGCCGTTCCCAGCGACCCGACAGCAGTGGAGACCAGCGCCAGGCACAGCAGGACGCCGGTGAACGGGTCGCGCGCCCCATGGGTGAGGCGCCGCACAGGTGACGGGGTGCGCCAGGCGGGCGGGGCGTTCTCGCCGTACCGCGCCAGCCGCTCCTCGGCCTCCTGCTCGGTGAGCCCGCGGGGCCCCGTCTCCAGCTTCCGCAGCGCCGTCAGCGGGGCGTACGCCGCGAGTCCGGCACCCCCGGTCCGGTACGCCGCGTCGGCGCGCTCGTCCAGCGGCCCTTTCCGGACGTGGGAGCCGCGTGCCGTCTCAGGCACCGTAGCGGCTCAGCCGCGGCGCCGTCCGCCGCGATCCGGTTCCGTCGGCGGACAGTTGCCGCACCATCTCGTGCACCACGGCGACGACGGCGGGATCGTCGACCAGGTACACCTGCCGGCGCCCTTCACGCCGCGAGCGCACCAGTCCGGCCAGCTTCAGCTTCGCCAGGTGCTGGCTCACTGCCGGAAGGGTGCCGCCGACGCGCTCCGCGAGGTGGGTGACGTCGCACTCCCCCTGGGAGAGGGCCCAGACGATGTGCATCCGGGAGGGTGAGGCCAGCAGGCCGAAGACCGCGGCGGCCTCGGCGAGCACTTCGGGGGACGGGTCCGTGCGACCGCTCGCCTGCGATGCCACCGTTCCACTCCCGTCCCCGCCGTGTCGCCTGGCCACAGTCTAGGCGGGCCCGGCACGGCCCTTGCTGCCGCAGAGCTCATCTGTTCAGTTGCGCAAGTATGGAACCCTGTCGCCCTGTCCGGCGTCTTCCTGTGTGCCGGTGCGCCCGTACCGGCGGAACAGGAGGAGTCAATCGATGGGCATCGTGAGCTGGATCATTCTCGGTCTGCTGGCGGGGACCATAGCCAAGGTTCTGCTGCCGGGACGGGACCCGGGAGGCGTGATCGGCACCGCGCTCATCGGCGTGGCCGGGGCGTTCGTCGGCGGGTGGATCTCGGCGAAGTTCCTGGACCGGCCCATCACGAAGGAGTTCTTCGACCTGCCCACCTGGGGCGCGGCCATCGGCGGTTCGCTCGTCCTGCTGGTCGCCTACCGCCTCCTCTTCGGCCACTCGCGCGACTGAGCGCCTGCCCGGCGTACGGCCCCGCCGGACCGCGGGGTACGCCGGGCGCCCGGCAGGCGACCCGCACCGGGCACAGGGCGCGCCGGGCGCGGCACACGGGACCCGGCGCACCGGGCGGAGGCACATAGGCGGTCTCACCGCCCACGTCCGGGCCCGTCGGGCTCGGAGTTCCCGAAGCCGGGACTGTCGTAGTCAGGGCTTGCGAAGTCGGGGCTCTCGTACTCGTAACTGCCGTAGTCAGGGCTTGCGAAGTCGGGGCTGCCCCAGGCGGGGCCGTCGAAGCGGGGCCCGGAGGGAGCGGGGTCGGGGTCGGCCGCAGTGGGCTGTGACGGGTCCGCCCGGCTCGCCTCCGGCAGCCGTTCCCGGAGGTACGGCAGCACCGCGCGCTCCCGCAGCGCCGTGCGCCAGGCCTCGTGGGCCGTCTCCACCGCGCGCCGCCCACTCGCCGCCCGGCGGCCCGGCCGCAAGACCCCTGACCTGGAGTGCCGACGTGCCGTGAGCACCAGCTTGCCCAGGCCCAGAGCGCCGGTCACCGCCGCGATCGCCGCGCCCGACCACCCGGTCACCACGAGAGAAGCGCCCACTTCCCGCTGCGTGTCCAGCAGCATCAGCACGTATCCGAGCACCAGGAAGATCACCGCAGCAGCGGTCGCTACCAGTGGCACGAGGATCGCCAGCGCGGCCAACAGGCCGCCCCCGCGGATCCGGTGCCTCTCCCGCCGCGCGCCGGAAGCCGGCGCCGCGGAGCCGGAAGGTTGCGCCGTTGAACCGGACGACCGCTTCGGTGAGACGGAGATCCTCCCCGGGGAGCCGGAGGGCGCCCCTCCCCCACCGGGTCCGCCCGCGCGGGCCCGGAGCAGGGCGCGGTACTCCGCCGCGGCGGCTCCGGCCAGTTCGTCGGCGGACGCGTGCGCCCAGCGCCGCAGGCGCTCAGCGGTCCCGTCGGGAGCCTCTCGCAGTTCGCGGCCGAAGAACTCGGAGCGCAGGGCCTCGTCCACCACGCGTGCGAACTCCGTGCGGTCCTCGGCCCGGAGGGAGGGGCAGGTCCCGCTCCCGTCCGGTGCAGCTCCCATTACTCTTCCTTCCGAGCGTCCGCGGGCTCGGAAGTGCCCGGCGGGAACCAGAATCTACAAGACTGTAGAAGATACTGAACGAGCGGCGCGAAGGCCACTGCCCGGCCGGCTTGCGAGACCGTTCGCACCGCGGCGGGCCGGGGCGCACCTCGGCCCGTGGAGGGAGAAGATGTGGGCGACACAGCACGGTGCCGGGGGCGCCGACGCGGCCAGGGCGAACTGGAGGCCACGGTGCTGGCCGCGCTGCACGAGGCGCCCGGTCCCGTCACCGCCGCCTGGGTGCGGGAACGCCTCGGCGGCGGCCTCGCCTACACCACCGTCGTCACGATCCTCACCCGCCTGCTCACCAAACGGGCGGTCACCCGCGAGAAGACCGGGCGCTCCTTCGTGTGGAGCCCCGCGGCGGACGCAGCCGGGCTGGCCGCCCGGCGGATGCGCCAGGTACTCGACGGGGAGAGCGACCGTGACACCGTGCTCACCCGGTTCGTCTCGGGACTGACCGACGACGACGAACAGCTCCTGCGCACGCTGCTCGCGCAGACCGACGCCCGGCCGGGCGACGCCGCTCCGGAGGAAAGAGGCGACTGAGCCGTGGGGTTCTTCGTCCTCCTCCCCCTCGTCCTGCCCCTGACGTCCTGGCCGGTGGCGCGGCTCGCCGAGCGGCGCATGCACCCGCGCGTCTCGACACGGCTGCTGGTCGGGGCGGGTGTCGTGCTGGCCGTGTGCAGCACGCTGTGTCTGGGGCTGCTGGTCGTCGTGGGCACCGCTCAACTGCCCGGCAACCCGCTGCCGGATGCCTGGTCCGACCCGGAGGTACGCGCGGCGGTCCCCTACGACGAGGTGCTCGGCAGGGCGTCCATCCCGGCGCTCGTGGCCCTCCTGTCGGCGTGCGGCACCACGCTCGTACGCCACTTCCGCGCCAGGTCGCGCGTACGGCGGGCCCTGCACGGTCTGCCGTCCTCCCCCGTCGCGGTCCTGCCGGACACCGCTCCGTACGCGTTCGCCCTGCCGGGGGGCCGGCGGGCGCGCGGGCGAAGGCGGGCCCGGATCGTGGTGTCCACGGCACTGCTGGACGCGTTGGAGCCCGCCGAGCGCCGCGCCCTGTTCGCCCACGAGCGGGCACACCTGGCGGCCCGCCACCACCGGTCGCTGCTGCTCGCCCAGTTGGCGGCCGACGCCAACCCGTTCCTGCGGCCGATGCGTACGGCGGTCGCCTTCGGCGTGGAGCGGTGGGCCGACGAAGAGGCGGCGCGGAAGGTCGGCGACCGGCGGCTGACCGCCCGGGCGGTCGGCAAGGCCGCGCTGATCGCCAGGGAGAGCCCCGCGCGGACGCTCCCCGCCGTCGCCGGAAGCGGGCAGGTGCCCCGCCGGGTGCAGGCGCTGCTGGCTCCGGCCCCGAGCAGCCGCCTGCTGCTGCCGCCCACCACCGCCCCCGGCCTGGCCGCCGGGCTCGCCGCGTGGCTCGCGGCGGTCGGAGCGGCGACGTCCGCGCTCTCCGCCGCGAACGCGGCCGTCGCCCTGGTGCTGATCCTCCACGCGGCCACCCCGCTGTGACCTCGCGCCCAGGGACGCCGCCACGCGGTCAGGCAGCCCGGAACAGGGCTGCCGCCATGGCGTCCAGGTGGCCGGTGACGGGGCCGAGCGTGAACAAGCCGCTGCCGGCGCCCGCGTGTTCGCCGACGGCGGGCGCCAGCGCCGCGCGAGCACGCCGGACCGTCGCACGCTCGCCCACCGCGGCGGCCGCCCTGCCGACCAGGCACCACAGGGCCTCGAACAGGAGGTCGCGGGGCGGTGGTGCGAGGCCGCGGAGCGCGGTGCGGGCTTCGTCGTGCCGCCCCTGGTCCGCCAGCAGCAGCGGCCGCACCCACCTCTCGTAGGGGCCCCGGTCGGCAGGCCCCTGCAGGGCGACGGGTTCGTCGTGCAGGACGTCGACGCTCAGCAGGGCGAGCGGCAGCAGGCCGTCCGCCACACCGGGCATACCCGCGCCCTCAAGGCACTGCGCCGCCTGCCGGTAGGCCCGCCGGGCGGCGTCGGGCGAAGCGGTCGCGGCGGTGCGCAGCGCGCGGTACCAGGTGGTGAAGACGGAGACCAGCGGCAGTTCGTGCCGGGTGCCCAGGGCGTCCGCCGCGGCGGCGTGCCGACCGGCCCCGGCAAGGTCTGCGAGCGCGCATCGGGCCTGGAGCCGTACCAGGTGGCCGAGCACCTCGTAGCGGGGCAGACCGTTGCGCGCCGAGAGGTCGATCAGCTCGGCGCCGATCGCGTCCCGGCGGGCGGCCAGCCCCGCACGCTGGAAGGTCTGCATGAACGTGCCGTTCAGGGCGAAGGCCAGGAGCGCGGCGTCGTCGAGCCCCCGTGCGATCTCCTCCGCCTGCCGGGCAGCCTGCAGGGGCCGCGCCGTCGTACCGGCGGGGCCGCCCCCGGCGGCGGGTGACGCACCGGGAGCCGCCGCATCCGGGGCCGCCGCGTCGGGGAGCATCCCCCGCGACTCCACCGCGACGGTGGCCAGCAGGCGACAGCGGGCCGCGGCATGCCCCTCGGCGGGCAGCCGGCGCAGGGTGCGTTCGGCGGCGTCGGCCAGCCATCGCGCCTGCTCCGGGTCGTCCGAGCGGGTCCAGATCGCCGGGACGTCGTAGACGCCGATGACGCGCGCCGTCAGTTCGGGGTCGCCCAGCTCCTCGGCGGCGGCCACGGCCGCGACCCGGTGCCGGCGTGCCGACTCCAGCCCTCCTCCGCCGGTGACGGCCAGGTCGCGCATGAGGCCGACGGTGCTCTCCAGTTGGATCCGGGCGCGGGCGGGCACGTTGCTGCCGTAGGCCGTGGTCGCCTGCGCCCAGATCCGGGCCGCCGTCCCGCCCGGGCCCGGGTCCAGGTGCCGGGCCTGCCGCAGGATGTCCTCCTCCAGCCTGCGGAGCCGGGGACCGGGGTCCACGCCCAGGTGCTCGGTGAGCATGTCGCGGGCCCGCCGCAGGACGGTCAGCGCGTCGGCCTGCCGCCCCGAACGGTAGAGGGCCAGTGCGAGCAGCTCCCAGGCGTCCTCCCGCCAGGGGTGCTCCGCCACGTGCGCATCGAGGTCCGGCACGGCCTCGGCAGCCTCCCCCAGCGCGAGGCGGGCCTCGGCGCGGCGCTCGACGGCGCGGAGCCGCAGCTCCGTGAGCCGGGACCGCTCGGGGCGGGTCCACGCCAGGTCGCCGAAGTCCGCGTAGGCGGGGCCGCGCCACCAGTCCAGCGCCTCGGTGAGGAGGGAGACCACCTGGGCGGGCTGCGCGTCGGCAGGCGTCTCGACGGTATGGATGAACCGCCAGGCGTCGACGTCGGCGGTCGCGGCGCGCAGCGCGTAGCCTGCGCCTTCGGTGACCAGGAGGCGGGCGGGGCTCCGCGGCGGCCGCCCGGGTTCCAGGGCCCGGCGCAGTCCGGCGACGAAGGTGCGCACCGCGCCCACGGCATCGGCGGGCGGCTCCTCCCACAGGTCCGCCACCAGGCGCGAGACCGGTACGACCCGGCCGCGGGCGACGATCAGCCGGGCCAGGACCGCCCGGTGCCGCGGCCCCTTCAGCGACAGAGCCTCACCTTCTTCGTCCCAGGCGGTGACCGCGCCCAGCACTCCGAACCGCACGTGCACCCGGTGTCCGTTCTTCCGTCCCTTGCTCCGCCTTCACGGTAGCGCCGTGCTCACCGTGTCCGCGTTCATCGGCTGCTCATCCGACGCCCGGAGGGTGGAGGCGGCACCGGTCGCCGGTCCTCCGTGCAGGCGGCTCGCCGCGCAGTGGCCGCCCGGCGCCCGCCCCTGGCACGTATCGACACGAGGAGAGCCATGACACCCACCACCGGCGCAGGGTCCGAGCCCCGCATCCCCGGCTTCGCCTACCGGCGGATCGCGGTCGCGGACGGCGTCGCGCTGCACACGGCCGTCGGGGGCTCGGGCCCGCCGATCGTCCTGCTGCACGGTTTCCCGCAGACCCACCTGATGTGGCGGCACGTCGCCGCCGATCTGGCCGCGGACCACACCGTCATCTGCCCCGACCTGCGCGGCTACGGCGGCAGCGACAAGCCGCGGGAAGCGGAACCGCGCACCTATGCGAAGCGCACCATGGCGGACGACGCCGTGGCTCTCGCGCGGGCGCTGGGGTACGCCCGCTTCGCCCTCGCGGGGCACGATCGCGGTGCTCTGGTCGCCTTCCGGGCCGGGCTCGACCACCCGGCGGCGGTCAGCCACGTGGCCTGCCTCGACGTGCTGCCGACCCTGGACATGTGGGAGGCCCTGCACGGGGTTCCGGCTGCGGTCGGGTTCCACCTCTACCTCATGGCGCAGCCGCCCGGGCTGCCCGAGGAGATGATCGCAGCGAGCGCCGACGCCTTCTTCGGGTACTTCCTCGACCTGTGGGCCAAGGACCCCGCTGCGCTGCCTGCCGAGGTACGCACCGCCTACCTGGCGGCCTGCCGCGAGGCGGTGCCGTCCATCGTCGCGGACTACCGCGCCTCCGCGGGCATCGACGTCGAGCACGACCGGGCCGACCGCGCCGCGGGCCGCCTGCTGACCATGCCGGTGACCGTGCTCCAGCAGAACTGGGGAGCCGCGCTCGGGTACGAGGCCGCCGCCCTGTGGCAGGCCTGGGCAGCCGACCTGCGGCACTCGACCGTCTCGTGCGGGCACTTCATGGCCGAGGAGGCACCCGCGGACGTGAGCAAGGCACTCCGGGACCTGCTGGCCCGCCGCCCCGGGCCGGTCTGACAGGCGAGTGTCCTGCACAGATCCTCGTACGGGCCCTCCAGGGCCGCGGCTGGTCCCAGCGGCGCTCTTGGTGGAACGGGCGGCCGGCGATCGCCACCGGCCACCCGGAGGCGGCGCGGAGCACCCGCCGGCCGCTGCCGGCCGCCGCGCCGCCCCGGTGGGCTCGCCCGGGCCGCTGGTCGCCGGCCCCCGGGCCGCGCCCCTGCTCGGGGGGGCTGGAGGGACAGCCCCTCGGCGACCGGCCCGGACGCTTCGGTCTCCCGCCGGGTCAGCGAGGTCGCGGGGGTACGCAGCCGGTTCATGAGCTGATCGGCGGCCGAGGGGGCGAGCGTGGTGCGGCCTGCGGCGGCGGTCCGTCGGCCGGGCAGTTCCCCGGGGGCGTGTCCTTGAGGAGACGACCGGTCGCGCCCGCCTGGACGGCCGGGTGCGTGTCGACGTCGGTGCCGTAGACGGTGACGACCAGCGCCCCGGCGGTGACGAGCGGCTCACCGCGCTCGGCGCCGTCACCCTGAGCCTGCCCGTGGCGACGGGGCACGCCGACGGGTGGCCGTACCCGGACCGGTACCGGCGGGAGCAGGCAGGAGCAGGCAGGAGGGGTACGGCCCCGGTGCTGCGTCCCCTCCCCGGAGGGCCCGGCGACCGCCGCATCCGGCCCCGTCCGGAGACAGCCGTTCGGTCGGACAGCCGCCGACACCGGCAGCCGAGGGGGCGCCCGGGCGGCCGGAGGCGTCGCGGAACCTACTCTGTTACGCCAAGGTGCTGCTCACAGTGGTGGCTGCTAGCGTCTCCCGGAGGTACACATGCGACAGTTGATCAACGTGCCCGAGTCCGTGGTCCCCGACGCGCTGCGGGGGATGGCGGCGGCGCATCCGGAGCTGACCGTGGATGTGGACCGCCGGGTGGTGGTCCGCCGGGACGCGCCCGTGGCGGGGAAAGTGGCACTCGTCTCCGGCGGCGGCTCGGGGCACGAGCCCCTGCACGGCGGATTCGTGGGACCCGGCATGCTGGACGCCGCCTGCCCCGGCGAGGTCTTCACCTCCCCCGTCCCCGATCAGATGGTCGCCGCCGCGGCAGCCGTCGACAGCGGCGAGGGCGTGCTGTTCGTCGTCAAGAACTACACCGGCGACGTCCTCAACTTCGACATGGCCGCGGAACTCGCCGAGGACGAGGGCGTCCGCGTCGCCAAGGTGCTGGTGGAGGACGACGTCGCCGTCATCGACAGCACCCACACGGCCGGGCGCCGGGGCACCGGCGCGACCCTGTTCGTGGAGAAGATCGCCGGGGCACTCGCCACCGAGGGCGCACCACTGGAGCGGGTGGAGAGCACGGCGCGCCGGGTCGCGGAGTCCTCGCGCAGCTTCGGAGTGGCCCTGAGCGCCTGCAGCACGCCCTCGAAGGGCGGCCCGATGTTCGATCTCCCGGCGGGGGAACTGGAGTTGGGCGTCGGCATCCACGGAGAGCCGGGCCGCGAGCGGCGGCCCATGATGACCTCGGGAGAGATCGCCGACGCCGCCGTGGACGCGGTGCTGGAGGACATGCAGCCCGAGGAACCGGTGCTCGTGCTGGTCAACGGCGCGGGAGCGACTCCGCTGCTGGAGCTGTACGGGTTCTGCGGGGAGGTGCACCGGGTGCTGGCCGAACGCCGGATTCCGGTCGCCCGTACCCTCGTCGGCAACTATGTGACCTCACTCGACATGGCCGGTGCCTCCGTGACGCTGTGCCAGGGCGACGAGGAACTGCTGCGACTGTGGGACGCGCCGGTGCGCACCCCGGGGCTGCGGTGGGGCGCCTGAGCAACGGTGCTGCGCGGCGTCGGCGCCGCACAGCACCCGCCGGTGGCGTGGTTGCGGCATCGGCGGGTTCGCCCTCGGGCCGGCGGCGCACCACGGCGCGTACGAGTACGAACGAGACAGCATCACCCGGACCGGTCAGCGCGAGCTGACCGACTCAGCGGCGAAGGAGCACAGTGGTGAGCGGCAAGGTGACGAACGGTGCCGGCGGATCCGGCACGGGCGAGGACGGCGCACCCGCGTGGGACGCGGCCTTCTTCGCGCGCTGGATGAGAGCGGCGGCCGACGCGATCGGCCGCGACGCCGACCGGCTGACGGAGCTGGACTCCGCGATCGGCGACGCCGACCACGGCGCCAACATGCGGCGCGGCTTCGACGCCGTCCGGGAGGAGCTGGCGGAGGACGTACCCGCGACGCCGGGCGCCGTGCTGATGACGTCGGGCCGCAAGCTGGTCTCCACGGTCGGCGGCGCCTCCGGGCCGCTGTACGGAACACTGCTGCGCCGCACGGGCAAGACGCTCGGCGACGCCGAGCGGGTGACCGGCCAGGAGCTGGCCGAGGCGCTGCGCGCGGGGATCGACGCGGTGGCGCAGCTCGGCGGAGCCACCGCGGGCGACAAGACGATGCTGGACGCGTTCACACCGGCCGTCGAGGCGCTGGCGGACAGCGGTGGTACGGATCTGGAGGCAGCGCGCACAGCGGCGGAGAAGGGCGCGGAGGAGACCGTTCCGCTCCAGGCCCGCAAGGGGCGCGCCAGCTATCTGGGCGAGCGCAGCATCGGCCACCAGGATCCAGGGGCCGCCTCCGCCGCGCTGCTGCTGGGCGCCCTCGCCGAGGCCGCCCGCGGCACGGAAGGCGGTGCGTGACGGTGGCGCAGGCGAACGACGCGGCCCGGGTGGGCATCGTGCTGGTCTCGCACAGCAAGGAGGTCGCCGACGCGACCGCGCGGATGGCCGCCGCCCTCGCGGGGGTACCGGACGCGCCGGTCATCGGGGCAGGCGGCCTGCCCGACGGCGGTCTGGGCACCAGCGAGGAGGTGATCGCCGAGGCGGCCCGCCAGGTGGACGCGGGGGCGGGTGTCGCCCTGCTCGCCGACCTGGGCAGCGCCGTGCTGACCGTCAAGACGCTGCTCGCGGACGGCGACGAACTGACCGGCTCCGCCCGCCTGGTGGACGCCCCACTGGTCGAGGGCGCGATCGGGGCCGTGGTGACGGCCGCCGGCGGTGGTGACCTCGCGGCGGTGTCCGCGGCTGCCGAGGAGGCGTACACCTACCGCAAGGCGTGACGCCCCGCCCTCCTGCGGGTACGGCATGCCGGGCAGCGCCGGAGGACATGACGGCGGCGGGCGTCTGGCCGCGAGACGGCGCCCGCCGCACGAGTACGGCCGGGACAGGTGGGACAGCCCGGATGGTGGTCGGGTCCCCCCGGTGACGACCTGCGCCGTCTCGGTGAACGAGACGCACTCCCGGTTGCCTTGACTGCCGCTTGCGCTCCCGCAAAGGTGCGCGTGTGAGCCAGCAAGCAGGACCAGCGAAACAGGATCCGCCGGCACCGCGGGACGGCGCAGCCGACGCGACAGACCCGAGCAATCCGCCGGCCGACGGCGCTCCCGCCCGCGCCGTACCCGGACCCACGGCGCCCGTGAGCAGGCCGGAGGGCGGTCAGGAGAGCATGCGCCGGGTGGCCGTCGCCAGCTTCATCGGCACCGCCATCGAGTTCTACGACTTCTACGCCTACGGCACGGCTGCCGCCCTCGTCCTCGACGGCGCGTTCTTCCCCAACCTCAGCCCGCTCAACGCCACGCTGGCGGCCTTCTCCACGTACGCGGTGGCGTTCGTGGCCCGGCCCCTCGGCTCGCTGATCTTCGGCCACTTCGGTGACCGGGTCGGCCGCAAGTCGGTACTGGTGGCCTCCCTGCTGCTGATGGGACTGTCCACCGCGTGCGTCGGGCTGCTGCCCGGGTACGCCACCCTCGGCGTCTGGGCGCCGCTGCTGCTCGTCCTGCTCCGGTTCCTCCAGGGAATCGGGCTGGGCGGGGAATGGGGCGGTGCCGCCTTGCTCGCCGTGGAACACGCACCCGAGAAACGCCGCGGCCTGTTCGCCGCCTTTCCGCAACTCGGTCCCTCCGTCGGCTTCTTCGCCGCGACAGGCATCTTCTGGGCGCTGTCCACCGGCCTCGACGACGCGGCGTTCCGGTCCTGGGGGTGGCGGGTACCGTTCCTGCTCTCGTTCGCCCTGGTGGCCGTGGGGCTGTTCGTCCGGCTGCGGATCAGCGAGACGCCGGTGTTCCGGCGGGTGATGGACGCGCAGGAGAAGAGCAAGGCACCGGCCATGGAGGTGCTGCGGACCCACTGGCGCGAGATCCTGCTGGGCGCCGGCGGCATGATCGTCGCCTACGGACTCTTCTACACCGCCACCACCTACTGCCTGAACTACGCCACCGACGGCCTCGGTGTGCCACGCAGCACCATGCTGGCCCTGTCGATGGTGGCCTGCCTCTTCCTCGCCGTCGGCACGTGGTTCGCGGCCACCCGCTCCGACGCACGCGGCCGTCGCCGGCTCGTCCTCGCCGGCTGCGGACTCGCGGTGGTCTGGGGACTCGTCCTCTTCCCGCTGCTGGACACCGAGCAGCCGGTCCTGATCGCGCTCGCGCTGGGTGGCACCCTGTTCTGCATGGGCGTCGTGTACGGGCCCATGGGCGCCTACCTCCCGGAGCTGTTCGGCACCCGCGTCCGGTACTCCGGTGCGTCCTTCGCCTACAACCTGGGCGGAGTGCTGGGCGGGGCGGTGGCGCCCCTGGTGGCCACCGACCTCCAGGCCTCGTTCGGTTCGAACGCCGTGGGCTGGTACGTCTCGGGCATGGCCGTCGTCTCGCTGCTGTGCGTACTGGCACTGCCCGAGACACGCTCCCGCGAACTGGGTTGATCTCCCGCCCCCCGCCGAAGCGGGCAAGGGAGTCAGCCAGAGGGGCGGGCTCCCTGCCGGGCCACTCGCTCGATGACCAGCGCCCGAGGGGCCCCGAGTGCCGCCGCCGCAGGACGTTTGCAAACTGCCTTCGCCCGCACGCTGCCCGGTGACCCGGCGGCGACGCTGGTGCGCGCGGGCGCGGTGGCCCGGCCTGGACGGCGTCGTCAGTGGCCGAAGGGGCACCGGCCCTTGCTGCGGGCGCGGGCGTCCTCGTCGAGGTAGAAGTTGGGCCGGAGGTCGGCCTCGTCGTAGTAGCGGTGGAAGACGGGTGTGACGCCCCCGGAGAGCGGCGGGACGATCCAGCTCCAGTCGGTGGGGACGATGCGCCCTTGGCGCTTCTCCTTGGCGAGGTGGGTCAAGAAGCGCTGGGACTCCGTGTGATGGTCGGTGATCTTCACCCCGGCGGTCTCGAAGGAGTGCAGTACGGCCACGTTGATCTCCACCAGTGCCCGGTCCTTCCACAGGGAGGACTCCTGGCGGGTGTCCAGCCCCATCTGCCGTGCAACCACGGGCAGCAGGTCGTAGCGGTCGGTGTCGACGAGGTTGCGGGCGCCGATCTCGGTGCCCATGTACCAGCCGTTGAAGGGGGCGAGCCCGTAGTCCACGCCGCCGATCCGGAGCCGCATGTGGGAGATGGCCGGCACCGCGTACCAGCGCAGACCGAGCTGCGCGAACCACGGGTGGTCCGGGTGCGTGAGAGGCACCTCCAGCACCACCTCCCGGGGGACGTCGAACATCTGCGGCTTGTTCTCGGGCGTCTCGATCACCAGGGGCAGCAGGTCGTGTGCGGTGCCCGGCGGCTGCCAGCCCATCCGGCGGAGCTGCTCGGTGAACTCGACATGCCCGGGGTCGCCGTCGACTCCTCCGTCCCAGCGGCGGTGTCCCGCGTACCGGACGAGTTGGTCGTTCCAGACCCGCGGCCCGGAACGCGCCGGGGTGTCCGGCGCGAAGACGGAGATCACCGGGCGCACGCGACCCCCGTTGGCGGCCAGTCGCAGATGCTCGCAAAGCTCTCGGAATATGTGCTCCGGAGCGCTGAGATGTCTCAGATCGCGTACCTGGAGACTGTTCCAGTACAGACGGCCTATGCAGCGGGCGGAGTTGCGCCAGGCGACGCGCGCTCCGAAGGCGAGCTCTTCGAAGGTGTGGGCGTAGGTGCCGTTGTTCGCGACTTCCGCACGTATCTGGTAGAGCCTGCGGGCGAAGGTGACCGGCAGATCGGTGTTCTCGGTGTAGAAGAGGCGGAGGAACTCCTCGGCCTCTGCCAGATCGGTGCCTCTTGCGTGCCCGGTACCCGCACCGGCCCACGCCGATGCCGGAGCGGGGGCGGGAGCGGGAGCAGGGCGCTCCCAGCCTCCGAAGGAGGTTTGCGTGGGAAAACCTACGGGCGGGGGATCGGCGTGCATTCTGCTCCTCGCGGGCGGCGGTGCGTGCGCTGCCGCTCCGTCGGTCCTGGACGCGTGCGTGAGCGCACCACGCTAGCGGCGTCACGCCTGGCAGTGAACACCCCTCTTCCACCCCCGGCTCATCCGGCACGGTGAGGCCATGTGCTCGCCCGGCAGGACGCGGGATGAACCGGAAGTACGGCCGCCCGCGCCCCACGCGCCGCCACCCCGCAAAGAGACAGCCGGCTACCGCTCGTGCGGGCGGCTTCGTCGCTTCCACCGCCCGACAGGGGCGCGAGCCTCCTGGCCACAGGTCACCGATAGTCAGGTTCCGCGGAGGTGCCCGCCTGGTCGCCCTCGATCTCTTCCAGGCTGCGGCTCTTCGTCTCCGGAACCATGAACTGTGCGTAGCAGAAGGCCAGTACGCCCATGGCGGCGAAGACCAGGAAGACGGTCGTGGCGCCGGCCTCCAGGAAGGTGGGGAAGGCCAGGCTGATGAGGACGCTGACCAGCTCGGTCAGGAAGGTGGCGATCCCCATGGCCATGCCCCGTACCGACAGCGGGAACATCTCGCCCAGCACGATCCAGACGATGCCGCCCCAGCTCAGCGCGAAGGCGATCTGGAAGAGGGCGAGGCCGGCGACGGCAAGGTACCCGGCGGGGCCCGAGACCTTTCCGTCGTGGGCGCCCAGGAAGACCAGGGCCAGGACCAGCATGCTCGACGCCATCGCCAGGGCACCCCACACCAGGGGCTTGCGCCGGCCCACACGGTCGACCAGCACGTACGCCATCACGACGGTGGCCCCGAGACCGAGCGCCGAGAGGCCGACGTTCGCGGTGACGGCGGCGGTGTCGCTGAAGCCGATGCCCTTGAGCACGCTGGGCGCGTAATACGTGATGGCGTTGATACCGATCAGCTGCTGCAGCATGCCGAGCACCGAGCCGAGCACCAGCAGCCTGATCATCGCCCTGGAGCGGAAGAGCGAGGCGCGGGAAGCGGCGTCCCCTCTCACGCCCGCCCCGTGCGCCTTCGCGCGCCGCTCGTGCCGTACCGTGCGGATCTCCTCGATCTCCCGCCGCGCCTCCTCGGGTGAGCGCGACCCCGCCAGCACGGCGAAGGCCTCCTCCTCGCGGCCGTGGTCGACGAGCCAGCGCGGGCTCTCCGGCAGCCGGAGCGAGCCGATCAGCATGACGAGCGACGGCACGACACCGAGGCCGAACATCCAGCGCCAGCCCTCGATGGGCGTGAACGCCAGCCCGACGAGGCTCGCCGCCAGCACACCCACCGTGATCATGACCTGGAACAGGCCGGTGAACGAGCCGCGGCGCGGCGCCGGAGAGATCTCCGCGAGGTAGACGGGGATCATCGCCGTGGCGATGCCGACCGCGACGCCGAGGATGACGCGGGAGACGATGAGGACGCCCGCGTTCGGCGTGAACGCGGCCACCAGGATGCCGGCGCTGTAGAGCACGCCACCCAGGGCCAGCATGACGCGGCGGCCGTACCGGTCGGCCAGCGGCCCGGCACCCAGCGACCCGAAGAGCGAGCCGATCAGCGCGGAGCTGACGATCCAGCCGGTGGTCGCAGGCGAGAGGTCGAGTGCGGGTTTGGCGAAGAGCAGGGCGGAGGAGACGACGCCCAGTTCGTACCCTCGGATGCCGCCGCCGAGTGAGCCCAGGAGGTAACTGCCCGGTCCGATCACGGGTGCGGTGGTGGCCGCGCGGGTCTGTTTCACGGGTGCGGCTCCTGACGGGTGGACGGTTGGTGGATGCCGTGGGCCGGTGAGCGGCTGCTCGCCGGCCCACGGCGAGGTCAGAACTTCGCGACGCGTCCGGGCAGTGGGTCGACCGTCCACGCCATCCGGTCGGCGAGCCGGACCAGCAGTTCGGCCTTCACAGCGGCGCGCTCGGCGGAGTCCCAGAGGTTGACGTGCTCCCCGGGGTCCGCACCCAGGTCGTACAGCTCGCCCGTGTCCAGGCCGTGGAAGGCCACCAACTTGTGCTCGGCGGTACGGATCATGGTGGCCTGCGGCGCCGGATCCGGGTGCCACGGCATGGCGTTGTAGTACTCGCAGTACACGTCCTCGCGGACCGGTGCCGGGTCTGCAGCGGCGGTGAGCAGCGGCCACAGCGAACGCCCCTGCATGCCGGGGTTCTTCGGCAGTCCCGCTGCCTCCAGCAGGGTGGGCGCGAGATCCACCAGTTCGACCAGCCCGCTCTCCCGGCGGCCGCCGGGCACCCGTCCCGGGCAGGAGATGAGCAGCGGCACCCGCACCGCCGCGTCGTAGAAGTAGGGCCCCTTGAGGTAAAGGCCGTTGTCGCCGAGCATCTCGCCGTGATCGGTGGAGAAGATCACGAGGGTGTTGTCGCGCTGCCCGGTCCGGTCCAGAGCGTCGAGCATCCGGCCGACCTGGACGTCGATCAGATCGCACATCGCCCAGTACGCGGCCCGGATCAGGCGGTGGTCGCGGTCGGTCATCTGCGGGTAGCGGAAATCCTCGTTGCCGCCGTACGCGCCCGCGTGGTCGATCCGCTGGAAGACCGGCTTGTCGTCCAGTTCCCCGGGCTCGTACTCGGGCAGCGGGATCTCGTCGAGCCGGTCGAGATAGCGCTGCAGATACTCCGGCGGCGGGTCGAAGGGGTGGTGCGGGTCGAAGATGTTCACCGAGAACAGCCAGGGGTTGTCGAAGCCCTGGTGCGCGTCGATGAAGTCGATCGCCTTCTCGGCGCACCACGTCGTCTGGTGGTCCTCCTCCGCCATGCCGCGCATGACGTGCCGCGAGTCCTCCAGGAAGGGCGTCTCGTAGGTCTTGCCCCGCTCGCGCAGCCAGTGGATGTACTCGTTGGTCGGCCAATGCGGGTCCGGGTGATGCGACCAGTGGAACTCGGAGTAGCCGTCCCGTACGCGCGGCTCCGTGCCCGGGGACACGGACCAGTGCGCGGCGGACAGATGCAGCTTGCCGGCCAGTCCGCACACGTACCCCGACTCGGCGAGGGTGCGGGTCACCAGCACCTCGTTCTCGGGCAGCGACTGCCCGTTCTGCCGGGCACCGGTCGTACGCGGGTAGCGGCCGGTGAGAAAGGCGGCGCGGGAGGGTGTGCAGACCGGACTCTGGGAGTACGCGGCGTCGAACACGACGCCGCGCTCGGCCAGGGCGTCGAGATGCGGGGTACGGGTCCAGGTGTTGCCCGCTGAGCCGAGCGTGTCCCATCGCTGCTGGTCCGTGCAGATCCACAGGACGTTGGGCCTGGTCGTCATACTGGTGCTCCTTGGTGCGCAGAGACGAACCGTCGTCAGCGCAGGTTGCGGGCGGCGGCGATCACGGCCCGGTTGGCGGCGATCACACGGTCCCTGTCGGCGGCCTTGAAAACCCGCCTGTCGTACGTGTACAGGCCGTTGACCTGCAACTCCGCGTCTTCGAAGAGGTTGTAGTTGGCCCCGCTCAGCCCCTCTCGTGCGACGAATCCGGCGATGTCGCGCATGGCCTGGACGTAGACGTCGGTGAGTTCCCTCGCCCCGTCGACGTCCTGGTTGGGATCGCTGTACCCCGGCGCCCACTCGTGGCCCTCGGGCACATATGCGAAGGCGCCGAACTCGCCGATGATCCCCACCCGCTCGCGCTCCCTGCGCGGCGGCGGGCCCGGCCAGTGCTCCTTGAGGTTGTGCAGGTCGGCGACCTGGCCACCGCCTTCCGCGTAGTCCGCGACATTGGTCCCGCTCATCTCGTTGACGATCCGGGTCGGGTCCCACTCGTGGACCTGCGCGGCGACGCGGGCGAGGTCGTAGGCGCCCCAGCCCTCGTTGAAGGGGATCCACATGACGAGGGAGGTGAAGGCCCGCAGTTGTTCGACCATGCGCTTCAGCTCGTGCTCGAACTGCGCCTTGCCCTCCTCGGGTGGCTGCGAGGGCTCGTTCTGCGTCGGAGGCTGCCGGCCGGTGGCGGTGTTGGGCATGTCCTGCCACACCAGCATGCCGAGCCGGTCGGCGTAGTCGTACCAGCGGTCGGGCTCGGTCTTGACGTGTTTGCGGATGGTGTTGAAGCCGAGCCGCTTGGCCTCCTCGACATCGAAGCGCAGCGCATCATCGGTGGCAGCGGCGTAGATCCCGTCCGGCCAGAACCCCTGTTGCAGGCAGCTCAGTTGCGGCACGAACTCCCCGTTGAGCAGCAGCCGCGGCGCGCCTGCGACCTTCTCGATGCGCACGGTCCGCATACCGAAGTGGTGCCGTACCCGGTCGCCGCCGCGCCCGGCAACCTGGACGTCGAGCCCGTAGCGGAAAGGATGGTCCGGCGACCACAGCTGCTGCCCCGGCACCGGGAGCACCAGCTCCGTACCGGAGGCACCGCGCACCGTCGAGACCGTCCGGTCGCTGTGGCGTAGCGTCAGCTCCACGTCGGCCCGTGCGTCACCGGCCATCAGGACGGTGACGGTGGCGGTCTCCTCCTCGATGTCCGGCACGACGACCAGGTGCTCGATCCGTACGGCGGGCACCGGCTCCAGCCACACCGGCTGCCAGATGCCGGAAGAGGGGGTGTAGTAGAGCGAGCTGTGCTTCGACGTCGGATCGAGGGCCGTGGTGCGCTGCTTGCCGAGCGGCTGGACGCCGTTCTCGGTGGGGTCGTCGACGATGACGACGAGCTCCTGCTCCCCGGCCGGACGGCCGTCGCGACCGGTGGCGAGCGCGTCGGTCACATCGAGGGTGAACCGGTCGTAGGCGCCCTCGTGGCTGCCGACGGAGCGCCCGTTGACCAGTACCTCGGCTGCGTGGTCGGTGCCGTCGAGGTGCAGCAGCAGCCGCTGCCCGTCCGCTTTCCCCTCGATGTCCCAGGCCGGCGGCACGACGAAGCGGCGCCGGTAGAACATCCGCGGCTCGTGCCGCATGATGCCCGACAGCGCCGACTCCACCGGATACGGCACCAGGATCCGCTCGGGCAGCGCCTTGCCCGGCTCCGGTCGCTCCCCCGCGTCGGCCGGGGCGAACTGCCAGACGCCGTTGAGGCTCAGCCATCGCTCCCGCGCCAACTGTGGTCGCGGGTACTCGAAGCGGGCGTTCCGCGGCGACACGTCCGCGGTCCACGGCGTGGTCAGCCGCGGTGTTTTCGGGTGCCAGCCGTGCTCGGCCGGCTGGACGGCGCGCAGCGCCGGCTCCGTGGCCGGCCGCGCCTGGGACGGCACGGCCGGCGCGGGGTGGTTGCTCGCCGATGCGACACCGCTCGCGCCCATCGCCGACAGCGCCCCCGCACCGGCGGCGCCGGCCGCGCCGCGTAGCAGGGCGGCCCTGCTGATCCCGTCCTGGGTCATGTCGTTCTCCCGTCGTTGCCGACAGCGCGTCCGCATGTACCGGGAACCGTAGAACCGGACCTTGTAACGTTGCAAGACCGGGCGACAGAGATTGTGAGTTTTCGTGTGGGCGTGTTCGTCGGTGTCGGTACGACGGCTCAGGTGGCGACGGTGGAGCCGCGGACCACCAAGCGGTGGCTGACGACGGCATGTTCGGCAGCACGGCCGGGGTCGCCCTGCCGCGCCAGCAGCGCATCGATGCCCCGCCCCGCCAGGCCCGCCATGTCGTGCGAGACGGACGACAGCGGCGGTGCGGTGAACCGCCCCTCCGGCGCATCGTCCCACCCCAGCACCGCCACATCCCCGGGGACGCCGACCCCCAGATCCCGAAAGGCCGCAAGGGCGCCCACGGCGAGCAGATCGGCCGCGCACACCAGCGCATCGCACTGCGCACGCCGTTCGGCCAGCTCCGCGGCCACCCGGTATCCCTCTTCGCGGCTGTGCTCGCCGACATCGAAGACCAGGCTCTCGTCGAGCCCCGAGCCGTGCTCCTCCAGCGCCGCTCGCACACCCACGAGCCGCTCGAAGGCCGGGCCCGCGCCGTGGGCGAGCCGCATGCCGGCAAAGGCGAACCGCCTGCGCCCCAGTCCCAGCAGATGCTCCGTGGCTTCGACCGCGGACCGCTTGCTGTCGATCGCGATGTGATCGAACGAGCCGCCGGGCACGTACTCGCCGAGCAGAACGGTCGGGACGTCGCCCTTCCGCCGCTCCAGCTCCTCCGGCGTCATGGCGACGGGACAGAACAGCACACCGGTCACCCCGCGGCTCGGATAGCCGCCGATGATGGTGCGCTCCTGCTCGGCACGGCCCTGCGTCTCGTCGATGAACAGCGTGAGCGACCGCCGCCGCGCCTCCGCGATGACGACGTGCGACAGCTGCGCGAAATACGGTGAGGTGATGTCCGGCACCGCCAGTGCGAGCACCTGCGAGCGCCCCGCTCGCAGCTGCCGGCTGACCAGCGACGGCGCGTACCCCAGCTCCTCGATCGCCCGCTCCACTCGGCTGCGCTTGTCTGCGGCGACGTACGGATGGTCGTGCAGCACATTGGAAACCGTGCTGGCTGAAACCCCCGCCACCCGCGCGACGTCCTTCACCGTGGGCCTGCGACGAGCCTGCTCCGGCATGGGGCCGTAACTCCTTGTTCCGCCGTCACCAACGCGCAGCGTTCCGCTCGCTTTCTGTGCCGAGCTGCCGCCGACGCGACCGACTCATCCTACTGACGTGGGCGCCGAGAACCGACGACGTACCGACCGGCCTTTGGACCGCCGTGTCCCGCAGACCGGCCACCGGGTGGCACGTACCGCATCGGCCCGTTCGGTGGCCGTTTCGCGCCCGCGCCCCGCATGCCGGTGCGCGGCTGCCGCGAAACTGCGGGCAGGTGCACGGGGGGAGCGTGCGGGAGGCAGCCCCGTGGCACGCGTGTCCGCGCCGTGGAAGGGCCCGCTTCCGGTGGTGTCCGGCCGGCCGATGACCGGTCGGCGTCTGTCGTCGTTCCGGCGTTTCGTACCATCGTTGTCCGTGCGTACGGAACTCCTGCTCGCCGCACCGGGGGAGGGCGCGGCTGCGGGGCCGCACCGTCCCGAGGCCCGCGGGCGGATACGCATGCGCCGCCGGATCCCGGACGGTGCCCTTGAAGGCAGGAGGGCCTGGAGTGGAGCAGCGTTGATGAGCAGCGGTGATGGGGAACGGCGATGAGCGAGACGGAGCAGGACGATGCGAAGCGGCGGCAGCGGGCACGGTTCACCGACGCGCTGACCACGTCGGTCCAGCAGCCGGGCGAGCGCTCCCGCCTGGGGGCGAGGGTCGCCGGCTCGGTGGCTGTTCTCGCGCTGGTGGCGGGCGGCACCATCGGCCTCAGCGCCTGGCGCAGCTACCAGGCCGACGAGGACGCGAAGAAGGAGAAGCTGGCCGCCCAGCAGGCGGCGCACCGCAAGAAGCTCACGGAACGGCCCTCCGCCTCGGCCTCCCCCGAGCCGTCGAAGTCCACGAAGCCGGCGGACCGGGAGCCCGAGCCGGACAGGCACACGTCGTCCAAGCCCTCCGTCAGGTCCGAGGCGGAACAGGAGAAGAAGGCGGAGAAGGACGTCAAGTCCCGCTCCAGCCCGAACCGTTCCCGCGTGCTGCTGCAGAACGCGGAGAGTGGCCTCTGCGCCGACCTGCCCTACTACGACGGCCCCGGAGAGACCGGCACGCCGGTCAACCAGTTCCGCTGCGACGGCACCGACCGGGACAACCAGCTGTGGGACGTGCGGGTCAAGCACGCCGGAAAGGGACCGGGCGGCGCCGACCTGGTGCTGATCCGCAACGTCAAGGACGGGTACTGCCTGGAGCTGCCGGATCGCGGCCCCAAGCCGGCGGGCACCAGGGCCCAGGAGGCGCACTGCAACCCGGCGCTCGACGACAACGAGCTGTGGTGGCTCCAGCCCGCCCCGGGCCGGACGCTGCTGGTCCACAACCACGCCAGCAAGAACCTCTGTCTGCGGGTCAGGGGCCCCGAGTTGAAGAAGCTCGACCAGCCGCTGGAGATCGGTGACTGCGGACAGGACGTCAGCCGCTGGCGCTTCACCGGGTGACGTCACGCCCCGGCCGTGGCCGTGGCGCCTTGGGCCTTCCCCGTTCCTCCGGCATCACCCGTGCCTCCGGCCTCGCCCCGTTTTCCCGCTGACGGACGGCACCTCGCGCGTCTTCGCCTCCGTCGCGCGGGCCGCCGGCGTACCCGCCCTCTCCCCGCGCCGCACCGGCGGCCGAGCGTGCACCGGGGGCTCCCCGGCCCGTACGGAACTTCTCGTCCCGCACGGGCCGTGCGCGCAGTCAGCGGGAGCGGCCGCCGGCCGGTGAGGAGAGCGAGTCCAGGGGGAAGCGTGCGCCCCCGACGCCTTCCCTGCACCTGTCGGTGCTGAGCACGCCGGCCAGGCCGGGCATGGCGGCCCAGGCGTTCCGGTGGATCGTCCGCTGGTCGTCCAGCTCCCGCCGGGCGTCCGAGACCGCGCCTTGGATCTCCTGGTGCGCGGCGTACCGGCTGTCGCGGTCGGTTCGCGCCGCTTCCAGCACCTCGGCGGCCTCGCGGCGGACCCGGTCGGCGTCCGCCGCCTCGGCCGCCAGGTGACGTGCGTCCTCCTCCAGGCCGGTGACCCTGTCCCGGGCGCGCTGCACGCCCGCCGCCGCCTCCGTCTCGGCGGCGCGGGCACGCTCCAGGTCCTGCCGGGCACCGGCCAGTCGCTGCCGCAGTCCGGGCAGGGCGTCGGCTGCAGAAGGGCGGGAGGCACCGCTGTGGCCGTGGCTACCGCTCCCCCGGCCGGAGGGGCGCGGCGATGCGGGCGGACCTGCCGCCGTCTCCTCGCGCACCGCCTCTTCCGCGGCGCGCAACTCCTCCCCTGCCGTCTCGACGCGGGCCAGCTCCCGCGCAACGTCCGCGCTCCGTCCCTGGGCGGCCTGCTCAGCCGCAGCCAGGACCTGACGTGCGTCCTCCAGCCGCCCGTCGAGGACCTGCTGCCGTCGGCGGACCTCGGTGAGCGCCTCGTACGCGGAGGTGTGCTCCGCATCGGCGGCACCCCATCCCTGCTCCGCGGCGCCCAGCCGGATGCCGGCCTGCTCCAGTACGGGCAGCAGCTCCTGCACCCGGGCCGCGGCGTCGGCCTCGGCGGCCACCGCGTGCGTGTGGTCGGTGACGGCGCCGCGCAGCCTGGTCCAGGTCCCCGCGGTGGCAGGGGTGAGGTCGGCCAGGGAGCCGTCGGGCCGAAACGGCCAGAATCGCAGTCCTGTCGGTCCACGCAGTGCCAGTTCCACCGGCCGGCCCGCCGCGACGGCGGTGCGGGATCCCAGATACAGGGCACGGGCCAGCCGACTGCCGTCCGGGTCCGCACCGAGTTCGAGCCACAGCTGCGCACCGGACTCCCCCGCGCCCAGTCCCTGAGCCAGCACCCCGGGGAGCACGGTGGCCGGGTGGCGGGTCCAGTCGCGCAGCACGGGGTCCGGCTGCTCGGCGAGCAGGGCGGGCAGGTCGTAGACCCGTGAGGCGACGCGCGGCCCGACGGCGCCGAAGCCGAGCAGGTCACGTTCGAAGAGCCGGGTGGTGGCCGTTCCGGTGACGTACCGCGTTCCCTGCGGGCCCCTGACGGTGAGGACAGCGTCCACGAGCGTCTCGTAGCTGCGGGTGGAGGTGCCGTTCCCGGACGCCTCCGGGCTTCCGGTCATCAGCCGGTCGCGGCGGATGCCGGTGGCCGAGCTGCCGCCGGTGTGCGAGCCGGGCTGCCGGGAGAGCACGGGCACGGTCACGCTCACCAGTTGCAGGTTGGAGGCGTTGCCGCTCTCGGTGAACTGGTAACCGGCCGTCGCCGCCGTCGCGGTCGACGAGGAACCGCTGACGGTGCGGGTCGGCGTGCGCAGCCGGTCCACGGCGATGTCCTCGGCATCCGTGACGAGGCGCGGGTTGTGCAGGGTGACCTCCACCGTCGGCGCCTGCTCCTGCTGGTCCTCCTCCGGCCAGGCGCCGGGCATGGTTCCGGCGGGCGGCACCGGGGTGCGCGGCAGCTCCACGGCGACCTGTTCCGCCTGGATCAGCTCGCCGAACCAGGTCGCCGCGGCCTCGTCGTCGACCTGCTCGGCCGGGTCGAACGGCAGCCGGTGGGCGGGGAGCTGCGGTGCGACCGTCCGCAGCGCCGTGGCCAGCTGTGGGAAGCCGACGAAGCCGTGCACCGGGGTCGGCCCGCTGGGCACCAGTCGCGGCCCCGCCGTAGGCCGCGGATCGGCCGAGGAGGTGCGCGGGGGCCTCGGCAGCAGGCCGGTGGTGCGCGGCGGCACCGCCTCGGAGGCGGCGAACCGCAGGCCGACCTCGGCCGGGACGTACACCTCGCGCGCGGGCCGGCCGTGCAGCATCCGCATGAAGCGTCCCAGCAATCCGGTGTCCGCGCCGCCGTCGTCGTCCGCCCAGGTCAGCAGCCCGGCCTGGAGCACGCCGCCGACCAGGTCGGGAGGCCAGTCCCAGACCAGTTCGGAGCGCACGGTCCCGGTGAGGGTGTAGCCGACTGCGAAGTCGGCGGTGTTCCCGGTGCGCGACCAGAACCGGTCGTCCGCGCCGGTCCGGGCACCGGCCGTCCGGCTCCGGTTGGAGGAGGCGCCCAGGACAGGCCCCGTGCGGTCGATTCGGCCGGCCTCCGGGCGCGGGTAGCGGGAAATGGGGTTGGCGGTCAGCTGGTAGGCCTCGGACACCGTCCGCGAGGCCGAACGCTGGTCGGGCGAGGAGATGTTCTGCTGCTCCAGCGCGGCGCCCTCCCCCGCCGGCCTGCCCCGCACCTGGCGCAGTGCCGGCGTCTGCAACTCCGGCTCGGCGGACAGCGTGACCTCGACGAGCCGGGTCCCGCCCGCGGCCGCGTGCCGGAACCACAGGCGGACCGAGCCACGTCCCGGCAGGGCACGCAGGCCGCCGGGCGCGGTGAGGTCGGCGATCCGGGTGGCCACGCCGGGCAGATACGCGGAGTGGCCGGGGCGGGTCACCCCGGGGGCCTCCCGCTCCACGAGAGCGAGCAGCTCGCGGTGCAGGCGGTTGCGGCTCTCGTTGCGGTGCACCGGATGGTCGAGCGGGGTCACCGAGAGCACGGCGGCCAGGCCGGGTTGCCGGGACCGGATGAAGTGGTCCGGCAGCGGCACCGTCTGCGGGGTGGCCGACGGGCGGGGAAGGCCGGGAACGCCGGCGAACCACTGCGCGTACCGCAGCAGTTGGCCCGCGGCGACGGTGAAGTGCACGGCGTCCGGCAGGTCGAGAGCGACGGTGACGGCGGGGCGGCTGCCCAGGCCGACCGTGTTGCCGACGACGTTGCGCGTCCCCCACCTGACGGTCACCAGCAAGGTGGCGTCGGCGGTGATGCCGTGCTGCTCGGCCGACTCGACGGGAGAGCGGGTCACCGTGGTGCTGCGGGTGTCGCCGTGGGAGGTCCCGGTGCGCCGGGCGCCGGTCAGCCTGCCGCTGGGGTTGGCCTGGTGAGCGCGGGGCGTACTGCCGTCGGGGCGCGGGTCGGGCGCCGACTGCAGGCCGGTGACACCGAAGCCGCCCTGGTGCGAGTCGGTCACCCCGCGCTGCCGGCCCGAGGACTGGGACGAGGACAGATCGCTCTCGCCGTACGTGCGGTGGCTGCCGGTGTGCCGCGGGTTGTGCAGGTAGCCCTGGATCTCCAGCGACAGCTCCTGGTCCGCGCCCAGCCCCGGCATCGTCAGTCCCTCGACGACATAGCTGCCGTTGAAGATCTGGTGGGCGCGGCTCAGCAGGGCGGCCGGCCGGACCTGCTGGTGCAGCACCTCGCTGACGAAGGCGCCCTGGTCCTCGGCGGGTCCGCCTGCCAGGTAGCCGGCGACGCGGTTGCCCGCGGCCACGGCGAGGCCAGGCAGTTGCCGGCCGACGGCCCGGGTGACGCGATGGAACGCGCTGTCGTCGACAGGGTGCCCCGGGTAGGTGCCGGTGACGATGTGCCGGAAAGCGTCCTGTACCGCCGCGCTGCCGCGGAAGGCGTCCACGAGCGCGTCGTCCGGCAGCCGGGTCAGTCCGGGCAGGGGGCGCCCCGCGCCGTTCGTTCCACCGAGCCGGACGGTGTCGTCGTCGACGCCTCCTCCGGTGCGCGGGGGGCGGCTGGTGTCACGCGGCGGTGGCGCGGCCGGCCCGATGAACGGCTCCACGGTGTGGTGGTGCGGTACCGCCAGGGTGACGTGGCCTGCGACCGTGCCCCGTGCGGGCGCCGGGGCCGCCGCGGTGGTGGGCGCCGTCGCGGCGGTCGAGGCGCTCCCGGCTGTTCCTGCGGTTCCGGCCGTGGTGGAGGTGGGGTCGGCGAAGCGGACGGCCGGTGTGGCCGCTGTCCCTTCGTACAGGTCCAGCGCCAAGTGTGCGGGGACGTCGAACACTTCGGTGCCGTCCTGCGTGGCGATGGCGAACTGGTCGACGGCGAGGGCGGAGTCGAGCGACTCCGAGTTCCCGGTCTGCCTGCTCCAGGTGTAGTCCCCCGTGGTGTCCAGCGCCCAGCCGCCGTGTGCGAGCGGCCACCTCGGCCCGCCACCGCCACCGAGTACGCCGCCCCACGCGGTACCGCGCTGCCGGGAGCCGTGCGCGGCGTAGGAGGCGACCCCCATCGTCTCCACGTCCGGCAGCCTGCGGGTGTGCTCCGTGTGCCGGGTGTGGTCGCGTGTCACCGTGAACCGCAGCTGTACGCGCCGGGTGCCGCCTGAGGCGATGCCCGGCAGCTCGAACCAGACGGGCCGCCCGCCGTCCACGGCGTCCGGCAGCGAGGTGGCCAGGCCGAACCGGGAGCGCAGCTGCTCGAACTGCCGCAGGTTGTGCAACTGCGCCCACACGCGGGGCTCGTCCAGTGGGCGCCTGGTGTGCTCGGCGGGCGGCAGGAAACCCTCATCGCGCAACCACTGTTCGGCGCGCGCGAACAGCAGCTCGGAGTCGCTGACACCGAGCGGGACGGCGGACGTGCCGACGCTGTCCAGGTTTTCCAGCCGCCCGGGCAGCTGCCGGCGCTCCTCGGCTGAGGGGCGGTGTCCTTCCGCGGTCCGCCGTTGCGGCAGCCGCAGCTGCACACCGTCCTGCCAGGGGCCGTGGTCGCGGTGGATCCGGCCGCCACCGGGACGCAGCAGCGTCACCCCGTAGCGGACCCCTGACGGCACCAGCAGGTGGCTGCTCGTGGTGTACAGCGCGTGTGTGAGGGACGCCGTACCGCCGGTGTCGAGTGCGTCGCTCGTCTGCCAGCTCGCGCCCGCCTTCCCGAACACGCCGCCCCCCATGGAGATTGCGCCGCTCGGATGTCCGGCCGCGTGGTCGGGGGTGAACATCGGGCCGCCGCTGCCGTCGAGCCCCGCGCCGCTGGTCAGCTTCGCCGAATGGTCCAGGCCCGAGCCGAGAGTGACATACGACTCCAGCGAGAACTGGCCGTCCGGGGTCTGCGAGATCGCCGCCCCCGGTTGCAGGGTGACGGTGAGCCGCAGCACGCCCAGAGCGTTGCCGGACGAGTCCTGCAGCACAGGCGAGTGGACCCCGCCGGCCTGCTGCAGCGGAGCACCGCCACGGGTCATCTGTTCCGAGAGGAACTCCGCCAGGTCGTCGCGGGAGGTCTCGTCCATCGCGCGCAGTTCGGCGAACGCCTCGTCGGCCAGGACCTCCTCCAGCAGCCGGCCCGGCTCGGTGACGTCGTCCACGCCCCACAGGGGGAGGCCGCCGACACCTGCCGGCTCGGGCAGCGGGTCCTGCGCCCCTCCCGAGCCGAAGGCCAGGTGCTCGGGGAACCACGCGGTCAGCCGGCCGTGCCGCTGCTCGGGCTGCCACGCGTCCATCGGTGCGTCACGCGGTGTGTCGACGCGCACCTGCCACACCCCCGCGTAGTCCACCGCGTGCGCCGGGTCGGTGGCACGGTGCACCGTGGTCGCCTGCACGGTCCCGTTGACCGTCGAGGAGCGGGACAGCTGATTGTGTGTCAGAGACAGCGTCAGCGACCCGTCGAACCAGCGCAGGGGCCCGGCAGGGCCGTTGTAGATGGCGATCCAGGGAATGGGCACCGTCCGGGACGTGCCGGAGCTCTCCGTGCTCGTCCACGACTGGCCGCCCTCGCTGCGCCGCTCGACCGTCGTCCTGCGCGGCACCGCAGCGACCGTCCCCGCACGCGGGGCCGGTCGGGGGTCGGTGAACCGCAGCCTGACATCGACGGTGTGCTCCCGTCCGTCGGCGGTGACCACGACGCTGTGCCCGCGGCTGCTGCGCACGTACGGCAGATTGTGGGCGATCTCCTGAGCGCTCAGCACGTTTTCGAGCTGTCGGCGCACCTCACGCCGGGCGTCGCTGCCCTGGGCCAGGCCCAGCGCGTCGGTCACCTGCCGGTGCACCGCGTCGAGCACTTCCGCGGGGACGGGCTCGTACAGCACGAGACCCGTCCTGCCGTCGTGCCGGACACCGTGCGCGAGGACGTAGGGAGACAGCTCGCGTGGCTCCTCTCCCTCGCCCTGCGGGCCGACGGGCCGGTCACCGCTCGTCGTGTCAGCGGTCCCGCTGACGGGGCCCACGGTGTCGCCGCCCGTCGGAGGCGCGGGCGCCACCACAGGTGTGCGCGACGACGCGGGTTGCACCTCGGGCGCCGCGGTGGAGGACGAGGCCGGAGCCGACGGCAGTGGCCGGGCGGCGGGTCGGGCGACCGGGACGGTGCGTGGGGGCGGCTGCTGTCGCTGTGCGGGGCGCGCCGTCGCCGGGCGGGGCTCAGGGCCGAAGAAGACCTCCGTCCGGCGGTCCGCGCTCGCGGTGCCGGGCGCTGCGGTCCCCGATCCGGGCCGGTTCTGTACGGGCGGGCCGGAGGGCGGAGCCGGGACGGTGCCGCGGCCACGCGACGGAGCCGGGCGCCGCGCCGGAGCCGGGCGCCGCGCCGGGGCGGCGGGCGTCGTGTCGGCTCGGCGCGGGTCGCTTCGGCGGGTGTCGGCGGGTTCCGTCGCGGCCCAGGCGGCATGGTGGGAACCGCCCTGCTCGAAGAGCACCAGGGCGACCTGCCGCCCATCCGCGGGGCCGGTGATCCACTCCGTACCGTCCGGGCGCAGAACCGTCACGTGCAGCCCCAGGACCGGCGCCGCCGTGGCGAGCGTCTGCCAGTCGGAGGCGGCAGTGCCCTGCCCGGTGCGTATCCCCGACATCACGTCGGCGCGTTCCTGCGAGCCGGTGGCGGAGCGGCCGCCGACGGGTGACGCTTCCGTGAGGGCGTCGAGTGCCGGCCACAGCCGCTGCTCGGACGGCGGCATCCGCAGGTCCTCGGCCAACGCGTCGGCGAGCGCGCCACGCAACTCCTGCGCACCGGCGGGACGGTCGTGCCCTGCCAGGCGTCCCGTCTCCCGTGGAGCGACGGCGGTCAGCGCGTTCGCGAGCGCGTCCCCGACGGCCGGCACGTGGACAGGGCTCAGTCCCCTGGCCGACAGCACGGCGGACAGGGGCGTTCCGTCTGCCGGCTCCCCGTCCGCGACCGTGCCGTCCGCCTCCTCGGAGGACTGCTGAGTACCGGCAGGAGCCTGAGCATCCGGGAGAGCCCGGGCATCGGAAGGAGCCTGGGCGTTCGCGGCGGGCGCGGCGTCGGGCGAGGCGCCGTGCCGGGTGGCGAAGGGCGGCCGGGCGGCTCGGCGGGCCGGGCCGGACGCGGTGACGGACTCGGTGGTGACGCCGGTGCGCCGGATCTCGGCGAGGGGGTGTTCCTCCACGGTGGTCGTACCGGTCGTACTGCCTCCGGGCGGGGCCGGGTAGGCCGCACGCCCGGTTGCCGCCGGTCCTGTGGCCGCCGGCTGCGGGTACGGGAGCACGCGCCTGCCCTGGTCCGCCTGCTGGAGGAGCCACTGCAGCATGCCCGGGGTCACGGTGGGATCGGTCCCCCACCGCCGGGCGTTGTCCGCCACGATCTGGTGCAGTCCCCGCCAGGTCAGCGGCCCGCTGTCGACCTGTCCCCCGCTGTACAGCCGCTGCATCTCCAGCGCGCCGAATCCCCGGATCAGATCCCGGAAGTCCAGCACCCGCCCGGGATCGGTGTCGATGCCGACGTCGAAGACCAGCCGCAGGGCACGGATCCAGCGCAGCACCCGGGTGGTGCGGCGGGCCACGTCCGACGGCAGGCCGGCGAGGTCGGCCAGCTCGGTCAGGACCGCGGCACCCGGTTCGGGGCGGAACTCCAGCCAACCTCCCGCCGGGCGGTCCGGGTCGTCGTACTTGAGCAGCCGCGGCGGCCAGTTGCCCTCCGCGGCGGCCACCCCCACCGGCATGTCCGAGGCGAAGGCGGTGCGCTGCGTGCCGTTGGCCAGTTCCTGTGCCGCCGCGGGACGCTCCAGCGGGTCGCTCCCGGGCCGGACCATGCCCAGCTCGCACCACAGGTACCACACGGGCCGGTCCGGCGGCATCCGCCGGAGGCTCGGGCGCCGCCGCAGGACCCCGGCCAGTTCCCGGGTGGGGACCGTCTGGTTCCCACCCGTGCTCAGCCGCGGCAGCACCAACCGGCCGCGCTCACCGTGGCCCAGGGAGACGTAGGCGTGTTCCAGGCCGCGCGGCAGGGGCAGCAGCACGCCCTCACGCACCGGCAGGACCGGCGGAAGTCCCTCGTCCAGGTCGGTGTAGTGCCGCGTCTGCGAGACGGACCGCAGATCCTGCTCACGGATGGCCATGTCCAGGTGGTTCAGGAACGCCCGTCCGGTCAGCTGCTGCCCGTCGGCGGTGGTGAGGGTGAAGGACTGGATGTCGTCCTCGGAGAACACCGTGCCGTCGGTCGCGGTCACCATGGCACCCGGGCGGTCGCCGACCAGTCCCGGGTCGCTGGGCAGCCACGTCCCCACCGGGCGCCGGCCGGGATCGGTGTCCATCAGGACGATCGAGTGCGGGCCCTGGGCGCCCTGCGGTAGCACCACGTCGACGTGCCCGTCGGTGGACCAGGCCCGCGTGCCCGTGCGGTCGGCCACCTCCCGCGGCAGTCGTTCGGCCGCGCTCTCCGTCGGCGGAACCAGCAGCAGTACCTCACTGTTCGGCGGCCGCTGCGGGTCGCGCACCACCAGCTCGACGAACACGTCCTCGCCGACCGGTACCGCGCTGCCGCTGCCGTTCCTGACCAGGAGGGCCCCGGTGCCCGGGTCGCGCTCGGCCAGCACCGTCCACGGCGCGGGGTGCCACGGCGCGGCGGAGGAGACCGGAGTCGGCTGCGCCTGCTGCCACACGTGTTCCGTGTCGATCCGTATGCCGGACGCAGCGCCCCAGTTGCGTCCGGCAGGCCCGCTCCCCGCCCCGGGCAGCGCAGTGGAGCCGTCCGTCGCGCCACCCCGGTGCAGGACGTACGCGGCGAGTGCCGGAACGGAGTCGCCCCAGCCGCGCCGTACAGCGCTTCCGGTCACCTGGAGCAGCCGCATCACCTCCTCGGGCGGTACGGGACGGTCGGGGCCCAGGTGGAACACCTCGCGTGTGAGGCCGACCAGGTCGATCGGGCCCGCACCGAACCGCGGGTGGCCCACCCGGGCGCGTTCCAGCGCCGCGAGGGAGTTGACCGTCGGCGCGAGCGCGGGGCTCTGTGCGACGTCGGGGCCGAAGACCTGCACCAGCGTCGCCACCAGGTCCTGGGGGGTGGCCCCGGCCGGCGGCGGGAAGAGGGACTCCCTCGACGCGGGCGTGTCGGTCCCGGCGCCGGTGAACGTCCCGGGGTCGAGTCCCGGCACCCGGCTGCCGTCGGGCACGGGGCCGGCCGGTGCGGGTACGGGTGCGTGCGGCTGCGGTACGAGGGTGGCCTCCGCCTGGTCGAACAGCGCACGGAAGCCCGCGTAGATCTCGTTCTGCGCGTCGGTGGCGCGGACCGGGTTCGCGGGGCCGGAGGCCGTGGCCTGCTCCGCGGGACCGTACAGGCTCTCCAACAGCGGCAACATGCCCGGCTCGTGGTCGTGCACCCACCGCGCCGTGTTGTTGCGGGGCCGGCCGGTGAAGGGGTCGGCGCCGTGGTTGGTCCCCAGGTAGACGTTGGTCAGCTGGGCGAACCACTCGTGCTCGTTGTGCGAGGAGTAGTTGCGCTGCGGGCGCACGCCGGAGGGGTCGCGGAAGGGACCGTCGGGCCACGGGGCGGCGGCGCCCTGCGCTTCCCTCTCCGCGAAGGTGTCCGCGATGAGCTGCTGCGCCTGGGGGCTCAGCCCGTAGTGGTGCAGTGCGTGCGCGAACTCGTGCGTGGTGGTGGAGTAGCCGTCCTCGTAGCGCACGGCATGCGGCACCTCGGCCGTCTCGCCCAGCAGGTTCTCCTCGGAGACCAGCACGTGCCCCTCGTACTGGAGTCCGCGGGTCGCGTCGTAGGAGCGGCCGTCGCCGCCCGTCGTGCCCCTGAGCGGACGGAAAGGGCCCAGTTCGGTGGCGGCCACGTCGCGGGGCGCGACGGTCACGCGGACGCCGCGGTCCAGCACGCGCACCGCGACATCGGGGTCGCCCAGCATCGAGGTCAGGCGCTCCTGCGTCTCCTGCCGCACCGCGATCGGCTGGTGCACCTCGCCGGGCACCCGCACGATCAGCTGGGCCACGGTCCTGGCGAAGTCCTCCGGCGGAAGCGCAGTGCGCAGGCTGTCCACGACGGCCCGGTCCGAGGCCAGGGCGTCCAGGTCCGCCTCCGGCAGCAGCGTGAGTGCTCCGCTTCGCTCGTCCCGCGTCATCCCGGGCAGCCGGCCGGCGAGCTCGGCGAGGGGGCCGCCCGGCGGCAGCGCGGGCTGCCGCCGGGCGGGCTCCGGCTGCTGGGAGGTGTGCTGCGGCGCGCTCGACGAGGCGGCCGGGGCCGAAGCGGGCGGCATCGTCACCGTCGCCGCAGAGGTCGCGGCGGGCGGCGGGAAGCCCGGCCGGCCGGCGGCGAGCGGCCGGCCGACCGGTGGCAGGCCACGCGCCTGCCGGGCCTCGTTGTAGAGGTCGACGGACCACTGGGCCAGCGTGTCGAACTCGTCGCCGACGGTCTCCAGGTTCGAGTGCAAGGGCGCGTACGGCCGGGTCTCGATCCGGACGACAGGCGGAACGAGCCGGGGGGTGTCACCCTCCGGATTCCCGTCCAGCGTCGAGAAGTTGGTGCGGACCGCCATCGCCTCGTGCTGGTCGATGACGCGCGGTGGCTCGGCGAGCAGCAGGTTGTCCAGGTACTGGCCGACCGTGGCGCGCTCTCCTCGCGCCCAGTCCTGCGGCAGCCTGCCGGCCAGCGGATCGCCGTGGTCCGCTGGTTGCGTGTGCCGCGTGAAGTGGGTGGCGAACGCGTGCGACAGTCCGTCGGCGTGCTGGTCGAGGTACTGGCGGGGGACGGGCCCCAGCGCGGCTCGGATGGCCGCCAGCGATTCCCGTGAGGTCACCGCGGTGAAGTCCTTGGGAAGGGCCAGCTTGGAGCGGCCGCCCCGCACGACGGCCGCCACCTGCGCGTAGCCCAGGGCGAGCGCGCCCTCCAGCTCGGCGGCGTCCCAGCTGTTCGCCGCCTGCTGCCGGTCGGGGTGCTGCGCCAGCCACTCCTCGAACCCGGCCCGCGCGTGCGCTCCGTACTCGACCCCGGCCAGCGCGTCCGTGCGAGCCTGCTGGGTGACGGACATCTCCGTCCGCATGTGTCCTGCCACATGTCCCATGAGCGCGGGAACACCAGCGAGCGGAGAGGTCACCGTGTGGTGCACGAGCCAGGCTCCACCACCCGCCTCATGAGGGCGCACGCTCAACTCGGCGGCGGCCACATCGACCTCGTAGCCGGCCTCGCTCGGGAAGACGTGCACGAGGCGTTTGCCGTCCCCGATGCTGTGGAGCCTGTTCAGTACGTCCGCGAAGGCGGCCCGGACCGCATCGTGATCGGCGCGGCCGTCCGGTCGCGATCCCGCCAGCCCCCGCGAGGGCTCGGTGACGATCTCCAGTACCGGGGTGCCTGCTGCGTGATCCATCGTGATCTTCAGCAGCCCGGGAAGCGTGACGATGTCCTCGTACTCGTCGGTGTCGGCGCCGGGAGGCAACGTGACGCGGAAGCCGTGCAGCTCGACCTCGAAGCCGGTCGACGGCCCGTCGCCGCTGACGGTGACGGGCCGCGGGCCGGTGGCCGCGGAACCGGGAACGGTGGCAGGTCTCGCGCCGGCTGGCTGCGGCCGTCCTGCGGCCGGTTGCTGCGGCGCCGCACCGCCTGCACCGGAGGCGCCGGACTGCCCCAGGAAGGTCGCATCGGGGCGGCCGAGGAGACCGAGCTGCTGCCGTACCGCGTTCTGCAGCTGTGTGACCGCCGACCACCGCTGGCTGCCGGGCGTCTTGCCGCTCTTCCACACCGCCACCGCGTCGAGCACCCGTTGGAGAGGGGCCGCGGTGGGTCGTGACGGGAGTGCCGCGACGGCGTCGTCGATCGCCCGCAGCTCCGCGGAGCGCCGGATTCCGCCCGTCCGGGACAGCCGCGCCCAGTCCCGGACCGGATCGAGCACGGCACCGCCGGAGCCGCCCGACGTGGACGCCCCCGATCCCGGTGGCGCCAGGTCCACCGCCGGAGCGTGCCCGGGCCGCAACACGGAGGCCTGCGTCCGGTGCGGGGCCGGGTCGGCGTGCGAGGCCGGCCCCGCGTGCGACGTCGGCTCGGCGGGTGGCGCAGGGGTGTTCCGGGCAGACGGGTCGTGCTGAGGGGCCGCAGCGTGCCCTGTCGGCGGTGCGTGCTTGGAGCCGGCGGCGTCCCCGGGCGCGGGTACGTTCCCGGCCCCCGGCGCGGAACCGGCCGAGGGCTGCTGCGGACCGCGGATCAGCGAGTGCAACAGGGTGTTCCCCGCGAGGTGCCCGCCGCGCACGTGTTCGGCGGCGACGAGCAGCACCACTTCACCGACCCGGGGGACGACACCGAGCGGGTTCTCCCCGGGCGCGACCTGGTCCAGCCGGTCGGCCACCGCCTGCTGCGCCCACAGCACCGACTCGTCCGCCCGGCCAGGAGGCAGCGCCGGATCGCCCAACCGCTCCCGCGCCGCGTCGGGGTCGAAGCGGCGGGCCCCCGGGTGCCGGAGGTCCTGCGCGGGGATCCGGGCGCCCGCGGTGCCGGGCCCGCCGGTCGCGGGGCCGGGCCCGCCGGTCGCGGTGCCGGGCCCGCCGGTCGCGGGGCGCGTGGCCGCCCCAGCCGGGGCGCTCCCTTCCGCACCGGTGTGCGCCTCCGCGGGGGGCGTCCCACCTGCGCGGATCTCCTCTGCGGTGGAAGAGGCGGGGCCGCTCTGGTCCGGGCTCGTCGTCCGACCCGCCTGTGTCGGCGATGCGGGACCCGTACCGGACGTGCGCTCCTGCGTCGGAGCTCCACCGCCACCGGAGGCACCGGAGCCACCAGAGCCACCAGAGCCACCAGAGCCACCAGAGCCACCAGAGCCACCAGAGCCACCAGAGCCACCAGAGCCACCAGAGCCACCAGACGCGGACCCGCCGTCGCCGGGACCGGTTCCCACGCCGCTGCCGGTTCCGCTGCTAATACCGGCGTCCCTGCCGCCACCGGTACCCGGACCGCCGTTGCTCGTGCCACCGCCGGTACGCCCTGAGCCGGTGTCACCGCCGGGCCCGCCCGCCCCGGCCGAGGCGTTGGAATGCGTGCCGCCCGCAGAGGCACTGGAGTGCGTGCCGCCCGCAGAGGCGCTGGAGTGCGTGCCGCCCGCCGCGTCCTCGACGGGTGTACCGACGGGCCCGCTTTGGGAGTCGTGGCCGCTCCGCACCTGTTCGGGCAGCGCCGGGCCGGTGAGCTGGTCGAGGCGCTCGTTGAAGCGCTCGTTCAGCTCCGTACGAGGCGTTCCCGAACGGTGCGCGTCAGCGAACCGGCCGCTCCACTCCGCCGCCTCCTGCGCGGACATCCCCGCATCACGCCCGTACCGCGTGATCGCATCACCGTGCTGCTCGGGGGCGAGTCCGTCCGTCTCGCCGTGGGAGCCCGGCGGTTGGGTTCTTCCACTGTTGCCCCCCTCCCCCGGTACGGGCCGGACGCTGCCTTGCCCCGGAGAGTCGGGCCGCGTGGCTTTCGGCGCGCCGGGTGAGCCGGTGCCTGGGCGTGCGGGTCCGGAGGAGGTGGGCGTGGAAGGTTCGTTCGCCGGTTTCTCGGTGCTCCTGGGCCCGCCGGGGGTGGGCGCCTGGCCGTCGTTGCCGCCGCGTCGGCTGTCGGGGTCGGGGCGGCTCGCCGTCGGTTGCGTCTCGACGCGGGTGGCGCTGCCGTTGCCGTTGTCACGCAGGTTGCCGCTCCCGGTGCCGGAACTGCGGCTGCCCGTGGCGGAGGGGCGTTCGGCAGGCAGGTCGTCCATGGTCGCGGGCCGCTCGTGCCCGGGGCCGGTGCGCGCGGGCATCTGGGGGGCGCTCGTACGCTCGCTCCCTGGTGGACGTCCGCCGCCAGGGCGCGGCTGGGCGGTTCCGTGCGGGTCGGCCTGCGTACCGCCGAGCCGCTGCCCGGGCGATGCGAAGGGGTCCGCGCCGGAGGCGCGCCCCGGGGCGCCGGTTCCCGTGTCCGTGTCCGTTTCCGGCGTCGGGCGGTTGTGGTGGGTGGCGGGATAGTCGTAGCCGCGTCCGGTGCGGGGCGGCGGTGTGGCGTGTGTGTCGGAGGAGCGGCCCGACTGGCTGCCGTCAGGCTTCGGTTCCGGCGTGCCGTGCGGGTTGTCCTGCGGGCCGCCCAGCCGTTGGCCAGGCAACTCGAACGGATCACGCGAACCCCCACCCGCGCCCCCACCCGGCCGCTCCTGACCACCAGAACCCCCCGACGGCCGCGGCT
>NZ_KE384248.1:0-60741 GCF_000424785.1 Streptomyces sp. CNT360 | reverse complement strand
CCCCCACCCGGCCGCTCCTGACCACCAGAACCCCCCGACGGCCGCGGCTCCGGAATCCCATACGGATTCGCCTGCGGCCCACCCAACCGTTGGCCCGGCAACTCGAACGGATCCGAACCACCCGAACGCCCCGGAGGCTGCTCCGTCGCGGACGACGACCCACCACCCCCCTGCTTCGGCAGCGGAGTCCCGTGCGGATTCGCCTGCGGCCCGCCCAACCGTTGGCCGGGCGAGTCGAACGGGTCGGAGCGGGTGGGTGCCGGCGCTTCGGGGCCGCTGTCGGAGCGGGCGGGCCCTCCGGCGGGGGTGTGGCGGGTGACGGTGGGGCTGTTGCCGCTCCGGTCGCCGCCCGGCCCGCCGCGACCGGTCGGGGGCGTGACGGACTCACCTGCGGCGTTGTCGTGGCGCTGCGGCGGGGTGGGCCGGGTTGCGCCGGGGGCACGTCCTCCCCCGGGTGCGGGTTCCGGGGTGCTGTCGTTGGGACCCGGCCGGCTCGCGGTCGGCACGGGCCGCCCGGCGCCGGGGCGCTGCCCGACGGGGGGCCCGGAGTTGTTCTTGCCGGCGGGGGTCGGTCCGCCGGGCCTGGGTGCCGGCGCGGGGGTGCCGGGGGGCGCGGTGGAGTTGACGGCTGAACCCTCGCCCTTCGGTGCGGGGTTGGGTGCGCCGAGGTCGCCGGGGCGTCCGGCACCGGGGCCGCTGCTCGTGGGGTGCCCCTCGGTGGCGGAGACGCCGCCCCGCTCCGGGGTGAGGGGGCCGGGTGTGCGCCCGCCGGGCCCGTTGTCCAGCCCGCCGGGGCCGTTGTTCGTGCGGTCGCCTCCGGGCATCTTCGGCGGCGGACCCACCTTGCCGCCGCTGCCGCCCGGAGAGGGGTTGCCGCTCTGCTGGGCCCCCGGCTTCCCGGTGGCCGGCGGCGGGGATCCGGCCTTGGGCCCGCTGCCCCACGGTCCGCCGGGGCGGTTGCCGTGCGGCCACGCGGCGAGGCCGCCGCCCAGGCCACCGAGCAGACCGCCCAGGCCCACGCTCCATGCCTCGGCGCCCCAGTCGACGTGGTAGTCGGTGCCGGCGATGGCGGCACCGGCCTCTCCGACGGCGACGTCGATGCCGAGCGTGCCGGCGGCCCCGGCGACGGCGCCGCCCGCGACGTTGACGGCGGTGGTGGCGACGGAACCGAGTCGGGCGGCCAGCCGGGCGATGACGGGGATCAGCCTGCTGAGGATGGTGCCGATGGTGGCCAGGAGGGGGCCGAGCAGTGGACCGATGGCCATGAAGACGATGCCGGCGAGGAAGCCGAGGATGTTGGCCCACATGGCGGCGTTGAGTTGCTTGGCGTACTCGTCGGCGGCTGCCTTCAGTTCGTCGCCGTACCGGTTGATCGTCTGGCCGATGGTCCAGGCGGTCTCGGCGGCGTCGTCGATGGTGGGGCCGACGGCTTCGGACCAGGCGAGACCGGCTTCCTTGCCGCCGGCCCCGGTCATGCCGAGCCCTGAGACGTGGCCGTCGACGGCGACGCGGCGTTCGTGGATCTCGTCGCCGAGAGTGATCCAGGCGTTGCCGAGGTCGTAGATCGCGTCGAGGCTGATGCTGCCGAGTACGGACTCCGCGTCCTCCATGGTGGCCTGTCCTCCTCAGCTGTGCTCGGATGCGGTCTGCCGGTCGGGCGCCGGAACGGTGGTCTCTCCGGCGGCTGTGCCGGGGTGGCTCTCGTGCACCGGCGGCTCCGTCGAGGGAGCGCTGTCGTCGGCGCCCGGCGCTCCGGGGCCCGTGTCCGCGCCCGTGCGCCCTGACGTGTCGGTCTCGTCGAGGGCGAGCTGGACGAGTGTGGGCTCGTGCCGCCTGCGGACCAGCAGGGCGCGGCCCGGCGGGCGGCGGTGGGCACGGTGTTCGCCGAGGAGCGCGCCTTCCCTGTGTTCCCCGGAGAGCAGCAGGCCGTCGGTGCCGATCTCCTTGAGCCTGCTCAGCAGCGGGTCGGAGAGCAGGGCGCGGCCGGCGCCGCCCGCCCGGCGGGCCAGCACGAGGTGGAAGCCCAGTTCCTCGGCCTGGGGGATGAACTCGGCGAGCTGCGCGAGGGGGCCGCGTCCCATGCTGCCGGCTGCCAGGTCGTAGTCGTCGGCCACGACGTACAGTTCGGGCCCCTGCCACCAGTCGCGCTGGGCGAGCTGGCTTGCGGTGACGTCGGCCGGGGGGATGCGCTCGCGCAGGGTGGCGGCGAGGGCTTGGGCCTGTCCGGCGACGAGTTCGGCATCGCCGCCGCGGGCGCCGAGGTACTCCTCGGGCACGGTGTCCAGCAGGCTGTGCCGGTAGTCGACGACCATGAAGCGCAGGTCGCGGGCGGAGTGCCGGTCGGCCATGCCGCGCATCCAGGCGCGCAGGAAGGCGGTCTTGCCGGAGCCGGAGTCGCCGAAGACGACGAAGTGCGGTGCGTCCGCCGTCAGGTCGAGGCCCACGGGGCGCAGATCGGATTCGCGTATGCCGATGGGGACCTCGTCGGCGCCGATGGCGGGGCCATGGCCTTCCCAGCGTTCGGCGGGTGAGGGTGCCGCGGCCGTGGCCAGCTCGCGCACGGTGACGCGTTCGGGCAGGACGCGCAGCGCCGGGGCGGCGGGCTTGTGCCAGGCCTTGGTGATGCGCGCGACGAGCTGCGCCTCGGCCTCGGCGAGACCGTCCACGCCGTCGGTGCCGTCGAGGCGCGGCAGCGCGATGTGGTGGACGAGGTTGGGTGAGCACAGTCCGCGGCCGGGGACGGTGGCGCCCAGTGCGCGGGCGGCGGGGCGGTTGATCTCGGACTCCGAGGGGTCGTTGAGGTGCAGTTCGAGGCGGCCGGGAAGGTTGTCGCGGAGGTTGACCCGGATCTCGGCCCAGCGGTTGGCGGTCAACAGCAGGTGCACGCCGACGCCCAGACCGCGGGTGGCGATGTCGGTGAGGGTCTGCACGGCGGCGTCGTCCGCGGCGTTGAGCGCTGCCCAGTTGTCGACGACGAGGACGACGTCAGCGGCGCGTACCCCGTCGGGCAGGTCACCTTCGGTGCGGCGGCGGCGCAGCTCCGCGGCGGAGGGGATGCGCAGTTCGCGGAACATCTGTTCGCGCGCGGTGACCAGCCTGCTGACCTCGGCCAGCACGCGCCGCACCCGCTCCTCGTCGCGGCGTCCCGCGATCCCGGCGACGTGCGGGGCGTCGGCCAGCCCGTGCAGGGTGCCGCCGCCCATGTCGACGCAGTAGAACTGGATCTGCTCGGGGGTGTGGGTGAGCATCGCGCTGAGCATGGCGGTGCGCAAGAAGGTGCTCTTGCCGCTCTGCGGGGCGCCGACGAGGGCGAGGTGGCCCTGCCGCTCCGTCAGGTCGAGGACGAGGGGCCGCTGCTCCTGGCGGGAGGGTACGTCGATGACGCCGACGGGGAACTTCAGCTCACCGGCGAAGGGCCACTGTCCGCAGCGCAGGCCGAGGCCGGTCTCCTCCTCGGCCTCGCCGATCAGGGGGTCGAGCCCGAAGTGGGCAGGCAGCGGCGGCAGCCACACCTGGTGGCCAGGGGCGTCCTTGTCGACGAGCCGTTCGACGGCCAGTTGCAGTTCGGTGGCGCCGCCCTCGGGGTCCCAGTCCCACGGGGAGGTGTCCGTCTCGATGGCGGCCAGCGGGGGCAGGTCCCCGTGGACCGCGTAGGGCACGGGCTCCAGCGAGGCGGCCGAGCCGTCGGCCTGCTCGCGGTAGGGAGCGGACACGTGGGCGACGCGGAAGCGCTCGTAGACGGACTCGTCGACCTTGAGGTAGGCGGAGCCGGGGATGGCGGGCAGGGTGTAGGCGTCGGAGGTGCCCAGGACGGCGCGGCTCTCGGCCGCGCTGAAGGTGCGCAGGCAGATCCGGTAGGACAGGTGGGACTCCAGGCCGCGCAGCCTGCCCTCCTCCAGCCGCTGGGTGGCCAGCAGCAGGTGCATGCCCAGCGAGCGGCCGACGCGGCCGATCTGGACGAACAGGTCGATGAAGTCGGGCCGCTGGGAGAGCAGCTCGCCGAACTCGTCGACGACGACGACCAGGTAGGGCAGCGGCTCCAGCGGGTCGCCCTTGGTGTCGGTGCCGCCGGCGGCCTGCTTGAGCTGGTACTCGCGCACGGAGTCGACGTTGCCCGCCTCACGCAGCAGGCGCTGCCTGCGCTGCTGTTCGCCGTGGAGAGCGGCGCGCATCCGGTCGACGAGGGCGAGGTCGTCGGCGAGGTTGGTGATCAGTCCCGAGACGTGCGGCAGCTCGGTGACCCCGGCGAAGGTGGCACCGCCCTTGAAGTCGACCAGGACGAAGGCCAGGTGGTCCGGGGAGTGGACGAGCGCCATGCCGGTGACCAGCGTGCGCAGCAGTTCGCTCTTGCCGGAGCCGGTCGCGCCCACGACGAGGCCGTGCGGGCCGATGCCGCCCTGTGCGGACTCCTTGAGGTCCATGGTGAGCGGTTCGCCGGTGCCGGTGACGCCGATCGGGACGCGCAGCAGGTTCTTGTCGTCGGGTCCGCGCCGGGCGCGGGTGGGGTCGAGGGTGGCGACATCGGGGATGCCGAGCATGCCGGTCAGGGAGACGTGCTCGGAAAGCACCTGTTCCCGCTCCCCCGACAGGCGCAGCGGCGCCAGCGCACGAGCGGCCTGCTCCCGCACGGCGGGCCGCACCTCGTCGGCGACGGCTTTGTCCACCTCCGCGTGCAGGCCCGCGGCGCGCCCCTGGAGGGTGAGCTCGCCGCGGGCGTCGACCCGGGCGCGCACGTCGACCCGGCCCGGCTCGGAGCCCTCTTCCTCCACGAGGCACACCACGTGCAGGCCGAGTTCGGGCCCGGCCTCGGTGAGCAGGTCGGCGAGCAGGGCGGAGCGGGCCCAGGGGGCCTCGGGGTCGTAGTCGTCGAGGAAGACCACCAGGTGCCGACGGGGCCCGGCGTCGCGCTGGGTGACGATGCGGCTGTTGCGCTCGGCGCGTTCGGCAGTCGCCTGGTCGAGGGTGGCCTGGAGGTGGTCCGCGAGGCCGCCGAGGTCGGCGGAGACGAGGGGGACGACCTCCTGCTCACGGTGGCGTGCCTCCTCGTCGGGCAGCTGGGCGTGCGGCAGCCATTTCGTCCAGTCCCAGGCGGCGTCGGAGCCGGTGACCACGGCGATCCGCACGTCGTCGGGGGCGTGGAGCACCGCGAGCTGGAGCAACAGGGCCTGGGCCGTCTCCCGGATGCGGGGGCGCGGCCCCAGCAGGCTGATCACCCCGGCGGAGCGCAGGTCGACCCAGGCGGCCTGGTTCTCGACGGTTCCCTGGGTGCGGACGACTTCGCCGGCCGCGTGCCGGGCCTCGGTGTCCAGCTCGACGGTCGGGTCGTTCTGCTGGGGCATGCTGAGCGCGTGGGCGAGCGGCACGGTGCCGGTGCCCAGCCGCAGGTGCAGGAAGTCGACGTCCTGCGGGCGGCGTTCCCACACCCGCCGGCGGCGGGTGGCGACGGCCCACAGCCGGTCGGGGTGCGGATGGCGCCAGGCGTCGGCCAGCCGCTGGGCCGCAGCGGTGCGCAGCGCCTGCTTGCGGATGCCCGCCAGGTACTCCAGGTAGCGCTCGCGCTGGCGGTACTGGTTGCGCCGCCGGCTGCCGCGCAGCTGCATGCGGACCCCGATGGTGATGCCCACCGACACCACGACGAAGGCGATGCCGAGCAGAATCATCCACGCGCGGCCGTAGGCGACCATGTACGCGGCCATGCTGATGCTGCTGAGCAGCGGCAGGAGCAGCATCAGCCAGCCCGCCGCGCCCTGCGGCTGCGGGCGCTGCGGCGGGGTGGCCAGCGTGGTCCTGCCCTCCGGCATCGGCGGGGGCGTCATCCGGACGGGGCGGTGGAAGGGGATGCGACTCAAGGTGGCTGCCTCAGTGGGGACTTCGGGGAGGGGCCGCGTTCTGGGGGCGCTGCGGCCTAGTCGGGGAAGGTCATGGTGACGGCGGTCTTGTTGGTGTCGGTGACCGCGTCGGGCGGGGTGTCCTTGGGCTCCTTGTCCTCGCCCTCGCCGGAGGGGGCGGTCAGGTCGTTGCGGAACTTCTTGAACAGCTCCGCGACACCCTCGTCGGCCTTGGCGAAGTTGCCGGCCGCCATCTGGACGCCGCCGGCGAGCGTCGGGAGTACGCCCTTCTGCGGGTCCTCCTCGGTACCGAACAGGTCGGTGATGACGCGCAGCCAGTCCTGGGAGACCTCGTCGGCGTCGGTGGCGGCCTCGCCCTGCCAGGCCAGATGGAGGCCGTCCAGCTGGGTCCTGATGGCGGCGAGGCTGTCGGAGACCTCGTTGGACAGGTTGGTCAGGGTGGTGGACAGCGCCTTCATACCGGAGGGCGAGACGTCGATGACGGAGGCGTCGTAGTCGGTTCCGCTCGGTTCGGCCATGGGTCATCGCTCCTTGGTGGGGCCGCCCGCACGCAGGTGCTGTCGGGAGGAACGGCGGCGCGAGGATACGGATTTACAGGATTTATGCTGACGTACATGGGCAGGAGTGAGAGACCTGCCCGAGTGGGCGCCCGAGCGTGCCGCCGCGGCGGACGCGGCCCGGCGGGCGAGGCGCGGAGCGAGCGCGGAGGAGATGCGGTGACCGACCCGATCACGTCGCAGTACGACACGACGCCCCTGCCCGAAGGGGGTCAGGACGAGGGGCCCGGCCCCGACAACGGCAAGGACCTCGGCGGCCTCGTCCCCGTCGACAAGGTCGCCTGGGAGCAGCCGCCGTCCTTCAACGACGACCCGAAGGACATCTACCCCTCCCAGGGCGACGGTCCGCCGGACGAGGAGGCCGACGCCGAGCACGCGGTGGACATGCGCATCGACCTGCCCACCGTGCGTACCGCCGAGACGTCCATGCTCACCGAGGCGCGGACGGCCGTCTCGGAGTACGAGGAGGTGCGCAAGAAGGTCGACGCCGTCAAGGGCACCGTCTTCGGGCAGGGCACCACGACCAAGGAACTGGTCTACGACGGCCCGAACCCCGGCAAGATCGTGGAGCACCCCAACCCGTTCGCTGATGCGGGCGAGCAGTTCGCCGCCGAGATGAACCCCGCGATGGAGCGGGCGCTGCTCCAGATCGGTACCTCGCTGGAGAAGCTGGGCGAGTACATCGCGCTGATCAACCACTCCGGGCAGGTGTACGCGCAGACCGACCGGGAGTCCCGCTTCCCGGACCCGCCCGCGGGCAAGTGAGCGTCGAGAGGCGGCGGTCGGGCGACGCGGGGCCGCCGTCCGCTCAGACATCGCGCTGTCCACCGTTCAGCGGGTTCGGCACACCGTCCCCGATGTTGGAGAAGTTGGCGGCCTCCGCGTCGTGGTAGTTCCAGTAGGAAGTCTGCATGCGGGTGAGGATGTCGTCCAGCATGTCGGACAGGCCGTGCTGCGTGCGGTGGAACCACGACTTGACGTCGTCGAACGACTGGTAGGACGGGCTGGCCCAGTGGGTCGCGAGCCCGTTCATCCTGGTGTCGATGTCCCCCATCGTGTCCTTGATGGAGTCGGCCTGCCGCTGGACGACGTCGATGGCGTCCTTCAGTGCCTTGAGATCCGCGAGGAACTGCTCAAGAGTCGGGTCCGCCGCCACGAGATGGCCACCTGCCTTTCGCCCGTCGAGTCGTGTCGTCCTCCTGCCCGGTGGTTCGCGCGGCGCGCCGGGCCCGTCCCGCGCCGGGAGACGCCCGCGCTCACGGGGCGCCGCCGGACGCGACCTCGCCGGGCCGGACGTGCCCGGGTGGGACGTCCTCGGGCAGCAGCGTGGTGAGGACCGCCGCATCGGCCGCGTCGAGGTCGAGCGCTGCCAGGTCGAGTTCGGCGACGCGTTGGGCGTGCCGCTCGGTCATCACCTGGAACACCTGGCGTGCGCTGCGGCCGTTGCCGAACCGGTCACCGCGCGGCAGCGTCTCGAAGTGGTCGTGCAGGGCACCGACCGTCTCCGGCGCGCACATGTACTGGTGCTGGTCGGCCTGGTGCTGGACGATGCGCACCAGTTCCTGCGAGGTGTAGTCGTCGAAGTGCAGGGTGCGGGTGAACCGTGAGGCGAGGCCCGCGTTGGACTCCAGCAGCCTGGCCATCTCTCCGGGGTAGCCGGCGACGATGACGACGACCTCGTCACGGTGGTCCTCCATGAGCTTCACCAGCGTGGCGACGGCCTCCGCACCGAAGTCGGTGAGCTGCCCCTCCGGCACCAGGGAGTACGCCTCGTCGATGAACAGGACGCCGCCCAGGGCGCGTTTGAAGACAGCGGTGGTCTTCGGCGCGGTGTGTCCCACGTACTCCCCCACCAGGTCGCCGCGCTGTGCCTCCACCAGGTGGCCGCGGGAGAGCAGGCCGAGCGCGGCGAGGAAGCCGCCGTAGAGGCGGGCGACGGTCGTCTTGCCCGTGCCGGGGTTGCCGGCGAAGACCAGGTGCCTGCTCAGCGGGGGCGGCGAGAGCCCGGCGTCCTGTCGGACCTTGACCATCTGCATCAGCTTCGTGAGGGTGACCACCTCGCGCTTGACCCCGTCCAGCCCGACCAGGTCGTCGAGTGCGCTATGGAGTTCGGCCAGCTTCGCCTCGGCCTGCGGCGGTTCCGCACCGCCCTGACCGGCCGCCCTCCCTCCGGCCCCGGGCCCTTGCCCGGCGGCGGCGACCGCTGTCGCTTCCCGCGCGGACCCCGCCGTCCCCGCGGCCCCCGGACCGACGGCGGCCAGGTCCGGCAGGTGGGGTTCGGTGACGTTCTCCACGCGGCAGTCCTCGGCGCGCACGTCGGCTTCCTCGTCGCACAGCAGGTCCCGCTCGGTCCCGGTCACGGTGCAGCGGCGCAGCAACGGCCGCGAGCGGGCGCCCGCGTAGACGGCGGGGAAGCGGCTGTCCTCGAAGCGGCAGTCCTCGAAGCGGCCCCGGCCGTCCTCCTCCAGGAAGAGCCCGTTCTTGGCCGGGGCCTCCACGACCGTGCCCCGCACCCGGGGGCTCGCCTCGGCCCGTACGACGATGCCGCTGCCCTCGGTCCGGCGCAGGGCACAGTCCTCGACGACGGCCGTGCTGCCCTGGTCCAGCAGCAGCCCGGTGCCGCCGGCGCCGGTGACGGTCACGTTCTCCAGCTGGCCGCCGGTCCCGGGCCCGACGTGCACGCCGGTGCCGCTCACCTCGGCCATCTCGCAGCCCACGAGCAGCGGCCGGTGCGTGGTGCGCAGTCGTACGCCGTCGTGGCAGCCGCTGATGCGGCAGTCCCGCAGCGCGGCGTCGCCCCCCTCCACGCAGACCCCGGCCAGCTCGGCCTCCCGCACCTGGCAGTCCTCCGCGACCAGTTCGGCGCGCTCGGTCACGCGCAGCCCGTACTCGGGCGTGCCCGTCACCGCGCACTCGTGGGCCCGCACGCGGGCGCCGCCGCCGAGGTGGACCGCGGTGTAGGGGGTGTCGCGCACGGTGCACGCGGTCAGCGTGACGTCGGCGTCCCCCACCGCGTACACGCCGTTGGCCCCGGTGCGGGCGAAAGTGCTTCCACGGGCGGTGACGGTTCCGCTGCCGCCGGCCACCAGAGCGGTGTCCTCGCAGTCGACCGCGCGCACCTCCGACAGGTCGGCCGCGGCCTCGGCCGTCACCAGGACGGCCGCTCCCGCGGTGTGGTGCAGGTGGCAGTCCTGGAGCAGCACCGCGCTTTCGCCCTCGGCCAGGACCCCCGCTCCGGCGGTACGGAAGATCTCGCAGTCGCGCAGCCGCACCCCGTGGGCGTCGCCGCCCGGCCGCGCGCGGGCCGACTGGGACCGCGCGCCGTGCTCCGGTGCTGTGGCGCCGGGCGCCGAGGCGGCCGGATCGGGGACGGTGCGCCGGCCGGCCGTCCCGCGCAGCCACACGCCCTGGCCCCGCGTCTCGTACAGCCGGCATGCGCGCAGTGCGGCGCTCGCGTGTCCCTCCGCGAACACGGCGGCTCCCGCGCTGGCCCGTATCTCGCAGCGGGTCAGCGTCGCGTGGGCGCCGGCCGCCAGCACGACGCCGTGTCCCGCGGCGTCGTCGACGTGGGCGTCGGTCACCTCGGCTCTGGCGTCGTCGTCGATCACCAGGCCGTCCCCGGCGCCGGCGGCGACCATCAGGTTCTCCAGGACGGTGCGGCTGGTGCCCGAGAGCCGCACCCCCGCCCCCTCGGCTCGGCGGACGGCGCAGCCGGTGAGCAGCGGCGCGGCGCTCCCGGCGACCTCGACCCGGCCGTCGATCACCTCGCAGTCCCGCAGCACCGGCTCACCGGCCCGCAGCAGTACGGCGGCCTCTCGTGGCGCGGCGGCAGCGATGACGAAGCCGCGCAGCTCCGCTCGCCCGCCGTGCACGGTGACGGCGGGGCCCCGGGTGGCCACCAGTTTCACCTCGCCCTTGGCCACCAGGCTGACGTCCTTGTCGAGGACCAGGCTCTCGGTGTACGTACCGGACTGGACGGTGATGACGGCACCCGGCTTGGCACCCCGCACCGCCGCGCCGATGGTGCGGTGGGCGCCCCAACTGCCGGGCGCGACCCGCTGCGTGGCGGCGATCATGTCCGGCTCCGCCTGCGGGCCGCCGGTCCGTGCGGCGCGGCGTCGGCCCGCCGGGCGGTCACAGGCCGCCGCCCAAGTTGGCCAACCAGCCGAACAGGCCGAACACCCCGGCGGCGAGGGGCACGGTCGCCACGGCGAGGAACCCGGCGAGGGCGGAGGGCCACGAGGGGCGCTCCCGTTCGAGGGGTCGCAAGGCGGCGCCGAACGCGAGCACGAGGCCGGTGGCGACCAGGACGACACCGGCACCGAAGGCGGCCAGCGGCCCGGCCAGGTGCGAGTCGGCGATGTAGCTGGGCAGTCGGACGGCGAGCGCCAGCAGTCCCACCACCCCGGCGGCCAACTGGGGCACCACAGCGGTCAGCAGTCGCACGGACCCGGCCTGGAAGAGCAGCCCCACACTGACGCAGCCGGCCAGAGCGAGGCCGCAGGCGCCGCGGGAGGCGCTCAGGGTGAGCAGGGAGCCGGCCAGCAGGGCCGACACCACGAGGGCGAAGAAGGTGAGGAGCCGGTTGCCGCGGCGTACGACGGCGGCCACCTCCGCGCCGTCGAGCGCGGCGCTGCCGGTGTCCTGACCGCCCGGTACCAGCACGGCGATCTGGCTGGTGAGGCGCGGCAGCAGACCTGCCAGCAGATACAGGACGGTGGCCACCACGGCAGCCGCTCCGGTCACCGAGGAACCCAGCACGGTCAGCGGCACGGCGACCACGGCGACGGCCACCGTGATCAGCTGGAGGACCACGGTGGAGACGGAGGGCAACGCGACGAGCCCGGCCAGCGCGCCGAGCGCCGCCGTCACGCAGACCAGCACGGGGGTCGTCACCGGCCCGTGCAGCGGTGCCCCCAGCCCCGCACACGCCAGCAGCGGGCAGGCGGCCAGCGCCAGCACCTGCCGCATCGCCGTGGGCACCGGCCAGTTCTTGCGCGCCGCGAACCAGGCGAGCAGCGCCGAGCACAGCCCGGCCAGGGCGAAGAACCCGACGGCGATCCCCGCCGTTCGGTGCGCGGCGAGCCAGGCGGCCGGGGCGACCGTCACCAGCAGCCCCGCGCCGAGAACCGTCTGGGCACGGTGGCGGGCGTTCCACAGACCGCTGTCCTCACGGGCGTCGGCGACCTGCTCGTCGAGGTCGGTGACGGTCAGGTCCGTGAGCTCCCCCTCGCGGTGGTCGCACAGGTAGAGGACGGCTCCGTCGAGCACACCGGCCGAGGCCAGCGAGTCCGCAGGGGTCAGTGGGTCGGCTCCCGCCTGGGCCAGCGACCACACCGGCGGCATGGCCTCGGACTCCTGCTTGCCGCACAGGACCGCGAGCCGGGGTACGAACTCGGCGATGGGAGCCTGCGCGGGAAGCGCGAGATCGACGCGCCTGCGCTCGCCGACCACAGTGACCCGGCAACGTTCATCGGGCACGGGGGTTTTCCTTCGGGTTCAGCAGGGTCAGTGGCGCCAGGTCGACATGTTCGACCACTCGGCGTCGCTGTAGTTGTTCCAGTTGACGTGCATCGCGTGGGCGATACGGCCGAGCACACCGTCGGGGCCGAAGAGCCCGTTGGCCGCCAGGTCCCACTCGTTCTGCATGTCCTGGTAGTAGGTGGCCGCCTGGCTCTCACGCCAGGCGTCGGCCAGCGGCGCCAGTTGGGACTTCAGCGCCTGGAGTTCGTCGGAGATCTCCCCGGCCCTGGCGTTGAGCCAGCCACCGGCAGCGCCGAGACCCTCACCGACGTAGATGGGCGTTCCGTCGATGTTGGACATCACATGCTCCTCGTCGGCTCGGTCAGGAGAAGTTGGTGCCCGAGGGCGGGGTGGGCAGATCCTCACCCAGCGCGGCCAGGTTGTTGAGGTTCTGCTGCTCGGAGTCCTTGTAGTTGACGTAGTTGCCCTGCAGGCCCTTGGAGATCCCCTCCAGGGCGTCGTTGAGCATCCGGGCGTAGATGTCGTACTCGGCCATCAGCGTCTGGAACTGGTTGTGGGCGATGCCCTGCCAGCTGGCCTCCAGACTGGTCACGTACGTCTTCAGCTCCGTCAGCTGGCCGGCGATCTCCGCCGCCGTCGTGGCGGTGTTGGAGGATGCGTTGGCCAGGTATTCGGGAGTCACCCGGTACGTCACGCCGCCGACGCTGACCGAGGGTTGTTCAGCCATGGTGTACAGCGCCCCTCTCACTCGATGCGCCCAGCAGTCAACCACCGGTGACGGTATGACGACGCCACCGCGACCCCCGTGTGAGCACCTTCTGAGCATAACCTGAGCGTCTGCGCACGCCAGAGGTGGGCAGAGCGGGCGGCAGCGCCGCCGAACGCTACTGGTCGAGCCGCGCGGTGGTGAGCGTCTCGATCCGGTCGAGGACGGTGTCGAGAGCCGCTTTCACAGGAGCGGTGTCCCGACGCAGCTGGGTCAAGAGGATGCCGCCTTGAAGGGCGGACAGCAGGGCGAGTGCCAGCTCCTCCGGGTCGGCTTCGAGGCGCAGCTCCCCGCGCTCGTGCATGCTGGTGAGCCCGCTGCGCAGCGCGCTCTCCCAGCGGGTGAACCCGGCCGCCAGCTGGGCGCGTGCGGAGTCCCCGTCCTCGGCCAGTTCACCTGCGAGCGATCCGAGTGGACATCCGCCCGCGCAGCCGCGTGAGCGCTGCAACTCCACGACGTGGTCGCGCCAGGAGCGCAGGGCCGCCATCGAGTCCAACTGCCCCAGCACCGGCTGCTGGGCCTGGAGGACGAGGTCGGTGGCGTGCCCGATGACCGCCTGTACGAGCGCGGGTTTGTCCTCGAAGTAGTGGTAGATCTGCGACGCGCTGACGCCCGCGGCCTCACGTACGTCGTCGGTACGCGTACCGGCCACGCTCTTCTCGATCATCAACCGCGCGGCAGCGTCGACGATGCGGGCGCGGGTGGCCTGCCCCTTGGGGGTGAGCCGCGCGGGCCCGCGGCCCCGGGCAGCTGAGTCGTCGGCGCGGGCGTGCATGGCCCAACCGTATCGGGGGCGGCCGCCAGGGGCCCAACAGGTCTCCTGTCATTGGCACTTCGCTCCGGGCACGCACAGACTGGAAACACCACTCCAGAAAGGGTGCGACATGACCGGCCGGACCTACGCAGAGCAGGTGTCCGAGCTCCACACGCGCACCGGCGAGCACACTCCCCAAGAGCAACGTCCCGCCCTCCAGGTGCTCCGCGCCGAGCAGGAACGGCTCGACACCGAGGGCGTACCGGCCGGTACCGCCGAACCGGGGGCCGCGCTGCCCGACGGCGCTCTTCTCGACCCGGCGGGCTCCCCCAACACGTTGGCCGCGGCGTGCGGCGGCCGGCCCGCCGTGGTGGTGCTCTACCGTGGCGCCTGGTGCCCGCACTGCAACCTGGCGCTCCGCACGTACCAGCGGGACCTGCTGCCCGAACTCACCTCCCGCGGAGTGGAGCTGGTCGCCGTCAGCCCGCAGCGGCCGGACGGATCGCTGACCGTCCGGGAGGCCAACGAGCTCAGCTTCACCGTCCTGTCCGACCCCGGCAACCAGATCGGCCGCGCGCTCGGCGTCATGAACACCTGGTCCACGCAGGCACGGCAGGCAGCGACCGCCGTCGTCGGGGATGTGGCGGCGACCAACAGCGACGGCACCGACGACGTGCCCATGCCCACCGTCGTGCTGGCCGATGCGCGGGGCGTCATCCGCTGGCTCGACGTCCACCCGGACTACTCACGTCGTACCGAGCCCGCCGACATCCTGAAGGCGCTCGAACTGTTGACTTGAGACGGCGCCCCCGTGCGCGGGGAGGCGGACAGGCCGTCCGCCGCCGCCCGGGCCCGGGTGCTCGCCCGGCCCACCCCGGCCTGCTTCGCCTCGCTCGCGAACGCCGGGCCCAGGGCGCTCTCGGATGCGCACGGGGGGGGCGGCGGTGAGCTGCGTGCGGTCGAACAGCAGCGGTCCCGGACGGTGCAGTGCGTCGTCCTTTTCGTGCGCGCACCAGCCAATCACGCGCCGTAAGGACCAGGAGAGGCACTCCTACGCCCACCTCGACCGCCCCGCTACGCCTCCGGCATCCCCTCGAACCAGGTCGGACCGTCCTCCATGGCCTGCTTGATGCGGAAGAGCGCGTACTCCCGGAGGGGCGGGAGCGCGTCCAGTGCGAACCAGCCCACTTCCAGTGACTCGTCGTCGTTGACGCGGGCGTCGTCACTGACCGCGCGGCAGCGGAAGGTGATGTCCATGAACTGGCAGACATCACCGTTCGGGTAGGTGACGGGCTTCTGGCGACCGCACACGAGGACGACCCGCTCCGGAACGCAGCGCACGTTGGTCTCCTCCTGGACCTCCCGCACGGCGCAGTCCGCGGGCTGTTCGCCGGGCTCGGGGATGCCGCCGATGACGGACCACGTGCCGGTGTCGGCACGCCGGCCGAGCAGCACACGGCCCTCGCTGTCGAAGACGACGGCGCTGACTCCGGGCAGGTAGAGCAGTTGGTGCCCCGCCGAACGACGCAGGTCGCGGATGAAGTCGGGTGTGGCCATGCACCGACCCTACGTCGCGGCCCACCCGCGGGCACGCCGTCCCGGCACCCGCTGAGCGGTGGCGGCGAGCACCCGGCCGCCCGCCGGAGTCACCCGGCCCGGCGGGTCAGGCCCGCAGCGCGGCGAGACGGGTGCGGATGTGCTGGACGGCGGCTTCGGCGTCATCCACGGTGACGGTGAAGACCCGGCCGTCACCCAGACGCAGGACGAGTCCCTCGCCACGGCGGATCACCACGCCGGTGCCCATGCCGGGACGCCAGCGGTAGCCCCAGCCTCCCCAGTGCCGTGGGGTGACGCTGGGCGCGTGGTCGGCCTCGACCACGTCGCGCAGGGGAATCCTGCGGCGCGGCACACCCGCGTGTCCGCAGCGCACCTCCAGGGTGTCGTCCTCGACCCTGACCTCGACGTGCACGAACGCGAGCGTGCCGAAGAGGATCAGCAGGCCGACGGCGACGCAGCCGACGACCGACATGACCAGCGGCACCAGGCCGCCGGACCAGCTCTGGTCGACCGCGAGCTCGATGCCGAGCGCGAGACAGCCCGCGCCGAGCGCCGCGAGGGCCCACTGGAGGCGGCTGGTGGCGCGCCCGCTCCAGCCCTCGGTTCCGGGCGCCGGCGCGGCGTCCGCGGCGGGGACACGGTGGGTGACGAGGTGGTCGGCGTGTTCGCGGGGCCCGGTGCCGGGCTCGGCGGATGGCACGCCGTCGCGGGGCAGGTCCGTCATGTTCGGCAGCGTACTCCGGCCGCCCGCCGGCGGCAGCTTGTGGCGCGAAGCGGTGTCAGCGCCGCACGGCTGCGGCGGGGGCGAGGAGGCGCCCCTCGGCGTAGGTGAGCGCCGCGTCGGGAAGGGCTCCGGTTCTGCCGCTGTGCAGCACGGTGAGGGTACCGGTGGGTGCGGCGCCGGGCTGCGGGCGACCGCCCGCGCGGCGCAGCGCCTGGGCGCAGACGGCGACCGCCGAACCCTGCAGGGCCGGTCCGTCCGTGCCGGGACCGCCGAGGGCCTCCCGGATGCGTGCGCCGACCAGCTCGTAGTGGGTGCAGCCGAGGACGACGGTCTCCACGCCAGGGGGTGTGCGCTCCGCCGCGGCCGCGACAGCCGCGGAGATCGCCTCCTCGTCACCGCTCTCGATCGCCTCGGCGAGGCCGTGGCAGGGCACCCCGGCGATGTCGGCGCCGTTCGCGAACTCCTCGATGAGCCGCTGCTGGTAGGGGCTCCCGGTGGTGGCCGGAGTGGCCCAGATGGCGACCTGTCCGCCGGTGTCCGCCGCGGCCGCCGCGGCGGGTTTGACGGCGGGGACGGTGCCGATGACCGGCAGCGCGGGCTCCAGCTCGGCGCGGAGGGCGGGCAGCGCGTGCACGGAGGCGGTGTTGCAGGCGACGATCAGCGCCTCGGGCTCGTAGGCGGCGGCCGACCGTGCGCACAGCAGGGCCCGCTCGGTGATCCCGTCCGCGTCGCGCGGACCCCAGGGCATGCCGTCCGGGTCCAGGGAGAGGATCAGGTCCGCGTCGGGGCGTGCGCGACGCACCGCCGCCGCTGCCGCGAGCAGGCCGATACCGGAATCCATCAGGGCGATCTTCACGTGGAGCAACTGTAATCGATCGGCCATGCGGGTCCGGCTCGTCCTGCTGCTCGCGGCGGCGGGTGTGCGGCAGACTGCGGCTCGATGAGCGCCCTCACCTGGTTCACGATCGTTCCGCTCGCCTCGCTGGCCGCCTGGGGGTGGCTGCTGCTGGGGCAGGGCTTCTTCTGGCGTACCGATGTGCGGATGCCCGCGGCGGACGAGGAGGAGCCCCGCGTGTGGCCCTCCGTCGCCGTCGTCGTACCCGCACGCGACGAGGCCGAGGTGCTGCCGGTGACTCTGCCGTCGCTGCTGGCCCAGGAGTACCCGGGACGGGCGGAGGTCCTGCTGGTGGACGACGGCTCCACGGACGGTACGGGCGAGCTGGCCCGCGCCCTCGCCGAACGTGCCCCCGGCGCCCTGCCGTTGCGCGTGCTGTCCCCGGGAGCACCGGAACCGGGCTGGACCGGCAAGCTGTGGGCCGTACGGTGCGGCATCACGCACGCGCTCGCCGGCACCGACGCCCCCGGCGGCTTCGACAGCGCCCCGCACGGCGGCACCGGAGGGACGGCGGTCGGCACGGTCAGCACAGTCGGCTCCGACTCCGATGCGGGTCCCGGTGCCGATACCGGGACCACCACCGGGACCGGTCCCCGCTCCGGCCAGGCTCCGGACTTCCTGCTGCTGACGGACGCCGACATCGTGCACACGCCCGACTCGCTGCGCCGGCTGGTGCGCGGAGCGCTCGCCCAGCGGCTCGACCTGGTCTCGCAGATGGCACGGCTGCGGGTGCGAACCGGCTGGGAACGGTTGATCGTGCCCGCGTTCGTGTACTTCTTCGGGCAGTTGTATCCGTTCCGCTGGGTCAACAAGCCCACCGCGCGCACCGCGGCGGCGGCGGGCGGCTGTGCGCTGCTGCGGACCGAGGCGGCCGTACGGGCGGGGGTGCCCGACAGCATCAAGGACGCCGTCATCGACGACGTGACGCTCGGCCGCGCCGTCAAACGGACCGGGGGCCGCATCTGGCTCGGGCTGGCGGACGGGGTGGCCAGTGTGCGCCCGTACGTGGGGCTGGGACCGCTGTGGCGGATGGTGTCGCGCAGCGCCTACGCGCAGTTGCTGAACAGCCCTGTGCTGCTCGCCGGTACCGTACTGGGGCTCGCGCTCGTGTACCTGGTACCGCCGGTGTGCGCGTGCGCGGGCTCGCCGGTGGGCGGTGCGGCGTGGCTGGTGATGACGCTGTCGTACGTGCCGATGCTGCGCTACTACGGCCAGCCGCTGTGGCTGGCGCCCCTGCTGCCGGTGACGGCGGCGCTCTACCTGGCCATGACCGTCGACTCGGCGCTCCAGCACCACCGGGGCCGGGGCGCCGCCTGGAAGGGTCGCACCTACCCGTGAACGCTGCGGGCCCCGGTACCCGCCGCTCGCCTCAGCTGCGCACCGGCGTCATTTGCGGCCCGGCGTCCACTGCATGCCCCAGCCGTACTCCTGGTCGACGGTGCGCTGCGGGCTCACCCCGCGCTGAGGCACGAGGTAGCGGGCCTCACGATGCACCATCAGCTCGCCGCTCTCGTTGCTGATCAGCGCGAGGGCGCACACCGTGGAGGGGGTGGTGCACTCGTCGAGGGAGAAGTCGACGGGTGCGCCGTGCTGCGGCTGGAGGGTGACGGTGGCGTGCAGGCCGGCGAAACTGCGGGCGCCCTCGTAGATGGTGACGAAGATGAGAACGCGCCGCAGCTCGGCCGCGTGGTCCAGGTTGATGGTCAGGTTCTCACCGGTCTCCACGGCTCCGGTGCGGTCGTCGCCGTCGAGGTGGATGTAGGGCGGCCGGCCGAGCGAGCCGAAGGAGTTGCCGAGCGCCTGGACGACGCCCTTGCGCCCGTCGGTCAGCTCGTAGAGGGCACACAGGTCCAGGTCGGGTCCGGTCAGGGCGCCCATGGCCTTGCTCAGCCGCCCGGCCAGCCCTCTGGGCTGCTGGGCCTGGGTCGTCCAGTTGAGGTTGACCCGCATGGCGCCCGAAGTGCCGCCCTGCTTGGTGAGGGAGACCGACGGCGCCTCCTTCGTGAGCGTCACCTTGCTCAGCCGTACGGGCGCGGAGGGCTGGGCGGGCGGTGCCGCCTGGGTGGCCGACGGGGCCACAGGCGCCGACGGTGCCACAGGAGCGGAGGAGGCGGGCGGCGCGGAGGGCGCCGGAGGCGGAGAAGGTGCCGGTGGTGCGGACGGGGCCGGCGGGGCGTCGGCGGCCGGTCCGGGTACCGAGGGGGCCGGGACGTCGGGTGCCTTGGGCGCGCCCGGGCCCTGCGGCAGATCCGGTGCCTGGATGCCGGGCGGGCCGGGCACATGCGGGGTCGGGGCGCTGTGCGGGTGCACGGGGACGTTGCTGCCGGGCGGCGAGGGGTGCGGGCCGGCTGGGGACTGCTCGTCCACGCTGATGCCGAAGTCGGTGGCCAGCCCGGCGAGGCCGCTGTCGTATCCCTGGCCGACCGCGCGGAACTTCCAGCCGCCCTGCCGGCGGTAGAACTCCCCCAGCAGGTAGGCCGTCTCCCCGGAGGCGTCGGCGGGGTCGAAGCGTGCGACCTCGGCCGCCGCCCCGGCGGCGCCGCCCTCACCGCCCCGGTCGGCGTCGCCGTCCCACAGCCGTACGTACAGACCCGGTACCTGCCCGAAGGTGCCCCCGTCCGCGGAGGCGGCGATGACGATGCGGTCGACCTCCGGCTCGACGTGAGCGAGGTCGACGGCCAGTGCGTCGGTGCAGGCGGAGCCCAGCGGGTTCTTGCCCTCGTGCCGGACGGCCGAGGAGGGGTGGCGCGGCTGGTTGTAGAAGACGAAGTCCGCGTCGGAGCGGACCTTGCCGTACGGGTCGAGCAGCAGCGCCGACGCGTCGACATCCGGCACGAGCGGGCCCGACGACCACCCCAGTTCGACCCGCACCGCCGCTGCGGACACCGGGACATTGGTCCCCTTGCGCATCGTCATGGCCACATCCCCCTGAGACTCGGTGGACCCGCGTTCCGGTCCCACCCAACCTATTGCACGCGGCCCCGCATGCCGAACCCCCTCACGGTCTCTCGCCCTGCCGTACGACCGGAGCGACCACGGTGCGGGGCGGACGCGAACACCTTGCGGGGGCACGGGCGTTCTGCGGCATTGCCGGTGGGCTTATGCTTCTGTCAGCTTCTCCTCCTATTCTCCTTTTGCGCGCCCGCGCTGCGGAACGGGTGGGAGCAGGTCGCCCCGCTCTGCCTGACCGGGCGTCACCACGGTCGGCATGCGGGACGTTCCACCCTGGTCGAGTCCGCCCGCGCGGACCCTTCGCGCGGTGGTCGCGGCGGGGCGGAAACCCGGCTCCTGCCTGCTGAGATGCGGCGGAGGCGGGCGTTCCTCGTGTACCTCTCTAGTGCCGATGCGGATTGTGGGCTTACCTTATGAGCATGACCTCCCCCCGCAGCTCTTACAGCGGCGGCTACTACGCTGCATCGTCCTACCCCGAGACGCCGATCTACGACATGCTCGTCGCCGAGCGGGGCACACCGCAGATCGCGCCCATCCGGGTGCCGTCGGCCTATGACACGGGAGGTGCGGGGAGCGCCCTCGCGGCGCTGCCCCCCGCGCTGCCTTCGGGGCCCGACCCCCGGCAGTCGCAGATGCCGCAGCCCGCGCCGATGCAGCAGGCGCCCACCCCCTCGCCGGGGTACGGCTATCCGGGGCCCGGCCCGCAGCAGCCGGTACCGCAGGCCGTACCGCAGCAGGCGGCGCCCGCACCGATGCGGCAGCAGCCGATGCGGCAGGCGCCCGCAGCCCTGCCGCCGGGCGGCGGCGCGAGCGCGCCGGGCGGCCCGGTGCCGCTCCAGCACACGCCCGCACCGCACATCCCGCAGCAGGCACCGCCGCGCGGTTACGGCTACCCGGGGCCGGGGGGCCCGGCGCAGCCGCAGGCACCGATGCAGCAGATGCCGCAGCAGCCGCAGGCCCAGCAGGTCCAGGTGCAGCAGTACCAGCAGCAGGGGATGCACAGTCAGGCGACGCAGTACATGCGCCCGGTGGCCCCGCGTCCGGCGGCGCCGCGCCAGATGCCGGGCCAGCACGAGGACCCGTACGGCGGGCATCAGTACGGCGGCCGCGGCTACTGAGCCCGCCGCACAACCGCCCGTAGACGTGGTGAGGGCGCCGCCGTTGGGGAGACGGCGGCGCCCTCACGTGCGGTGGACGGGCTCTGCGGGGCGGCTCAGGTGTGCAGCAGCCGTGACCTGATCAAGAAGCGCACCCCTTCGGGGGCTTCCAGGGAGAAGCCGCTGCCCCTGCCCGGGACGACGTCGACGGTCAGGTGGGTGTGGCTCCACAGCGCGAACTGACTGGCCGACATCCAGAACGGCACGGGCTCAGGCACCCCCTCGATCTCCAGCTCGCCCAGCAGCACGTCGGAGTCCCCGGTGCGGAACTCCCCCCTCTCGTAGCACATCGGGCTGCTCCCGTCGCAGCAGCCGCCGGACTGGTGGAACATCAGCGGGCCGTGCCGTTCCGTGAGGGAGCGCAGCAGTTCGGCGGCCGCGGGGGTCACCGCGACGCGTTCCGCGTCCTCCTCCGGCGCGTCCTGAGTGCCCATCAGAACATTCCGAGCTTTTTGGCGTCGTAGCTGACCAGCAGGTTCTTCGTCTGCTGGTAGTGCTCCAGCATCATCCGGTGGTTCTCGCGCCCGATGCCGGACTGCTTGTAGCCGCCGAACGCGGCGTGTGCCGGGTACTGGTGGTAGCAGTTGGTCCACACCCGTCCGGCCTGGATGGCGCGGCCCGCACGGTAGGCGCGGGAGCCGTCGCGGGTCCACACACCGGCGCCGAGCCCGTAGAGGGTGTCGTTGGCGATGCCGATCGCGTCGTCGAAGTCGTCGAACCCGGTGACGGAGACGACCGGGCCGAAGATCTCCTCCTGGAAGACGCGCATGTCGTTGCTGCCTTCCAGGACGGTGGGGCGCACGTAGTAGCCGCCTTCCAGCTCGCCGCCGAGCTCCGCCCGGGAGCCTCCCGTCAGGATCCGAGCGCCCTCCTGGCGGCCGATGTCGAGGTAGGAGAGGATCTTCTCCAGCTGGTCGTTGGAGGCCTGCGCGCCGACCATGGTCGTGGTGTCCAACGGGTGCCCCTGCACGAGGGCTTCGGTGCGCTGCACGCCCGCGTCGAGGAAGGCCCGGTAGTGGCTGCGCTGGATGAGGGCGCGCGAGGGACAGGTGCACACCTCGCCCTGGTTGAGGGCGAACATGGCGAAACCTTCGAGGGCCTTGTCGTAGAAGTCGTCCGCGTCGTCCGAGACGTCCTCGAAGAAGATGTTGGGGCTCTTGCCGCCCAGCTCCAGGGTCACCGGCTTGAGGTTCTCCGAGGCGTACTGCATGATCAGCCGGCCCGTGGTCGTCTCACCGGTGAACGCCACCTTCGCCACGCGCGCGTTGCTCGCCAGCGGCTTGCCCGCCTCGGCGCCGAAACCGTTGACGATGTTGACGACGCCGGGCGGGACGAGGTCGGCCACCAGGCTCATCCAGTAGTGCAGGGAGACAGGCGTCTGTTCGGCGGGCTTGAGGACGACGGCGTTGCCCGCGGCCAGCGCCGGTGCCAGCTTCCATGCCGCCATCAGGATCGGGAAGTTCCACGGGATGATCTGCCCGACCACGCCGAGTGGCTCGTGGAAGTGGTAGGCGACGGTGTCCTCGTCGAGCTGCGAGAGGGAGCCCTCCTGGGCGCGGATCGCCGCCGCGAAGTAACGGAAGTGGTCGATGGCCAGCGGGATGTCGGCGGCGAGCGTCTCACGGACCGGCTTGCCGTTCTCCCAGCTCTCGGCGACCGCCAGCTCCTCCAGGTGGGCTTCCATGCGCTGGGCGATCTGGTTGAGCACCTGCGCCCGCTCGGCGGGTGAGGTGCGCCCCCAGGCCGGTGCGGCCTCGTGGGCGGCGTCGATGGCTCGCTCGACGTCCTCGGCGGTGCCGCGTGCGACCTCGGTGAAGGTCTGCCCGGTGATCGGAGTCGGGTTCTCGAAGTAGCCGCCCTGCTTGGGTGCGACGTAACTGCCGCCGATCCAGTGGTCGTAACGCGACTGGTAGCTCATCAGCGCGTCGTCGGTTCCGGGCGCGGAGTAGCGGCTCATGCGGTACCTCCCTGTGCCGGCCGGCTGCCATCGGCGGCCGGCCACCGGTGCGGATCCACCGCCCCTCGACGGGTGCGGTGCCGGGAGGCTAGTTCCCGCAACGTTGCGGGGACGTTGCGTCCCGCCCGCGGCTACCGGAGCCCGTAGGCGGTGCGGAGTTCACGGATGCGGGCGGCCGTGCGCGGTCCGGGCGCCAGGCGGTGCAGGGCCTCCCAGACCTCCAGGTCCTCGTCGGCGCCGGCCGTGCACAGCCAGCTCTCCAACAGGCGGGGGTCGGTGGCGGCGAGCAGATGGCGGCGCAGCCGGTTGTCCAGCAAACGGCGCAGCCGTACCACTCCGGGTGCCTCGGATGCGGGCAGCAGCGGCCCGGGGTAGGCGTCGAGAGCCGTGCCCGGATCGTCGGCGGCGAGCGCCTCGGCGACCGTGTCGAAGTCGGTGCGCGGACGGTGCCGCAGCCGGTAGGGGCGGGAGGCCAGCAGCGGGCCGAGCAGGTGCCGCAGCCGGGACAGTTCGGCCCGCAGGGTGACGGGGTTGACGTCGCGGTCCCCGTACAGCTCCGCGGCGAGCGTTTCGCCGGTCAGCCCGTCGGGGTGGGCCGCGAGCAGCAGCAGGATCTCGCTGTGCCGCCGTCCCAGCCGCAAGGGTCCGGCTGCCGGGGAGTGGAGCACGGCCTCGTCGCGGCCCAGGACGGTGAGCAGGTGGCTGTCGGGCGGCGTGCCGCTGCCCGGCTGCGGCCCCGCTTCGGCCAGCCGTGCCTCGGCGGCGCGGGCGGTCGCCTGGACCAGGGCGAGGCTGTGCGGGGAGGCCAGGTGGTCACCGCCGGTGAGATCGACGGCGCCCACGACGCGGCCGGTGCGGGGATCGCGCACCGGGGCGGCGGCGCACGTCCAGGTCTGGACGGGGCGGCAGTAGTGCTCCGCGGCGAAGATCTGTACGGCGTGGCCGACCGCCAGCGCGGTGCCCGGGGCGTTGGTGCCGCTGGCGCGCTCGGCCCACTGGGCGCCGGGCACGAAGTTCATCCGTTCGGCCCGGCGCAGCACCTGCGGGTGGCCCTCGACCCAGAGCATGGTGCCGCGCTCGTCGCAGACGGACAGCAGGTGGGCGCCGTCGTCGGCGATGGTGCCCAGCAGCTCGCGGAAGAGCGGCATCGCGCGGGAGAGGGGGTGCCGCTCGCGGCGGTGGGCGAGCCCGGTGTCGTCGAGCATCTCCATGCCCGCCACCCGCTCCGGGGCCACCCGGGCCCCGGCGCAGCGGCGCCAGGACTCGGCCACCACGTCGCGTACGGGCGCGGCGACGGTGCCGCCCGTCAGGAACGTCTCGTGGGCACGGCGCAACTGCCCCGCCCGCTGGGCCGGATCCGCTCCCGCTTCGAGCGCCAGCCATGGATTGCGCACCCCGTCATCGTGCAGCGGACGGCGCCGGTGGGCAACGCCCCGGACGCCGTCTTCCGGGCGCATCGGAGCACCGCCCGGATCCCGGGGCTCTCCCGTGTCCCGCGTGCCACCCCTGTGCCCGACAGGTCTCCGGTCGTGCCCGGAATGCCTACGGCTGTCCGTGCCGCCTGGAGCCGGGGTGCCTCCCGTGGCACGGAAGGCGGTCCGTGGCACGAGAGACCACCCGTGGTGCCAGGCCGCACCCCCAATGGGCGGGGTCTCGGGGTGTCGGATGCGGATCGCCCTGGTACCCATGCGGCATGCCGGAACACGAGCCCCTCACCGACCCCGAGGCCGACGGGCTGGACGCGCACTGGCGCGCCCTCAACTACCTGTCCGCCTGCCAGCTTTACCTGCGCGCCAACCCGCTGCTGCGCGAGCCGCTGCGTCCCGAGCAGATCAAGCCGCGGCTGCTCGGCCACTGGGGCACCTGCCCCGGGCTGACGCTGCTCTACACGCATCTCAACCGGCTCATCCGCCTCCGGGGGCGGCGCACGCTCGCCGTGTGGGGGCCGGGGCACGGGGCCGCGGCCGTGCTGTCGGGCGCCTGGCTGGAGGGCACCTACAGCCAACTGCGGCCGGACGTCCCCCGGGATGCCGAGGGCATGCTGCGGCTCTTCGAGGAGTTCTCGCAGCCGGGCGGGGTGCCCAGCCATACGGCACCGAGCGTGCCGGGATCGATCCAGGAGGGCGGTGAGCTGGGCTACGCGCTGTCACACGCCTACGGTGCCGCCTTCGACAACCCGGACCTGCTGGTGTGCGCGGTGATCGGGGACGGCGAGGCGGAGACGGGGCCGCTGGCCGCCTCCTGGCACGCGAACACGTTCCTGGACCCGGTGCACGACGGCGCAGTGCTCCCGGTGCTGCATCTGAACGGGTACAAGATCGCCAACCCGACGGTGCTCGCCCGGCTGCCCGAGGAGCAACTCGATGCGCTGATGCGCGGCTACGGCTACGACCCGCTGTTCGTCACCGCGGAGGAGGACACACCACCGGCTGCGGCCCACCGTGCGCTGGCGGGAGCGCTGGAGGAGGCGCTGGCCAGGATCGACGCCCTCCAGCGCGCGGCCCGCGCGGAGGGGCCGGACGCCGAGGCCCCGGTGCGTTGGCCGATGCTGGTGCTGCGGACCCCCAAGGGCTGGTCGGGGCCGCGGGAGCGGGACGGGCAGCCGGTGGAGGGCACCTGGCGGGCGCACCAGGTGCCGCTGCCCGGCGTACGGGACGACCCGGAGCAGCTGCGGCAGCTGGACCAGTGGCTGCGCTCCTACCGCCCCGAAGAACTGTTCGACGAGCAGGGGCGGCCGCGCCCGCACGTGCTGGAGTGGGTACCCGAAGGCGATCTGCGGCTGGGTTCGGTCCCGCAGGCCAACGGCGGCCGGCTGCTGCGGCAACTGCCACTGCCCGGACTGGACTCCCTTGCCGTCCCGGTGGAGCGCCCCGGCGCCACCTCGCACGAACCGACGCGGGTGCTGGGCTCGTTCCTGCGGGGCCTGCTGGAGGCCACCGCGGAGCGGCGCGACTTCCGCCTGTTCGGGCCGGACGAGACGGACTCCAACCACCTGGGGGCGGTCTTCGAGACCACCGAGCGCGGTTGGCAGGCCGAGCTGCTGCCCACCGATCAGGACCTGGGGCGGCACGGCCGAGTGCTGGAGGTCCTCTCCGAGCACCTGTGCCAGGGCTGGCTCGAAGGGTATGTCCTCACCGGCAGGAACGGCATGTTCGCCTCGTACGAGGCGTTCACCAATCTGGTCTCCAGTATGGCGTCGCAGCACGTGAAGTGGGTGCACAGCGCCCGCGAGGTCCCCTGGCGGCGCCCGATCGCCTCCCTCAACTACCTGCTCACCTCGCACGCATGGCGGCAGGACCACAACGGGTTCTCGCACCAGGATCCGGGCTTCATCGACCATGTGCTCAACAAGAGCCCGGAGGTGGTGCGGGTCTATCTGCCCCCGGACACCAACACGCTGCTGTGCGTCACCGACCACGCGCTGCGGACCCGCGACACGGTGAACGTGGTGGTCGCGGGCAAACACGCCTGTTTCGACTGGCTGGACCTGGAGCAGGCCCGCGACCACTGCGCCCGCGGCGTGGGGGTCTGGGAGTGGGCCGGGACGGAGCGCGGCGGCACGGGTCCTGACGTGGTGCTGGCGTGCGCGGGCGACATCCCCACCCAGGAGACGCTGGCGGCTGCCTCACTGCTGTGCGAGTGGCTGCCGGACGTGGCGGTGCGGGTGGTGAACGTGGTCGACATGGCGCGGCTGATGCGCCACCGCGACCACCCGCACGGCATGGCCGACACCGAGTTCGACGCCGTCTTCACCCGGGACCGCCCCGTCGTCTTCGCCTACCACGGCTACCCGTGGCTGGTGCACCGACTGGTCTACGGGCGCGCGGTGCACCCGCAGTTGGCGGTGCGGGGCTACCGCGAGTCCGGCTCGACCACGACACCGTTCGACATGGTGGTGCGCAACGGCATGGACCGCTACCACCTGGTGATGGACGTGGTCGACCGGACGGAGGGGCTGGGCGCGCGGGCCGCGACCGTACGGCAGCGGGCGGCCGACATGCGGGAGCGGCACCACCGCTGGATCCGCGCGCACGGCACCGACATGCCGGAGGTCACCGACTGGCGCTGGCCCGGCCGGTGACCCCCGGTGCGGTGGGGGGCGAGAGCGACGACGCTCCCCACCACGCTGTTCTCACACCTCGACGTCCTCCAGGATGCCGAGCGCGTCCGGCACCAGCACGGCCGCGGAGAAGTAGGCGCTGACGAGGTAGGAGACCAGTGCCCGGTCGTCGATGCCCATGAAACGGACGTTGAGCGAGGGCTGGATCTCGTCGGGCAGGCCGGTCTGGTGCAGCCCGATGACACCCTGGTCCTCCAGGCCGGTACGCATCGCCAGCACCGAGGTGGTGCCGTCCTCGCGGACCGGGATCTTGTCGCACGGCAGCAGCGGGATGCCCCGCCAGGCGCGTGTCCTGCGGCCCTCCACCACCACCTGGTCGGGGTGGATGCCGTGCCTGCTGCACTCGCGGCCGATCGCGGCGATCGCCCTGGGGTGCGCCAGGATGTAGCGGGTCTTGCGGCGGCGGGCGATCAGCTCGTCCAGGTCCGCGGGCGTCGGCGGTCCGCTGCGCGTGTGGATGCGCTGGCTGAGGTCGGCGTTGTGCAGCAGCCCGAACTCGCGGCTGTTGACAAGCTCGTGCTCCTGGCGCTCCCGCAGCGCCTCCACGGTGAGCCGGAGCTGCTCCTGGACCTGGTTCATCGGGTCGTTGTAGAGGTCGGCGACCCGGCTGTGCACCCTGAGCACCGTCTGCGCCACCGAGAGCTCGTACTCGCGGGGGCTCAGCTCGTAGTCGACGAACGTGCCGGGCAGCAGATGTTCCCCCGCGTGGCCGGAGGACAGGGCGATGTCGGCCTCGCCTCGCCGGTTGTGGGGCGGCACCGCGCGGGAGAGCACCTCGTCGAGGTGGGTGCGCAGCGGGGGCGAGGCGTCGGCGGTCTCCTGGAAGCTGCTGCGGTCCAGCGCCAGGACGATGCAGCGGGTGCGGGCGCGCAGCGTGTGCTCCCAGGTCCCGGGCTCCGGGGTGAGGACCTGGTCGCCGGCGTGGTCGCCGTCGGCCAGCACACCGAGGTCGACCTCGTCGTCGTAGCGCCCGGCGGCGTGCCTGCCCACTCGCCCGTGCGCGATGACCAGCAGCTCCTCGACGGGCGCGCCGCGGGTGGTGAGGGCGGCTCCCGGTTCGTACTCGCGCTGGGTGAAGCGGTCGGCAAGGGCACGCAGGGCCCCTTCGTCCTCAAGACCGCGCAGCAGGCGGATCTCCCGCAGCTCGGACGGGATGACGCTCACCTCGGCCCCGGTGCTCACGAACTCGATGCGGCCGTCCCCCAGGGTGTGGGTGAGGCGCCGGTTGACACGGTAGGTACCGCCGGTGGTCTCGGTCCAGGGCAGGACGCGCAGCAGCCAGCGCGGGGAGATCCCCTGCATCTGCGGGGGCGTCTTGGTCGTGCCGGCGAGGTTGCGTGCGGCCGCCGTGCCGAGGCTGGAGGGAGTGTGCTGCTGGGTCTCTTCGGGGTGCGTCGTCATCTGTCCCCAGTTCCTGGAGTTCCTGCTGCCGTCATTCCGTGGTCCGCGGGCGCCGGGTCGGCGGCCGGCATCAGTGGCCGATCTCGACGTCCTCCAGCACTCCGAGCGCGTCGGGGACCAGCACGGCGGCCGAGTAGTAGGCGCTCACCAGGTAGGACATGACGGCCTTGTCGTCGATGCCCATGAAGCGGACCGAGAGGCTGGGGCTGTACTCGTCGGGGATTCCGGTCTGATGCAGCCCGACGACGCCCTGGGCCTTCTCGCCGGTGCGCATCGCGAGGACGGACGTGGTGCCCTGCGGGCTGACCGGGATCTTGTTGCAGGGCAGGATCGGGACGCCCCGCCAGGCCGGTACGGAGTGGCCCTCGTAGTCGACGGACTGCGGGTAGATGCCCTGCGCGCTGGCCTCGCGGCCGATGGCGGCGATCGCCTTGGGGTGCGCCAGGATGACGCTGGGATCCTTCCAGACGGTCGCCAGCAGCTCGTCGAGGTCGTCGGGGGTGGGTGGGCCGCTGCGGGTGTGGACGCGCTGCTTCATGTCCGCGTTGTGCAGCAGGCCGACGCCCCTGTGGTTGATCAGTTCGTGCTCCTGGCGCTCCCGCAGCGCCTCCACGGTGAGCCGGAGCTGCTCCTCCATCTGGTTCATCGGGTGGTTGTAGAGGTCGGCGACGCGGGTGTGCACCCGCAGCACGGTCTGGGCGACCTCCAGGTCGTACTCGCGCGGCTTGAGGTCGTAGTCGACGAAGGTGCCCGGCAGCGTGTGCTCACCGACGTGTCCGGAGGCCAGCTCGATGGCGGACTCGCCGTTCTCGGTGCGCTGCGAGGGGATCAGGGAGCGCGAGGACGCCAGGTGGGAGCGGAGCGAATCGGAGTCGGCCAGCACCGCGTCGAAGGCGCTGCGCTCCAGTGTGAGGACGGTGCCGCTGGTCAGCGAGGTGAGGGTGTGGTCCCAGGTGCCGGTCTCGCCGGTCAGCCGGTCGTCGCCGACGAACTCGCCGTCCGCGAGGACTCCCTGGGTGCTCTCCCCGTCGTAGCGCCCGCGGGTGGACTTGCGCAGCTTGCCGTGCGCGATCAGCACCAGTCGGTCGGCGGGCCCGCCCTCCTGGACGATCACTTCCCCGGGGCCGAAGTCGCGCTGCCGGCAGCGGGCGGCGAGGGTCTCCAGGGTCTCGCGGTCGTCGTAGCCGCGCAGCGGGGGGAGCTCGGACAGCTCCAGCGGGATCACCCGCACCTCGGAACCGGTGGAGACGAACTCCACGCGGCCGTCCCCGAGGGTGTGGCTGAGCCGCCGGTTGACCCGGAAGGTGCCGCCGGTGACCTGCACCCAGGGCAGGACCCTCAGCAGCCACCGGGACGTGATGCCCTGCATCTGCGGGGGAGTCTTCGTGGTGGTCGCGAGATTCCGTGCGGCTGCCGTGGCGAGGCTCTGCTGCGCCTGCTCCGCGCTCTCGCTCCCGGAATTCCGTTCCGCCGCAGTCGTCATCCGACACCGCCAATCTCAGTGATCATCTGGTATTTCACGCGCTGCGGCCATGAAGCTAGGTGAGCCGCCTGACCTGCGGCAATCACTCAAAAGAGGCGCTTGATCGTCGAATGTCCGCCATTCTCCTGGGGTATTGCGCGATACCCGGCCAGGAGAGCAGCACCGAGGGTGACGGCATTCACGGCATTCCGGCCCAACCGTCACGCTCGGCACACCCCGGACGGGTCGCCGCGGCCGGCCCGCTCCGCAAACTCACCAGGACGTGCGGAGGTGTCCGGGGGCGCGTGGACAGCCGTTCCGCGCCCGCTGTCCGCCAGGGGGTGATCGCTCAGTAAACTCGGCGGACCACGAGGGGAACGGACCAGCTCGCCCGCCACGAAGGGAGCACGAAGCGAGTGGGCCACCGACCGACCACGACGGGCCGTCCCGACCAGACGGCCGCGCGGCACCGGCTTCGGTGACGTGCCGGTCAGGCACCGGCCATTCGGGGCCTTCCGGGCCTTCTCGTGGACGTACCGCTCGCGTCAAGGTACATAACGGACGGCGAGAAGGGGGTGAGCGGTGGTGCGGACGATCCTGGGTCTGTGGCGCTGGCGCGGCAACGCGCTGTGCCGCCGTACCGACCGCCGTGAGGCCTGGCTTTCCCTGTGGGCCGCCTGCCTGATGGTCGTGGGGGTCCCGCTGGCGGGCTGGGCCGCGCAGGACATCGCCCACGGGATGATGGTGCGCACCGCCCACGAGCAGCACCAGGACCGGCAGCGCACCTGGGCCACTGTCCAGCACGTCACCGTCCGGCCCCCGTTGGACTCGGAGACGGAGACCGCGGCCGGACGGCAGCCGAACCGCCATCAGGTGGTCGCCCGCTGGACGAGCCCGGACGGCTCGCCCAGGGCGGGCTCGTTCGTGCTGCGCAGACCCGTGCGTCCCGGCAGCCGCTTCCCCGTGTGGACGGGCCGGGACGGCCGTCCGACCTCACGCCCCATGAGCCTGCGCAGCGCCGAGTCCTACGCCCTCCTCGCGGGGCTGGCCGCCGCCGCGTTCACCACCGTGCTCCTGGAGACGGGGCGGCGGTTCGCCCTGCGGCTGGCGCTGCGACGCCGGTACGCGCGCTGGGACGAGGAGTGGGGGCGCATCGGCCCCGACTGGGGCCGCGCCGGCAGCAGCAGTTGACCCCTGCGTGCGGCAGCGGTCGCCCCCCCCGGGGCGGAAGCAGTTGAGCCGTACGGCCGGGATCGGTGGTTCCGGCCGGTCGGGGAAACGTGCCGGAAGTGTGTGTGAACCGGCCACTGACCCGGACCCGTCAACCTGGAGCAGCGGCGCACGCTACGGTGGTGCGACCAGCACGGACGGCGCGCGCGGCGTCCGGTGCGAGGGCAACGCATCTTGGCACACACGAGGTTGGGGCACAGCACTCCATGGCACAGGGCTCGGTCCAGGTGACGCACAGCGGCACGTCGCGGTGGCGGCGACGCACGGGCGAGTACGCGTCGTTGTCCGCGGCACTGGAGGCGGCCGGCGACGGCGACGTCCTCACGGTGGCGCCCGGCACCTACCGCGAGAACCTGGTCGTCGACCACATGGTGACCCTGCGAGGGCCCGAGCGGTCGGGCGGCGGCCCGGTCCGCATCGCTCCCGCGGACGGAGTGGCACTGACCGTACGGTCCGCCGCGCTCGTCCAGGACCTTCAGATCGAGGGCCAGGACTCGGCCGTACCCGCAGTGCTGGTCGAGGAGGCGGCACCCGAGCTGACCGGGCTGCGGGTGATGACCCGCTCCGCCGCCGGTATCGAGGTGCGCGGCGGCGCCCGGCCCACCGTGCGGCGCTGCACCGTGGACAACCCGGCGGGGCTGGGGCTGAGCATCATCGGTGGGGCGAGCGGCAGTTACGAGGAGTGCGAGGTGGTGGCCGCCGGCCAGTCCGGGGTGCTGGTGCGGGACGGTGCCAGGCCCCGGCTCGCCCACTGCCGGGTGCACCTCGCCTCCGGTGCGGGCATCTCCCTGCAGGGCGAGGGCAGCACGCTGGAGGCGGTCGGCTGCGAGGTGTACGAGATCAAGGGCAGCGGCCTGCGGGTGGCCTCCCGCGCCAGCGGCCACTTCACCGACTGCCGGGTGCACCGCACCTCCACGGACGGCGTCACCCTGGACACCGACGCGGTGCTCACCCTGGCCGACTGCGACATCCACGACATCCCCGAGAACGCCATCGACCTGCGCTCCCGGTCGGTGCTGACACTGACCCGCTCCACGGTGCGCCGTTTCGGCCGCAACGGCCTGTCGGTGTGGGACCCGGGCACCCGCGCGGACGCCAACGGCTGCGAGATACACGAGAGCACCGGCGACTACCCGGCCGTGTGGATCAGCGACGGTGCCACCGCCGTGCTGGACACCTGCCGGGTGCACACGGTGCCCGATGCGCTGTTCGTCCTCGACCGGGGCTCGCGTGCCGACGTCCTCGACAGCGACCTCTCCCAGGTGCGCGGCACCGCGGTCTCCGTCAGCGACGGGGCTGTCGTCCAGCTCGACGACTCGCGCATCAGCAAGGCGGGCACCGGCGCCTGGTTCCGCGACCACGGCAGCGGCGGGGTGCTGGGGGGCTGCACCATCGACGAGACGGCGACCGGCGTGATCGTCACCAAGGGCGCCGATCCCACGGTCGAGCGGTGCACGGTGAGCGGCGCCGCCGAGGCGGGCTTCTACGTGTCGGCCGAAGGGCGGGGCACCTTCCACAACTGCCGGGTGACCGGCTCGCGCGGCTACGGCTTCCACGTCATCGACGGCTGCCGCAGCACGCTGCGCCGCTGCCGTACGGAGCGCTGCGGGCGCGGAGGTTACGAGTTCGCCGAGGAGGGTCCCACCGTCGAGGACTGCACCAGCGACGAGAGCGCGGCTCCCGTCGCGGCGCTGCCCGCACCGGCCGCGGGCCCCGCCTCCTCCCCCACCGACGGTTCCGCGGGGCTGTTGACCGCGCGGGTCACCGTGCCCCGCCAGCGCACGGCCGCCGGCCCGGGCACGGAGGCCGCGCCCGCCGGCGAGGCCGCCCTCCCGGCGGACGGGTCAAAGGTGGAGTCCCGCCCCTCGAAGGAGGTGCTGGGCGAACTCGACGCGCTGGTCGGGCTGGAGAGCGTCAAGCGTGAGGTGCGCGCGCTGACCGACATGATCGAGGTCGGCCGCAGGCGGCAGGCGGCCGGGCTCAAGGCCGCCTCCGTACGCCGGCATCTGGTCTTCACCGGGTCGCCGGGTACCGGCAAGACCACCGTGGCCCGGCTCTACGGGGAGATCCTGCACTCCCTCGGCGTGCTGCGGCGCGGCCACCTGGTGGAGGTCTCCCGCGTCGATCTGGTGGGCGAGCACATCGGCTCGACCGCGATCCGCACCCAGGAGGCGTTCGAACGGGCCAAGGGCGGCGTCCTGTTCATCGACGAGGCGTACGCCCTCGCTCCGCAGGACGCGGGCCGCGACTTCGGCCGGGAGGCCATCGACACGCTCGTGAAGCTGATGGAGGACCACCGCGACGACGCGGTCGTCATCGCCGCGGGCTACACCGCCGAGATGGAGCGCTTCCTGGCTGCCAACCCGGGCGTGGCCTCCCGTTTCTCGCGCACCATCGCCTTCGGTGACTACACGCCCGAGGAGCTGCTGCTGATCGTCGAGCAGCAGGCGGACGAGCACGAGTACGACCTGGGCGAGGGTGCCCGGCAGGCGCTGCTGGGCTACTTCGCGCGGCTCCCCAAGGGCCCCTCGTTCGGCAACGGGCGTGCCGCGCGCCAGACGTTCGAGGCGATGGTCGAGCGGCACGCGGGCCGGGTCGCGCAGGTACCCGACCCGAGCACCGAGGACCTGACCCTCCTCTACCCGGGAGACCTGCCCGGCTCCCCCTGAGCCCGCGGGGGCTTCACCTCCCCGTCGGCCTGCGGGGCGTCCGTCCCCGCGTCCGTCTGCGGGTGCGCAGGTGGGCCGGGATCCTTGTCCGGCTGGCGCGGTACGCCGGGGTGGGCGTACGCGTTCCCGACCGGCTTCCGGGTCCCCGGGGAGCGTTCGCTGAGGCGGGCGAGCAGCCCGGCGCGCTCCTGTGCGAAGGCCGGGTCGGCCTGGTATTCGCTGTGGGCGAGGATCGGCTCGGGCAAGGGCTGCTGCCGGGTACGGCCGTAGGCCAGGGGGTCGAGCAGCGGGCCGCGGTCGACGCCCCGGCACTCCTGCGGCGGCCGGGCCTCGGGCGTACCGGCCCGCCGGGGCCGCACGGGACCGCCGATCGGGTCGGTGAGCCGCCACAGGTTGCGCCAGCACTCCACGTCGCCGTGGAGCTCGCCCAGGCAGCGCGGCCCGAAGTAGGCGGGGAACCAACGCCCGTACAGCCGCTCCAGGGGAGAGCCGTAGGTGAGCAGCGCGATCTGCCGCCGGGTGCCGGGGTCGAGCTGCCAGACAGCGGCAGCCGCCAGGACGCTGCCCTGTGAGTGCCCCGAGATCACCAGCCGGCGCTCGTCGTGGCGGTCCGTCCACAGGGCCATCCGCCAGGCCAGGTCGGGCACGGCACGCTCCGCGTAGCAGGGCGGCGCGAAGGGGTGGGCGCAGCGCGGCCAGAAGGTGCCCACGTCCCACAGGATGCCGACGGTGCGGCGCGCCGAGGCGTCCTTGTAGGCGCGGCGCCCCCAGGCGAGCAGCAGGACGACACCGAACCCGATCAGCCAGGAGCCGAGGGCCTGCACGGTGTCGGCGAACCCCGCGACGACGGCGGGAGCGCCGTCGGTCGCCTCGCCGGGCACCTGGCCGGTCGTCAGGGTGCCGAGGACGGCGGCGCCGCCGAGGACGAGGGTGGTCACGGCGACGGTGGCGGCGAGCCAGGGCGCCTCGTCGGTGAGGCCGGCCCGTGCGACGGCGGCGGCGATCCGCCGGGAGCGGGAGGCGTCGGGCACGCAGTCGGGGTAGCCGGCGGTCACCTCGTCGGTGAGCCGCCGCGCGTCGCGCCACACGCGGTAGGCGAACCAGCAGCCGAGCAGCAGGACGAGGCCGAGCAGGACGGGGATGGTCGAGGCCTGCCAGGTGAGGACGGTGGGCGGCCCGCCGATGTGGCCTCCTCCCTCCCCCGGGGTGCCGGGCCCGTCCAGCCAGTCGCCCACCCGTTGCGAGACGCCGCCGGACAGCAGACCGCCCAGCGCGCAGGCGAGCATCGCGACGGCGGCCGAGGCCAGCCCGGCCAGCGCGGTGCGGGGGACGCGCGTGGTGCGGTGCAGCCGCAGGCCCAGCAGGCCGAGGGCGACGACGAGAGCTCCTTGGAGCACCGCGAGGAAACCGAAGGTCTCGTCGCCCGGGAGGGCGGAGCCGGCGGAGGTCCAGCCGGGGCGGCTCCAGGCGCTGTACACCACGGCGAGCAGCAGAACCCCCACGGACGCGCCGGGCAGCGCCCGCACCGCGAGGCTGTCGACGCGGTCGTCGGGTTCGCCTTCCTTGCGGCCCCTGCGGGCGACGACGAACAGCACGCACGCGGCCCCCGCGACCAGCAGGCCCGCCAGGAGCCAGCCCACCGCGTCCAGTACCGCACTGCCGCCGGGTCCGCGGTCGTACCGGGTGGCGGCGTACGTCGGCGCGGCGGCGACCGTGAGGAACCCGGCGGCGGTGTGCGCGGCGCGCAGCCGGGCCACGAGCCGCTTGCCGTACCAGAAGCCGGGCAGCGACAGCGGTGGCCGGCCGTCGGCGGCGGGGGTGTCCTCGGGGACGGTGTGCTCCAGCGGTGGCTGGGACTCGTAGGCGCTCCAGGTGCGGTGGGAGAGCCACCACAGCAGCACCGTGACGGCCGTCGGCAGGACGGCGGCGAGGGCGAGCCGGCGTCCCGGCAGGCTCCACCAGCCGCCGTGGCCGGACGGGTCAGGCGTCATGAAGGCGAGCCAGGAGCGGTCCCCCGTGCACCGGACGCTGCCCGCGCACTGCCAGGCCACCAGGTCGAGCGCCACCTCGCAGGCGGCAGCGACGAGCAGCACGGTCAGCGAGAGCGCGATCAGCCGGACCAGCAGGCCGTGCAGCCGCACGGTGGTGCGGCGCCCCTCGGCGGCCGGCCGGGTCCAGTGGGCCAGGTTGACCACCATGAACGGCAGCAGCATCAGCCACAGGGCGCGGGCGCCGTTGCCGGAGGTGAGGTTGGACCAGCAGTACGCCTCCTGCACGGGTTTGCCGGCGTAGTCCTGCGGATGTGCTTCGGCGTTCTTGTCCTCGGTGCGGCGGTGGACTGCTGCGGTGCAGTCCCCTGTGATGCGCACGGTGCGCGGGTCGCCGAGCATCTCGCCCGGTGTCGTTCCCCCGACCCCGTGGACCAGCAGTTCGAGTGAGAGACCGGGCGCGTTCCCGGCCGCGTCGACGGAGGGCCGGCCCGTCGCCGCGTTCGTGTGTGCGGACGGCACTGTGATTCCCCCGGACGGTCAGTCGGCGAGGCGCGGTGTGCGCCCAGCACAGCATCACCGCCGGGCGGTCCCGTGTGCCACCCCCTCACGGGTGAAGGTGAGGTGTGCGGGGGCGGATCGGGCCACAAGCGTGCCCGCCGCTCACATGGGAGGATGGCCCCGCCGACGGCCTCCCCCACGGTTCGAACGGCGTCACGAGGGAGCGACGGAGCGAACGGAGACAGGACAGTGAGCGAGAACCAGAACCTCCTCGCCGAGCAGCGGCGTGCGCTGATTCTGGAGGAGGTACGGCGCCGGGGTGGGGCGCGGGTCAACGAGCTGACCCGGAAGCTGTCGGTCTCCGACATGACGGTGCGGCGTGACCTGGACGCGCTGGCCCGTCAGGGCGCTCTGGAGAAGGTGCACGGCGGTGCCGTGCCGGTCGCCGAGGCGAGCACCCACGAGCCGGGGTTCGAGGCGAAGTCCTCGCTGGAGCTGAGCGCGAAGGAGGACATCGCGCGCGCGGCGGCCACCATGGCCCAGCCGGGCAGCGCGATCGCGCTGTCGGGGGGTACGACGACGTTCGCGCTGGCCCGCCACCTGCTGGACGTGCCCAACCTGACGGTGGTGACCAACTCGGTGCGCGTCGCGGACGTCTTCCACGCCGCGCAGCGGTCGGCGGGCACCGGTACGGGGAGCCGGCCGGGCGCCGCGGCAGTGGTGCTGACGGGTGGCGTGCGTACGCCGTCGGACTCGTTGGTGGGCTCGGTGGCGGACGCGGCGATCCGCTCGCTCCACTTCGACGCGCTGTTCCTGGGGGTGCACGGCATATCCGTGGAGGCCGGGCTCTCCACGCCGAACCTTGCGGAGGCCGAGACGAACCGGCAGTTCGTCGGCTCCGCACGGCGGGTCATCGTGGTCGCGGACCACACGAAGTGGGGCACGGTGGGCCTGAGTTCGTTCGCCTCACTGGACCAGGTGGACACCCTGGTCACGGACGGCGGGCTGGGGCCCGAGGCGCGGGCGGAGATCCAGGAGAGGCTCCCGGAACTGGTGGTGGCCGGTGAGCAGGAGCCCGGCGAGGAGCCGGGAGAGCTCCAGGGCGCGTAGCGCGAGCGTCCACGGGCCGGACGGCGTCCGGCGCCGGCCCGCCCGCCCGTCCTCGGCGGCGAAGCCCCGGGAGGATTGCGGGTGCGGGGCCTGCGGGTGCCCACCGCGCCCGTGGTGGCTGTGGCTAGTGTGGAGGGGCTCCGCGCGTCCGTTCGCTCACTGGGGGTCGTCCGTATGGCTGCTCGTCACTTGCGTTCCGTGGAACTCGACTTCGCCGACACGGCGCCGTTGCGGCTCTCCTTCGTGGCGGACGTGGGGGCGCCGGTCGAGGCGGTGTACGCGGCGCTGGCCGAGGACGCGGAGGGCTGGCCGTCCTGGTTCACGGCCGTGACCGAAGTGAGGCCGGCCGGCGGCGGTGCCGGGCGGCACGTCCGGCTCAGGGGCGGCGGCTTCTTCGAGGAGACCGTCATGGCCACGCGGCCCGGGGAGCGGTACACCTACCGCATCGACCGCACCAACGCACCCGGTGTACGGGCCCTGATGGAGGACTGGAACCTGCTGCCCTCCCCCGCAGGCGGCACCCGGGTGCGCTGGACGATGGCGGTGGACGGTTCCCCGCTCGTACGCGCGGCGATGCTGCTGGGGAAGCCCGGTGTCAGGGCCTCGTTCCGGGACGCCATGCGGAATCTGGAACGCCGGCTGCGCGGATGAAGACCCGCGCAGCATCCGTTGCGGGGACGCACGGGTGATGCCCCCGGGTCGCCCGGCGGAACTGCTCCGGCCGCGCTCGTCAGACCCACTCCCCCGTGGTGAGGAAACGCTCCAGCGTGCGCACACAGGGGGCGATGTCCAGGCCCTGCTCGGTCAGCCAGGCGTCGGAGTAGTACTTGTCGAGGTACCGGTCGCCCGGGTCGCACAACAGGGTGACGACGCTGCCCTGTTCGCCGCGGGCGCGCATCTCGGCGACGATCAGCAGGCTGCTCCACAGTCCCGTGCCGGTGGAGCCGCCCGCCTTGCGGCCGAGCACCCGGTCCAGCATCCGCACGGCGGCGACGCTGGCCGCGTCCGGGACCTTCATCATCCGGTCGATGGCCCCCGTCACGAAGCTCGGTTCCATCCGGGGCCGCCCGATGCCCTCGATGCGGGAGCCGGTCTCGCTGGTGACCTCGGGGTCGCGGCGCGTCCAGCCGTCGAAGAAGCAGGAGTTCTCCGGGTCGGGGACGCACACCCGGGTGTCGTACTGCATGTAGCGGATGTAGCGGGCGAAGGTGGCGGAGGTGCCTCCGGTGCCGGCCGTGGTCACGATCCAGGCGGGTTCCGGGTGCCGCTCCTGGCACAACTGCTGGTAGACGGACATGGCGATGTTGTTGTTGCCCCGCCAGTCGGTGGCCCGTTCGGCGTAGGTGAACTGGTCCATGAAGTGGCCCCCGCTGTCGGCGGCGAGCCGGGCGGAGACCTCGTAGACCGTGCGGGGGTCGTCCACCAGGTGGCAGGTGCCGCCCTGGAACTCGATCAGCCGGGTCTTCTCGCGGCTGGTCGTGCGGGGCATCACCGCGATGAACGGGACGCCGATCAGCTTGGCGAAGTACGCCTCGCTCACCGCGGTCGAGCCGCTGGAGGCCTCGATGACGGGGCGGCCCGGACGGATCCAGCCGTTGCAGAGGGCGTACAGGAACAGGGAGCGCGCCAGCCGGTGCTTGAGGCTGCCGGTGGGGTGGGTCGACTCGTCCTTGAGGTAGAGGTCGATGCCCCACGCCTCGGGAAGCGGGAAGGCGAGCAGATGGGTGTCGGCGCTCCGGCCGCTCTCGGCCCGCACCTTGCGTACCGCCTCTTTCAGCCAGCCCCGGTAGGCGGCGTCGCTGCGGTCGACGTCCTGGGTGGGAAGGCCGGAGACGGGAGGGGCGGGTTCGGTGGCACTCACGGAGCGATCATACGGGCGGGCCGGTAGACGGCGGCGGACCTGGGCATGCTCCTGGCAAGGGTGGGGCTTCCGGGGGTGTGTGCACACTGTTCGGGGGTACCTGTGCGGAAGGATCCGGTGGGAGGCGGTGTGTCGTGGTGGAGCCGGAGTTCGACGCGACTGGCGTAGGGATACGCCGGATGCTTCGCTCACTCACCCGGGCCGGCCACGTGCTGGTGCGGGACGGCCAGTTGGTGCTGATGACCAGCTACGGCAGCGAGATCGACAGCGCGCCGTTGGACGAGGTGCGGATCAGCGGCTACGGACGGCGGGACCAGGCGCTGGCGACGCTGGCCGGCAAGAGCTATGTACTGCGGCTCGGCCTCGCCCATCGTGAGGGGCTGCTGTCCGCCGTACGGACGGCCAGGGCGAAGGCCGCCGCCGAACGCGGTGTGCTCGGCACCTGACCACACCGCGGGAGAGCGTTTCGACTCGGCGCCGCTCCGGTGCGGACGGTCACCGGATCGTCGCTGCGGGTTTGCATCCCTGCGCGCCGGCTTCCAGGCTGGCTCTGTAGCGCACATCACCCGTGGTGATCCGTCCTCGCCCTCGTCGGGGCGGGCCTCAGCAGGCAGGGAGTCACGTCGTGCCCACTCCGCCGAGCAGCACGGTCGAGCACAGCACCCCGGTGCGGCACTGCGCCGTGGACTTCCAGGCGCTGCCCTCCCGCCTCGGCCAGGTCCACGGGATCGTCGCCGCCCAGCTGCGGTACTGGCGCCTGGACCCCCTTGCCGACGCCACGGCCCGCGGCCTCACGGAGCTGCTGACGACCGTCCACGGGCAGGCGGAGTCCGGCGGGGAGGCCGGTCCCGCCACCGGCACAGGCGGCGTCGGCACCGCCGCCGGGGGCTGCACGGTCGAGCTGTCCTTCGCCTGGAACCGGCTGACCGTCTCGGTCCACGACCGTGCCCCGCAGCCGCCGCACGGCACGGCGAGGACCCGCTGGTTCTCCTTGCCCGCTCCCCCACCCGATGCGGCTTCCCGCAGCCGGGGCTCCGGGTCCGGCCCTGCTGCGACACCGACCGCCGCCCCGGCGGAGCGGCAGGCGCACACGGGGAGCACGGTGCCCGCCCCTCCGCTGACGGAGACGGAGGCGGAGGCGGCGCCAGCGGGCTGACACCCGTCCGGCACACCCCGGCCCGGCCCCTCCGCGGGCGGTGGAACGGGCGGGGCCCGGCCGGGGCAGCTCACCGCTTGCCGCCCTACGACTCACCGCCTCCGCCGAGAGCGCCCTCCCGCAGCGCGGAGGAGCGGCGCCAGTACTCGTCCTCGTCGATCTCGCCCTGTGCGAAGCGCCTGGCGAGCAGGTCCAGCGGGGCTTCCCGACCGGATCGACCGGGTGCCGCCGCCTCCTTCGGCTGCCACGGCCCGTGGCGGCCGCGCCACACGGTGCGGCGCAGCAGCAGGACGCCGCCGGCGACGACGGCCGCCCAGGCGAGCGGGAAGAACAGCATCCAGGGGCCCGGTCCCGCGCCGTTGTGCCATTGCGCCAGGAGGTCCATCGTCCTCAACTCCTCGGTAGCGGTGTGTGGTGCGTTCTGTCGCTACCGAGCCTGCGCGCCGGGAGGGTGCGGGTCGTCGTACCGCCGGCGACACCGGGCGTACCTCCCGCGCAGTAGCTGCCGGGCTCCGCCGGACGCGGGGCTTTCCGCGTCCGGCTACGGGCGAGGAGGAACCGACCCGCAGGGCCGGCGCATGCAGACCCGGGGCCAGCGATCGAGCCCCGCGGCTGCCTCCCGTCGGCGGATGTCGCGCAGCTGTGGGGTGAGTTCGCCGCTGGTCAGGGTGCGGAAGCCGAGGCGGGCGTAGTAGGGCGCGTTCCAGGGGACGTCGGTGAAGGTGGTGAGGGTGAGGGCGGGCACCCCCTCGGCGGTGGCCCGGGACGAGAGGTGGTCCAGGAGGGCACGTCCGAGGCCGCGGCGGGCGCCGTCCGGGTGGACGGAGAGCTGCTCGACGTGCAGGCAGCCGTCCACCGGCGCGGTCAGCGCGTAGGCGAGGGGCGCTGCGTCCTCGGCCGGAGCGAGGGCCCACAGTCCGCCGGCGCGCGCGTACGCGTGCAGGATCTGCCGGCTGGGGGGCTCGTCGGCGGCGATCTCCGCCATGCCGATGTCGCGGAAGCATCCGCCGGCCGCGCGCTCGATCTCCTGAAGGCGAGCGAAGTCCCGGGGGTGCCCGGCTGTGATGTGCACGGCGTCATCCTCCCAGCGTCCCGATCGGATCGTCGAGGACGGGTTGCCAGGCCAGTTCGGCGGCGCCGACGAGCGAGCTGTGTTCGAGCGCGCTGGGCAGCACGGGCACGCTGCCGCTGCGGCCCCACAGGCTGCGGTCGGCGACGACGCCGCGCAGCCGGTCACCGTCCGCCTCGACCAGGGCGCGGTGGAGGCCGGCCAGCACGATGCGGTCGGGGTTGAGGATGTTGACCAGACCGGCGAGGCCGAGGCCGAGCCGGTCGATGAGCTGCCCGGCCGCCCGGCGAACCCCGGGGTCGGTGGCGTACTCCGTGCGGACCAGGTCACCGGCCTGGGCCAGCAGCGAGACGTCGGGGTCGGCCGTGCGGGAGGCGGCGGCGAAGAGGGCGGCGGGATCGGTCTCCACGTCGAGGCAGCCGAAGCTGCCGCAGTGGCACGGGCGGCCGCCCGGGTCCACGGTCAGGTGGCCGACCTCCAGGGCGAGACCCGAACTCCCGGTGTGCAGGCGTCCGTCGAGCACCAGCGCACCGCCGACGCCGTGGTGTCCGGTGCCGACGACGAGCAGATGGCGGGCCCCCCGCCCGGCGCCGTGCCGGTGTTCGGCCAGGGCGGCGACGTTGAGGTCGTTCGCGGCGAAGCCGGTGACCGGGGCGCCGCCATTGGGGTGGGTGATCCCGGCCCGGGCCAGGCAGGCCCGGAAGGTGTCGCGGACGGGGGCGCCCGCCTGCCACGCCAGGTGCAGCGGATTGAGCGCCGTGCCCTCGGGCTCGGCGACGGCGGAGGGCACGGCCAGCCCCGCACCGATGCAGCGCCGCCCGCTCTCCCGCAGCAACTCCGCGCCGGTCTCGACGACTTCACTGATGACCTGAGCGGGGTCGGCGTCCACCGTGCCGCACCCGGGGGCGGTGGCCACCAGGCGACCGCCGAGTCCGACGAGGGCCGCACGGTAGCCGTCCGCGTGGATCTGGGCAGCCAGCGCGACGGGCCCCTCCGGGTCGACGGCCAGCCGGTGGGAAGGCCGGCCCTGGGTGCCGACGGGCGCCGTGGGATGGGGGTCGACGGTGATGAGTCCGAGGGACTCCAGCTCGCCGGCGACGGCTCCCGCGGTCGCGCGGGTCACGCCGAGTTCGGCGGTGAGCACCGCGCGGGTGGGCGCCTGTCCGGTGTGGACCAGTTCCAGTGCGGGTCCGAGCGCCGAACGTCCGCGCTCCAGCCTTGTTGTACGCGTCTGGGTCACGCCTCTATTCTCTCTTTGTGCCGACACTGAACAAAATACGGTCGGCGCTCTCCGGTGCGACGGGGCACCGCGGCCGGTCGTCCGCCGCTCTCCCCCGCCCGGACCTGCGCCGCTTCCGCATCGCCCTGACGTCCTTCTTCGCTCTCGACGGTTTCCTCTTCGCCGGTTGGGTCGTCCGCATCCCCGCGGTCAAGGCCCAGACCGGCGCGTCACCCAGTGCGCTCGGTCTCGCCCTGCTCGGCGTCTCCGCGGGCGCGGTGGCCACCATGATGCTGACAGGTCGGCTCTGTTCCCGCGTGGGCAGCCGGCCTGTCGTCCTGGCCTGCGGGCTGCTGCTGCCGCTGAGTGTCGCCCTGCCGCCGCTCACCCGTTCGGCGCTCGCGCTCGGCCTGGTGCTCCTCGTCTTCGGTGCGGCCTACGGCGGCATGAACGTCGCTCTCAACAGCGCCGCCGTCGATCTGATCGCGATACTGCGCCGCCCCGTCATGTCCGGCTTCCACGCCGCGTTCAGCCTCGGCGGGATGCTCGGCGCCGGCCTCGGCGGCCTGGTAGCCGGCCAGTTGAGCCCCACCCGGCACCTGTCGCTGCTCGCCGCCGTCGGACTGGCCGTCGCTCTGCTGGGCGCCCGTCCGCTGCTGCACTTCCCGCTGGAGTCCGCGCGCCGCCAGACGGAGGAGGGCCCGACCGCCGTCGGCGCGGGCGCACGACAGGCCGCCGACACGGACGTACGAACACCTCGCGGCGCGGGTGCGCAGCAGGCCGTCGGCACCGACAGGCGGCAGAGCGCCGGTGCGGGTGCGCGGGAGGAGCGCACCGGGCTGAGCGGACGCCAGCGCGGGCTGGTCGCAGTGCTGGGGCTGATCGCCCTGTGCACGGCCTACGGCGAGGGAGCACTCGCCGACTGGAGCGCCCTGCACCTGGCGGACGACCTGGGGGCGGGCGCCGGGCCGGCCGCCGCCGGGTACGCGGTGTTCGCCGGGGCGATGACCCTGGGGCGGCTGTCGGGCACGGCCCTGGTGGAGAGGCTGGGCCCGGGCCGGATCCTGATCGCGGGCGGCATGCTCGGGTGCTGCGGCATGCTGCTGGGCTCGCTGGCGCCGTCGGTGGGGCTCGCACTGGCGGGGTTCGTGCTGACCGGGTTCGGACTGGCCAACGTCTTCCCCATCGCCATCGCCCGCGCGGGCGACCTCGCGGGACCGGGCGGGGTGGCCGCCGCCTCCACCTTCGGCTACGGCGGCATCCTGTTCGGCCCCGTGGCCATCGGCTTCCTGGCGGACTGGTTCTCGCTGCCCGCCGCGCTGTTGACGGTCGCCGTGCTCGCCGCGTGCGCCTCGCTCACGGCATGGACCACCCGCCACGCCGTGCTGCCCGACGGCTGACACCCCCCCCGACTGGCCGGATTCTTTCGTTTGTCGTCGGTCCGGCCAGTGGTACGGCTCGACCACGACCAGCACAGTGGTGGCCATGGACACCACCTGGACACTGGACCGCACCTACGAGAGCGCACAGGGCACCGTGCGCTGGACCGCGCTCGGCGACCCGGCACTGCCGCCGGTCGTCCTGCTGCACGGCACCCCGTGGTCCTCGTACGTCTGGCGGGACGTCGCCCGTGGCCTGGCGGGCGAGCACCGCGTCTACGCCTGGGACATGCCCGGCTACGGCGCCTCGGCCGCGTACGAGGGGCAGGACGTCTCGCTGCGCGCCCAAGGACGACTCTTCGCCGAACTGCTGGACCACTGGGGCCTGGAGCAACCGTCCGTGGTGGCGCACGACTTCGGTGGGGCCGTCGCCCTGCGCGCGCAGCTTCTGCACGGGGCGCGCTACGCGCGGCTCGCCCTGGTCGACGCGGTAGCACTCGCTCCGTGGGGCTCGGAGACCTACCGGCTGCTGGGCGGGCACGCCGAGGTGTTCGCGCAGCTGCCGCCCACCCTCCACGGCGCCCTGGTCCGGGAGTACGTCTCCTCCGTCGGCGGCCCGGGGTTGCGGCAGGGGGTCGTCGAGCGGCTGGCCGCGCCCTGGCTCGGCGCGTCGGGACAACCGGCGTTCTACCGCCAGATCGCCCAGAACGACCAGCGCTGGACCGACGAGGTCGAGAAGCGCTACGCCGACCTCTCCCTGCCCGTGCTCGTCTGCTGGGGTACCGAGGACGCCTGGATCCCCGTCGAGCGCGGCCGGCAGCTCGCGGCCACGATCCCGGGCGCCCGCCTGCACCTGCTGGAGGGCGCCGGGCACCTCGTCCAGGAGGACGCGCCCGCCGAGCTCACGGCCGTACTCGGCCGCTTCCTGCACGACGGGCACGAAAAGACCGCTACCGGCCGGTAAGCGGACTGGTAGCGTTCCCGCCCATGGCGAAGGCTCTCCGCACCCCGCAGGGACTCCGGCGAGCCCTCAACCTGTACCCGCCGTACCTCTTCGCGGGCGTCCGCGTCCTGGACATCGCCGACGACTGGAGCCACGCCCGCGTACGGCTCCGCCTCGGCAGGCTGAACCGCAACTACTTCGGCACCCAGTTCGGCGGCTCGCTCTACTCGATGAGCGACCCGTTCTGGTGCCTGCTGGCGGTCAACAGGCTGGGCCGGGACCACGTGGTGTGGGACAAGGCCGCCGAGATCGAGTTCGTCTCCCCCGGGCGCGGCGACGTCTACACCGAATTCACGCTGGCGGAGGAGCGGATGGCGGAGATCCGGGCCGCCACCGCCGACGGCTCCAAGGCCCTGCCCTGGTTCGAGTCCACCGTCACCACGGCGGACGGCACCGTCGTCGCCCGCGTCCGCAAGCAGCTCTACGTACGCCGCAGACCACAGCGGTGAGGGCGCCCGCACGGTGACCGGCCACGGCGTGCCGAGCTCGTGCGCGACCGGCGCGAGGGGGCAGGGCGCGCGCCGCGGGTCAGCCCAGCCAGCCGGGCCGCACCAGCCCCGACTCGTAGGCGAGAACGACGAGTTGGGCGCGGTCCCGGGCGCCGAGCTTGACCATCGTACGACTCACATGCGTCTTGGCGGTCAGCGGCGAGACGACCAGGCGGCGGGCGATCTCCTCGTTCGTGAGCCCCATCCCCACCAGCGCCATCACCTCCCGTTCGCGGTCGGTGAGGCCGGCCAGCTCCGCGACCGCCGCGGGCTCCTTGGAGCGGGCCGCGAACTCCCCGATGAGCCGCCGGGTCACGCCGGGCGAGAGCAGCGCGTCACCGTCGACGACCGCGTGGACGGCCCGCACCAGTTCGTCCGGCTCGGTGTCCTTGACGAGGAAACCGGACGCGCCCGAGCGGAGCGCCTCGAACACGTACTCGTCCAGTTCGAAGGTGGTCAGCATGACGACCTTCACGTCGTTCAGGCGCGCGTCGGAGGTGATGCGCCGGGTCGCCGTCAGGCCGTCCACCACCGGCATGCGGATGTCCATCAGCACCAGGTCAGGGGTCAGCCGTCCGGTGAGCGTCACGGCCTCCTCGCCGTCGGCCGCCTCGCCCACCACCTCGACGTCGGGCTGCGCGTCCAGGAGCGCCCGGAACCCGGCGCGCACCAGGAGCTGGTCGTCGGCCAGCAGCACGCGGATCACGGGGTCTCCTCGTCCGGGGCGGGCCCCTCACTGCGGCGGGAGACACCCGCGGCCCGGTGCCCCCTACTGGTGGCTTCGTCCTCGTCGCCGCCGGGACGCCGGCCGTCGGGCCGCAGCGGGATCACCGCGCGGACCCGGAAGCCACCGTCCGCGCGCTGCCCCGCCTCGACGGTGCCGCCCAGCGACGCCGCCCGCTCCCGCATCCCCACCAGCCCGTTGCCGCCGCCCGAAGGCCCGGTTCCGGTCGCCGGTCCCTCGTCGTCCACGAGCAGTTTCAGATCCCCGGCGCCGTACCGGACCAGCACCCGCGCGGTGCGGGACCCCGAGTGGCGTACGACGTTGGTGAGCGCTTCCTGAACGACACGGAACGCCGCCAGATCGGCGCCCGGCGGCAGCGGCCCCGGCCGGCCCTCGGTTGTGATGGCGACGCGGAGCCCCGCGCCCGCCGCCTGCTCGGTCAGCTCAGGCAGACGGTCGAGGCCGGGTGCGGGCGTGCGGGGGGCGTCGCCCGGCGTGCGCAGCGCGGTGAGCACCTGGCGCACCTCGCCGAGCGCCTCCTTGCTCGCCTCCTTGATGGTCGTCAACGCGGTACGGGCCTGCGCCGGGTCGGAGTCGAGAAGGGTGAGGCCCACGCCCGCCTGGACGTTGATGACGGAGATGCTGTGTGCCAGCACGTCGTGCAGCTCGCGGGCGATGCGCAGCCGCTCCTCGTCGGCCCGCCGCCTCTCGGCCTCCTCTGCCGCACGCCGCTGCCGCTCGCGCTCCGCGCCCCGTACGCGGGCCAACTCGCCCGCCGTGCACAGGGCCACCATCCACGCCAGCATGAACAGGTCGGCCCCCCATGTCCCGGGCCCGTCACCGGCGGACGGCAACAGGCGGTACACCGTGTGGGAGGCCAGGACGGTGCCCAGCCAGAGCATGCCCAGCGCACCCCAGGTCGCGTACCGGTACCCCGCGACCAGCGCGGTGAAGCCCGCCACGACCACGCTCAGCAGCACCGGCCCGTACGGGTAACCCGCCGCCAGGTACGCCAGCGTCACCCCGCACGTCCCCAGCACCGCGGTACGCGGAAAGCGGAACCGGGCCAGCAGCAGCAGCGGCCCCAGCGTCAACAGCGCGCGGGCCGTGCCGTCCAGCCCCACCGTGTCGGCCCGCTGGTTGTGCGCGGCGAACCCCGAGCCGACCTGCTGGACGACGCACACCGCGACCGGCACGCCCCACAGCAGGCTGCGCCGCCCCCGGAGTGGCGGAAGCGGAACGGGGCGAGGTGCGTCGCGTGTGCTGGTCACGCCCTCACGCTAGCGCCGGAAGCGTGGGTGGGGCGTCCACCGGAGGCGGTGCTCGCGGCTACTTCCCCGGGAGTACGGGAGAACGGGCTACGGGTGGGACGGGGGCTTCGCAGTCGGTCACTCCTCGTCGTTCCCGCCACCCTCCGAGCGGTCGTCGGCCGGGGCCTGCAAGCTCCACAGCCGTCCGTCGGGGTCGCGGACGGTCATCATCCGGGTGCCGAAGTGGGTGTCCTCGAAGGGGGTCACGACCTCCACGCCGGGGTCGGCGCGGAACGCGTCGGCGTCCGGCACCTTCAGCACCAGCCGCAGACCGGGCTCCCGGTCCTCGGGGATCTCGGCGATGAAGAGCGGGGGGCTGTCTCCGTTGCGCAGCTGACCGGAGTTGTGGTCCGTGACGAACTCCAGCTCGTAGCCCAGGGACTGGAAGAACTTCGCGGACCGGCCCCAGTTGTGCGTCTCCATGAACACGGCCTCGATGCCTTCGGTCGCCATGTCAGGCCTCCTTGTCGTCGGACGGACGTTCCTGCTCCTGGTGAGGGGCATCGAGGTAGGCGCGCAGCGCTTCGGCGACCAGCGCCGACAGCGACTGCTCCGACTCGATGGCGCGGTACTTGACCTGCTTGATCAGTCCGATCGGCAGGTACACGTTGAACTGCTTCACATCCTCGTCTGCCACGGAGAAAATGCTAGCACAGTAGCTTGCTAGGAGCGCTTGCCGGATGTGCTGCGCGTGGTCGGGACGTCACGGGCGCAGTGCGCGGGCGCCGGGCGCGGGCCGGGACAGGACATGACATGACAGGCGGCAACGGCTTCCTCCCCGGCGGGAGGTGGGGCAGTCGCGCTGCCGCGGAGGAAGGCGTCGCGACCGGTGTGACGACGCCTCCGCCCGGCTCCGTACGGGGCGGGCGGACGGCAGCCGATCCGAGCACGGCTCGACAACGCGACCGGTGCCGCTCCGCATGGCGGGGCGGGGCTTGCGCAGGGAGCGGTCAGGCCGCCGGGCCTCCCGCCGGGTCGGCGCTGCCCCGTGTGTCGCCGTCGGAGGGATCGGCCGCCTCTTCGCTGTGCCCGGCGTCCTCGGCGTCCTCGGTACTGCCCGTGGCGGCGCCACCCACGGCGCCGCCCCGCGCGGCTTCGCGGCGGTCGAAGGTGTCGAGGGCGCGACGGGCGAGAGGATGGACGCGGACGACCTCTGCCAGGGAGGTGGCGCCGCGGGTGAAGCGGGCGAAGACGTTCCACGCGGGGCGGAACCCGGTGAGGGCCGCATGGAAGAGGCCGGGACGCCGGGCGAAGATCCGCAACAGCCGCCGCCCGACACCCATTTCGACGCCGAGACCGGCCTTGACGGCGAAGGCGTAGTTGAGGGCCTGGCGGCGGGCGTCCACCGCGTCGTGCGCCTCGGCGACGCGGACGGCCCACTCCCCCGCGAGCCGTCCCGAGCGCAGGGCGAAGGAGATGCCCTCGCGGGTCCAGGGCTCCAGCAGTCCGGCCGCGTCGCCGCAGACCAGGACCCGGCCGCGGGAGAGCGGCGAGTCGTCGGCCCGGCAGCGGGTCAGGTGGCCGGAGGAGATGCGGGGCTCGAATCCGGCCAGGCCCAGCCGGCCGATGAAGTCGTCCAGGTAGCGCTTGGTGGCGGCGCCGTCGCCGCGGGCGGAGATGACGCCGACGGTCAGGTTGTCGCCCTTCGGGAAGACCCAGCCGTAGCTGCCGGCCAGCGGCCCCCAGTCCACGAGCACCCGACCGGCCCAGTCCTCCGCGACGCTGTCGGGCACGGGGATCTCGGCCTCCAGACCGAGGTCGACCTGGTCCATCCGGACTCCGACATGGCCTCCTATGCGGCTCGCACTGCCGTCGGCACCGACGACGGCACGGGCCAGCACGGGCTCGTCCTCCCCCGCCAGGACGACGGCGACCGTGCGCCGGTCGGGCACGGCGGGGCCGTGCTGTTCGACACGGGCGACGGTGGCGCCGGTGCGCAGCTCGGCGCCGGCCTTGAGCGCCGACTCGACCAGGGCGTTGTCGAACTCCGGCCGGTCGACCAGACCGAAGAGCATCGTGCGGGCGCGCCGGGTGCGGGCGAGCTTGCCGTCGAGGGTGAACGTGACGGCGTGCACCCGGTCCCGCAGGGGCAGGTCGAAACCGGGCGGGAGCGCGTCACGGGAGGGGCCGATGATGCCGCCGCCGCACGTCTTGTAACGCGGCAGTTCGGCCTTCTCCAGGAGCAGCACCTTGCGTCCGGCGACAGCGGCCGCGTAGGCCGCGGAGGCTCCGGCGGGCCCGGCGCCGACCACGACGACGTCCCAGACGGGGCGGTCCTCCCAGCGGCCCGCCCCGGCGTCCGCCGGCTCCGGGGCGGGGGCGTCAGCACGATCCGCACCGGCGTCCTGAGTACCCTCGACGTCCTCGTTCCCGGCTGCGTTCTCGCTGCTCACGATGTGCTGTGCTCCCGGTTGACCTCGACTGACGGTATGGCCCACCGCATCCTACGGGTCGGCCTACGTGCGATACACATGTGTCCGTACACGTGTGCCAACGTCGCGCCCACAAGGAGCGTTCCCATGCAGCAGCCCCCGTCCGACCCGACGGCCGCGCCCGCACCTTCCGCCCCCGACGCCGCCCCGACGGCGTCCGGCGTCGCGGCCACCGTCGCCGCCTTGATGCCGCGGGCGAAGTCCGAGCTCGCCGAACTGGTGGCCTTCCGCTCGGTCGCGGACCCGGAGCAGTTCCCCCGGAGCGAGTGCGAGGGCGCCGCGGCGTGGATCGGTGACGCGCTGCGGGCCGAGGGCTTCGAGGACGTGGCGGCGCTGGACACGCCGGACGGCACCCAGTCGGTCTACGGCTGCCTGCCGGGCCCGGCCGGGGCGCCGACGGTGCTGCTGTACGCGCACTACGACGTGCAGCCCCCGCTGGACGAGTCCGCCTGGGCCACCCCGCCGTTCGAGCTGACCGACGGCCCGGGCGGCCGCTGGTACGGACGCGGCGCTGCGGACTGCAAGGGCGGCTTCATCATGCACCTGCTCGCGCTGCGCGCCCTCCGCCAGAACGGCGGCCTGCCGGTCACGGTGAAGATGATCGTGGAGGGCTCGGAGGAGCAGGGCACGGGCGGTCTGGAACAGTACGCGCGTGCCCACCCCGCGCTGCTGGCAGCGGACACGATCGTGATCGGGGACACCGGCAACTTCCGCTGCGGGGTACCGACCGTCACGGCGACCCTGCGCGGAATGGCCATGGTGCGGGTGCAGGTCGACACGCTCCAGGGCAACCTGCACTCGGGGCTGTTCGGCGGGGCGGCCCCGGACGCGCTCGCCGCGCTGCTGCGGACGCTCGACTCGCTGCGGGACGCCGCGGGCAACACCGTCGTCGAGGGCCTGGAGCCGGACGCGCGCTGGGAAGGAATGCCGTACCCGGAGGAGGACTTCCGACAGGACGCCAAGGTGCTGGACGGCGTCGGGCTGCTCGGCAGCGGCACCGTCGCGGACCGGCTGTGGGCGCGACCGGCCGTGACGGTGCTGGGCATCGACTGCCCGCCGGTCGTGGGCGCCACCCCGTCGGTGCACGCGTCGGCGCGTGCCCTGGTGTCCCTGCGCATCCCCCCGGGCACGGACGTCGAGCAGGCCATCGGACTGCTGACCGCGCACCTGGAGTCGCACGTGCCGTGGCACGCGCGGGTGACCACCGAAGTGGTCGGTCAGGGGCAGCCGTTCAGCGCCGACACGGCCAGCCCGGCGTACACCGCGATGGGGGCCGCGCTGCGGGAGGCGTACGACGGGCAGGAGATGCAGGTCTCCGGAATGGGCGGGTCGATCCCGCTGTGCAACGCGCTGGACGCCCTCTACCCGGAAGCCGAGATCCTGTTGATCGGTCTGAGCGAGCCCGAGGCGCAGATCCACGCGGTGGACGAGAGCGTGGATCCGCGCGAGCTGGAGCGGATGGCGGTGGCCGAGGCGCTGTTCCTGCGGGAGTACGCACAGCAGGCGGGCTGACCACCGGGCCCGGGTACGCCGGCCGCCACGGCTGCCGGGCCTCAGCTCAACAGGTTGCCGCAGCCGGTGGGGACGCCCGCCTCCAGGTAGAGGGGGTGCCCCGTCCGGCGGGCCCGCAGCGCGCACCGCAGCCGCTCCAGCCGGTTGGGCGGCAGGAGTTCGGCGGCCTCCTCCTCCGTCACGAAGCGCCAGCTGCGCAGTTCGGCGCTCGGCAGCAGCAGTGCCGCGGCCTCCTCGGCGGCGAGGCGGCCGCCGTCGAACAGGAGCCGCATGCCGCCGAACGCCGGCGGGTGGGGCGGCTCCCAGTCGACGACGAGGAGCGGGGGCCGGCCCGTCAGCCGCAGCCCCAGCTCCTCGAACACCTCGCGCAGGCCCGCGGCGCTGGGCGCCTCCCCCCGTTCCACCACCCCGCCGGGGAACTCCCAGCCGGGCTTGTAGGTGGGGTCGACGAGGAGGACCCGGTCGCGGTCGTCGAAGAGCAGGACGCCCGCGGCCACGGTCTCCGCTGTCGGCTCGGGGGTCTGCACGATGTCCACGGCGCCGCGTCCGGCCTCGATCGCCTCGGCGAGGCGTTCGGCGGTGCGACGCGGGGTGAGGTGGGTGGTGTCGACGGTGTGTGCCTCAGCGGTGATCCACGGCAGCGCCGCCCGGTAGGAGCCCAGATGTCCGAGACACCAGGCGCGGGTGGAGCCGTCGCCGGTGGCTGCGCGGCCGTCGATGCGCTGCCGGAGCACGGGTTCCTCGGCGTGCAGCAGCAGGTGCCGTACGGGTATGCGGCGGGCAGCGAAGGCGCCGAACATCTCGTCGCGGTACTCGCGCCGCAGCAGTGTCATGGGCGTGATCAGCGGTCCGCTGACCTCGGACAGCAGAGCGGCGGCCGTGTCCACCACGAGCCGCCGCCATGAGTGCAGGTCCTGGAAGTCGGCTATCTGCCCGAGCCGTTCCTTCGGCAACATCCACCGTAGCCCTGCCCCGACGACTTCGGGATCGTAGAGCGAGCTGCCGGGGAGCAGGTCCATCAGCTCGTTCGCCGCGGTGGTCTTGCCCGCGCCGAACGCACCGTTCAGCCAGACGATCACGGTGTTCCCCCCTCATCCGTCGTCCCCCGTTCAGTTGCCCGCAGGACCGGGTAGGGGAAACGCGCCGGGGCGGCTCTCCCCTCGCCCGAAGAGGCACGGCGCCCGCGCCCCGGCGCGCAATATGGGCGCGCGCGACCCGCGGGGGACGACGAACCGACGGCTCAGCGCGGTGACCAGCCAGGGTCCCGGCCGGTTCTGGCCAGCAGTTCCTCGAAGGGCGTGGCGTCCGCCGGGGCCGGCACCTCCGCGCCGAAGACCCCGCTCCGGCGTGCCATGGGCGCCAGCTTTGCGAAGGCCGGTCCCACCTCCGCGAGCGCCCCCGGGTCGGGCCGGTAGTCCTGACCGGTGGCGCGGGCGAGGTCCCAGCCGTGGATGAGCAGATCGCCCGTCACCATGTGCGCCACGGTGCGCTGCGGCAGGCCCATGCCGGGTGAGACACCCTCCAGCGCATCGGGTGCCGCCCACGCCTCGGCGAGCTTCCCGGTCTCCTTCCGGAAGCGGCCCCGCCAGTCCCCTTCCAGGTAGTCGGGCGTGGTGCTGAAGTCCACGGCGCCGCGGGCCGCGAGCGCCTGGAAGGAGACGACGACGTGGAAGAGGTGGTTGAGCAGGTCCCGTACCTCGTACTCGGCGCAGGGGGTTGCCGCGGCGAGCTGCTCGTCCGCGATTCCGCGCACCACCGGGTCGCAGGACTCCGCCGCGCCGTCGATCGAAGAGGAAAGCGTGTTCGACATGGGGTCAGGCTAGGTCCGCAGACCGCCCCCGGCTTGAAGAAACACGACACCGCGGCGACTTAAGATCGCGCTCAGGGGGGGGCCGGAAGAAGAGGTGACGGGGTGGCAGGGCGGACGGGGACCACAGGTCCCACGGAACCGGCAGGGCCGGGAGCCCCGGCACGGGGCGCGAGCGGCGCCACGTCCCGGGAGGGGCCCCGCCGTGACACCCGCGGAATCGTGCACGCGCCCTCGCTGCTGGCCCGGGTCCGCTTCCGCCGCCGGCTCGCCGCCGCGCCGCTGCGGCACTGGGTGGAGCACTACTGGCTGATCGACTGGCACCTGGACGAGCCGCACGTCTCCCAGGTGGTGCCGCACCCGTGCGTCAACCTCGTCTTCGAACGCCGTGGCCCGGCGGGGGTCGCCCCGGAGGAGGCCCTGGTCACAGGGGTGCACACCGGGGTCTTCACCACCAGGCTGGAGGGGACAGGGCGGGTATGCGGAGTGCTGTTCCGGCCCGGTGGCTTCCGGCCGTTCCTGGCGCCGTCCCGCCCGCTCACGAGCCTGATGAGAGGGCGACAGCTCGGGCTCGAAGCGGCATTCGGACCCGTGCGGGGCGGGACGGACCGGGTACCGGGCCAGGTCCTGCGACCGGCCGACGAGGACGGAAGGGTTGCGGCGCTCGACTCCTTCCTGAGCGCCCTCGCACCTCGTCCTGACCCGACGGTGGACCGCGCCATGGCGCTGGCCGACCGGATCCGCTCGGACCGGTCGGTACTGCGGGTCGAACAGCTGGCGCGGGAGGAGGACATGTCACAACGGAGCCTCCAGCGGCTGTTCGCCGCGTACGTCGGGGTCAGCCCGAAGTGGGCGATTCTGCGGTACCGCGTGCACGAGGCGATGGAGCAGGCGGCCACCCGTCCCACGACCGACTGGGCCACGCTCGCCGCGGAGTTGGGCTACAGCGACCAGGCCCACCTGGTACGGGACTTCACGGCGGCGGTGGGCATCTCCCCCGCCGCCTACGCCCGGGCAGCGGGGTCTGCATCCCGGCCGTAGGCGACAGGGTGAAACGCACGCGCCGGCTCAGGTGCCTTCGCCGCACCGGCGGTTGTGCTGCCGATGTCGTGGGTACGGTCAGAGTGGTCCCGGATGTCGGCTCTGGCCGGAGATTCCATGCGTGCGTACGCTTGGGATGCCCAGTTCGCGTCGCCATCCAGCGAGGTTCCCTTTCCGGGAAGAGCTTTGGAGGTTGACGCATGCCCATGTGGCTGTCGCGCCCGTTTCTCGCCGCGCTGTCCCTGCTGCCCCTTCTCGCCGTGGTGCTGTTGTCCGCGCCTGGTTGGTTGACCTGACCGTTCCTCCCGTCCCAGCGGCAAGAAGTCGTGCTCAAGGTTCTCGACCGACTGGTCCAGTGGACTCGGGCGGCGATGCCCCGGCCAGGTCGGAGCAGGCCCCGGGCGCACTGACACCTGTGCAAGGCCGACGCGCACGTGTGCCCGACGCGCTGCTGGTTACCCGCTGGGCCGAGGCGCGCGGTGAGGCCCATGCCGACGCGTCCGTACCGGGCGGTGCCCGCTTCACGACGAGCGGGCCGCAACGACCGGAATCCGTCGTACCTGAGGAGGCCGGAAGCCATGTCAGCACAGCAGTCGAACGCTCTGCCGCTGCCCGACTACGACCAGTTGCCCGCCGGGACGGTGGAACACCGGATCAGGTCGCTGGGCAGCGACGACGTGCGACGGCTCCTGGAGTACGAGCAGGCACACGCCGACCGGCCGCAGGTGAAGGAGACCCTGACCGCCCGCCTGGACCAGCTCGCCGCGGGCGCCGAGCCGTCCGAGGGTGACGCCCGTTCGGGCGGCCCGGACATCCCCGGCAACACGTCGGGAGGCTCTCCCGTGTCTCCCGCGAGCGCGGCCGAGCCGGAAGAGCCGCTGCGCCACGGCAAGTACGAGATGTGAGCCGCTTCGCCATCCTCTGCGCGTCCGGCTCCGACCGGGACCACGTGGTCGGGGCGGAGGGCGGTCAGGCCACCGTCCGCCCCACCAGCTTCCACCCGGCGGCAGCGGCGCCCACCAGCCCCGCATCGGTGCCGGTGGTGGCGGGAACGATGTCCAGGCCGCGCACGTAGGGCAGCGTCGCGTACCGTTCCAGCTCCTCGCGGAGGGGACCGAAGAGCACCTCCCCGGCCCGGGCCACTCCGCCCCCGATGACGGCGATGTCGATCTCGACGAGGGTGGCGGTCGCCGCGATGGCCGCGGCGAGGGCGCGCGCCGCCCGGGCGAAGGCGGCAAGCGCCACCGCGTCGCCGGTTCGCGCCGCGGCGGCGACTCCGGCCGCCGTGACGTCCTGGTCAGGGCCGGGCTGCCAGCCGGAGTCGCGGGCGTACCGGGCGATGTTGGTGCCGCTGGCGATCGTCTCGACGCAGCCGTGCGAGCCGCAGGGGCACAGTTCGCCGTCCATGTCGACCGTGATGTGTCCGATGTGGCCGGCGTTCCCGGTGGGGCCGGGGTGCAGCGCGCCGCCGAGGACGAGGCCGCCGCCGACGCCGGTGGACACAACCATGCACAGCGCGTCGGCCCTCCCCCGGGCCGCGCCCTGCCAGTGCTCGGCCGCCGCGATGGCCGGACCGTCGCCGATGAGCGAGAGGGGCAGCCCGCCCGTGCGCTCCCGTACGTCGGCGAGCAGCGGATGGTCACGCCACACGGGGATGTTGACGGGGCTGACGGTGCCCGCCTTGGCGTCCACGGGCCCGGCGCTGCCGATGCCGACCGCACGCACGCGCTCCCACTCGGGCGCCGAGGTGAGTTCGCTCAGCACGTCGTCCACCGTCGCGCTCATCCGTGCGGCGCTCTCCTTGGCGGGTGTCGGCCGCTGGGTGCGGGCCAGCAGTCTGCCGCCGCTGTCGACCAGGGCCCCCGCGATCTTGGTACCGCCGATGTCGAGAGCGGCGACGAGGTCGTTGAGCATGGGCACCTGACTCCTGCGCGTGCGGGGGGCGGACCCGCACTGTGCGCGGGCGGACCGCACAAGTCTTGCCACTTCTGACAACGTTGTCCAGTCTCGACCCGCCTGCGACTATGCTGCTCGGTACCCGATCACCGAGCAGCTTGCGCACACAGCCCACCCGGGGCAGGCCACCGGGTGGCCGACGCCCACCGGATCACCACGGCACCAGCACTCCTGAACACCACGCCCGCACAACAGCCGTACCCAGGCACACCCTCGCAGAGGTCGCACAGCCGAGCCCTCCCCGCACCGGACGACCCCAGGCACCACCGACCCGACCGGAGCTCAGCCCGCCGCTCTCCCCCACACCCCGGCGGTACCCGGGCGCGCTCCCCGACCCAGCGCTCTCCGCCCCCAGCCCCCAAGGCGACACCCACCGACAAGGACGCTCCCCCGTGGCCGACGCCCCCACCGCCTCCGGCACCACCGACCCCGCCCACTCCGCCGCCCTCCCCTCCGCCGGCACCAGTGGCGTTCCCCCTCGCCCCGGCGCCGCTCCGCCCCCGAGAGCCACGGCCGTGTCCGGGGCACGAGGCCCGGACGAGTCCGGGGCGGGGGCGGCAGGGCTCCCGGAGGGACCCGGGACTGGTGTGACGGCCGGTGCGCACGGTGGCGCGGGGCGTCCGGCCGCCGGTGGGCGCCGGCACGCCGGGCGGCCGACCATGAAGGACGTCGCCGCGCGGGCAGGTGTCGGCCTCAAGACGGTCTCGCGGGTCGTCAACGGGGAAGCCGGGGTCTCCAGCGACACGGAGCGGCGGGTGCAGGAGGCCATCACCTCGCTCGGGTTCCGGCGCAACGACAGCGCGCGCGTACTGCGCAAGGGCACCACAGCCAGCGTCGGCCTCGTCCTGGAGGACCTGGCCGACCCGTTCTACGCGCCGCTCAGCCGGGCGGTCGAAGAGGTGGCCCGGGCGCACGGAGCGCTGCTGATCAACGGATCGAGCGCCGAGGACCCGGAGCGGGAGCGCGAACTCGCGCTGGCCCTGTGCGCCCGCCGGGTGGACGGGCTGGTGATCGTGCCGGCCAGCGACGACCACCGCTATCTGGCCCCGGAGATCGCCGCAGGGGTGGCCACCGTCTTCCTCGACCGGCCGCCCGGCCGCATAGAGGCCGACATGGTGCTCTCCGACAGCTTCGCGGGGGCGCGGGCCGGCGTCGCGCATCTGATCGCGCACGGGCACCGCCGGATCGGATTCATCGGCGACAAGCCCGGCATCCACACCGCCAAGGAGCGGTTGCGCGGCTACCGGGCCGCCATGGCGGACGCGGGGCTGCCGGTGGCCGCGCCGTGGGTGGCGCTGGGGCCGACCGACTCGGAGCGGGTGCGCGCGGACGCCGCCCGCATGCTGGACGGCGCAGGCGAGGGCGGCCCGGTGACGGCGGTCTTCTCCGGCAACAACCGGGTGACGGTCAGTCTGGTGCGGGTGCTGGCGTCACCGGAGCGGCGCGGCCGCCCGGTCGCGCTGGTCGGCTTCGACGACTTCGAGCTGGCCGACCTGCTCTCGCCACCGGTCACCGTCATCGCCCAGGATCCCGCGGATCTCGGCCGCAGCGCCGCGGAGCTGCTGTTCAGGCGGCTGGACGGCGCGGACGACGCGCCGCGCACGGTCTCCCGGCCGACCCAGTTGATCGCCCGCGGTTCGGGCGAGATTCCGCCGGCGGACTGAACCGGCCGGACGCACAGGCCCGCGGCGAAGGCAGGGGGCCGCCTTCAGCGGTGGTGGCCCGCGGCCGGGGTCGGGGTCGGGGTCGGCGGGTGATCTTCTTCGACGTCACCGGCCCGCTGGCTGGCCCGCCAGGGCTGCGACGTAGTCCCACAGCTCCCTGCGGGCCTCTTCCGGATCGGGGCCGGGCCCGGCCGCATAGGTGGTGGGGCGGGGAAGGCGGTCGTGCCAGAAGAGGCCGGTGGTGCGTACGGCCTGGGGTGAGGAGCCGAGCCACACGAGGGTGTCGGCGCCCTGCTCGGGGCTCCTGATGAAGGGCCCGGTCAGCCTGCGGAAGAGCGGCATCCAGGTGCGGACGCCCTTGGTGTCGGCCCAGCCCGGGTGCATGGCGTGGACGTGGATGCCGCTGCCCCGCAGCCGTTCGGCCCACTGTTCGGTGAGGACCAACTGGGCGCGCTTCGTGCGTGCGTAGACCGTCTTGGGCCGGTAGGGGGTGTGCGCGGACTCGGGGTCACCGGCGGGCAGCCGCTGCCCGTACTGACCCCCGGAGGTGACGGCGAGGACGCGGGAAGGGGCGGCGCGGCGCAGCAGCGGGGTGAGTGCTTCGGTGAGGAACCAGGTGGCCAGCACATGGGTGGCGAAGGTGAGTTCGACGCCGTCGCGGCTGAGCTCCCGTGCGTCGGGCATGATCCCGGCGTTGTTCACCAGCACGTCCAGCCGGTCCTCCTGCTCGAGGAACCGCGCGGTGAAGGAGCGGAGCGCGGCCAGGCTGCTGACGTCGCAGACGACGGGTGTGAGCGCCGCGGGGTCGGCTCCGCGGGCCCGCTCCCTGGCGAGCCGCGCCGCCTCCTCGGCCCGTTCCGTGCTGCGGCCCAGGACCCGTACGGAGGCGCCCAGCGTGGCGAATCCGGCCGCCGCGGCCAGACCGATGCCGGAGCCGGCGCCGGTCACGAGGACGACCTTGCCGTCCATCCGCTCCAGGTCCCTCGGCCAGGTGGGCAGTCGGCTCCTGACGGAGTAGCCGACGGCTCCGTAGCCGAGCGCGATCGAGCGGTCCAGCGTCGTGTCGATGGCCGAGGGGACAGTCATGATCTGCTCCGTACCCTGATGACGGCGTCCGATGCGGGCCGCACGCGGCGGACGGCCGGCCGACGCGCGTCGGCGGCGTCTCACACCGCCGGTGTCCTGACCGGCCCCACCGTGCTGACCTGGGCCGAGGCGGTGACGGTGACGCGGGCTCCGGGCGGGCAGTGCACAAGTCGCTCTCCCAGGCCGCGCGCCTGCATCGCGTCGGCGAAGTCGCCGAGGGGCGACGTGAAGACCGTGTAGTCGTCGTAGTGCACCGGCAGGGCCAGGCGCGGCCGGAGCAACTGGACGAGCTCCGCGCCCTGCCTGCCGTCCATGGTGACGACCTTCCCGCCCGGCAGGGTCGTCCCGCCCAGGTGCAGGACGGCCAGGTGAAGGTCCGTCCAACGGGTGCCGATCTCGCGCAGCCCCGCGAAGACGAGGGTGTCGCCGCTGAGATAGAGGCGCAGCCGCACCGGTCCCCCGGCCGGTCCGCACTCCAGCACGCTGCCCATCACAGGGGGCAGCAGCTTCTCCAGCGGGCCGAAGGCGTGCCGTCCGGGAACCGCGGTGACCGTCACCTGGCTGCCGCCGCGCACCAGCGTGTGACTCTCCCAGGTGCGCAGTCCCAGGGCGTGGCGGAAGCCCTGGGCACCCTGGAGGACGCGCGAGGCGTGCGGGGTGGTCAGGACGGGAAGCCCGCGGTCCAGGCCGCGGCGTGCGGTGCGGTCCCAGTGGTCGCCGTGCAGGTGGGAGAGCACCACGGCGTCCAGGTCGGGCGGCAGGTCCGCGAGGTCGACGGCGGGGTCGGTCAGCCGGCGGGAGAGCAGTCCGTACCCGAGGTGGGCGTGCTGGCCCTGGTGCAGGAAGTTCGGGTCGGTGAGCAGGGTGAGCTCGCCGTAACGGATGAGCAGCGTGGCGTTGCCGATGAAGAGGATCTCGGCGCTGTCGTCGTCCATGGTCCACCTCCGTCCCGCCGAGGTACCCCGTCGGTGGCGAGAGTGCGCACGTCGGTCCGAGATCGTCGCAAGCCCGCGGGACCGGCCTCGCCACGGCCGCTCGGCACGCATGCCCATCGGTTCGGCCCCGCGTCGCTTCCGCCACACCATGCGCACAGGCCGTCACAGCGCGCGGGTGACTGACCGCTACCCCCTCGGACGCGAGGAGCAGAGCTCCTTCGGGCAACCCCGGCCCGCATGCTCGGTGCTGCGGGCCAGGTGCGGGCGGTCCGGTCGATTCCCCTACGGGCGCCAGGCGCGGAATCCGGTGCTCCGGGCCGCGCTCGCGAGGACGCCCAACTGCCGTGCTTAAGTGACCCTATGGCTGACAAGACCCCGACTCCTACGGATTCCGCGGTGGCCGCCGCGCCGACCGTTCCGCCGGCCGCGCCGGAGGTGCTCACCTCCGCGCCCGGCTACCAGGTGCGGCGCCTCTACCAGGCATACCTGGCGGCCTGGGTACGCGCCGTGGACCGGACGCTGACCGGACCGCAGTTCGCTGTGCTGACCACCGTCCATGCGAACCCCGGCTGCGACCAGAGCTCGACGGCCTCCGCCGTCGCCCTGGACACCTCCACGATGGCCGACCTGGCGCGGCGGTTGGAGACGCGCGGCCTGCTGGAACGCCGCACGGCCGCCGCGGACGGCCGCCGCAAGCTGCTGTACCTCACAGAGGAGGGCGAGGAGGCCCTGCGTGCGGCCGACAGCCGTGTTCGGGAGCTGGACGAGCGGCTGCTCGGACAGTACGACCCCGCCGGGCGCGGACGGCTTCTCGCGGAGCTGACCGCCCTCGCCGACGGCTGGGAGCGGCTGAGCCACGACAGCTAGCCGCGGACTTGTCCTGGCGATCATGTGACTACTTCGTGGTGGTGTCGTTGATGTGGACATGGGGCGGGGAGATCTGACGGATGCCGAGTGGGAACGGCT
>NZ_KE384247.1:16934-177355 GCF_000424785.1 Streptomyces sp. CNT360 | reverse complement strand
CCGAGGTATCAACATATCTGGCGTTGACTTTTGGCACGCTGTTGAGTTCTCAAGAAACGGACGCTTCCATCGAAACCATCTCACCGGCTTCTCCGGACGTTTGCCCTTTCGGTGTTCCCGACTCTATCAGATCCGTTTTCCGGTCCGTTTCCGTACCGTCTTCCGCATCGGAATCCCCTGTCGGCGGGGCGCCTTCCGGCTGACCGCTACTTTAGAGCCTTTCCCCGCCGACTTCCAAATTGAGCCGACCGCAGAAGAAATTCGGCATGCCGAATGGACCCCTGCGAAGGGGAGACAGTGCTCTCGTAGTGATGCAGCCGAACCGGCTGAAGGGTTACCAGGAACCGTGACGGCTCCATGGCAACCCGATGAACCTTACGGATCACTCGTCGTACTGTCAACCGGACCTCGGCCGGGGCCGGGGCCCCGGTCAGTCGAGGTCGGTGAGGCGGCCGCCGGCGTCGGGCTGGGCGTGCTCGACGCGGCGGAGGAGGCGGGTGAGCAGCTCGCCGAGCTGGGTGCGCTCGCCCATGGACAGGTCCTGGAGGAGGTCCTCCTCGAAGACGGATGCCTTGCGCATGACCTCCAGCCACTTCTCCCGGCCGGTGTCGGTGAGGCCGATGATGACGCGGACCCGGTTGTCGGGGTCGCGCTCGCGGGTGACGAGCTCCTGGATGAGCATGCGGTCGATGCGGTGGGTCATGGCCGCGGGAGTGAGGCCGAGGCGCTTGGCGATGGTGCCGGGCCACAGCTGGTAGGGGCTGCCGGCCATCACGAGTTCCTTGAGCACCTCCCACTCGGGGCTGCTCAGGCCGAGCGTGGCCAGCTGGCGGCCGTAGGCGACGTTCATCCGGCGGTCCAGCCGACTCAGCGCGTTGACCACCTTCTCCACCTGGGGGTCGAGGTCGTGGAACTCGCGCTGGTAGATCGCGATCTGCTCGTCGAGGGTCGGCTGTCGCTCCGGCATGTGGCCAGTATCCCATGACGGCTCGTTCGCCCTAAACGGTTGCCCTGTGTATTCTTTAGTGTCGAACTTTAGCTTCGAAGTCTTCGCCTTCGAGGCGTCTTCTCCCCCTCCAGCTTCTCGATCAAGGCAGGTGAGTGTGACCACGGCGATGGCCGCCGCGCTGCGGCGGATCCAGCTCGGTAACGCGCTGGCAGCTTTCGGCAACGGCTTCACGGTGCCGTTCCTCTTCGTGTACGTCGCGCGGGTGCGGGAGCTCGGTGACGGCACCGCGGGTGCGGTGCTCGCCGTGTTCGCCGCCGCCGCGCTGATCGTGCTGCCCTTCACGGGGCGCGTGATCGACCGGAGTGGACCGCTCGTGATGGTCGTCGGCGGCGGGGTGTCGGCCGCGCTCGGTGCGCTCGGGTTCGGGCTGTCGACCACGGCGCCCGCCGTGCTGGCCGCTTCCGCCGTGATGGGCGCCGGTATCGCCGTACTCCAGCCGGCGCTCGCGACGATGATCGTGTGGTGTTCGACGCCGGGGACGCGGTCCCGGGCGTTCGCGACCCAGTTCTTCCTGAACAACCTGGGGCTCGGTGTCGGCGGCCTGCTGGGCGGCGTGCTCGTCGACGAGCACGACCCGGCCAGCTTCACCCTGCTGTTCGCCGTCGAGGCGACGATGTTCCTCGTGCTGCTCGCCGTGCTGGTGACGGTGCGGGTGGCCCGGCCCGCCGAGGACGCTCGTGCGGACGGTACAGACGAGGCGTCCCGGGCGGGCACCGCGCGGGGTTCCGGGTGGGGCGTGCTGCTGCGGGACCGTCCCATGGTGCTGCTCGGTGTGCTCGGGTTCGTGATCTTCTTCGCGTGCTACGGGCAGTTCGAGTCGGGGCTGTCCGCGTACGCCGTCGAGGTCACCCGGATCTCCACCGCGACGCTGGGGACCGCTCTGGCGGCGAACACGGCGATGATCGTGGTGGCGCAGTTCGTGGTGCTGCGGCTCGTGGACGGGCGGCGGCGCAGCCGGGTGGTCGCGCTCGTGGGCGTCATCTGGACCGTCGCATGGCTGGCCGCGGGGGCGTCCGGCCTGGTGCAGGGGGCGCAGGCGGTGGCCACCGCGCTGCTGATCGCCACCTACGCGCTGTTCGGGGTCGGCGAGACGATGCTCTCGCCGACGGTGGCGCCGATGGTCGCGGACCTGGCGCCCGCGCGGCTCGTGGGGCAGTACAACTCGGCTTTCGCCCTGGTCAAACAGCTCGCTCTGGCGGTGGGCCCCGCAGTGGGCGGCGCCATCGCCGCGGCCGGCGCGTGGTCGGCGTACGTCGTACTGCTGGTGCTGTGCTGCCTGGGGGTGACCGGTCTGGCGCTGCTGCTGGGGCGCCGGCTGCCCGAGAGGGTGGACCGGCCCGGTTCGGTCGTCGTGGCGCGCGGGGGTTCCGCTGCGGGCAGCCCGGTCCCGGCGCAGCCGGTCGGCTCCGCCGGAGGGGAGGGGCCGTCGCAGACCTCCCGGGACGCCGAGCTCGTCGGGCAGCGGGCTCCCAGCGCCGGTTGAGGTGTTCGCCGGCCTCCGTACGGGCGGGGGCCGGTTACTCCTTCGGCAGTGCGAACTCGCACCAGACCGACTTGCCGCCTCCCGGTGTCCGCCGGCAGCCCCAGGCGGAGGCGATCGTCGCGACGATGGAGATGCCCCGGCCCGACTCGTCCGCCGGTTCCGCGCGACGGCGGCGGGGCAGGTGGTCGTCGCCGTCGGTGACCTCGACGATCAGGCGGCGGTCGGTCCGGCGCAGCCGCAGCCGCATGGGCGCGGCGCCGTGCTGGAGGGAGTTGGCCACGAGCTCGCTGGCGGCCAGGACCGCCAGGTCGCGCAGGTCTGCGGGGAAACGCCAGGAGGCCAGCACCCCGGAGGCGAAGGCGCGTGCGCGCGGGGCCGCCTCGGTGCCGCCCAGCAGGTCGAGCGCCGCGTTGTGGAACAACTCGGCGTCGGCGCCGGTGCGTTCCGGGTGCTGGCAGACGAGCAGCGCCACGTCGTCGTCGTGGTCCTCGGCGATGCCCAGGGCGCGCAGCAGGCGGTCGCACACGATGTCGGGTGAGCCGGTGGCACCGGCGAAGGCGGCCTCCAGCGCGGCCACCCCCTCGTCGATGTCGGCGTCGCGGCGTTCGATCAGGCCGTCGGTGTAGAGGACGGCGGTCGCGCCCTCCGGCAGCGGCAGGCTGCCGGAGGTGTGCAGCCAGCCGCCGGTGCCCAGTGGCGGCCCGGTGTGGTCGGTGGCGCAGCGCACGGTGCCGTCCGGATCGCGTACGAGGACGGGCACGTGCCCGGCGGAGGCGTAGCTCAGCCGTCCCTCGCTGGGGTCGTGGACGGCGTAGACGCAGGTGGCGATCTGGTTGGCGTCGATCTCGGCGGCGAGGCCGTCGAGGAGTTGCAGCACCTCGTGCGGCGGCAGGTCCAGCCGCGCATAGGCCCGCACGGCCGTGCGCAGCTGCCCCATGACGGCAGCGGCACGGACACCGCGTCCCATGACGTCGCCGATGACCAGGGCGGTACGCCCGGCGCCCAGCGTGATGACGTCGTACCAGTCGCCGCCGACGGCCGCGTCCGTGCCGCCGGGGAGGTACGTGGCCGCGACCCGCAGGTCGTCCGGCTGCTCCAACTCCTGGGGCAGCAGGCTGCGCTGGAGGGTGACGGCCGCCTCGCGCTGGCGGCGCTCGCTGGCGCGCAGCTTCTCGACCGCCTCGACCTGGTCGGTGACCTCCGCGGCGAAGATCAGGACACCGCTGTCGTCCGGCAGGGTGATGGGCGTGCAGGTGAACGTGTAGTAGTGACCGGTACGGCGGGGCGGCCCCGTGGTGCCGCGGCGGGCGGCCGACACGGTGCTCCCGTGCTGCGCTGCCGGAGCGCGGCGGGACTTGACCGTACGGGGCCTGCCGCTGCGGCGTACCTGGTCCATCAGCGGCAGCAGACCGAGCTCGACCAGTTCGGGCAGCGCCTCGCGGGCCGCGACGCCGGTGGGGCGCGGGCCGAACACCGTCGTGTAGGCGTCGTTGACGAACGCGATGCGGTGCTCGGGTCCCTGGACGATCGCGGCCAGCGCGGGGACCTGGCCGAGCAGGTCCTGGACGGGCAGCGGGTCGATGCCGTCGCGCTGGTGGGGCGGACGGGGGCGTGCGGCGCCGGAGCTCCGGGCATCGGAACCCCGGGCTCCGCCGCCCGGATTCTCGGCGCTCCGGGTGTCGGCACTCCGGCCCTCCAAAAGCCGGCTCTTGACGCCACGGGACTCGAAGACGCCGGTGGCGGCGCCCGCGGCCTCGGCGGCCGCCGTCCCGGGGGCGGTCGCGGGGCCGACGCCGAGGGGCCGGTCCGTCTCGGAGCGCGGACGACCGCGCGCCCCCGGGACGGTGGGTCCCTTCGCGTCCGGGGTGGCCGAGCCTGCGCCGTCCGCTCCACCGCCCGAGGCCGCCTCGTCGCCCGGGTGCGTGCCGTCGTGCGGGACCGTGTCGCCGTCGTTCGGGGGCGCCTGTTGTGTCGCGTCGCCGTCCCGGGGCGGGGTGTCGTGCGACGGGTCGCCGGGTACCGCGGCGGTTGGGAGGGGGTCCGCGCCGTCGGTCGTGCCGCTGGTGGCGTCCGCCTGCTCGTCGTCGGCTCGCCCGCTCCCGTCGGCGGGGGCGGACGACTGCGCTCGCGCCCTTATCGCGGCTTGGGCGGCTGCGGTCCGCCGCTGTGTGCCGGGCAGTCGGGCGCTCCAGCGCGTGAAGTTCACGTCGTCCGATTCCTCGTGTGGTTCGCTGTGTTCGCTCGGTCGCTCAGAGGCCGCGAAATGGCCGCTCAGGGCCGTTCGGGCGGCCGGTCGAAGGCCGTTCGAGGCCGGTCGGGCCGCTCTCAGAGATCACTCTTCGCAGACACGGGCCCACCCATGGTCACACGCCCAGTGTGGCGCACCGTGCCGACATTCGTCAGGCGTCGTCAGACACCGCTGTTCCAGGGCCACTTCCCTGCCTGCCGGTGTGGCCGTGTCACCGTGCCGCTGCTGCCTCGGTGCCGCACCCGCGGCCGTGGCCGCAGCACCGATCGCTCCTCCGCGTGCACCGGCCCGCCTACGGCAGTCCCCGCACGCGGCTGCGTGCACGTCAGTCCCTGTACGTCATTCCTTGTCGGGACGCCGCACGGTGCCTGCCGCCATCTCGAACTCCGCACGGGGGTGTTCGAGCGAGCCCAGCGAGACGATCTCCCGTTTGAACAGCCCGGAGAGCGCCCATTCGGCCAGCACCCGGGCCTTCCTGTTGAAGGTCGGCACCCGGCTGAGGTGGTAGACGCGGTGCATGAACCAGGCAGGGTAGCCCTTCAGCTTCCGTCCGTACACGTGCGCGACCCCCTTGTGGAGGCCGAGGGAGGCGACGGAGCCGGCGTAGGCGTGCCGGTAGGGGGCGGGTTCCTGTCCGTTCAGGACGGCCACGAGGTTGTCGGCCAGACAGCGTGCCTGCCGGACGGCGTGCTGTGCGTTGGGGGCACAGGTGGTGTTGCTGTCCGGCGTTCCCGTTGCCCCGCCCGCGCCGGTTTCCGTCGCCGTCAGGTCGGGAACGGCCGCCGCGTCGCCCGCCGCCCAGGCGTGCTCCCTGCCCGCGACGCGGAGGGTGGCGTCGCAGGAGAGCCGGCCGCGCGAGGTGAGGGGCAGATCCGTGTGGGCGAGGAGCGGGTGCGGTTTGACACCCGCCGTCCACACCAGGGTGCGGGTGGGGTGACGGGAGCCGTCGCTGAGGGCGGCGACCCGGTTCTCGCAGGAGTCGAGACGGGTGTCGAGACGGACGTCGATGTTGCGGGCCCGTAGCTCGCGCAGCGCGTACCCGCCCATCTCCTCACCGACCTCGGGCAGGATCCGGTTGCTCGCCTCGACGAGCAGGAACCGCAGGTCGTCGGCCTCGATGTTGTGGTAGTAGCGGCAGGCGTAGCGGGCCATGTCCTCCAGTTCGGCCAGCGCCTCCACCCCGGCGTATCCCCCGCCGACGAAGACGAAGGTCAGTGCGGCGTCCCGGACGGCCGGGTCGCGGGTGGAGGAGGCGATGTCGAGCTGTTCGAGCACGTGGTTGCGCAGCCCGATGGCCTCCTCGACGGTCTTGAATCCGATGCCGTGCTCGGCCAGTCCTGGGACCGGGAGGGTACGGGAGACCGACCCCGGGGCCAGCACCAGCTCGGTGTAGGGGAGTTCGAGGGTCTGCGGCTCGCCTGCCGGGCGGCCCGCTCCGGCCTTGGCGGCCCGCGTCGCGTCGGCCTCGGCGGTGGCGAGGGTGGTGATGTGTGCGACGCGGCGCTCGTGGTCGATGCTGCGGGCCTCGCCCACGACGACCTGGCAGTGCGGCAGCACGCGGCGCAGGGGGACGACGACGTGGCGCGGGGAGATCGAACCGGCGGCGGCCTCCGGGAGGAACGGCTGGTAGGTCATGTACGGATCGGGGTCGAGGATCGTGATGGTGACCCCGGGCGGGAGGGCGAGGGCGGGCGAGGACCGGGCCGCGGCCGGGGCGGAGGAGGACGACGCGGCGGCCGGGGCGGGGAAGGGGCGCGGGGCGCGGCTGAGTCGCTGCTTCAGCTTCCGCTGGAGCCGCAGCGCGGTGTACATGCCGACGTAGCCGCCACCGACGACGAGGATGCGTGTGGGGTCCGCGGAGTGCTCAGGGTCCTTCGTGGCCTTCGTCACCCGTCCATGACGCACCCTCAGCCCCTCGTTTGTCCACAGGCCACACGATTCGTATGACCGGTGTGCGCCGGGCGCCCCCCGCGCCTCCGACGGCACTCCCGCACAAGTCGGTGCAGGTCACTCCGGGGAAGAGGGGGGCGCTCGGACCGCACGGGCAGGGGTGGGAGAGGTCGCGACGGGGGCCCACCCTGTGCCGTGCGGAGACGCCCTCTTCTCTCACGTCGTGGGCTCAACTATGTTCGTAACCACAGCGGGTGCGACATGTGACCTATGCGTCGCGCCCCGTCCCGCAGACGCGGGAGTCTCCGGGGGGAGACAGAGATGTACCGGGGGAACAAAGATGCACATTCAGGGTATGCACGGGTCTCATGCCACGAAGGCGGCCGTTTCCGCCATGCCTGAGCGCCCGATCGCCGAGAACACCACCGCCGCGAACACCGCCGCCACCGCAGGCGCGGCCGCGGTCGGAGCGGCCGCCACGAGCGGTACGGCCAGGGGGAACGCCGTCGCCGCGGCCGCCGCCCCGCGGACCACTCCGCTGCGGGTGGACGCCCAGCGCAACCTCGAACACGTGCTGCGCGCGGCCCGCGAGGTCTTCGGGGAGCTCGGTTACGGGGCACCCATGGAGGACGTGGCCCGCCGCGCCCGGGTCGGGGTGGGGACGGTCTACCGCCGCTTCCCCAGCAAGGACGTGCTGGTGCGGCGGATCGCCGAGGAGGAGACGGCACGGCTGACGGAGCAGGCACGGGCCGCGCTCGGACAGGAGGAGGAGCCCTGGTCGGCGCTCTCCCGCTTCCTGCGCACCTCCGTGGCCTCCGGCGCCGGCCGGCTGCTGCCGCCGCGGATACTGCGGGCCGAAAGCTGGACGGACGGCCCGGCACGCGTACCGCAGCAGCGCGCGCCCGCACACGCCGGGCACGGCGACGCCGCACCGCCCGACGGGAGCACACCGCCGGATCTGCGCCTGGTGGAGCACACGCCCGCCGCCGACCCGGTCGAGGCCGTCTCGTACGACGGACTGGAGGAGAACCCGGGCGCTGTCGAACTGCTCCAGGTGGTCGGTAAGCTGGTCGAGCGCGCCCGCAACTCGGGGGAGCTGCGCGCGGACGTGACGGTCGGCGATGTTCTGCTGGTGATAGCGACAGCCGCTCCCTCGCTGCCCGATGCGGCGCAGCAGGCCGCGGCGTCCACACGGCTCCTCGACATCCTGCTGGAGGGATTGCGGTCCCGCGACGCTCAGTGAGGCCCTACGGCGCCGGGCCGCCCACCGAAGCCCCCGCGGCGCCCGCCGAGGCCGCACCGGTGCTGCCGGGCGGTCCCGGTGGCGGGGCGCGTCCGCCTCGGTGCGGCGCGCGTCCCGCGGGGCGCCGCCCTGCGTCGGTACCCCGGCAGATCTACCCAGTCGTGCACCCGTACGAGAGGACCCCGGTCGGAGTGATTGGTCAGGTTGTCGGGTTCTCGGCCGACGGCACTGTGCCACGCTGTCGCGATGTTCCGCAGGCAGGGTGTGCAGGGAAGTTGCGGCCATGACCGGTGACGGGCGGCAGGAGCCGAGGGAGCCGGACGAGCGGGGCCCGCAGGAGCAGGGCCCGCAGGCAGAGGCCGGGGCGGTTCCGCACGCGCGGACGCCCGAGAAGCGTGAGCCCGCGGGTCCGGACCGGGTCGGGCCGGACCGGGCGGAGCCGGACGAGGCGGGCCCGAACCCAGCCGGTGGGACGCAGGAGATGAAGCGGGAGACGAGGGAGAAGGGGGCGCAGCGGCAGGAGCGGCCGACAGGGACCGCGGAGGCGTCGGCTTCGCCCGCGGCTTCGACTCCGGCTCCCGCCCCGGCTGCTGCTTCCGCCGCCCTCTCCGCCGAGGAGGAGGCCGCCCAGGCGCCCTCGCACCAGGTTCCCGAGCAACGCGGGCCGCATGACGTGCGCGTGGACCCGGCGCCGCGGGACGGACAGGGCGGGGCCCCCGTGTCCGACACCGAGCTCCTGGAGCGCATGCGCGACGGGGACGACGCTGCGTACGAGGAGCTGTACCGACGGCACGTGGAGCCGGTGCGCCGCTACGCCCGTACCTGCTGCCGGGACGCGGACACCGCAGAGGACCTCGCCGGAGAGGTCTTCGCCCGTACCTTGCAGGCGGTCCGCGGCGGCAAGGGGCCCCGCACGGCGGTGCGGACGTACCTGCTGACCTCGGTGCGGCATGTGGCGGCGGCGTGGACGCGCTCGCAGCGCCGGGAGCGTCTGGTGGACGACTTCGCCGTCTTCGTGCAGTCGGCGGCGGCCGCGTCGGCCGCACCCGATGCGGACACCCTCGACCTCGCCGCCGAGGTGCGGGCGATGCGGGAAGCGGAGCAGACGCTGGTCGTCCGCGCCTTCCGGAGCCTGTCGGAGCACGATCGGATGCTGCTGTGGCACACGGCGGTGGAGGGCGGAAAGCCGCAGGACGTGGCGCTGCTGCTGGGCACCTCCCGCGGCGCGGCGGCGACAGCGGCGCACCGGGCGCGTGAGCACCTGAAGCAGGCGTACTTGCAGGCCCACGTCAGCCAGGCCCGCACGCGGGACGAGGAGTGCGCGCGGTACGCGGACCGGTTGGGCGCGTACGCACGGGGTGGGCTGCGGATGCGGGCCGAGCGAGGGCTGACGCAGCACCTGGCGGAGTGCGCGGAGTGCAGTCAGGCGGCGTCCGAGGTGAAGGACCTCAACGAGCACATCAGGCTGCTGCTCCCCGTCGCGCTGATCGGCTGGTTCGGTACGGCGGGCGGTGCCAAGGCGTTCGCCGCGCTGCTGGGCGGCGGCGCCGCGGCCGGTGGTGCGGCCGCCGGTGGCGCGGGCGGCAGTGGGGCCGGGGCGGGTGCCGCCTCGGAGGGGCTCGGCACCCCGGCCAAGGTCGGCATCGGTCTCGGTGTCGCCGCGGCGGCGGGTGCGGCGCTCGCCTACGCGCTGACCGGCGGCGACGAGCCGCCGAAGAAGCCCGAGGCCCGTCACTCCGCTCCGCCCGCGGCGCCCGCACCGCCACGCCACACGCCGGACCCGGCGCCGCGTCCACCGGAGCCGCACAAGCCCCGGCCCCCGGCTCCGAAGCCCCGGCCCGAGCCGCCCCGCGCGGCGCCGGCGCAGCACGCCCCGAAGCCCGCGCCGCCGCGCCGTCCCGCCCCCGAGCCGTCCGCGCCCGCTCCGCCGAGCAAGCCGGCTCCGAAGCCGCCCGAGCCCTCCCGCCCCGCTCCGCCGCCACCGTCGCCGAAGCCGCCGGAGCCTCCGGTGGTCGATCAGCACCTCGTGCAGGTGACGGACCATTCCGTCACCGTGAGCACGACTGTCGGTGGCCGGCCCGTGCGCCTGGTGGTGGAGCGTAAGCCGTCCGGGGCGCCCTCTGTGGAGCTACGGCTCTCCTCGACCAGGCGTACGGGAGAGGGCGCGTCCGGGACGCGACCGGGCCCGCGGACGCCGGGTGCGCAGACACCCGGTTCGCGGACACCCGGGGTGCAGACACCCGGTTCGCAGAGGCCGGGACCGCGGACGCCGGGGTCGGCTTCCGACGTGCTGCCCTAGCTCTGCTGCTGAGCCGCGAGGCGGGCGCACAGGTCGTCGAGGCGGGTCACCGCTTCGGTGGGTGTGAGCGGCGGATCGGCGGGGCCGAGCGGGTCCAGCGCCCCGTTCGTGGAGCCGGTGTGGGCGCGGACGGCACCGTCCAGCCGTAGTTCGGGGACGCTGGCGGGGAGTGCGCCGCGGATGCTCCGGGCGGAGTCGGCGAATTGGACGGCGAGGACGGGGTGGCCCGACCGCTGGAGGACGAGGCCGGCGACCAGCAGTGCGTGGCCGGTCAGCGTTTCGGGGACCCCGAGTTCGAGACCGGCGCGGAGGGCCGCCCGGATCCTGCGGAGGGCCTCGGGGAGCAGTGCGTCGCCCTCCTCCGCGGTGATGCGGGCATCGAGTACGCGCAGCAGGACGTCGAACATGGCGGGCGGGGTGCCGACGGACGCGTGCTTGCGGGTTTCGAGGTAGAGGCTGCGGGCGCGGCCGATCCGGTTCTCCTCCATGGCGGCCACGGCGCGGACGTAGACGGCGAGGGTCTGGGCGTCGCCGATACCGAGGCGGTCGGCGTCGGCGACGGCACGTCGGGCGAGCCGGTCCGCCTGCCTGCTGTCGCCCTGCCGCAGCCAGATCTCGGCGATACGGGCCAGCAGCACGGGCACCTCGGTGTGGGCGCCGAGCTGTTGGGCGTAGCGCAGGGCCGTCTCGCACTCCCCGCGGGCGTCCTCGTAGCGGCCTTCCTGGGTGGCGACCTCGGCGCGGAGTCCGCACAGTTGGCTGAGCAGCCAGCGGTCGCCGGTGCTCTCGGCGAGTGCGCTGATCTCGGCGAGGTCGTCCTGGACGAGGGAGAGGCCGAGCGGGGTGTCGATCCGCACGTGTGCCCGGAACAGCAGGGTGACGGCCAGCTCCCACGGGCCGCTGTGGCGTCGGCAGTTGGCGACAGCCCGGTCCATGAGGTCCGCGACGCCCTGGCTGCCGCCGACGAGGTAGCCGGTGAACGGCCACAGCATGCCGGGGAACCGGGCGGAGGCGGGGCCGGGCCTGCGGAAGGTGGCGAGCAGTTCGCGGGCGACGGCGCGGTGCCCGGGGTCGGTGAGCAGCTTCTGCGTGTCGTGCTCGGACACCAGGAAGTAGGCCAGGAGCTGGAGTTCCCGGTAGAGGAGCTCTTCGTCCTCGTCGCGGTCCCCGGCGGCGGCGGGCAGCAGGGCGAGGGCTTCCTCGACCCACCGCGCGCCCTCGTCACGGTAGTTGCGCAGCCACCAGAACCAGCCGACCGCACGGACGAGGGCCGAGACGGTCTCGCGGTCCCGGTGGCGCAGGGAACGGTGCAGGGCGGCGCGGACGTTGTCCAGGTCGGCCTCGATCCGGGACAGCCAGGAGAACTGTTCCGCCGAGTGGAGGCGGGGTTCCGCGGCGGTGACGAAGCGGAGGGTCTGCGCGGTGTGCCGGTCCTCCGCGGCCTCCCGTTCGCGGGGGTGTTCGGCGGCGCGTTCGCGGGCGTAGTCGTGGATCGTCTCCAGCATGCGGTAGCGCACGCCGGTGCCGGTCAGGGCGGGAGGCTGGTCGGGTACGAGGAGGGATTTGTCGACGAGGGCGGAGAGCAGATCCAGTACGTCGTCGGGGCGGACGTGCCCCGCATCCCTGTGGGCCTCGCCGAGCCCCGCTCCCCCGTCGACCGCATCGACCCCGTCGGCCCCGTCGGCCGCGCCGGCCGCGCCGACCTCGTCGACTCCGCCGACCTCTTCGGCCACCTCTCCCCCGCCACCCCCGTCGAGCCCATCGCCCTCCTCGGGCTCGTCGGCCCCGGGCCGCGGGTCCGCGCACACGTGCTCGGCGGCGGAGAGGGTGCAGCCGCCTGCGAAGACGGACAGCCGGCGCACGACGGTGCGCTCGCGCTCGTCCAGCAGGCCCCAGGACCAGTCGACGACGGCCCGCAGTGTCTGCTGACGGGGCAGCACGGTGCGGCTGCCGCTGGTCAGCAGGCGGAAGCGGTCGTCGAGGCGGTCGGCGATCTGGCGCGGGGTGAGCGACCGGAGCCGGGCGGCCGCCAGTTCGATCGCGAGGGGCAGTCCGTCCAGGCGGCGGCAGATCTCGGCCACGGCTTCGGGGTCCTCGCTCGGGAGGCAGCCGGGCCGCGCCGCGGCGGCACGGTCGACGAAGAGGCGGTGCGCGGGAGCGGGTGGCAGCGGTTCGACGGGGCGTACGGTCTCGCCAGGTACTCCGAGCGGTTCCCGGCTGGTGGCCAGCACGGTCAGCCCGGGGCAGTGCGCCAGGAGCGTCTCGGCGAGGGTGGCGGCGGCGTCGATGACGTGCTCGCAGTTGTCCAGCACCAGCAACGGACTGCGCTGCTCCAGGTGTTCGACCAGCAGCGCGGTGGCACTCTGTTCGCCGCCCAGCGGGCGGGCGGCGTCGGTGGCGGCCGTCGACAGTGCCGTCGCCCGGCGTCCGAGTGCGCTGAGGACGGCGCCCGGCACGGCGCCGGGGTGGTCGAGGGAGGCCAGCTCCACCAGCCAGGTGCCGTCGGGGTACGGCGTCGGGGTGGCGGCGCCCAGGGTGGCGGCCACCTGTTCGGCGAGCCGGGTCTTGCCGGATCCGCCCGGCCCGGTCAGCGTCACGAGCCGGGAGGCGGCCAGGTCCGCGCCGAGGGCGTCGATGTCGCCCTCGCGGCCGACGAAGCTGGTGAGCCGGGCGCGCAGGTTGCCCGGGGCGCGCTGCGGCTGCTCCGGGCCGGATGCCGGTGGGCCCGCATCCGCCCCGTGCCCGGCCGACTCCTCCTGCCCGGGGTTCGCCGTGTCCGGCGTCCCGGTGCCCCGCGGGCGGACCGCCTCCTGGGTGCTCGCGGCGAGGAGTTCGGCGTGGAGGGCGCGCAACTCCGCGCCGGGGTCGGCACCCAGGCGGTCGGCGATGCCTCTGCGGACCCCCTCGTAACCGGCCAGCGCCTCGGCCGTGCGGCCGCTGGCGTGCAGGGCACGGAGGTGAAGGGCCTGGAGCGGCTCGTCGAGCGGGTGTGCGCGGGCCAGCTCGCGCAGTTCGGGCAGCACCCGTGCGGCGTCCCCCGACGCGAGGTCCGCGGCGAGCCGCCGCTGGTGGGCGGCTCGCCGGAGCGCCTCCGCGCGGGCCGCCTCCGCGGTGCGGTCGGGCAGGTCGGCCAGCGCGGGGCCGCGCCAGAGGGCGAGGGCTTCACGGAGCAGCCGGGCGGCCCGTGCGGCGTCGCCCTCGTCCAGGGCGCGCTCACCGTCGGCGGAGAGGCGTTCGAAGCGGAGCAGGTCGACCTCGTCGCGCTCCGGGTCGAGGCGGAGCCGGTACCCGCCGGGCAGCGACTCGACGACGTCCTTCCCGACGGCCCGGCGCAGTCTGCCCACCAGCGCCTGGAGCGCGGCCGACGCGTTGCCCGGCAGTGCATCGGGGCCGGTGTCGGCCCATACCTCGTCGATCAGCGTCTGGAGGGGAGCGGGTCCGCGGCTGTGGGCGCGCAGCGCGAGCGCGGCGAGCAGCGCGCGCAGCCGCTGTCCGCCCAGCGGAACGGGGCGGCCCGCGTCGTCACGGACCTCGCTCGTCCCCAGGATCAGATAGCGCACGGGCCTATTGTCCCTGTCGGTGTCGGCATGTCCGCGTCCTTTTCTCTCATGGTCCCGCTGCCGGCGCCCGACGGGCGGGACAGCGCAGTCCGTCCGCCGCCGGGACGGACAGGGGTGACGGGCAGGAGTGACGGGCAGGGGCGGAAGCCGGGCGCGGTCAGGCGCTGGTGGGCGGCAGGATCCGCTCGTAGCGGGCGTCCGGGTGGACACCCGCTGCCGCCGCCCGGTGGCGGGGCGCCGCCGCACCGGTCCAGCAGGTACCGCGACGGGTGAGCAGGCGGCCCAGCCACAGCTCCATCGACACCAGGTCGGCCAGACCTTCCGGGGGAAGGGGCTCGCCCTTGGCCACCCGTTGGACGGCCTGGCGTACGACGCGGGCCTCGACGAGGCCGGCTTCGGCGAGCAGCGGCGCTTCGAAGAGCTGGAGCAGTTGGTCGGTGGCGCGCTGTATGCCCGTACGGAGGGCGGCGCGGTACGTGGCGTGGGTGGGGGCGCCCCAGCCGGGTGGGAGGTCGTGGACGCCGGCCCCGGCGAGCGCGGCGCGCAGTATCGAGGCACGCGCCCCTGGCCGTACGCGGAGGGCTTCGGGGAGTTCGCGGGCGGCGCGTACGACCTGGTTGTCGAAGTAGGGGGCGTGCAGCCGCTGATTGCGGATCTCGGCGGCCTGTTCGAGGACACGGTGGTCGGCGGCGGACCGGGCGAGGGCGGCGCGGGCCCGCCGCTCGCCGGGTCTCTCGACGGACGGGCGGGACCGGGCGGCCGCCTCCAGCCGCAGCGAGACCTCGGCCAGTGCCTCGCCGGTGAGCCACCGTGCCGCCGGGCCGGGCCGGCACCAGGTGAGCGCGGCGACCGAGGCGTCGACGGCGCTCTCCCCGCCTTCCGGGTACGGCGCGAACGCGGAGCCCGTGAACGAGCCGTCCCGCAGCAGCTCCGCCGTCCGCTGCACACCGTCCCGGTAGGGCGTGCGGGCCAGCCTGCGCGCCGCCCGGTAGATGGTGACGGGGACCAGCAACGAGCGCCCCGCCACCTGTCCTTCGCCGCCCTCCGCGCGGGCCAGCGCGGCGACCGGGCGGACGAGGTGGCGGCGGCGCCGGTCCAGCAACAGGTCGGCGAGGCGCGCGGGGTGGGCGTCGAGGACCTGACGGGCGCCGGCCCCGACGAAGTGGTCGGCGCTGCCCGCCGCGAGCCGGTACCGATGGCGTTCGGCGGTCACCAGGGAGGGCGCGGGTTCGTCGGTGAGGGGGCCGGTGGTCAGGTCGGCGTACGGCAGTGTCTCCGGGCCGCCGGTGACGACGAGATGACGCAGCCGCGGGTTCTCCGCCATGGCACGCGCTCGCTCCAGTTCGGCGGTCAGCTCGGCGTCGGGGCCGGGCGCGGCACCGGGATCGCGGCCGTCGGCGGAGCCGTCGAAGCCGGCGACGCCGGCCGGGGCGGCGGCGCCGCGCGGCCCGGCGTCCCGGGCCAGGTCGTTGAAGGTGACGGCCAGCAGCCGCTCGCCCGCGCCGGCCGCGCGGGTGCCGAAGACGGTACCGGGGGCGCCGGGCAGCCCGGCGGCGAGCAGCGCCAGGGCACCGGACGCGGGCCCGCCGGACAGGTCGGCACCGACGCCGGGTGCGGGACCGCCGCGGGCCCGCTGCCGGTCGGCGGGCCCCATGCCGGGTACGGGGCCCGGATCGCGTACGTCGAAGTCGTGTTCGGCGGCGTGCCGCGGGGCGGTGAGCCGGGCGCGTACGGCGTCCACGAGCGCGTCCCGCACGTGCGCGACCGCCGTCTCCGGGTCGACCGGCGGCGAGCCGACGACGAGGGAGCCGGGCGACTCGTAACCGGCGATCTCCCGGCTGCCGCCGTCCCGCACGATCAACGCGTGGCCGGGCGGCACCCGGCTGACCCCGCGGTACGGCGTGCCGTCCCCCAGCGCCTCGGGCGCCTCGGGGCAGGCGAGCAGCGCCGCCAGGTGACCGAAGTCGAGCTCGGCCTCGGTCAGATCGGCGAGCGGCAGCGCGGCCGTGGCGTAGGCGGTGCCGCCCGCCCAGGGCGCGTGGAAGACGGGCCGGGCACCGGCCAGGTCCGCGGCGACGGTGATCCGGCGCCCCACACAGGCCACCGCCGTGTAGCTGCCGGGCCAGGCCGTCAGGTGGCGAAACGCTCCTCCTCGCGCGGCGACCAGCCCCAGACGCAGTTCCTCGTCACTGGCACCGCAGCAGCCGAACACGGCCAGGCGGTTGCCCGGTTGGGCCTCCACGACCCGGATCTCGTCGGGCCGCCAGTCCCCGACCGCCCACAGCGGGTCGGGGTCACCCCACACCACCTGTGCGCCGACGGGCTGGAGAACGCCGTCGCTTCCGTCGGGCACGTGGGCGGTGTGCGGGGCGTGCCCGTAGCGGCCGTAGGAGTCGTACAGGTCGTAGGAGTCGTACGAGTCGTACGGGTCAGGGGAGCCGGTACCGGCGCCGGTACCGCCGTAGGAGCCGTTGCCGTCCACTCCGTACAGGGAGGAATTACGGGCGGCGCGCGCGCCGTTGGTGGCGGCTCCGGCAGCGCCACGGCGGCCGTCCGTCGCTGCCGCGGCGCTGCTCCACCCCACCAACCAACGCATCGCCGCCTGCCTTCGCTCTACTGCCGTATGGACCGCTGTCGTTGCGGCCATGGTGCCACGTAAGTGGCGCACGGGAGGCGTGCAAGGGGCGCATCCGTCGATGGGATGCGCCGCTCCTTTCCACCCGTTTCCACCCGACAGCGCCCCCCTGCGCCGCACCCGGGTCGCCCCTCCCGCCTCCTTGGGTCGTCCCCGCGCCGTACTGCTTCCACACCCCTGCCGAACCGGTGCGGTGCGACCCCGGCGGTGCGGCACCGAGCGGCATATTCCGCTGGCGCCGTCCATTGGCACCGCACACCCGACCGATGTCATTCGGCCAAATTCGGCCGTGCGACAGCACATCACAACCCTCGGCTTGACGCTCCGCGACGCCCTCGTGACGCAACAGCGAACCGGTGGCGCGCGGAGGACCGCGACGGCGCCTCGAACCGTCCATCGTGGCGCAAGGCGGGCGTGCACGCTGGGCGCGCGGAACCGTCGCACGCGCGGCGCACCGGCGGAACGGTCCCCCGGCACGAGCGCTCGCCCGCAGTCCCCGCACGGCCGACACAGCAGAAGAGAACCCGCGGTGGACGGCCGACGGCGCCCGGCCGTCCTATCGGGGACGCCGCACCGGCGGGCGGGGCCAGGCGTGGAAGGGCGGAACGGACAGGCACAGAAGGGCGCTGAAGGGCGCTGAAGGGCGCGGCAGGGCGCGGCAGGGCAGGGAAAGCCGCGGACAGAGGCGGGCCGAACAGCCGCCCTCCGCGAGGGCCCCGGGGAGGCCGACGCCCCCGGCAACGAGGCAGTTCCCCCGCCGCACGGCGCGCTTCAGACGCCGCGTTCCCCGCACGTCCAGCGGTCCGCGCCCCACTTCCCAGCGTTCCCGGCGTTCTCGGTGTTCCCGGCGACCTTGGCATTCCTGGCGCCCTCGGCGTCCCGCTTCCGGGGCCTCACGCACACGGCCGGGCCGGGAGGTGCCTTCGCTCCTCCCGGCCCGGACCGCCGCCCGCGGGGAATGAGGCGGCGGCGTCCCCCAGCCCGCTGATCCTGAGCAGCGGGCCGACCCACGCGGCTCCCATCGAAGCGCCCCCGATACGGGCACGGCAGGCGCATAGGCAGGCGCACGGCCACACGGGCGGGGCACGGGAAAGGGGCGCGAAGCCACTCGGACCGGGGACAGCTCCGCACGATTCCGGCCGCGTGACAGGGGGCACGATGAGGGTGGCACGTGACTCCTGCACGTACACGCGTACGGACATGGATCCCGCCATCCCCCCTGCCACCCCTTAACGGTGGGCATGCGGCGAACTACGCTGTGTTCGCAGTGCCTTCCGCGCCGTGCAGCACGCACGGAACGGAAGGGGGCCCCGCGTCAGCCGCGGGGCGGTCGTCGGTGTGGTCAGGGGTGCGCATGTCCAGGGAGTCACGCGGGCCGAATGAGAAACTCGGCACCGTCCTCGCCCTCGCAGGGATCAGCAACGCCGGACTCGCCCGACGGGTCAACGACCTCGGTGCCCAACGGGGCCTCACGCTCCGGTACGACAAGACGTCGGTGGCCCGCTGGGTATCGAAGGGAATGGTGCCGCAGGGAGCGGCCCCCCACTTGATCGCCGCTGCCATCGGCAGCAAGCTCGGCCGGCCCGTGCCGCTGCACGAGATCGGCCTCGCGGACGCCGACCCGACCCCGGAGGTCGGCCTGGCCTTCCCCCGGGACGTGGGGGCCGCCGTCAGGTCCGCCACCGACCTCTACCGGCTCGACCTGGCCGGACGGCGCGGTGGCGGCAGCATCTGGCAGTCCCTCGCGGGCTCGTTCTCGGTCAGCGCCTACGCGACTCCGGCCTCCCGGTGGCTCATAACACCGGCGGACAGCTCAGTCGCCCGGCACATCGAGCTCATCGAGGGAGTGGCCCTGTCCGCCGACGGGGCCAGAACGCCCGGCAGGGGCAGAGCGGCCGACGGCCGCGACCCCGCCGACCGCACCGAGGGCGCGGGCCGTCCCGAGGCGACAGGCCGCACCGAGCCGGCCGACCCCGGCGAACAGGCGGGCCGCCTCGAACCGGCGGGCCGTACCGAGGCGGCGGTCCGGGCCGAGGCAGTGGCCCGTACCGACCCGGCCGGGGCGGCAGCCGACCAGGACGGGGGCGGCAACGGCGCCGCCGTTCCGCTGCGCGTCGGTCACACCGACGTCTCCAAACTCCGCGAGGCCGCCGACGAGGCGCGCCGCTGGGACTCCAAGTACGGCGGCGGCGACTGGCGTTCCTCCATGGTGCCCGAGTGCCTGCGGGTGGACGCCGCACCGCTGCTGCTGGGCGCCTACACCGACGAGGTCGGCCGTTCCCTCTTCGGCGCCACCGCCGAACTGACCCGGCTGGCCGGGTGGATGGCCTTCGACACCGGCCAGCAGGAGGCCGCGCAGCGCTACTACATCCAGGCGCTGCGGCTCGCCCGCGCCGCCGCCGACGTGCCGCTGGGCGGCTACGTCCTGGCCTCCATGTCGCTCCAGGCCACCTACCGGGGCTTCGCCGACGAGGGCGTGGACCTCGCGCAGGCCGCCCTGGAACGCAACCGCGGGCTGGCGACGGCGCGCACGATGAGCTTCTTCCAACTCGTCGAGGCCCGCGCACACGCCAAGGCGAACGACGCACAGGCATGCGCCGCCGCGCTGTCCGCAGCCGAGAGCTGGCTGGAGCGCTCCCGCGAGGGCGACCCGGACCCCTCCTGGCTGGACTTCTACTCCTACGACCGGCTCGCCGCCGACGCCGCCGAGTGCTACCGCGATCTGAAGGCGCCGCGCCAGGTACGCCGCTTCACGGAGAAGGCGCTCTCGCAGCCGAAGGAGGAGTTCGTGCGCTCGCACGGGCTGCGCCTGGTCGTCTCGGCCGTCGCCGAACTGGAGTCGGGCAACCTGGACGCCGCCTGCGCCGCCGGTGCGCGCGCCGTGGAGGTCGCGGGCCGCATCTCCTCGGCCCGTACGACGGAGTACGTCCGCGATCTGCTGCACCGTCTGGAGCCGTACGGGGACGAACCGCGGGTCGCCGAGTTGCGGGAGCGGGCGCGTCCGCTGCTGATGGCGCCGGCATGACGCCGGTCCGCATGTCCCGCCTGCCGTCGTGACCCGGCCCCGCGCGGCCCCGGCCGGTGTGCGCCGGGACGGACGGGAGAGCGTGGCCGCCGGGCGCGTCCAGGGACTGCCGGACGGGCTGCCGGGGCCGGTGTCCAAGCGGGTGTCCAGGCGGGGGTTTTCTTGATCGTCTGCGTGACGGGTACCGCAGCGGTCCGTCAGCGGCGGGGTCCATGATGGGGTGCGTGACCTCGACGTCCAGAAGACACGACCGCCCGGCCGCCGACGGAGGCACCGACGGGCACGTCGCCGCACCCGCCGGTGCGCAGGACGGCGAACGCGCCGGCAGACGCGCCGCCGGGCGTACCGCCCCTCGCTCCGGCCGACCGGACTGCGACGTGCTGGTGATCGGCGCGGGGATCGTCGGGCTGTCGACCGCCTATGCGCTCACCCGCCGGGACCCCGGCCTCCGGGTCACCGTCCTGGAGAAGGAACCGGGCCCGGCCCGGCACCAGACGGGGCGGAACAGCGGGGTGATCCACAGCGGCATCTATTATCCGCCCGGCTCCCTCAAGGCACGCTTCGCGGTGGGCGGGGCGGCCGAGATGGTCACGTTCTGCGCGGAGCACGGCATCGCGCACGAGGTGACCGGGAAACTGATCGTCGCCACCGAGCACGAGGAGCTGCCCCGGCTGCACGCCCTCATCCAGCGCGGCCGGCAGCACGGCATCCCGGTACGGGAGCTGGGGCCCGCCCAGATCGCCGCGTACGAGCCGCACGTGCGGGGCCTGGCGGCCATCCATGTCGGCACCACGGGGGTGTGCGACTTCACCGCCGTCGCCCGGCAGCTCGCGCTGCTCGCGCAGGACGCGGGGGCGCAGGTGCGGTACGGCGCCGCGGGCCACGTCACGGTGGTGGACCGCCGCCCGGGCCGGGGCGTCGCCGTGCGGACCGCGGACGGCGCGGTCCTCCGGGCGCGGGCCCTGGTCAACTGCGCGGGGCTGCACTGCGACAGCGTCGCCCGGCTCGCCGGGGACACCCCACCGGCCCGGATCATCCCGTTCCGCGGGGAGTACGCGGAGCTGGCCCCCGAGCGCGAGCACCTGGTGCGCGGACTGGTCTACCCCGTACCCGATCCGGCCTTCCCCTTCCTCGGCGTCCACCTCACGCGCGGCGTCCACGGCGGGGTCCACGTGGGCCCCAACGCCGTGCCCGCCCTCGCCCGCGAGGGCTACACCTGGCCCGTCGTACGCCCCTTCGAGCTGGCCGGGCTGGCGGCCCACCCCGGTGCCTGGCGGCTCGCCCGCCGCCACTGGCGCTACGGTGCCGGCGAGATACGCCGCTCCCTGTCACGGCCCGCCTTCACCGCCGCCGTGCGCCGCATGCTGCCCGACGTCACGGAGGCGGACCTGCGCCCCTCCCCCGCCGGGGTGCGGGCCCAGGCGGTGCTGCGCGACGGCACACTCGTCGACGACTTCCTCCTCGCGGAGGGCCCCCACACCGTGCACGTCCTCAACGCCCCCTCACCGGCCGCGACGGCCTCCCTGCCCATCGGGAGGGAGATCGCCCGACGGACGGCGACGGTGCTGGGGGAGGGCTGAGGGACCCGGCACGGGCGCGGTCCCTCGCGAGGCGCGGACGTCCCGGCGGTCGACGCCTGCGGGGTGCGGCGGTGGCCGACACGGTCGGGATGCCGTGGGCCGTAAAATCGAAACATCGTGTCCGAAAGCAAGAACTTCTCCCCGAACGACGAGCTCACCCGCAGCGAGCCCGCGCATGGTGAGCCCTCGCACACCGAGCCCCCTCGCGAAGCGACCGGCACGGGCCGGACGCCGCGCCAGATGGCGCGGATGTTCCCGCCGGGTGCCGGGCCCTCGCCCGACCCCGCCGGCTCGCACCACGAACGCCGCATCCGCAGCTTCCAGCCCCGCCGCAGCCGGGTCACGAAGGGGCAGCGGATCGCACTGGAGCGGCTCTGGCCCCGCTGGGGCTTCGACGTGGACGGGCTGAGCCGGCTCGACCTCGCGGACCTGTTCGACGACCCGGACCTGCCCGTCGTCCTGGAGATCGGCTTCGGCATGGGCGAGGCCACGGCCACCATGGCGGCCGCCGACCCGGCCACCGGCATCCTCGCCGTGGACGTCCACACCCCGGGCCAGGGCAACCTGCTGCGGCTCGCCGACGAGAAGGGGCTGGACAACGTACGGGTCGGCAACGGCGACGCCGTCATCCTGCTGCGCGAGATGCTCGCCCCCGACTCCCTCTCCGGCCTGCGCCTCTACTTCCCCGACCCGTGGCCCAAGGCGCGCCACCACAAGCGGCGGCTGCTCCAGCCCGAGTTCCTCGACCTGGCGGCCGGCCCGCTGCGCCCCGGCGCCCTCGTGCACTGCGCCACCGACTGGGAGAACTACGCCGAGCAGATGCTGGAGGTCCTCACCGCGCACCCGGACTACGAGAACACCCAGCCGGACGGCGGCTACGCCCCCCGCCCCGCACACCGCCCGCTGACCCGCTTCGAGGGACAGGGCCTCACCAAGGGGCACGCCGTACGGGACCTGGTCTTCCGCCGCCGCTGAGCCGCGGCCGCCGTGTGCTGGGCCGCGGCCACCGGGGTCCCGGGCCGCGGCCGTGACGGTTGTGGACCGCCACACCGTGGTGGCCCGCTGCCACGAAGGTGGGCGGACCACCACCGCGACCGGCCACTGCCACAAAGGCGGGCCGCCGCACCGTGACGGGCCACTGCCACGAAGCTGGGCGGGCCACCACCGCGACGGGCCACTGCCACGGTGCGGCGACAGGTGCGGGCGGTGGTGGGGACGATCTCGCGCACGTTGGGGACGATCTCGCGCACGTAAGGCATGGCCCGCTGGGACTGCCACGTTGCGGCGGCGCGCGGGCGGTGGTGGGCCGCGGATGGCGGCACGGTGCGGCGCTGGGACGCGGCCGTCGGCGGTGAGGTGCGGATGGTGGCACGGTGCGGCAGCGGAACGCGGCCGTCGGCAGTGGGACGCGGATGGTGGCACGGCGCGGCAGCGGGACGCAGGTGGCGGCACGGTGCGGCGGTGGGGTGCGGGTGGCGGTGGCTGGTCGCCGTGGCTTCGCGGGAGTGATCCGGCTCGGTGAATTCGCGGGAGGTGCGGTGCGGGCGGCCGGTACCGTGCGGCAGTGGGACGCGGATGGCGGCAGTGGGACGCGGATGGCGGCACGGCGCGGCAGCGGGACGCAGGTGGCGGCACGGTGCGGCGGTGGGGTGCGGGTGGCGGTGGCTGGTCGCCGTGGCTTCGCGGGAGTGATCCGGCTCGGTGGATTCGCGGGTGGTGCAGTGCAGGCGGCCGGTACCGTGCGGCGGCTGCGCCCGCGCCGCAGCGCGTGTCACCCACACTGGTTACTGTCGTCGGGTGCATGACGAGGCATCCGGCGCCCCCGGCGCGCCGCCGAACCCGATGACGTCCGGGCAGCCCACGGGCGGCCGCGCGGGCGACCCCACGCCCGCCCCGTCGGCGCACCCCGGAAGCGCCCCGTACGACGCCGCACCGGCGGACCACACCGGCGCCCCGGCCCCCGCACCGGAACCGGCGCCCGCACCGCCGTCGGCTGCCCCCGCACCGGGAAACCCGCCCTTCCGTGGCGAGGACCGCCCCGCCCAGCACCATCCCTGGAGCGGCCGGCAGCTCCCGCAGGACGGCCACCAGCCGCCGTTCCCGCCTGCCCCCGCACCCGCACCCGCGTACTCCCCCACCCCGGGGCCCGTCCCCCACACCCCGGGGTCCCTCCCGTACTCGGCGGTGCCGACGCACCCGGTGCCGTCCTGGTGGCAACGGCACCGGCAAGCGCTGCGCACCACCGCCCTGATCGCCCTGCTGGCGCTGTGCGGCCTGATGATCCTGGCGCTGGTACGGGAGCAGACGGGCACGACAGGCCTGCTCGTCGGCTTCGGCCTCGCGCTCTTCCCCGTACCGCTGCTGCTGGCCGCCTTCCGCTGGCTGAGCGCGCCACTGCCCGCGCCGTGGCGCACGCATGTGTTCGCCTTCGCCTGGGGGGCGTGCGCGGCGACGCTGGTCGCCATCCTGGCGAACGGCTTCGCCACCGACTGGCTGGCCTCGTCCGTCGTCGTCGACTCCCCGCACGAGGCGGACACCCTGGGCGCCACCGTGATCGCGCCCGTCGTCGAGGAGACCAGCAAGGCCGCGGCGGTCCTGCTGCTCTTCCTCTTCCGCCGCCGCCACCTGGACAGCGTCGTCTCCGGCATCGCGGCCGCCGGCATCACCGCCGCCGGGTTCGCCTTCACCGAGAACATCCTCTACCTCGGTACCGCCTACGACCAGGACTCCGCGCTGAGCCCCGACGGCTTCTCCGGCTCGGCGACCGCCGGCACGTTCCTCATCCGCGTCATCTTCGCGCCGTTCGCCCACCCCCTGTTCACGGCGATGACCGGCATAGCCTTCGGCATGGTCGCGGCCCTCCCGCGCCGCCGCCGGGTGCTGCGCACGGTGCTGCCCCTGCTGGGCTGGTTCACGGCGGTGCTGCTGCACGCGATATGGAACGGCTCGGCATCCTTTGCCAACTACACCTTCCTCGCCGTGTACGGGCTCTTCATGCTCCCCGTGTTCGGTGCGCTGACGTGGCTGGCGGTCTGGTCACGGCTGCACGAACTGCGGGTCGTACGGGAGACGCTGCCCGCGTACGCGGCGGCGGGCTGGTTCAGCGAGCCGGAACCTTGGTCCCTCTCCTCGATGCGGGCCCGCTCCATGGCCCGCGCGATGGCCCGCCGCAGCCACGGGCCCGCCGCGGCCCGCACCCTGGCCGCCTACCAGCACGACGCCACGGCCCTCGCCCTCCTCCGCTCCCGCGCCGACAACGGCGCCACGGCCCCGGACTTCGCCGCCCGCGAGCACCAGCTCCTCCAGGCCCTCCGCGCCAACCACCCCCTCTCCGGCCCCCCGACCACCAGCGCCGCCCTCACCCTGAGCCACCCCTACCCACCCCCACGGACCTGGGCCCCTCCCCAGGGATGGGCGCCCCCGCAGGGGTGGGCGGGGCCTCAGGGGTGGGCGCCCCCGCAGGCGTGGGACCCTCACCAGAAGTCCTCGGGGCCGCCAGGGTGACGGCCACCGGGGCAGTGAAATGTCGGGGCGCATCCGCCCCACCCCCGCGCCGCGAGGGACCGGCGCTGCCTTGAAAGGACGAGCAACGTCGCCATCAGCCCGGGATACGGAAGTACTCGGAGAAGTTGCCCGTCCCGGTGACGCGAGGCCGTCGCACGGCCCCAGCAGTCAGTGATCCTTACGCTGCACGGTTCTCCGCACTTCGGCGGCGATCTCCGCAGGGTTCTCGTGCTCCCAGAACCTCAGGACCGTCCAGCCCAGCGCTTCCAGGTGAGCAGTGGTCTGCTCGTCCCGTGCGACGTTCTTGTCGAGCTTCGCCCGCCACCATTCCGCGTTCGCCTTCGGACTGGTGGCGTGACGGGGACAGACGTGCCAGAAGCAGCCGTCGATGAAGACCGCGACGTGCCGACCGGGGAACGCGATGTCGACGGTGCGTCGTGACATACCGGGAATGCGCCATTGCAGTCGGTAACGCAGGCCGACGGCGTACAGAAGTTTGCGTACCGCCAGCTCGGGTGTCGTGTCCCGCCTGCCCTGCCGACTCATGCGGCCCGAGACATCGGCGGACGACGGCAATGGACTCGTCCCGGTCATGTCTTTCAGTATGGTTCACCCACGAGTTCGAGAGTTCGGTCGGTGTCCGCACCGATTGCTGCGGGCGACGGAGGCGTCCACTTCTCCAACCTCTCGAGGGCGTCCTGCGCGGGGATGCCGAGGTCGAGCGCCGCGCACAGGATGTGCATGCCGAGACGGGGCGGGACGGCGTTGCCGATCTGCTGTGCGATGGCCTGACCCCTCCACGGGTAGGCGACCGGGAAGGTCTGAAGGACGCCCGCTTCCGACTCGGTGAAGCGGGGGAGCTCCCGCTCGACCTCCCCGTCGAGCACGATGCGGTTCCGAGAGATCTTGCCCGTCACCGTCGCGGCCGGCTCGCAGGAACGTCGCCTGCCGCGTGCTTTGGGGTCGCCGCCGGTCCCGTAGTTGGAAACGACACGGAAGGGAGGGCGCTTGCGGTGCGGGAGCACATCCTCCATCGCCACCCACGACTGCCGCACCAAGTCGCCGGAAGGGCGCCCCGTGCCCTTCCGGTAACGGTGATGGGTCGGCGCCGGAAGCGCCACGTGTCTCTTCTGCCACCGAGCGATCAGGACGGCGCGCCTACGGGTCTGGGGGACACCGAACTCCTCGGTGTGCAGAATGCCGTGAGCGACGGCATAGCCCTCGGCCTTCAACGCTTCCGCGTAGGCCTCCCACACAGGGAGGACTGCGGGTACCTGTTCCAGGACGATCGCCTCGTAAGGGTCCAACTCCGGGAGGTCGATCGCCTTGAGCGCCCACCGGAGGGGCTCCAGTACCAGGCCGGTGCGTTGATCGAAGGACTGGAGGTCCGCCCTGATCGCCGCCGGATCCTCCCGGTTCACCAGACGCTGGACGAACTTCAGCACATGCTCCAGCGCTCGCCGTCCGACGCCGTTACCGGCGACGGTGAACGTCTGGCAAGGTGGCCCTCCCGCCAGAATCTGCCTGCCCAGTAGACGCGGGTGCTCCGGATCGCGCTCCCGGACGTCCGCTGCCTCCGTCTCCAGGCCCGCGGCCTCTCGTGTCCGGCAGGCCGAGGCATCGATCTCGACCCCGACGGACTCGATGCCGAGCACCTCGGCCGCGAGATCCAGCCCTCCTGGTCCCGCGAAAAGGTCCACCATGCGGAAATCCGCAGAGGACGTCGGTCGAGGCGGCACGGAGATCATGAGGTGAGAGTCTATCGGGTGGTCCGCACGGGGACGGTGAGCATCTCATCCCTCCTTCAGTGCCGCTCGGACGGCCCGGCCGAGGGCCTCACCGACCTGAGGAGGGCAGGCGTTGCCCACCTGCCGATAGCGAGCCGTCTTGCCGCCCTCGAACCGCCAGTCACGAGGAAATCCCTGAAGCTGCGCTGCCTGGTCGACGGTGAGACGCACGAGACCGTCCTTGCCGAGTTCAGGACTCCAGTGGAAATCCGGGCCCGGGACGTTGTCGGCGATCGTCCCTCCGTTCACACCCATCCGTTCCCATGTGCGTTTGGTACCGGTCGGCCCTAGATCAGGGCCTCCTCGGTCCCAGGAACCACCTACCAACGTCGGCGCCGGCCGGTCGGCCTGCTCGGCCCAGCGAGCGGCTTCCGACCAGCCACGCCCGGCCATCGATTCCAGCAACGCCTCTCCCACTGTGGGCACCGGCAAGCCCGACGGACTCGGCGGGCGGAAGGCGACCGCGGGGACACCGCGCAGCGCCACGAGCACGCCTTGCTCACGGTCCTGCGGAACACCGTGTTCCAACGCGTTCGTCACGAACCAGTGCATCCGGTACCCGAGCGGCCTCAGCCGCTCCGCGACGTACTGCCGCACGGGCTCGTACGCTTCGCTCCTGCTCAGTTCCGGGACGTTCTCCAGCAGAAGGGCACGGGGCTCCAGCCGGCAGGCGAACTCGACGACGGCCCGCAGGACCCCCAACTCGTGATTGTTGCCGCGATCGCGGTTGACGGCAGCAGCAGCTTTCAGACGGGGCAACCCGGCGGACAGCAGATCGGCTCCTTGCGACGCTTCCAGGGCGGCGAGGACTTCTGGTGCCGGATCGAGCAGATCGTCCTCGCGTACGTCCCATTCCGGCCGGTTCGCCCTCAGCGTGCGGCAGGCCACCGGACGGTTGTCGACCGCGAGCACGGGTCGGAATCCCGCGTTCTCCAGTCCCAGTGCCAGCCCTCCGGCTCCGGCACACAGCTCCACGACAAGGAGTCGGGCGACCGAGGAAGTACTGCTGACAGCCGGAGCAGGACGCGGTGTCGTTCCGTGATGGAAGGTCCGGTTCACTGCGACAGCGGGCGCCTCGGGTGTGTCGGTGGTCGCCTTCAGGGCGGTGACCGACTCCGAGGCGACGACGCGCAACTCCCTGTCCAACTCGTCGCGGCTCAGAGCCTCGAAGACCACGAAGGGAGCCAGCCGGAGCAGCCGCTTGAGGAAGTCACGCAGGACATCGCGTTCCCGAACGCCCTCGAACGACAGCGAGTTCCACACCCGAAGAATGGCGCTGACCAGGTGCGGACTGCCACCCAACGCCTTCCTTCGAGCATAGATCTGGTCGAAGGCCGCCTCCCCCAGGATCTCGAGCGCCTCGTAGGGCCGCTTCGCGGCGAGGTCGTGCACCAGTTGCGCCCGCCACCACAGCCGGCCGAACACGTGCCGCGTCAGGTCGCTTGCCAGGACCCGGTCCCGCGGCGGACGAGGAAACCGCCAATGCGCCACGTCGGGCAGAAGCACCAGGGACAGGAACGCCCACACGTCCCCGGCAGCGGCTTCAGCGGGGGCCAGGTTCATCCCGGTGTGCAGCGCGGGAGCGAGAGCGAGGTCGAAGCGCGCAAGGGCGGACCGGGAAGGCAGCTGGGGGAATCCGGCTTCACGTGCCAGCGCGACGACGCGCTCGCGCAGGTCGGACAGCCCGGCTTCGCTGACGCGGTCGCCTCCGGTGGCCACGTAGACGGCCGCATTGTGACGGGTGGCGGCGTGCCGGGTCAGCTCGGCGATCGGGCAGTTCCTGTACTCGTCGTGAAGCACCTTGGCCCGGTCCGCGAGAAGACGGGGATACAGCAGGGCCATCACGTCACTCCTCCTGGAAGATCCGGACGGCAGCTTGAAGCTCCGAACCGAACAGACTCGGGGACATCTCCAGTCGCAGACGGCGATCGCGGATCGACGAGTCCGGGAAGAGTCGGTGGAAGAGATCGAGGAGAGTGGCGCCCAACGAGTCCTCCGGGAAGTCGACGTCATCGCTGAAGCTCTCCTGGCGGAGGGCGTGTTCGAGCATGACCCTGGCGCAGTCGGCGTACACCGTCTCCAGCACCGCACGGTCCTGGGCCCGAGGCCTGGCTGCGTTGGCGAACGCAGTGGCCACGGCCTCCCGACGTTCGTTGATCAGCAGCAGCAACGACCCCATCGCAGCGCTCTCCAGATCCGGAGCGATCTGAAGGTGCCATGCGGCGTCGTCCGGGAACGACGTATGGGCGAAATCGATGATGGTCATGGGGAACTGGGGCGCATCGCCCTGGAGGCGCAGCGACGCCTGGTCGCTCCACAGCACGGATCCGGCGCGCCTGGGGGCGAACGGGGCAGGACCGCTCCCGGCCGAGGTGAGCACGAGCACCGTCTCCAGCGTCAGAGTGCCCCCGAGATCCGCCCCTGGTAGGACTGCGTGCAGATCGACCGTCTGCCTTCCATCGCCTGAGAAGGTCGTACGCCGCATGGCGCCCCGCAGGTTGGAACCTGTGGCCGTCCACACGGCGGCGAGAGCGAGACCGGCGTCCTCCTGCAGACCGGCCCCTGTCCGAGCGCCGCGTACGTCGACCGCGACCGAACGGCGCAGTTCCACGTCCGTCCGGTAGTCCCAGTCGTCGAGAGCCTCCGGGAGCGGAATCTCCTCCCCCTCGACGATCAGCAGCCAGTTGCCCGCCTCCACGGTCGAGGCCGGGGGTGTCCGATAGGGGAGGGCGAGCCTGCTCATGCAGCGGACACCGCCTCGGATCTGACCATGATTTCTGTGATGGTGTCGGGAGCCGGGAGGACGACCGCTCGCCACACGGCGTCGTCGCCACCTTCGATGACGTACGTCGGGGAGGCGTGCAGGGTCCCGCTCGGATCCTCCCACCCGACCAGCTCGGGCTTCCGACTCCCCAGCGGCGGGTCGCTCTCCCGGTTACCGGTTCCCGGCAGGGCGACGGCAAGTTCCACGGAGACTCGCTGCGGCATCGGCGCGGGGAGTCGGAAGGACTGGACGAGCACCGGCTGCCCCGAGCGCAACTCGTACGCCGTCTCCTCGACGTACTGGACCCGGGCTCGGGGACGGGCGCGACCGTTCCACCCTACGGTAGGGCTTCCCGCCTTCGCTCCGGCGTCTGCACGCCCTCGGCGGGTGGACGAACCGGCCGCTGGACGAGCGGCTTCGCCGTCCCTTCCGTCCTCCTGGGGCAGGGCCCTGGCACGCCCCGCCACAGCGCCCTGGTCGGTCGCGCCGCCGGTGCCCCGGGCTCCTCCGACGAGGACCGAGAACCTGTTGCTGGCGGCGCCGAGGGCGACGTGGGCCGAACCGGTCCGTGCAGAGCCGCTCAGCTCCAGCAACCGCTCGACCGACTCCTTGATGCGGACGAAGGTGATCCGTACGAAGGTACTGTTCGGCGGGTCCAGGGTCTGCGGATGCCAGGCGTCGTGCGTCGGAGGCTCGGACCTGGCGTAGACCTCGTCCAGCTCCTCGTCCGCCCGGAAGACGCCGGCGTAGGACACGTGCTCCGTTCCGGGTTCACGCCCCGGCCAATAGGTGACCACGAGTTCCGCGGGCCGCATCAGGCAGACATGGTGCACCGTGCCGGCGATGCCGACCGTCTCCATCGCTCGACGTGCGGCCGAGGACGGATCGACAGGAGGCATCAGGCGTTTCACCAGTCCCAACCGACCGAGGTGCTGTTGCGGCCGACCGCAGGCCAGGCGCTGCCCGTCGGGGGCATACATCTGTCTGTACGCCTCGACAAAGAGGTTGAGCGGTCGGGTGGTCGTGGGGTCGGGAACGGCCACGTCGACCCCGTCGCACGACACGGAGAAGCTCATGTCCACCGAACCGTCCGTGCGCTCGAGCATCTTGGGCCAGAGCTGCCATGCCAAGGTCTGCGCCAGGTACTCGGCGGCGAACCGCGGCTCGAGACCGTCCAGGTGCGGGTCGAGAACGAAAACGCTGGTTCCGGTCTCCTCCGCCCCGAAAGGCCGCAGCCCCAGGTGCCGGACGACCTCCTCCGCGGCAGCACCGACCAGCGGTTCGACGACCTCTCCCGACACGTCGCCCCACCAGTGCCGTCCTGTGTAACGGCGTCCGCCGCCTGCAACGTGCGCCTCGTAACTGCGCCACAGCGCACTGCCCATCAGGCGCGTCTCAAGAGCGCCGTCGGGCCTCCGGCAGCGGGTGTGCACCAGGACCGTGCCCGAAGCGGCGAGCAGGTAGAAGATGCCCTTGCCGAATCCGTACGTACCGCCGCCCAACTCCACGTCACGCGGTTCGCCGACGTTCCGTACGAACGCCACGAAGTCCTGGTCGCCCGGTTTGCTTTCGTCCGCGCGCGTCGGACCACCAAGCCCCACCGTGCCGCGGTCCGACACCTCCAGCAGGCGAATGGTCGAGGACGCCAGTGCAGCACGCAGCGGCAGGTGTTCTCCCAGCGGGGCGTGCTCACCCAGAAGCCGACGCCAGTAGGGGGCGTGGGCGGGGCCGACGGTCCGCAGATCGAGTGAGAAGTCCACGGTGGTACCCCGTCGGCGGTCGCGGGCGTCCCAACTGTTCTGTGCCGCCTCCCTGACCATGATCGTCAAGAGGTCCAGTTCCGGTCGGCCGAGTTGGTTGCGAATCCCCTCCGCGGCGCCGGCGCCCTCGGGCGGAAAGGGTTGTGAGTACCACCCGACCCTGGATGCGTCGCCGCTCATGCCTCGCCACCCTCGACGAGCAGGGACTCGAGAATCGTTTCCAGCCTGGTCCGGGGCAGCGGCCGCGGGGGCTCGGCGGTCAGGTCCACGGTGTACTCGACCTCCGACACCGTGACCGGCACGCCGGCGGCCGCCAGATCGGTGCCCGTCAGCCGGGGAAACCCCTTGTCGACGGGATACCACCGCTCCTCCGCCTCGTGGAAGAGGACCGATCGGTACCGCTCGGCATCCATCGAGTGGTAGCCCGCCGACGCGAGCAGAGAGAGCAGGGCTCCTTCGTCGTCGCAGAGCGAAAGAGCCTGTTCCACCAGGTCGACGACGCTCCTCGCGGTAGACCCCGTTGCGGAACGCTCCAACCGGAAGCACACGAGGTGCAGCCGCCCCTCCTCGGGTTCCTCGAGCTGACGAAGACCGTGGACACGGACACGCAGAGCACCGTCACCGACGGAGGACTTCACCTCGATCGCTTCCGTTCCCGAGACGTAGTCGTGCCGGTGACCGAGGGGGCCGGCCCACAGACGGTGGGCGCTGGGGTCGGCCCGCAACAAACGTACGAGGACAGCCAACTCACCGTACAGACCTGCCAACTGCTCAGGCCCCAACGGGGTGCGGGAGGCCTTGAACAGCGCCCGCCATCGGTCCAGCACCCGATACAACGCCTTCATGGCGCCGGCAGCGGATGTCTCGGCGTTCGTCTGCGGACCGGTGATCTCCCCCAGCACGTCGCCGCACAGACCCGTGAAGACGTCCTCCAGGTCGGGGCGTAGGCAGCCCAGGTCGGCATAGGTCTGGTAGGTGTCGGCGCCCTCGAGCGGCCGCCGTCGGAGAGTCAATGCGGGCCCGTCGACGTCGTTGCGCACCCGCTGGTTCGAGGCTATCGGCACGAGAAGATGTCTCCGGCCCTCGTGGTCCAGGGCTGCCAGCACCGGTCCGCGGTGAGTGGGGACAGGAAGAGGCGTCGTCCGCAGTCTCCGCGCCGATGACGCCGGCCGGCCCGCCAACTCCTTCCAGCAGTGTTCGACCTCGTCCCGCATTCCCCGCTTCACGCAACGACCTCGGAATCCACGAGGCTCAGGTCGTCCTCCTCCAGTTGGACACCGGACAGGTCGGCGGAGACGTACCGGCTGTCCCAACCCACCTGGCTGTCCCGGTCGCTCGGCAGCGGGAACACGATGCCGACGCCTATCACGTGTTCCTCGGCCGCCAGCGGCTCACGTCGTTCCTTGCGGTGCTCGGGTGCGGTCGAGTCCTTGTCGATCGGGTACAGAGTGATCAGGCCGGTGTCCGGCAGCTGCCTGCGACGTTTCGCCATGATCTGGTTCTCGGTCATGCCCTTGCCACCTTCCAGGAGATCGACGGCCGCGTCCTGGCGGGACATCAGTGTTTTGATGTCGGCGAAATCCGGTTCCTGTGGCCCCTTGAGTCGGGCACGTGTCGCCAGGCCGACCGTGACGTCCGGCGTGAAGGTGTAGTCGTGCCGTGTGCCCGTCACCGGTGTGCCGATCACGGCGACGTTCCACCGCCGCAGACTCCGCGCCGCGACCCTGCGGCGGATGTACTCGGAGATGAGCCCCGCGTCGCCCTCGTGGGACTTCGGATGGAACCGGTACTCGTTCAGGAAGTCCAGTACGAGATCGTGCGGAACATCGCGGAGTACATGGCGGCCTCGCTCGGGACGTGCCTCCACCTTGACGGTAGCGGCCACAGCGTTCGCCACGAGTTTGCCGGCCGCCTGCTGGTTGTCGAGGAGCCACTGGGCGTTCGTCCGGAAGTAATGGGTCTGCACCCGCCGACCGCCGTACGAGGCGTGTGCAGTCACGGCGGAGCCCATCTTCGCCGCTGCCGTCACTCGCAGGCTGGGATGCGTGCGCAGCCGGACGGCGAACGTGAGAGGTGTCTCGTCCTCGTGCATGTAGACGTCGATGTCGCGTCGCATCTCGGCCTCGACCGTGGCCACGTGCCGGAACCAACCACGCAGTTCGTCTGTCATCCAGATGCGGGGGAGGTCCTCGTAACCGTGTCGGAAACCGAACCATCGACCCATCTGGAGCAGGGTGTCGTAGGCGGAGGCGGCACGGACGAAGTAGCTGACCGCCAGGCCCTCCAGCGTCAGCCCCCGGGACAACGTGTTGCCCCCCACGGCGATGGCGACCACGGCTCCGTTCTCGTAGTCGAGGCGATCGTCGCTGGTGGAGTTGTCCATGATGATCCGACACTCGTCGAGCACGCCGGGCAGATGCGGAAGCAACGCGTCGAAGGACACCCGCGTCGCGCCGAACTCACCAGCGCTCACACGCGCGGTCTCGCGATCCCAGAGCCTGCGCAACTCCTCGACGACAGCGGGTGTGTCGAGACGACCGCGCATGCTGTCGCGGTAAGCCTCCAGCGGACGACGGAAGCTGTTGTGGACCTGTGTCTTCACACTGGTGTGGATCAGCATCGTCGAGTGCGGGTTGCCGCCACCCCGTACACGGCGAGCGGCGGTTGTCAACCAGAACCAACGGACAGCCTGCTCCAGTGTCTCCGTGATCACCGGTGTGAATCCGTCGACATCTGCGCGGGAGGCGGGGCGGACATCGGGTACGTCTGCGTCCGGCACGGTACGAATCATGTCGTAACCGTCGTCGAGATCCGCCGGATCCTCCCCGTCCAGCGCATACCGACCGAAGAGGACCTCCGTTCCGAAGTGCCCCTCGGGCTTGGGCAGGCTGACGACGAAATCCTTGGGGTACAGATCGTCCGCCGCCGGGTCGATGAGGACGTTGGCGAAGGGCGTGGCGGTGTATCCCACGTACGCGGACTTCGGCAGAGCATCGAGGATCCGGCGGATCAGGGGATTGATCGTCGGAGAGTTGACCGTGGCCTGGTCCGCCTCGTCGTCGATGATCAAGGCAGGTGCATCCCTGAGGTGGTCGGAAGCCGTCTCCAACCACTGGGCGAACTTCCGAAGCACTGAGGCATTCTTCTTCATCACGCACAGCACTCGCGTCCGATTGCTCCCGCCGAAGAAGGACTTGGCGTTCGCGACGGGGACGAAATCGCTGTCCAAACCCGTCAACTGCGACCAGTGGGTCGGGTTCGGCTGCACAAGCTGTCGAGCGAGGCGGGCCTGGGTCTGGCGTCGCAGCCCGTTGTGGACGCCCGAGAGCACGATGAAGAGCTTGTAGCCCCGATCGGCGGCCTTGGCCATGACGGAGGTGAAGTTGGTCGTCTTGCCCGACTGAACGTGCCCGACGACCAGACCACGCGTGGAGAATTCGCGTTCCTTCGGGTGACTGAGCAGGGAGACGATGCGCGTCGAGGCGTCGTCGAGATCGTCGACGGCCTTCGACGGCCATCCCTCTTCCTGGAGCCGCTTGAGTGCCGGCCAGGCCTCGTCTCCGTCGCGCGGGCCGGTGTACCAGGTGTACCGGTTCCCCTGGACAACCGCACGGGGCTCCTCCAGCTCCTTGACGCGCAGCGTCCGCTGCTCATGCAGTTCACGAAGCGCTTCGATCCTGTCGTCGCTCAGCCCCAGGATCTCGAGCTTCTTGACCGCCCCCGAGGGCGTGTTGGAATCCAGGAGATCCCTGAAGACCTCGTACTGCTCCTCCAGTTCGTCACTCACCGAGCCACCTGCCCCCTCCACCGTCTGGTCCTCTTTTGCTCAGATTATCCCGCCCGGCGCATCACCCTGACGGCACCTCCCGCCACGATCGGTGAAGGCATGGCCAGCTTTCCGGCCATGCTCACCCACGATGCCCGGGCAGTCGAAGACGTGCACTTCACGGAGGTCGTCGGCGGTTCGATCGGATGTCTCGACATCCGTGGAGGCCCTCCCCCGGGCCTGGCGGGATCCCCTGGTCACCGGCGATCCGAAGGCTGCAGCCGGACCAGGCCGAGGAGCGGCGGGTCCGTCCGGGAGGGCACGAAGAAGGTGCCTACGAGTCAGGCTGAGGCGTCTGTCTGGAGGCGGAGTTCGTCGGTGGTGAGATGGAGGTCGGCCGTGGCCATGAGGGCAGGGAGGCGGTCGGGAGTGCGGGCGCCGGCGATGGCGAGGTGATGGCGGGGCGAGCCTCCAGCCAGGCGAGGGCGACGGTGGCCTCGGAGACCTGGTGGGCGCCGGCGACCGTGGAGAGGGCCGCCAGGACGCGCCGGCCACGTTCGGTGGCCGGCAGTTGGGCGGCCCTGCCGGACCGGGCGCTTGCGGGGGCCCCGGCTGGTATTTGCTGGTTAGGAACCCGGAGGTCAGCGCGTAGTAGGGCACTACGGCAAGGGATGCACGCCGTGCCAGGTCCTCCAGCTCTCCCTCGCAGGTGTCGCGGAAGACCAGGTTGTAGTGGGACTGGGGCGACATAGCGGGCGCCTCCCTCGCGGTCGCTGAACGCGAGGGAGGCGGACAGCCGCTCGGAGGGGGATGTTCGAGGCGGCGACCTCACGGACCCTGCCGGCCTTCATCAGGTCGTCCAGCGCCCCGATGATCTTGGAGACCTCGACCGACTCGTCGACGAAGTGGGTGTAATAGAGGTCGATGTGGTCGGTCTACAGACGGGGCAGCGAATCCTTGCATGCCGCTTCGATGTTCTCTGCGGCCAGCCCCATGCGTTCCGGGTGGCGGGCGACCTTCGTGGCGACGACGACCTTGTCCCGGACGGCGGGGCCCCGCGCGGACAGCCACTGGCCGATCACCCTCTCGGACTCGCCGCCCGAGTTGCCCTCCACCCAGGCCGAGCACGCGTCCGCCGTGTCGATGTGGTGCCACCGCCGTCGGTGCAGGCGTCCAGCACGCGAACGACGTGTCCTTCTCGGCGGTCCAGCCGACTACATTCCCGCCGAGCGCGAGCGGCGAGACGGAGAGCTGACCGGTCTTCTTACCGGCGTTCATCTGCGTGCTGCGACGTCGGCGCGTGTCCGACCCGGGAAGAGCTCCGCTTCGACGGCAGGGCAGTGAGCCGTCCCGTCGACGGTGAGTCACTTCGGCGGCAGCAGCCAGCAGCGGCTCCCATCGAGAGCGGCCTGCTTCCAGTGGACCACTCCGCCGACGGTCTGCCGCCCTGCCGGCGGTGTGGTCGGCGGTACGCCGCCCGTCGGAGCGGCCCGTCAGGAGTGCCGACCCGATTCGGGTGCCGAGCCCGTCGGGGGTACCGATCCGGTGGAGGGTGCCGACCCCGGCGGAGGTGCCGAGCTCCCCGGGAGCACCCACCCGGTTGAGGAGTGCCGACCCCGCCGGGGGTACCGGCCTCGTCGGAGGTACCAACCCCGTCGGAGATGCCGAGCCCCTCGGGAGGCACCAGCCCCATCGCAGGTGCCGAACCCCTCGGGGGTGCCGGTCCCGTCGGGGCGGGAGCGCCCCCGTCGGGATACCGGCCTCGTCGGTGGGCGCCTCCGACGAGGGCACGTGGGAAGCCGGTGACGTCGGTTCAGACGTGTACGCCCTTGTCGCGGAGCCACGGCAGCGGGTCGACGGGGGTGCTGCCGTCGGGGCGGACCTCGACGTGCAGGTGCGGGCCCGTGGAGTTGCCGGTGGAGCCGACGCGGCCGATGACGTCGCCGGTGCTCACCTTGTCGCCCGCGGACTTGGTCATGGACGACAGGTGGCAGAACCACAGTTGCGTACCGTCGTCCAGCTTCAGCACGACGCGGTAGCCGTAGGAGCCGGCCCAGCCGGCCTGCTGGACGGTGCCGGTGTGGATCGCCTTGACGGGGGTGCCGTTGGGGGCGGCGAAGTCCTGGCCGGTGTGGTCGCTCTGCCACCGGCCGCCGGACTGGCCGAAGCCCGCGCTGAGCTGGTACGAGGCGAGCGGTGCCGTGTAGCCGCGGGCGCGCTCGGCGCGGCGTTCGGCCGCCTTGCGCTTCTCCGCCTCCGCGGCCTCGGCGGCCTCGCGCTGGCGTTCGGCGTGCGCCTCGGCCCGGGCCCTTTCCTCGGCCGCCGCCCGCTTCGCGGCCTGCGCGGCTGCGCTGCTCGCGGCCTCGCGGGCCGCCTCCTCGCGGGCCTGCGCGTCCGCCGCGGAGCGGTGCCGGTCGGCCTGCGCGAGGATGCGGGCCCGCAACGCCTCCCCCGCGTCGGCCGATCCGTCGGCGGCCGGGGAGGCGTCGGTTGCGGATGTGCCGTCCACCGAGTCGGAGCCGTCGGCGGTGTCGGAGCTGTCGGAGCCGTCGGCGAAGAAGCCGCCGACGCCGGGGAGGTCCTCGGCGTCGAGGTCGGGAAGGTCCGAAAGCTGGTCGGCCAGGCCGCGGGCGGTGTCGGTGGCGGAGTCCAGGTCCGGGACGGAGACGGCGCCGGGATCCTTGTCGTGTGCCGTCGCCATGCCGCCCGCGCCGACGGCGGCGATCATGCCGACGCCCAGTACGGCACCGCCGCGCGCCACGCCGCCGGTCCGCTGCCGGGCGACCCGGTGCTTGCCCCGCAGCGGGCGGGTGGCCTCGTCCTCGGAGGGGTTCCACTCCTCCCAGGGCGCTCCCTCATGGGCCGGCTCGCCCCCGGGGATGCGGGGCGGCACGTCCGTACGGACCGTCGCCGCGTTCACGGGGGCCACCGCACGCGCCGGGGCGGCGGGCGTGTGCGAGGGGGCCGGAGCTGGAGCGGGGGCGCCGGCGCCGGGGTGCGGGGAACCGACACCGGGGTACTGCGGGGAGCCGACGCTGGGGAACTGCGGGTCGTACCCGACGACCTCGGGGGCAGTGCCCTGGGACCTGGACGCCACGGCGGGGCGCTCTCCTTTCCTTCCTTCTCGCCTACCGGGTTAGCTGACGGGTTCGGAGCAGGAAGGTCTCCTACGGGCACCCTCGTGCGGGGGCGCCCGATTCACCCCGTCCTCCCCGTCATGCTGACGAGAAGGGGTGGTTCCCCGGTTCCCACGGTGCTGGGCCAGTGAGTCGGTGGTCTCGGCTGGTGCTCCGTATGCGGGATTCGGCGACGGTGCACGGTGCCGCCTTCCGTGGCGGCAGTGACGACCGTGCCCATCGTGCTGTGTTATCGGACGGTAATAGAACAGCACCCGTGTTTCCAAGCCGTTCCGCACAATTGCCCTGCCCCGGAGTCAAGGACGTCGGGGCAGCGACGGTGGCCGGACGGACTCGTGGGCGACGGCCAGCAGCGCCATGTCGTCGACCTGCTCGCCCCCGGTGTGGTCGGCGACGTCGATGAGGACCGTCTCCAACAGCTCCTCGGGGTGTGCGAAGTAGCTGCGGGACAGGCGTGCGGCCGGGTCGTAGAAGACCCTGTCGGCGTTGCGGGCCTCGGAGAGCCCGTCGGTGTACAGGAGGAGCTGTGCGCCGGGTGGGAAGGGCACCTCGTCGGTCTCGTCGGGCCACACCCCCAGCTCCGTCATGCCGAGCGGGAGCGCCGGTTCGGTCGGCTCCAGGAGGGTCGTGCGGCCCCGGTGGAGCAGGACGGGGCCGGGGTGGCCGCGGTTGACGATCCGCACCACGCAGTGGTCCTGACGCAGGGGGATCTCGGCCAGCACCGCTGTCGTGAAGCCCTCGAAGCGTGCTGTACCGAGTTGGCGGCGGCCCTCGCGCTGGAGGGCCCGGTCGAGGCGCCCGGCGACGCCGGAGAGGCTCTCCTCCTGCTCCGCGGCCTCACGGAAGGCGCCCACCACGATGACGACGGCCTCGACGGCGCCGAGACCTTTGCCGCGTACGTCACCGATGAGCAGCCGTACGCCGTACGGGGTCTCCTCCACGGCGTAGAAGTCCCCGCCGACGCGGGTGCCGGCCTGTGCCGCGCGGTACCGGGTCGCGATGGCGAAGTCGGCCACCCGGGTGGGCGGGGTGGGAAGGACCGCGAGCTGCACCGCCTCGGCGACGACCCGCGCCGAGGCCAGCTGTTCGTCGCTGCGCCGCAGCACGTAGTTGACGCCGACGGCGAGCACGGCGACGGTGCCGATGGTGACGGAGCGGGCCTGCGGTTCGATGTCGGGGCCGGTCGCGTCGTGCAGCCAGGTGATCAGCACGACGGCGCCGAAGGAGGCGATACCGGTGGCGACGGTCCCGCGGAGCGACAGCAGGGCGGCGGCGGCCAGCGGTGCGGCCGCGAACGGGGCGGAGACGGTGACGTTCGGCGGGGTCGCCAGTTCCAGGACCAGGCCGAGGACGAGCAGCGCGCCGGGGAGCGCCCTGGCCAGGCTCCGCAGCCGCCCCACGCTGTCCTCGTACCCGTCGGCCGGCTCCGTCCCGGCCACGTCCTCCCAGCTCTTGCGCACGCTTTCAATCTGACCCGTTCCGCGCCGCCGGGCACCCGGGGGTGGTCGGTCCGGGTGGCGGCGGCAGGAGCGCGCGCGAGGACGGCGCGGAGCGCGGGCGCGCAGGAGGCGGCGTCCGGCACCCTCCCGCGGAGCCGGACGCCGCCGATCGGGCCCGGGAACCCGCCGCTCCCTCCTCTCGCTCCTGGCCCGGGGAGCACGCGCTGTGGTCAGCAAGGCGTGCCTCCGCGGAGCGGGGGTGGGGCGGCGCCGGGTTCCCGGCCGCCCGTCAGGGGCCGCTCAGCCGCCGGTGCCCGGGGCGAGCGGACCGATCTTGGGGACGGAGGCCGTGCCCGTCCTGGTCACCTTGCCGCCCGACCACGGGGCGGTGAGAGAAGCCTTCTCGTCGGGCGGGGTGACCTTCGCCGCGGACGGCGTCACCGTCGGCACGTCGGTCATCTCCGGGTTGGTGAACGAGAGCGGGGCCCAGGCGCTCTTGCCCGGAGCCAGTGTGACCGTGCGCACCTCGTCGCCGGTCCGGTGCGGGTCGAAGGAGACCTGCTCCCCCGCTCCGTCGACGAACTCCATCCCCGGGTAGCCCCGCACCGTGCAGGTGGAGCCCGACTTGTTGGTGAACACGAGAGCGAAGTTCTCCTGCCCCGCGCCCGGGTGGTTCTTGCCGAACGAGGCCCGCAGGTCCCCGGTGTGGCAGCGGCTGCCGGAACCCGGACCGGAGGCGCTGCCCGCGCCGTCGTCCCCGTCGGACGCGGAGCCGGACGAGGGGGCGGAGGATTTCTTGGAGCCGGAGTCGCCGCCCTGCGAACCGTCCCCGTCGCTCTTGCCCTCGTCCCCCTTGTCGCTGCCCTTGGACGAGTCCGAGCCGCCGGTCGCCGGTGCCGCCTCGCCGCTGACCTTGTGGGGTGCCGAAGCGTCCGAGTCCTTGTCGCCGCAGCCCGTCACCATCGCCCCCGCGGCCAGCACCGCCGTCGCGGCCGCGGCGACACGCGCCACCCTCGTGCGGCCCGGACGGCGCCCGGCGGACCCCCTCACAAGGCCCGCGCCCGCCGTCCACCCCCGCGTCCTCCCGGTCGTCTGACAGGTCTTCCCGGTTGTCGCATCCTGGCGCTGTGTCATGGCTGCGGTCACTCCCGTCTTCCTGTCGCAGTGCTCCGGCACGCCTGCGGGGTGTCGCGTCCGGCCCTCACCAGCCCGCACCCCGCGATTCTGCGCCGTCACAGGGTTGGATGGCCGTCCCCGCGAAAAGGTTCACGCTCGCGGGGAACTTTTTTCCGGCCTGTCCGCGACGGGGCGCCCCGCCCCCGTGCTGCCCCCGTGGCGCGACCGCCGTGAGGCGCCGGTCCGCCACCGCGATGCGGGAGAACGCCGCAGGTCAGTGGCCCGAGGCCGCCGCCACCCGCAGGCTGCCCACCACCTGGTCCGTCCGTGACTTGCAGTCCTCGTCGCACCGGATCTGGACGTACACCGGCGGCAGCCCCTTCTGCTGGGGGGTCAGGCTGATCTCCTCCAGCGAGTACCCGCGCTGCTCGCACGACGACCACGTGCGGACGCGCCCCTTCCAGTCCCCCTGCTCGACGGTGCGGGCTTCCCCCGCCTGGCAGCCGCCCCGGTGCTCGACGGCACCGACCTTCTCCTCCAGCACGGCGCCGCGGGTGTCCTCACCTGCGAGGCCGACGAAGACGCCGCTGATCCGCGAGGTGAGATCGGGCCAGCGCTTGATGTCCCCGGCGACCAGCAGGGCGGGGGCCTTGTCGGCCGGCAGGCCCATGGACGACGGTTTCCAGCCGTTTCCGGTCTTCTCCTTCGCCCAGGAAGCCGGCACCCGCACGCTGATCCGGCCGCTGGCGTCGGACACCTGCGCGGTGCTCCGCCTCGGCTGTTTGACGTCGTCGGGCAGCAGCCGCAGCGTCCCCGCGGCGGCGCCCACGAGCACGAGCCCGACGACGAGAGCCAGCAGGCCCCGCTTGCGCCGCCGCGGAGGCGTCCCCGCCGGTTCCCCGCCGGACGGGGGCCCGACGACACCGGAGAGCTGACCGGCCCCGGCCGTATCCGTGGGCCGACCGGCCCCGGCGAAGGACTGCCCGGCGTCCGCGGAGTGCTCCGCGAACGCGGCCCGGTCGGCTGCCGAGGCCTGAGCGGGCACCCCGGGCGGGTTCGCGACCGTGGACGCCTCGCTCCCGGCCCGCGAGGGCGCCTGGGTGGCGAACTGCCCGGCCACGGACGCGGGCGCGCCTGTCGCGGAGGCGGGCGCTGCCGCCGTGCCCCCTGACGAGGGCGTACGGCCCAACGGCAGCGTGCTGCCGGAAGGCGCCGTCCCCTCCGCGGACGCCGCCCCGCCAGAGGGCGCGCCGACGTCCGGGGGCACCCCGGTGCCGGGGGGCACCCCGAGCCCGGACGACGAGGCCGACGAGGCCAGGGAGGACGGCCCGGCGGGGGAGCTCTCGGCCTCCGGCGGCCCGGCGGCACCCGGAACCGCCGGGGGCGCCCCGCTCGACGGCACAGCCGCCGACGGGGTGGCTGCCTCCCCGGGGGACCCCGCGGCGGAGGCGTCCGGCTGCCCGGCCGCGGAGCCCCTGCTCCGCGCCCACGAGGGGCCCCCGGGCATCCACGAGGTGTTGTCGGGCCACGCGGAGCCGCCGGCCGGGGGCTCCCAGGGCGGGGCCTCGGCCTCGTACGCGGGGGCGCTCTCCGCGAGGCGGTCCAGCTCCTCCGCGAAGGAGACGGCCGTGGGCCAGCGGCGGTCGCGGTCGGGCTCCATGGCACGGGCGACGGCCTCTTCCAGGCCGGGCGGCAGCCCGGGGCGCAGCCTGCCCAGCGGCGGCACCCGCCCCGGAGACCCGGGAACGGTGCCCGTCACCAGGTGGTGGAGGACGGCTCCCAGGCTGTAGACGTCGGCGCGGGCGTCGATGCCCTCGAACGGCTCGGCCTGCTCGGGCGCCATGTATCCGACGGACCCCGCGACCACCGTCAGCCCCGACGCCTGCGCGAGGTTCTTGGCCAGGCCCAGGTCGGCGACCAGCACCCGCTCCCGGTGGCCCTGCGAGCCGCCGCTGGCCAGCAGGACGTTGGAGGGCTTGATGTCGCGGTGCGCGATGCCGACCTCGTGCAGGGACCGCACGCCGCGGGCGGCCTCGGCGGTCAGGCGCAGCGCCTCGGTCACCGCCAGCGGTCCGGCGGCCAGCCGGTCGGCGACCGTACCGCGGTCCGCGTACTCCATGACGAAGTACGGGCGTTCGTCGTCGAGCTCCCCCACGTCGAAGACCTGCACCACGCCGCCGGAGGACGCCTTGCGCAGCAGCCGCGCCTCCGCGAGGAAGCGGTCGCGGATGTCCATGCGGGTGGCCCAGTTCTCGGACATCACCTTGACCGCGACAGGGGCCTCCAACCGGTCGTCGTGCGCGAGCCAGACGACGGCGAAGGCTCCGGCTCCCAGGCGCTTGTCGACCCGGTAGCGGCCGAACTGATCAGGTGAGGGCATGCTCTTATGATGCCTGGCCTTATGATGCGTGGGTGTATCGACCGGCTTCTGCAGACGCCGTGAACCAGCCCGGCGACCCCCGCGAACCGGCCACTGGGGCCGATTCCTCGGGGCTCGTAGCGCCACAGACCGACGCCCTCCCCGCCGAAGGGCCCGATGCGGACGTGCCAGAAGGTCACACCTCTCTCACACAATCTTCCCGATTCCCGCAGAAGCCCGGAAACCGCACAGAACGCGCGCCTCACTGTCCCTCGCGCGTTCGTCCGTCCCCTTCCCCTCACTCGGCGGCACGCCCGGAAACCGTCCACATACGAACACGATCGGTGCGGAAGCCATCAATACCGAACCCCTCAATACCGAAGCCTCTGACCCGGAAGCCCTCGCCGTCCGCGCGGCGAACGGCGACAGCGCGGCCCTCGACGCGCTGCTTCGCGCCATCCGTCCCGACGTCGTCCGCCGCTGCGGCCGCTTCCTCCTCTACCGGGAGGACGCCGAGGAGGCGGCGCAGGACGTACTGCTTCAGGTCGCACGGAACATCCAGCGTTTCGAGGGCCGCAGCCGTTTCAGCACCTGGCTGCACACCGTGGTCGCCAACTGCTCGCGGCAGAAGTACCGGGAGCTGAAGCGGCGCGCGGTCGAGCAGCCCGCGCACGCGGACGAGGCAGGTGCCCCCGAGCGCCGCCCGGACCCGCGCACCACCAGCGTGATCGCGGGCTCCAAGGTGGACGTCCTCGAAGCGCTCGAACGCCTGGAGCAGGAGAGCCCCCACCTGGTGGCGCCGCTGGTCTACCGGGACCTGTGCCAGATGGACTACAACGAGATCGTCGACCGCCTCGGCATCCCGCTGGGCACCGTCAAGTCCCGGCTGTACCACGCCCGCCGCCACATCCGCCCCTGGCTCGCCTCCCAGGAGCTGTGACCGCCCGGGAGGCGAGGGGGCGGCGCCTGCCCCCGTGGTCCACTGCCTGCCATGGCTGATGCGGCAGCGGCGCGGTGCGAGGCGCACAGACAGCGGATGTCCGGGATCGCGTACCGCATGCTCGGCTCGACCGACGCCGAGGACGCCGAGGACGCCGACAGGAGGCGTACCTGTGCTGGGAGTGGGCCGCCCCGGCGTCCGTGGTGACCCCGGCGGCCCGGCTGTCGACGGTCGTCGCCCGGCTGTGCCTCAACACACTGATGTCGGCGCGCGCCCGCCGCGAACAGTACGTCGGGCAGTGGCTGCCCGAGCCCGTGCTGACGGGCGTGGGACGGGGCGCCGGAGGGCACGCGGCGGGCGGGCACGCGCACCCGGCGGGCGACCGCACACACGCGGCGAGCCGGGGCCCGCATGCGGCGGGCGGGGGCGGCGCCGGGCCGCTCGGGCCGTTGGAGACCGTCGAACAGCGCGAGTCCGTCCCGCTGGCGCTGCTCGTCCTGCTGGAGCGGCTGACCCCGCCCGAGCGCGCCGTGTTCGTCCTCCGTGAGGCGTTCGGCTGCCCGCACCGCGAGATCGCACAGGTGCGGGAGCTCTCCGAGGCCGACTCCCGCCAGCTCTACCGCCGGGCCGGCCGCACGTGGCACCGCGCCCGGGAGGCCGAGGCCGCCCGGGAGGCGCGAGGCGGGCGTACGGGCGGCGCCGCGGCGGACCACCCGCACAGGCTCGTCGAGACGTTCGTCACGGCCGCCCGCGGCGGCCCGCGGCGGCGACCTGGCACGGCTGGAGGAACGGTCGGCCCGAGACGTCGTCCCGTACGCGGACGGCGGCGTAAAGACCAACACCGCGCGGCGTCCGATCCGGGGCCGGGAGCGGGTCGCCAGGTGTCTGGCCCGGGCCTGGCGCGCCTCGCGGCCGGGGTGGACCTGGTGCCGTACGAGGTCGACGGCGGCCCCGCGCCGCCCGGTCTGGCCGGGGGGCGCTTGGTGGGGGTGGTGGCGCTGGAGAGCGCCTGTGGCCGGATCGCGGCGCTGCGTGTCACCGCAAACCCGGACAAACTGGGGTACGCGGCGCGGCAACTCGCAGCGCGGCACCCCGACGACGCGGACCGCCTCCGCCTCTGACGGCCCCACCATCCCGGTCCCGTCGCCCGGCCGCGGCGCCCGCACCACCAGGGACGGCCCCCGGGGTGACCCGCGCCACCCGGGTGCCGTCTGTCACGTTCCGGGCCGCTGTCCGGTCCTTCCAGCGACAGCACACACCGATCCGGGAGGCACCCCATGGCACCCTCGCCCGGCCCCACCGATCCCACCGATCCCACCGATCCCACCGATCCCACCGGCTCCGATGGTCGTGCCGGTCCCACCGGCTCCGCCGACCCCCTCGGCCGCTCCGACCAGAACCCCGCCCGAACTCCTGGACCGGAGACCCCGGACACAGGTCCCGGTCCGGGCCCGGGTCCGGTTCTGGTGACCGGCGGGACGGGCACGCTCGGCCGTCCCCTCGTCGACCGCCTGCTGGCGGACGGCGTGCCCGTCCGCGTCATGAGCAGGCGGCGGCGCAAGGCCGAGGACGAGCGCCCCTACGAGTGGGCGGTGTGCGACCTCACCAAGGGGGTGGGGCCGGCCGGAGCCGTCTCGGGCGTCCACACGATCGTGCACTGCGCCACCGACCCGTGGCGCGAGGCACGGATCCTCGGCCGCCTCACGGAGGCGGCACGCCAGGCGGGCGTGCGCCATCTGCTCTACATCTCGATCGTCGGCGTCGACGAGGTGCCGTTTCCCTACTACAAGGGAAAGCACGCCGCCGAGCGGCTGCTGGAGCGGTCTCACGTGCCGTGGACCGTGCTGCGGGCCACCCAGTTCCACGACCTGGTGACGCTGATGACGACCGCGCAGCGGAAACTGCCCCGGGTGGTGGTCCCGGCCGGGTTCCGCTTCCAGCCGGTCGAGGTCACCGAGGTGGCCGGCCGGCTCGCGCAGCTCGCCCAGGGGCGACCGGCCGGCCGGGTGCCGGACATGGGCGGCCCGCACGTGGCAACGGCACGGGAACTGGCCGAGCAGGTGCTGAGGGCGTCCGGGCGGCCCCGCCGTGTGGTGGAGCTGCCGCTGCCCGGCCGGACCGCCCGCGCGTTCCGCCGCGGCGGCAACCTCGCCCCCGGGCGCGCGGTGGGGAAGGTGACCTTCGAGGCGTACCTGTCGGAGCGGTTCGGCCGCTAGCGCAGTCCGGCAGGGACCGGAGGCGAACCGGTGGGGCCCGGGACGAAGCCACCGTCCCGGAGCGAAGCCGCGGTCCCGGGGCGAGGGCCGAGGGGGTGGGGCGGGCCCGCGTCACGGGCACGCCCTTGCGCCCGGCCGCTGCCCGGGGGGGTTCTTACGGTGCGGTGACACAGCGGCCGGATGTGCCAGAGAGGCGGCCCCGCAGACCTAACGTGGCGATATGCGCGTTCTCGTCACCGGCGGAGCCGGGTTCATCGGTACCCATATCGTCGACGCCCTGACGGCGGCGGGCCACGAGGCAGTCGTCCTCGACGCCCTGCTGCCGTCGGCGCACGAGGAGGGCAGCACGCTGCCCTCCTCGGCCGTGCCGGACGTGCGCTACCTGGTCGGTGACGTACGTGACGCGGACACCGTCACCGACGCGCTGCGCGGCGTGGACGCGGTGTGCCACCAGGCCGCCATGGTCGGGCTGGGCAAGGACTTCGCCGACGCGCCCGCGTACGTCAGTTGCAACGAGCTCGGCACCGCGGTGCTGCTGGCCGCCATGGAGCGGGCCGGGGTGCGCGCCCTGGTGCTGGCCGGCTCCATGGTGGTCTACGGAGAGGGCCGCTACGCCTGCGAGCAGCACGGAGTGGTACGCCCGGGGCCGCGCGCCGTGGACCGGCTGCGTGCGGGGCAGTTCGAGCCGCCGTGCCCCGAGTGCGGGGCACCGCTGCGCCCCGGGCTGGTGGACGAGGACGCGCCGGTGGACCCGCGCAACACCTACGCCACCACCAAGCTGGCCCAGGAGCACCTGGCCGCGGCCTGGGCGCGGTCCGCCGACGGGCGCGCCGTCTCGCTGCGTTACCACAACGTCTACGGCCCCGGCATGCCGCGCGACACCCCGTACGCGGGCGTCGCCTCCTTCTTCCGCTCCGCCCTCGCCCGCGGGCAGGCCCCCACCGTGTACGAGGACGGGGGCCAGCGCCGGGACTTCGTCCACGTACGCGATGTGGCCGCCGCCAACGTCGCGGCCCTGGGGGCCGTCACGGGAGGCGGGGCCCGCGCGGGCACGGAGGCGGGGGCGCGGGAGGCGTCCCGGTCGGCGGGGGAGGCGTTGTTCGACGCCTACAACGTCGGCAGCGGCGAGCCGCACACCGTCGGGGAGATGGCCGCCGCGCTGGCCGAGGCATACGGGGGCCCGGACCCCGTGGTGACCGGCGACTTCCGTCTCGGCGACGTGCGCCACATCACCGCGTCCTCCCGGCGCGCGGCCGACCGGCTGGGGTGGCGGGCGCAGATCGGATTCGCCGAAGGGATGAAGGAGTTCGCGTCGGACGAGATGCGCGCCCCCTCCAACGGCCGCTGACGCCCGGGACGGACGGCCTGGTTCCCCTGGCCCGGGGGCGCGAGGAGCCGAGCCGGGAGCAACCGGTGTGCTCAGGTGGCGTGGGCGGCGGGGAGCGTCAGCTCGAAGCAGCAGCCCCCGGTGACGTTGCGGACGGCCGCCGTTCCGTTGTGCGCCTCCACGATGCCGCGGACGATGGCCAGCCCCAGTCCCCCGCCCGGCGGGGTACGGGCATGGGTGCCGCGCCAGCCGGTGTCGAACACGCGGGGCAGATCCTCCTCCGGGATGCCCCCGCACCCGTCGGTGACCGACAGGACGACCGTCTCGTCACCGCCGCGGGCGTGCACGGCCACGGTGCCGTCGGCCGGTGTGCGGCGGATGGCGTTGACGAGCAGGTTCCCCAGCACCCTGGTCATCTCCGAGGCGTCGACCTCGACGGGGACGGCGACGGAGTCGCCGACCAGCCGGACCCCGCTCTGCCGGGCGAGCGGATCGGCACCGGCCAGGGCCCCGTCGACGAGTTCGGCCAGGGACACCCGGTGGGTGGTCAGCGCGAGCGTGCCCGCGTGGATGCGGGAGAGCTCGAACAGGTCGCCGACCATCGAGTTGAGCCGCTCCACCTCGGCGCGGATCTGGCGCAGACAGCGTCCGGTGTCCTCCACCATGCCGTCCTCCAGCGCCTCGGACATGGCGCGCAGTCCGGCCAGCGGGGTGCGCAGGTCGTGCGAGATCCAGGCGACCAGCTCGCGGCGCGAGCTCTCCAGGGCGCGCTCACGGTCCCGGGAGGCGGCCAGCTTCTCGCTGGTGGCGGCGAGTTCCCGGGTGAGGGCGGCCAGTTCGGCCGGATCGTCGTCGGCGCCCTCCCGGGGTGCGGGGAAGCGGCCGCCCTCCCCGAAGGAGCGGGCCGCGGCCGTGAGTGCCTGGCTGCGGGCGGCCACCCAGCGGCCCAGCAGCAGCGCGGTCGCCAGCGAGACGACGGCTGCCATGGCGACGACGGTGGTGATGACGAACAGGTCGTGCCGGGAGAGCAGCATGGCCCAGGCGACAGCGAGCGTCCCGGAGAGCATGGCGGTCACGGTGACGGTGGAGACGACCGTCAGCGACACGACCAGCGAACGGTGCCGCAGCACACGCAGCGCGACCCATCCCAGCAGCCCCGCTGCGGCGGCGCCGAGGAAGGCGAACAGGGCGATCCACAGCATGTCGTGCACGTCTCAGTCCCCCCGGACGGCGCCGCCGCCCCCACGGCCCGGACGGGCACCGGCCGCGCCCGTCCCGCCGTCGGCATTCGCACTCCCGGCGGCACCCGCGTCCGTGCGGACGCCCGTGCCGGCGGGGGCGCCCGTCCCGGTTCCGGTGCTGCTGCCGGTGTCGCTGTCGGCGTCGGTGCCCGGGTCGAGCCGGTAGCCCACGCCCCATACCGTCTGGATGAACCGCGGCCGGGCAGGGTCGTCCTCGATCTTGGCGCGGAGCCGCCGCACGTGGACGGTGACCGTCGACAGGTCGCCGAAGTCCCAGCCCCACACCTGCCGCATCAGCTCCTCGCGGGTGAAGGCCTGCGCCGGGTGGCGCAGCAGATGGGCGAGCAGGTCGAACTCCCGCACGGTCAGATTGAGCTCGGCACCGTCCTTGGCGGCCAGCCGGGCACGGGGGTCCACGGTCAGTCCGGCGGCACGCAGCGGCCCCGCGGCAGGGGCCTGCTCCGGCTCCCGTACCCCCGCGCCCCCGCTGCGGCGCAGCACCGACTCGACGCGCAGCACCAGTTCGCGCGGGCTGAACGGCTTGGTCACGTAGTCGTCGGCACCCACCTCCAGGCCGAGCACCCGGTCCCCCTCGTCGCCCAGCGCGGTCAGCATGATGACGGGCACGGGCGCCCGCTCGCGCAGGCGGCGGCAGACGTCGAGACCGTCCATGCCGGGCAGCATCAGGTCGAGCACGACCAGGTCGGGCCACCGGGCCGCGGCCTTCTCCAGCGCCTCGGGCCCGGTCTCGGCGCGGTCCACGGTGTACCCGGCGCGGTCGAGGTACCCGGCCACGACCTCGGCGACGGTCGGATCGTCGTCCACGACCAGGACGCGTCCGGAAGGTGGTGTCTGCATGAGGTCAGGGTGGCACCGCGGGGCGGGGCGGGGCAGGCGGGCCGGTGACGGAGACGAGCGATGTCCGTGTTTCGTAAGGACACGAAGACCGGAATGTCGCTTTTCGCTCCGTAGGGTGTCCCGCGTGACCGAACCCCAGCCCGTTCCCCCGCCCGGTCCGGCGCGCGAGGCCACACCGCCGGCCGTGGAGCCGCGGACCCCGCCCGGAAACGCCCCTGACTCCTCGTCGGGAGCCGCCTCGAAACCCTCGCCGACCGGTCGGCTGCCGGACACCCCGGCAGCGGACCCGCCCGAGCCCACCCGTGCGAAGGAGACCGTGCCCGTGTCCGCTTCCGTTCCCGTACCCGCCGTCGACGTCGTCCTGCCCTGCCTCGACGAGGAAGCGGCACTGCCCTGGGTGCTGGAGAGGATTCCGGCCGGCTGGCGGGCCATCGTCGTCGACAACGGCTCGACGGACGGGTCCGCCGCTCTCGCCCGCGCGCTGGGGGCCACCGTCGTACGGGAGGACCGGCGCGGCTTCGGCGCGGCCTGCCACGCGGGGCTGACGGCGGCCGAGGCGGACATCGTCTGCTTCTGCGACTGCGACGCCTCCCTCGACCCGTCCCTCCTGGTGCCGTTCGTGGCGGCCGTCCGCGACGGACGCAGCGACCTGGTACTGGGGCGCAGACGCCCCCAGCAGCGCGGCGCGTGGCCCGCGCACGCCCGCGCGGGCAACCTGGCGCTGTCCCGCATGATGCTGCGCCGCCGCACCGGCGTCCGGCTGCACGATGTGGGCCCCCTGCGTGCCGCCCGCCGCACCGGTCTGCTGGCCCTCGGCCTGACCGACCGACGCAGCGGCTACCCCCTCCAGATGGTGGTGCGGGCGGCGGACGCGGGATGGCGCATCGAGGAACGCGACGTGCCCTACCGCCCCCGCACAGGCAAGTCGAAGGTCACCGGCACCTGGCGGGGCACCTGGCACGCGGTACGGGACATGCGGGCCGTCCTCAACGCACCGCCCGAGCCGCGCCCGCACACCGCGGCGGACCCGGCCACCGGCGCACCGCGACCGTCCGGCACCCCCGACCCGGTCGCCGGCGCACCGCGACCGTCAGACAGCGCGCCCCGCCGGACGCGTGCCGCGAAGGAGGCTTCCCGATGAGCACCGAGCACTGTCCCGGCGGGGGGAGCACAGCGGGGGCGGCGGCGCAGGGGGACACCGCGCTGCTCGTCATCGCCAAGGAACCGGTCCCCGGGCGGGTCAAGACGCGGCTGTGCCCGCCGTGCACCCCCCAGCAGGCGGCCGGACTCGCCGCCGCCGCGCTGCACGACACGCTGACGGCTGTCGCCGCCATGCCCGCGCGGCGCCGGATCCTCGTGCTGGCGGGGCGGCCCGGGGAGTGGCTGCCGCCCGGATTCGACGTCGTCCCGCAGTGCGCGGGCGGGCTGGACGAGCGGCTGGCCGCAGCGTTTGCCGGGGTCGACGGTATTGCCGGGGTCGCCGGGAAGGGGCCCGCGCTGCTCGTCGGCATGGACACCCCCCAGGTGACGCCCGCACTGCTGGCGCCCGCGCTGGGGCCCGACGGCTGGCGTGACTGCGACGCCTGGTTCGGCCCGGCCGACGACGGCGGCTTCTGGGCACTGGGGCTGGCCCACCCCGATCCCGCGCTGTTGCGCGGCGTCCCGATGTCGGCCCCGACGACCGGGCAGGCACAGCTCGACCGGCTCACCGAGGCCGGGCTGCGGGTCCGTCACCTGCCGCCGCTGCGCGACGTGGACACCGCCGAGGACGCCGTACAGGTGGCCGCCGACGCTCCCGACGGGCGGTTCGCCGCCGCCGTCGCCCGGCTCGGCCACCTCACGACGTCCGGGGCCACCCCCACGGTCCCGGCCCCCGCCCGCCCGCGCAGCACCCCCGGGACGGCCGCCCGATGACGACGACCACCCGCACGACGCCCCAGCACACCCCGCCGACCCCGCCGGTTCCGGCAGCCCCGGCAGCCCCGTCAGCTCCGTCAGCTCCGGCAGCCCCGTCAACACTGTCGAACGCGCCGGAGCCGACCTCGCCTCCACCTGAGCCCGCTCCGACGCCGTCGTCGGCTCTGCCCTCCCCGCCGTCCGCGGCAACCCCGCAACCGGGCATCCCCGCACCGGCCGGGGCCGAGACGACAGGCCGGGCGCCCTGGAGCGCCGACCCCTACACCGACGCGCTGCGCAGCGGCCAGGGGCCGCTCTTCCTGCGGCGTACCGACGGCTGGCTGCTCCCCCTCGACGTGGAACGCTGGTGCGCGAGCGCGGACACCGCCGACATGTCGGCGCTGCGCCACTGCGAAGGTGCCGTGCTGGACGTGGGCTGCGGGCCGGGGCGGCTGGTGGCCGCCCTGGCCGAACTCGGCAACAGGGCGCTGGGCATCGACGTCAGCCGGGAGGCCGTCGAGCGCACCGTCTCCCTGGGCGGCGCGGCCCTGTGCCGTTCGGTGTTCGAACCGCTGCCCGGCGAGGGCCGCTGGGGAAGCGTCCTGCTGCTGGACGGCAACATCGGCATCGGCGGCCGGCCCGGAGCCCTGCTCGAACGGTGCGCCGAACTGCTCACCCCCGGCGGGCTGCTGCTGGCCGAGACCGCGCCCCTGGACGTGGACGAGCGCGTGGAGGTCCGCATCGACAACGGGAGCGGCGCCGGGCCGCGAGGCGGTCAGCCGTCCTTCCCCTGGGCACGCCTGGGCACCGACGCCCTGCTGCGGTACTCCGCTTGCGCCGGGTGGTCCGACGTGGCCCGGTGGGAGTCCGCGGGGCGCTCCTTCGTGGCCCTCCGCAACACCACCTGACGGAACGGCACATCCGGCGCGGACGGCACACCAGTCCGTTCCGGACCCCCGTTGCTGCGCACCGCCACGGTTGTCGTCTACTCGCCCCCGGACGCTGGTTCCTGCGCCTCCCCGGCGCCTTCGCCGCCATCGGGGGGGGGCTTCCACTGGTGCCCCCTCCCACGCCCCTACGGTCCGCCCCGGGCGGGCCCTTGGGGCGGTCCGTCAGGTGATCCGTCGCTCCGCTCCTGGGACGGCCCGCCGGGTGATCCATCGGGCGGCTCCTGGGACGGTCCGCCGGGTGACCCCTGGGGCGGCTTTGCAGGCGGCCCCTGGGACGGTCCGCCGGGTGATGCGTCAGGCGGCTCCTGGGACGGTCCGCCGGGTGACCCCTGGGACCGTCCCCGGGATGGCTCCTCGGGCGACCCTCGGGACGGTCCCGCAGGCGCCGCGTCGGACGGTCCCGCGGACGTCTCTTGCGACGGCCCCTCGGGTGGCCCGTCGACCGGCCCCGCGTACCGCCCCTCCGCAGAGGCATCCGGCTGCGCCCATGACCCACGGGTGCCAGGCGCGGCACGCCTGGCGCCCCGCACCGTGCGGAGGGCCAGCCACAGTGCGGAGAGGGCGAACAGTGCGACCGTCACCCACAGCCAGTGCAGCGCGTACCCGTTGTTGCCCTCCGGCCGCCCGGTGGTCTCCGCGTACCTGTCGGGCGGGCCCCAGATCAGCGGCAGCCACACCAGGAAGAGCAGCAGCGACAGCAGGGCCGGGACGCGCAGGTGGTTGACGTACCGTCCGGTGAGCCGGGGCACCCGGTCGGCCAGCGAGTACAGCGGTACCAGCACCAGGTCGTGCAGGAGTGCCGCACCGACGAACCACACGGCCACGCCCACCCAGTCGTCCGCCAGCAGCCGCGCCCCCGCGTACCCGGCGAGCACGAAGGACGCGGCCGTCAGGAGGAGTTGCAGGGGGCTGCCGAGGCGGCGCCGCCACCGTCCCGCGCCCGGCACCCGACCGGCCTCCAGCCGGCCTCCTCCGGCCCCTCCTCGCCGGCTCACCGGTCCGCTCCGAACGACAGGCGGGTGACCCATTTGGTGTTGTGCACCCCGGGGGCGGCCGGGACGATGACGCGGGCCGGGTAGCCGTGGTCGAGGGAGAGGTCCTCGCCGCCCACGCGCAGTGCCAGCAGGGAGCGCGGGTCGCGCACCTGGTTGTCGCGCAGGGCCGCCCGCCGGAACGCGCCGGAGCGCTGGAGCGAGTCGACGAACACCCCGGGCAGTCCCGCTCGCGGGTCGTATCCGGCCAGCTCCGCCAGGTCGCGCAGCCGCACGCCGCTCCAGTGCTGGTCGGAGGTGGACCAGCCCTCCACGCAGGCGATCGGCAGTGCGGCGCCGTGCTGCGGCATCGCGAGCAGTGCCGCCCGGGTGAGCTGCCGCTTGTGCCCGTCGGCGCCTTCCACGGTCAGCCGCCATCTGTCGCCGGTCTCCCCGGCGGTGACACCGACCGCCGCGGCCGTCTTGTTGATCTGGAAGACGTTGGCCCCCTTCCCTCGTTCACCCGCTTCACCCGGTTCCGGCCCGCCGTGCGGGGCGAGCAGCGCGGTGCGCCGCAGCGGGCCGTCCGCGTTCTGGCCGACGGTCACCCCCAGCAGCAGGACCGAGCCGCCGCCCACCACGCCGAGGGCGCCGCGCCGGGAGAGAGTGGGCGGGGCGGGGCGGGGCGCGACGAGCCCGGTGCCCAGGTCGGGCTCCCTGATGTCGGTACGGGCGTCGGCTTCGGCCGCCGTTGCGCTTCTGCGGCCACCGGCGGCGAGGTCGCGGGGCGCTCCGGCGCGCAGGATCCGGACAGCCTGTGGCAGCCGCAGCGCGACGTGCACCACGAAGGCGGAGGCGAACACCCACGCCCCGTAGAGGTGCAGCGCGTAGAACGAGCCGGGGAACAGGTAGTCGAGCTGGATGTTGAGCAGGCCCGTCACGAACTCGAACAGCACGCCCCCGACGAGCAGCAGCAGGGAGATCCGCTCCAGCGCGTGCGCGAGGGAGCGGGCGGGCGGCAGGGTGAACAGCTTCGGGACGACCGACCACAGCTTCGCCAGCAGTACCGGAACGAGCACCACGCCGACCGTGACGTGCAGCCCCTGGGTGAGCCGGTAGAGCCAGTGCGGTTCGGTGGGCCAGGAGAACAGGTAGAAGCCGAGCAGGCCGTGGTCCGGGGTCCGGTCGTTGGCGGGCGCGAGGTCCGGGTTGTACGCGGCGTACGAGAGCAGCCCCGTGACGAGCAGCACCGTGATGCCCGCCAGCAGGACGACACCCAGCACCGCGGTCAGCCACGGTCCGCGCAGCGGACTGCGCCAGAAGCCGGGGTCGGTCGGAAGCCGTCGTCCCGTCCCCCGCCGGGACGACGGCGAGGACGCGCCCGCGCCCGTGCTCGTGGAAGCGCCCGGCGCGGGCGGCGCCGACGGGGACGCCGACGGGGGCGGTGACGAGGACGGTGACGGGCGGTCAGGCGGGGGGCCGGGCTCGGGGCGGTGCTCTCCCATGCAGTGACCGTAAGCGCCGCCGTGGCCCGCAGGGGTGCGGTGACGGATGACGAAACGCTGACGTCCTCCCCCGGTGCACCACAGCCTCTCCCGAGCGGCCTAGCGTGCCTCCTGTGGCACCAGATCCCTCCCCCGGCCGGCCTCCCGCCCGGTCCCGCGGCTCCGCGTCCCCGCCGCGGGAACGGGCGCCCCGTCAGCGCGGTGCGGGGCCCGCCGACCCGGAATCCTCCGTTCCGGAGTCCGCCGACCCGGAGTCCGCCGCTGCGGGCCGCGATGCCGGGCGCGGCCGCCGCCCCTGGCGCGTACCGCGCGGTCTCGTGCCCGACCTGCTCACCGTGTCGGCCGCCGTGGCCCTGGTGACCGCCGCCGTCGTCGTCGGCTCGGCCATCGAACGGGAGAGCGGCACGCTGCGGGTGCACTGGCCGCCCTACTACGCCGAGCTCGAACCCCATACCGGCCCCGGCACGCCCGTGGCGCTGCTCGTCGCGGCGGCCGTCGTGCTGTACGGGCCGACCGTCGCGCGCCGCCTGCCGTGGCGGTGGCTGCCCGGCGCCGCCTGGGTGGCCTCCATGGCGTGGATCTGGTCGCTCGCCCTGGTGGACGGCTGGCACCGCGGGGTGGAGAACCAGCTCACCTCCGCCTACGAGTACCTCCAGGAGATCGACCGCTTCGACGACGTCGGCGCCGCGCTCCGCACCTTCACCGACCACATCCTGCTGCACTCGTCCGACAACTGGGTGCCGCACGTCGCCGGGCATCCGCCCGGTGCCGTCCTCACCTTCGTCGGACTCGACCGGCTGGGCCTGGGCGGCGGCCCCTGGGCGTCCACGTTCGTGATCACCCTCGGCGCGTCCGCCGCGGCGGCCCTCCTGGTGGCGCTGCGCGCGCTGACCGACGAGGAGGTGGCCCGCAGGGCCGCCCCCTTCCTGGTGCTCGCGCCGACCGCCGTGTGGGTCGGGGTCTCCGCGGACGGCTACTTCACGGCGGTCGCCGCCTGGGCACTGGCCCTGCTCGCCCTGGCGGCCACCCGGACGGTACGGGCCCCCTGGGCCGCCGCCCTGGGAGCCGGGCTCCTGTTCGGCCTCACCTGCTACCTGTCCTACGGGCTCACCCTGTGCGCCCTGCTCGGCTTCACCGTCCTGGCCCTGACCCGCACCCTGCGCCCCCTGCCCCTCGTCCTCGCCGGGGTCGCCGTGGTCGCCGCCGCCTTCACCCTGGCGGGCTTCGACTGGTGGGAGGGCTACCGGTTGCTGACCGAGCGCTACTACCAGGGCGCGGCCGGAATCCGCCCCTACAGCTACTGGGTGTGGGGCAACCTGGCCTGCGCGGTCACCGTCACCGGGCCCGCCGTGCTCGCCGGGGTACGACGCGCCCTGGTGCGGTGCGCGGTGGCAGGGCGGGGCGCCGTCGGGCAGTTGCGGGAGCGCCGGCCCGTATCCGCCGGAGCGCCGACCGGACCCGTCCGCCTCCGAGTCGATGGCGCTGATGGCGTCGGTGGCCTACGCGACGGCAGGGCCCGGCTCGACAGCAGGGGCCGGCTGGCCGTGCTCGTCCTGGCCGCGCTGCTGACCGTCCTCGCCGCCGATCTGTCCGGCATGAGCAAGGCGGAGACGGAACGCATCTGGCTGCCCTTCCTCACCTGGCTGCTCCCCGCCGCCGCACTGCTGCCCCGCAGAGCCGTCCGCTGGGGGCTCGCCGGCCAGGCCGCCGTCGCGCTGCTGGTCAACCATGTGCTGCTGACGGGCTGGTGAGGGCGGGCGGGCACAGCCGAGGGCGACGGGTTGTCGGACCCTGCGCCTACGGTGGAACCCGGTCGTGGCCGGGAACCGATCGCGGGTGACAGCCCGTCGCGGGTGGATGCACGTCGCGGGTGGCAGCGGGCCGCTTCGGGAGGGGGACGTCCCGGCACCGCCGTACGCACGTACGCGGGCGCCCGGACGCCCCGGACGCATTCACCAGGAGGGCCGGGCGGTCACACCGCCGTCCAGCACCAGGTCGTGCCCGTTGATCCAGCGGGCCGCGGGAGAGGCGAGGAACACGCAGGCGTCACCCACCTCTGCGGGTGTCCCCAACCGCCCGTCCGGCGCCGCCGCACGCCACCGCCGTACGCCCTCGGGCCACTGCTCCTCGATGCCGTCCCGCCACACCAGGCCGGGCGAGACGGTGTTGACCCGCACTCCGAGCGGCCCGTACTCCAGTGCGGCCGCCCGCGCGTGGGCGACGATCGCGGCCTTGGACGCGGCGTAGTGGGCGTGGCCGGGCGCGGGCTGTGCGGCCTCGATGGAGGCGAGGTGGACGACACAGCCGCCCCCGCCCTCGGACAGCAGCGGGGCGGCGGCCTGAGTGCAGCCGAAGACGCTCGTCAGGTTGGTGTCGACGACGGCCCGCCACTCCCGTTCGGTCATCCCCCGCAGTTCCTCGACCGGCTGGACGCCCGCGTTGTTGACGACGGCCCCGAGTCCCGCGCCGCGCCAGTCCGCCGCCCGCCCGACCACCGCGCGGCAGCCGGCCTCGGTGGACAGGTCGCCGTGCACGGCCCGCGCGGTGCCGCCGGCCGCGTCGATCAGCGCCACGGTGTCGCGGGCACCCGCCTCGTCACCGCGGTAGTGCACCGCGACCGGACGGCCCGCCGCGGCGAAACGCAGCGCGATCCCCCGGCCGATGCCGCCGGAGGCGCCGGTCACCAGCACGGTCCGCGGAGCACGTGGGAAAGCGCCGCCCGACGCCGTCCGGGAGGCTTCCTGCGCACCGGCACCGGCTCCGGGAGCCGCTGCACCGGGAACGGCTGAACCGGGAGCGGCTGGACCGGAAGCGGAAGCGGCCGTGCCGGGAGGCTCGTGCGGCGCCGTCGCGGAGGTGGCGGCGGGGGCTGTCCCAGGGATGTCCGGTGGCGTGGTGCGACGTGTCATCGGCTCAGCTTCCGGATGGTGGCGGCGTGCGCGGGGTACTGCCGGGCGAGGGCGTCGGCGTCCCCGTGTTCGTAGGCGGCGTCCGTCCAGCCCGGCGCCATGGTGCAGCCGAAGAGCGTCCAGGAGCCGCCGTCCGCGACCCGCGCGCCCATCCACGTGCCCGCGTCCACGGTGAGCTGCACGTGGTGTCCGGCGCCGAGCACGTCGGGGCCGAGCACCTCCGTGCGGGCCGTACCGTCCGGGGGCAGGAGCAGCAGTTCGAGGGGGTCGCCGAGGTAGTGGTGCCAGACCTCGTCGGTGGGCAGCCGGTGCAGCGCGCTGTAGTCGTCCGGCGCGGCGGTCAGCAGCATCACGATGGCGGAGCCCTCCGGCCGCCCGTCGTCACGCCGGGGGCCCGCCCACAGCCGTCGGAAGCGGCCGCCCTCGCGGGGCAGCGGTTCCAGCCCGTAGTGCGCGGCGAGGGCCTCGGCCACCTCATGCGGTTCCTCTCGCCCGTCGTGTCGCATCCCTCACCCTTTGCCCCCGGGCGGCGGGGGACATGCGCGGGGCAGCATCCCGGATCGCCGTCCCGGTGTCGCCCCGGAACCCACCCGATCACTCGAAAGAGTGGTACGGGGTCACCGAAGGGTTCGATATCCGCACTCACGCCCCAACCCCCACAGGACATGCCTAGAGTGCACACGTCCGGCCCTGGACCCCGGCCGAACGAGGGAACCGCCACACGGTCGTAACGACCGCACCGTCGTCCGGCCACCGCCGGTAAAACCGAGCTGCCGCACCACCGTGCCATCCGCAGCGGAAGGGGTCTTCCATGGTCGCCGTCCCCCGCCCCGACGCACCGGCGTCCGCCGCGTCCCGGCTCGTACGCGCGCGGGGCGAACTGGACATCTCGACACTGCCCGAGCTGGAGACCTCCCTCGTACGGGCGTTCACCGCGCCGGGCCCGCCACATGTCGTGCTGGACATGCGGGAGGTCACGTTCCTGGACTGCACCGTGGTGCGCCTCCTGCTGCGGGTCCGCAACCGGGCGCTGGCGCGGGAGGGCTCGCTGGCGCTGGTGTGCGGGCAGGTGCCGGTCGGCCGGCTGCTGGGGCAGTTGGGGCTGACGCACCGGCTGCCCGCCTACGCCTCGGTGACCGACGCCCGCAGCGCGGTACAGACCACCGGGTAAGGGGCAGCGGCGCCCATTCCACCGCCGTGACCACAACGACCACAACGACCAATACTTTTCTTGCCGCCCGGGGGCAGACACCGCCGCACCCGCGGGGCAGCATGTGGGCTTCCCCCGCCCCCGTCGGCCCGTTTCCCCCGCAACGCGCGGGCCGACGGGGCACCCCTGTCCCCCCAACCGGCTCCGGAACGCCCCGGGGCCGCCCCCGAAACGGCCCGGACACGTCCCGACTGCCCCGGAAAGGCGGTGTCCGCGTGCGCACGCGCGCCCTGCTCTCCCCCTTGGCGGCCGCGGTGGTCGTGCTGCTCGTACCGCCGCTGATCACGACCGGCAGCGGCGCCTCGGGCGGTACGAACATCCCCGGCCTGCGGTTCATGGTGCCCAACACCCCCGGCGGCGGCTACGACATCACCGCGCGGACGGCCGCCAAGAACGCCGAGGAGGCCGGTCTCAACCGCAACATCGAGGTGTTCAACCTGCCCGGCGCGGGCGGCACCGTCGGCCTCTCCCGCCTCGTGAACGAGCGGGGCAACGGCAAGCTGGCGATGTCCATGGGACTCGGCGTCGTCGGCGCCGTCCACACCAACCACGCCCCCTCCACGCTGGCCGACGCCACGCCGATCGCCCGCCTGACGGAGGAGCCGGACATCGTGGTGGTCTCCAAGAACTCCAAGTACAAGACGTTCGACCAACTGCTCGCCGACTGGAAGAAGAACCCCGGCGCCCTCCCCGTCGGCGGCGGCTCCTCCGCGGGCGGCCCCGACCACCTGGCGCCGATGCTGATGGCCCGCGCCGCCGGCATCGAGTCCAGGTCCGTCAACTACGTGCCGTTCGACGGCGGCGGCGAACTGCTCGCCTCCGTCCTCGGCGGCAAGGTCACGTTCGGCGTCTCCGGCCTCGGCGAGTACCGCGACCAGATCGAGTCGGGCGAACTGCGGCTGCTCGCCGTCACCGGCTCCGAGCGGGTCAAGGGCTTCGATGCGCCCACCCTCCAGGAGTCCGGCCTGGACGTGGAGTTCACCAACTGGCGCGGCATCATGGCGCCGCCCGGCCTGAGCGGCACCCAGCGCGACAAACTGATCCGCTTCATGCGCGAGTTGCGCCACTCGAAGGAGTGGAAGACGTCACTGCGCACCAACGGCTGGGACGACGCCTGGCTGCCCGGCGACAAGTACGGCCGCTTCCTCAAGAACGAGGACGCACGCGTCGACACGGTACTGAAGGAGCTGGGCCGGTGAGCACACCCGAGACCCCACGCCCCGCGGACGCCCCCGCCCCGCCCGCTCCCTCCGAGGAACGCCCCGCCGGACTGCGCGCCTACTCCGAACTCGGCGTCTGCACGCTGCTCCTGGCCGTCGGGGTGCTCGTCCTGACCGACGCGCTCACCATGGACACCGTCGCCTCCGTACGCGGCCCCGTCGGCCCCCGCACCGTGCCGCTGATCGTCGGCACCGCGCTGCTGGCCGTCGCCGTCCTGCTGGCCGTGGACGTGCTGCGAGGCGGACGCGGCGAGGCCGAGGGCGGCGAGGACATCGACCTCGCCGAGCCCGGCGACTGGCGTACGGTCGCGCTGCTCGCGGGCGTGTTCCTGGCCTTCGCCGCCCTCATCGACCCGCTCGGCTTCCCGGTGTCGGGCGCCCTGCTGTTCTGGGGCTCGGCGTACGCGCTGGGCAGCCGTACCCACGCCCTCACCCGCGACCCGCTGATCGCGGCCGGTCTCTCGGTCGTCACCTACGCCGTCTTCCACATCCTGCTCGGCGTGCAACTGCCGGGCGGGCCGCTGATGGGGGTGGTGTGACCCATGGACTCCCTCAACTCCCTGATCGACGGCTTCGGCACCGCCCTCACGCCGCTCAACCTGCTGTGGGCCGCCACCGGCGTCCTGCTGGGCACCGCCATCGGCGTGCTGCCCGGCATCGGCCCGGCCATGGCCGTCGCCCTGCTGCTGCCCGTCACCTACGGGCTCGACCCGACGGCGGCCTTCATCATGTTCGCCGGGATCTACTACGGCGGCATGTTCGGCGGCTCCACCACGTCCATCCTGCTCAACACCCCGGGTGAGAGCGCCGCCGTGATCGCCGCCATCGAGGGCAACCCGATGGCCAAGTCCGGGCGCGGCTCGCAGGCGTTGGCCGCTGCCGCCGTCGGCCACTTCGCGGGCGGCATGATCGGGACGGTCCTGCTGGTCGTCCTCGCGCCGACCGTCGCCCACCTGGCCGTGGACATCGGAGCACCCGACTACTTCGCCATCATGGTGCTGGCCTTCATCGCCGTCACCTCCGTCCTCGGCTCCTCCCGCGTGCGCGGCTTCGCCTCCCTGCTGATCGGCCTGACCATCGGGCTGGTCGGCCTCGACCAGATGACCGGCCAGCAGCGGCTCACCTTCGGCAGCCTCCAACTGTCCGACGGCATCGACGTGGTGATCGTCGCCGTCGGTCTCTTCGCCATCGGTGAGGCCCTGTGGGTGGCCGCCCACCTGCGGCGCGGCACCGGCGAGTCCCTCCCCGTCGGCCGCCCCTGGCTGGGTCGCGAGGAGTTGCGGCGCACCTGGAAGCCGTGGCTGCGCGGACCGGTCATCGGCTTCCCCTTCGGCGCGATCCCCGCCGGCGGCGCCGAGATCCCCACCTTCCTCTCGTACATCACCGAGAAGCGGCTCTCGAAGAACCGGAAGGAGTTCGGCAAGGGCGCCATCGAGGGCGTGGCCGGACCGGAGTCCGCCTCCTCCGCCTCGGCCGCGGGCACGCTCGTGTCCATGCTGACGCTCGGGCTGCCGACCACCGCGGTCGCCGCGGTAATGCTCGCCGCCTTCCAGCAGTACGGCATCCAGCCGGGTCCGCTGCTGTTCGAACGCGAACCGGAGTTGGTGTGGGGCCTGATCGCCTCGCTGTTCGTCGGCATGGTGATGCTGCTGGTCCTCAACCTGCCGCTGGCCCCCGTCTGGTCCAAGCTGCTGCGCATCCCGCGGCCCTACCTGTACGCGGGCATCCTCTTCTTCGCGGCCGTCGGTGCCTACGCGGTGGGCGGCGAGGCGATCGACCTCGTCATCCTGCTGATCATCGGCCTGATCGGCCTGATGATGCGGCGGTACGGGCTCCCCGTGCTGCCCGCCATCATCGGCGTGATCCTCGGCCCCAACGCGGAGCAGCAGCTCCGCAGGGCGCTGCAGATCAGCGACGGCAGCGTCGTCGGGCTCGTCGACACGCCCTTCGCGGTCACCGTCTACACGGTCATCGTCGTACTGCTGGCGTGGCCCTGGCTCAGGCGGCTGCTGCTGCAGCACCGGCGCGCCCGCGCGGAGGACGGTGACTGAGCCTCCGCGCGCCTGGCTGGAAGAGCCGCCCTGATGCTCGGGCGTGGGCCTCCGTTCGCGGAGGCCCACGCCCTTTTCGTGCTCTCCGGGGGCCTCCGAATTGGTTTGGTAAAGTAACTATTAACGTTTTCTTGACTCCCTCTTTGCTCACGCATGGGCGAGAGGCCGGACGCCAGGAGGAGCCATCAGCTTGCCGACGCCCGACCGCCACCACTGCCCGCACAGTTCGCACAGTTCGCACAGTTCGCACAGTTCGCACTGCCGGCACTGCATGACTGCCGCACCGCCGGGGGCGTGACCCATGGGCCATGCCGACACCCTGCTCGCCATGGGCGGTGCCTTCGTCGCCGCCGCCGTCCTCGCCCGCCTCGGCAACCGCATCGGACTGCCGACCATCCCCCTGTTCATCCTGGCCGGGATCCTCCTCGGCCCGCACACCCCCGGCTATGTGCTCGTCGAGGACCCGCACGAGCTGGAGATGCTCTCCGCACTCGGCCTCGTCCTGCTGCTGTTCTACCTCGGCCTCGAATTCCACATGGACGACCTCAAGGCCGGCGGGAGGAAGATGGCCCTCGCGGGCGGCCTCTACCTCGCCCTCAACGTCGGCGCGGGCCTCGGATTCGGCTTCGCCGTCGGCTGGGGCACCTCGGAGGCGCTCGTCCTCGCCGGAGTGCTGGGCATCTCCTCCTCGGCGATCGTCACCAAGACGCTCGTCGACCTCGGCCGGCTCGGCAACCCCGAGACCAAACCCATCCTCGGCATCATCGTCGTCGAGGACATCTTCCTCGCCCTCTACCTGGCGGCGCTCCAGCCCGTGCTGACCGGCGCGGACGAGGCCGGCACCGCCCTCGCCGAGATCGCCAAGGCCTTCGCCTTCCTGCTGGTGCTGGGACTCGCGGCCCGCTTCGGCACCCGCGTCGTCGGCAGACTGTTCGCCACCCGGGACAACGAACTCCTCGTCATCTCCTTCCTGGGCGCCGCCGTCCTGGTCGCGGGTATCGCGGAGGAGTTCGGTGTCGCCGACGCCATCGGCGCCTTCATGGTCGGCCTCATGCTGGGCAACACGGCCTCGGGGGACCGCATCCGCGAACTGGTGCACCCGCTCCGGGACGCCTTCGGTGCCCTCTTCTTCTTCGGCTTCGGCCTGTCCATCGATCCCGGCGACCTGCCGCGGGTGCTGGCCCCGGTGCTTGCGGCGGTCGCCCTCACCCTGGTGACGAACGTGCTGGCCGGCATGGGTGCCGCCCGCATCTACGGTTTCGGGCCACGCCCCACGGCCAATGTGGCCACCACCCTGCTGGCCCGGGGGGAGTTCGCCCTCATCCTCGCCACGATGGCCGCCGCGGCCGGTCTCGACGACCGCCTCGCCCCCTTCATCGCGGGCTACGTCCTCATCCTCGCCGTCCTCTCCCCCCTCGTCACCGGTCAGACCCACCGCCTGGCCCTGCGAGGGCGGGACGCCGACCCGGCGGAGCAGTCCCCGCAAGAGGAACGCGAGACGTCACCGACCGCCCACTGACCCCCGCCGGGTGCCCCGCGGCCGAGGATGCCGCGGGGCACCCGTGCCGGTCGTTCACCAGCGGAACGCCGGGGCCGCTCCGCAGCACCGAGGACACTGCGCAGCGCGCGTGCCCGGCCCGCCCCGGAGTGCCTCGGCCCGCCCTGGAAGTGCTCAGCGGCGGGCGTGGCGGCCCCGACCCGGACGGTTCTGCGGGTCGGACGGATCCGGGGCTCCGGTCGAGGCGTCCTGCCCCGTGGGCCGACCCTCTTCATCGCCGTACGGCTCCTGGGCCCTGCCACCGGGGCCACCGGGGCCACCGGGGCCACCGGGGCCACCGGGAAAGCCTTGCGGACCGTGCGCGGCCGCACCGTCGCCGTACGGTGCCTGCGGGGCCGCACCGCCGTGCGGGCCCGAGGGCATCACCGGGGCGCCGTCACCGTAGGGCGAGCCGACGCTCCCATGGCCTGCCCCGCCTCCGGAAACCTGCGGGCCTCCATGGGCTTGCGGGCCTCCATGAGCTTGCGGACCTCCAGGGGCCTGCGGGGCTCCATGGGCCTGCGGACCCCCATGAGCCTGCGGGCCTCCATGGGCTTGCGGACCTCCATGGGCCTGCGGACCCCCATGAGCCTGCGGGGCTCCAGGGGCCGGATGGTGGGTCGCGCCGTGGCCGGGCCTGCCGTACGCGCCCGACGTGCTCGGGAAGCCGTAGCCGCCCGGCCCGCCCTGGGCACCCGTGGCACCGTGGGGACCGTAAGCCTCCGGAGCGTTCGGGCCGCCCCCATGAGCGCCCTGTGTGCCCCGTGCACCCTGGTCGGCCGGTCCCCCGGGACCCCCCTGCGGGGCGCCGTACTGAGGTGAGCCGTACTGCGGAGCCCCGTACTGCCGGCCGTGCCCGGGCCCGTAGCCACCCTGCGGAGCACCAGGCCCCGGGGGGTAGGCGCCATGCGGCGCGCCCGGCTCCGGAGCGGGACCGTGGTTCTGATGGGGGCCCTGGCCCTGATCAAGGCCGTGGCCGCCTCCGGCGGCGCCCGGCGGGGTCGGGGGGTGGGTCTCGTCGTGGGAGGGGGCCGCCGAGGAGTCGGCGTCCTGCGCGGAGCCCTTACGGCGGCTGCGCAGATACTCGATCACGATGGGCACGACCGAGAGCAGCACGATGCCGACGAGGATCAACTCGATGTGCTCGTGGACGAAGTCGACCTGACCGAGCGCCGCGCCCAGCAGCGTGACCCCGGCGCCCCACAGCGTGCCGCCGATGACGTTGAAAAGGACGAAGGACCGGTACCGCATCCCACTGACGCCCGCGATGATCGGCGTGAACGTACGGACGATCGGCACGAACCGGGCGAGCACCAGCGACTTGGGGCCGTGCTTCTCGAAGAACTCGTGCGCCTTCTCGACGTTCTCCTGCTTGAAGAGGCGGGAGTCCGGCCTCTTGAACAGCGCGGGGCCGACCTTCTTGCCGAACAGGTACCCCGCCTGGTCGCCGAGCACGGCGGCGAGCACGATCAGCAGGCACATCAGCCACAGCGGCATGTCCAACTGGCCCGTGACGATCAGCAGCCCCGTCGTGAACAGCAGCGAGTCGCCCGGCAGGAAGAAGCCGATCAGCAGGCCGGACTCGGCGAAGACGATGGCCAGGAGGCCGATGGGTCCGAAGGTGTTGATCAGGAAGTCCGGATCCAGCCAACTGGGTCCTAGGGCGAGGTTGGTCACGGGGGCTCCTGATCAGGGGCGCGAGTCGGGCCGCCTCCCGGCCGGAGACCGACGGAGGGCGCTACGGACGGCACACGGGCCGTATCGGACGCTACACGCTACCAACGTGCCCCTCCCGCCCACCGTTCCCGAGCCCCCTCCCAGGGCCCTGGAGGACGCCTGCCGCATCCCGTGTGCCCGTGGCCCCACCCAAGTCCGCCAGCTTCCGCCAGGCACCCGCCACGCGGCCGGTCGAGACCCGAGGTGCCCCGGCCCCCGTCCGGCGCCCCGGAGGGCCCCTCCGCGCGGCGCCGCCACAGCCCCACCTTGTGGCCCCACCGTGCCCCCGCGCCCCCGTGCCTCCGCGTCGAGCCGCCCCGCGCGGGGGCGTTCCCTCCTGACGGAGCGCCCGGAAGTGCCGTGTCAGCCGACGTTCACCCTGTAGTGCCTCGGATCGCGGACGGCACATGCCTCGACGAACGCCACGCCTGCAATGCGCCAGCATGCACACACGCAGACGATGAGGTCCTGCACATCGGCTGGCGCCGCATCGACACTGCGGAACCACCCGTGGGAGCGCCGGGCCGGGAGCTGGAGAAGCGCCAAGTCCGAGCCGACCGAGCACGGCCTGCCGTTCCCGACCTGCATCCCGGCCGAGTCGGCCGACGTCCTGGCCGCCGAGGGGTGGTCGAGGGCATCCGCCACGGAGTCACCAGCACGCGTGAGCCGGGCGCGCTGCGGAGCCGGGCAGAACCACTGAGGCGTGTGGCCCGTACAAGGGCGCGCGGCTGGTCCGTCAGTGCTGCGGGGCGGCGTCCCGCCGGGCGCGTCCCGCTCGTCCACAGGGTGTGGACAAGAAAGGCGCACGGCAGGGTCACCGACCCCCTGCGCCCTACTTGTCCCCCCTTTACAGGGCAATCATCCGGATTGCACCACGGTCGCGAGGCTGCGCCCGGTACCGGTGGCCCGGTAGGCTTTCCGTGTGATCTTCAAGCGAATCGGAAACGGGCGGCCCTACCCCGACCATGGCCGGGAGAGCACCCGCCAGTGGGCGGACGTGGCCCCGCGCCCGGTGCGCCTTGACCAGCTCGTCACCACCAAGGGCCAGCTCGACCTGGAAACCCTCCTCGCCGAGGACTCGACGTTCTACGGCGACCTGTTCGCCCACGTCGTCAAGTGGCAGGGCGACCTCTACCTGGAGGACGGCCTGCACCGCGCCGTCCGCGCCGCTCTCCAGCAGCGGCAGGTGCTGCACGCGCGCGTCCTCGAACTCGACTGACGTACGCGCTTGTCCCTCGATCGGGTGTGCGTGACGACGAGGCGCTGATCATCTAGTAGGCAGGTCTTCCTTTGGCCATTACCCTGCGCACATGAGCATGCTCACTCCCCCCGGCCTGGGTGGGAAGTACCGCATCAGGGGTGACCGCTACCCGCGTATGCGCCGGCCGCGACGGCGGGGCAGGACGCTGGTCGCCTCGGCGGCAGCCGTGCTGGCCGTCGCCGTCCTGGGGTGGGGCACTCTCCAGCTCGTCGACATCTTCACCGCCGACGCCCCCGCCCGCGCCGCCGGTCACCACGCCGGGAAGAGCGACTGCGCCTCCCGGCAACCGGACGCCGCCCGAGGAGTCCAGGGCGGCGCCAAGAAGGCCGGAAGCCGGGACGAGCACGGCTCGGCGGTCGACAGCCGCGCCCACTCCGCCCGCCTGCCCGACCCCGGCAGCATCACCGTCAACGTCCTCAACGCCACCTCGCGCAGCGGCCTCGCCGGGGACACCGCCGACGCGCTGAAGCAGCGCGGCTTCACGATCGGCAAGGTGGCCAACGCGCCGGCCGAGCTCGACCGGAAGGTCGACAAACCGGCCCTCCTCCTCGGCGCTCCCGGCTCCACGGGCGTGGCCCGGCTGAAGGCGCTGGGCACCCAGGTGAAGGGCGAGGAGATCCGCTACGACGAGCGGGACGGCAAGGACGTCGATCTCGTCCTCGGCAAGGAGTTCACGAAGCTGACGGCGAAGAAGGCCGCGACCGCGGCGCTCGCCGGACCGGCAGCCCCCGGGACGTCCCCCTCGCCCCCGTCCGCCACCTGCCGCTGACCCTGCCGAAGGCGACCCGCCCTCAGCGGGCCGCCGGGGCGGTTCGCCGCCGGGGCGGTTCGCCGCGCGGGGTTCAGCCCACGGTTCCGTACATGCGGTCGCCCGCGTCGCCGAGCCCCGGGACGATGAAGCCGTGCTCGTTGAGGCGCTCGTCCACCGAGGCGGTCACCACGGTCACCGGCGTACCGGCCAGGTCACGTTCCATGACGGCCACGCCCTCCGGGGCCGCCAGCAGGCAGAGCGCCGTCACGTCGTCGGCGCCGCGCCGGATGAGTTCCTTGATCGCGGCCACCAGCGTGCCGCCGGTGGCCAGCATCGGGTCCAGGACGTAGACCTGGCGGCCGGAGAGGTCGTCGGGCATGCGGTTGGCGTACGTCGAGGCCTGGAGGGTCTCCTCGTCGCGGATCATGCCGAGGAAGCCGACCTCGGCCGTCGGCAGCAGCCGCACCATCCCCTCCAGCATCCCGAGACCCGCGCGGATGATCGGGACGACCAGGGGGCGCGGGCGGGAGAGCTGCACGCCGGTGGTCTCGGTCACCGGCGTGGTGATCGCGACCTCCTCGACGCGCACGTCGCGGGTGGCCTCGTACGCGAGCAGCGTCACCAGCTCGTCCGCCAGCCGGCGGAAGGTGGGTGAGTCGGTGCGCGCGTCGCGCAGGGTGGAGAGCTTGTGCGCGACCAAGGGATGGTCGACGACGTGGGTCCGCATGCGTCGACAGTATCCGAGGCCGGTGCGCCCCCACCCGGCCGGTACCAGGACCGGCCCGCCCGCGCCCGCCGTAGGCACCGGCATCCGCCGGGGCGCACTGGCGTACACCCGGCGCACCGGGGAAGGTGGGCAAGTACACCGGAGGTGTGCGTATGACAGAGGCAGAAACCCAGACACCGGGACACACGCCGAGCCAGACACCGGGACACGCGCCGAAGCGGGCGCCGCTCCCCACCCCGGCACCCGGCCGCACCGACGCGGAACGGCTCCGCCGTCGCGCCCGTTTTCTCCGAGAGCTGAACGAGGCGAAAGAGCTGCGCGAACGCGTCCACCCGCGCCGCTCCCGCGCCGCCCGCAGGCGCCGCCAGGCGCTGCGGATGCGTACGTTCCGCTGGTGAAGCACCGCGTCGCAGGGGCCGTGCCCGCGTCGCGAGGGACCGTTCCCGCGTCGCGAGGTGCACGAGGGGTCACAGTGAGTCGCCGCAGGCGAGGGCCCGGGGAAACGTTCGGGCAACGGTCGGGCAAACAGCACGGCGACGCACTGCCGAAGACCCTTCGCGGGGCGCGGGTTTCTGCCACGATGCCCGATGGGGCGGGGCACGGTCCTCGTCAGCACTCGGGCACCTCTTGAATCAGTGGGAGAGTCACGGTGTATTTCGCCGCGCTGCTCGCGCGCACCGAAGACGGGTGGGAAGCGAGCGACACAGAGCTTGACGACGTGGAGACCCTGGCCGACCTGGCCGACCTGGCCCGGGAGGCCACAACGGACGACGAGACAGTGCTGGTCTGCATCGAGCAGGAGGGGGAATGGTTCGGCGTCGTCCGCATCGACGGTGAGGACGACCCCCGCGTGTTCGTCTCGAACGCGGCTGCGGCGATGCGCAGCTCGTACGGCGAAATACTGCTCTCGGACGAACTGCTGGGCCGCCAGCCGGAGGACCCTTCGGCCCTCGACCAACTCGTCGACCTCGACGGCACGGAAGAGGGCGAACCGGAGGGTGCCGAACACGACGACGAGGAGGCCGAACGCGCGGCCGCCACGGACGCCGACACGGCTCCCGCCGGGCCACTGGGCGACGCCGGGCTGCTGAGCGACCTCGGCATGGGGGGCAAGGCGCTGCTCTCCCTCGTCCCCGAGGACGCGCTGGCCGAGGTCGCCGACGCCCTCGGCTGCACGGAAGTCCTGGAGTCCGTCCGCTGAGCCCGCCGCCGCACCCCGGCTCGCGTCCCGTCCCGGCGCCGAGTACGGCACGGACGTCGAACGCGACAGGGGCACGGCAGGGGCGCCGCACGCGCGCGAAACGGCACCAGCAGCACGCCGGACCCGCGACGGGGAGTCGTCGCGGGTCCGGGGAGACACTGACTCCATGAGCCCCGTGCACGACGAGGACGGAGAGCCGGCCGGCGCCGCGTCCTCCCCCGCCCCCTCCCACGCCGACCCGGCGCACGGCCCGGCCCACGCGCCGGTGGACGACCCGGTACGCGACCCCTGGCGCGAGCCCATGCGCCTGGCGCTCGCGGAGGCCGAGCGCGCTCCCGCGACGGGCGACGTACCGGTCGGCGCCGTCGTACTCGGCCCGGACGGCACCGTGCTCGGCACCGGCCGCAACGCCCGCGAGGCAGACGGGGATCCCACCGCTCACGCCGAGGTCCTGGCCCTCCGCGAGGCGGCCCGGCACCGGGGCGACAACTGGCGCCTGACGGGCTGCACCCTGGTCGTCACCCTGGAGCCCTGCACGATGTGCGCGGGCGCGGCGGTGCTGTCGCGGGTGGAGCGGGTCGTCTACGGCGCCCTCGACCCGAAGGCGGGGGCCGCCGGCTCCGTCTGGGACGCCCTCCGCGACCGCCGCCTCAACCACCGTCCGGAGGTCGTGGGCGGCGTCCTCCCCCGCGAGTGCGCCGCCCTCCTCACCACCTTCTTCCGCACCTGACCTCCCCTTGCCCACCCGCCCCTGAACCGATTTCGACCCCGGGCCCTCCGTGGGCTAGAGTTCCTCTCGGTAGCGTGTCCGAGCGGCCGAAGGAGCTCGCCTCGAAAGCGAGTGAGGGGGCAACTCCTCCGTGGGTTCAAATCCCACCGCTACCGCTCTGAGCAGGATGCATGAAGGGCCGGACCCCGGTGGGGTCCGGCCCTTCGTCGTGGTCCGTCTCAGTTTCCGTCTCAGTTGTTGCTGTTGTCGGCGCAGCTCCTGGCTTGAGCCCATATCGGGCTGGAGCCCGGACCCAACCGCAGAGTGCTGCTACCTTGGTAGCGCTGGCCTTCAGACACAACCGCATAGAGAGACACCACCCGGGTCGAGGTTGAGCGGTCACAGAGACCACGAGGCTCCCTCCAAGGCGGTGTGAAGCTCGGCGCAGGGGTCGATAGCACTACCAAATCCCTCTGCGATCTTGAAGGTCGGTGCGACTTCCGAGGGAGGAGTGTGTCTCCTCCCAATCCCTATGCACGTCTCTTAAGCCCTTCGGCTCTCGCCGGAGGGCTTCTTTCCATGCCTCCGGAGGTGTCATGACGGAACTCCTGTCTCTCCCACCACTCGCCGTGGTGTACGTCCTGCTTACAATCCTCGTAGTAGTCGTGACGTTACTAGTTGTTGTAACCGTGATCGCGCATACGGTCGTGCGGCGGGCCCGCCCCGAGGACTTGCCTCAGGTGCTTCCCGGCTTGGGCCAGGTGTTGGACGCCTTCGCTCAGTTCCTTCCCTGGCGACGCGGGCGAGGAAGAATCCGCTGACAGGAAAGCCGTGCAACGACGGTGAGCATCTGAGCCGATGGCGAGGGGCTGGCCACCTTTAGCCAGCCCCCTTGGCCACCGACTCACCCAACCGGTACGAGAGCTCCAGCAGTGCCGTCGTCATCGTCGTCCGGCCCGTTCGGATTCTGCTCCCAGATCAGCCCATCGACCTGGGCGGCGATGTTGTTGCGCACCGTGTCGACCATGTGCTGATAGCGCGCGGCCATGGAGGTAGACGACCAGCCCATGAGGCCCATGACGGCTCGCTCCGGTACGCCGAGGATCAGCAGCACTGTCGCCGCGGTATGGCGGGCGTCATGCAGGCGACCGTCTCGAACCTTCGCGTCTCGTAGCAGCTTCTTCCATTCGTCGTAATCGACTCGGGTGGATGTGCCCCGACCGGTCGGCGTGGCGAACAGCCATCCCTCGTCGTGCCAGTCAGCTCCTGCCGAAGCCCGTTCGGCGTCTTGCTTCACCCGGTGGGTGCGTAGCAGCTCCACAAGCTGTGGAGGCAGCCCTATGGCGCGTCGACCGGCGCGCGACTTGGTGTCGGCCGTCTCCGGGTTGGTCCGGCGACGCTGGGGGCAGTAGCCGGCCTTTCGGCCGCACGTGTCGCCGCAGCCGTGCGCGTAGCGGGGGCGTCGCCGACTGCGGCGGACCCACAGGACACCGTTAGACAGGTCCACGTCCGTCCACTGGAGGCCCAGGGCCTCCCCCTGCCGTAGCCCCAGCGCCAGGGCGACGGCCCAGCGCGCTGAGTTCCGGCGCTGCTCTGCCGCACGGAGGATGCGGCGGACCTCCTCCACCGTGTACGGCTCGATCTCCTCCTCGTTGACCCGAGGAGCCTTGGCGAGGCTCACCGGATTCTTGCCGAGGTGGCCGCGTCGAACGGCCTCGTTCAGCGCAGTACGGAACGTTCGGTGCACCTGGTGGGCCGTGGCGGGCTTGCTGCCGTTGGCCTGCATCTTGGCGTAGAAGCGCTCGATGTGCTCCGGGCTGAGCTTGTCCAGGCGGTGCGCTCCGAGACCGGGCACGAGGTGAACGCGTACCGCCACGCCGTACCCGACCATGGTGTTCTCACCGACACCCAGCGGAGCGATGTTCTCCACCCAGTGCATGAGCCAGCTCTCGACGGTCCAGGACCTACCGGGCTTGCGCACGGTGTGGGAGTCCCGCTGCTTCTCCAGCGCCCGGACAGCCTGGGTGACCTCCGCTCGTGTCTTCCGCTCCACATGGCGGCGATCCGGCTTGCCGTCGTCGCGTACGCCAACAGTGACGCGGCCGTGCCACTTCCCGTCTTTCCCCCGGTAGATGGAAGAGCGGCCGTTGGGCTGGCGGGTGCGGCGCTTCTTCTCGTCTCCCATGGTGTTCTCCCCCTTCAGGCAGCGGTACGGGTGGTCGTGCGGAGCCGTGCGACGTACTCGGGCACAGCGTCGGCGGGAATGCGGCGGAGGCGGCCGACCGTGACCGACTCCAGCTCTCCAGAGCTGATGAGCCGGTAGCAGACGGTTCGGCCGATGCCGAGCCGACGAGCAGCCTCCTCGACCGAGAGCAACGCGAGAGTGGGGTCGGTGTCGCCGTGATCGCGAGCGCTCAAGATGTGCCGCACGGTGCTCCCTTCAGCCTTGGCGGTACGACGGTCCGTCGCAGAAACCGCAGAATTCGCAAAAACCTGTGAGCTTGCCTCCTGACCTGGGGTGTCGTGGCTGACCGGGTAGGTGCCGCAGAAAGAGCCGGAAGCGCCGCAGAAATAGGCGTCGGACGAGCCGCGCATCCTGGTGCCAGCGGCACACGGGCATTTGTGCGGCAGCTCCGCTGCTTTCTGCGGCGGCTGGCCCAACGCGGTGCCGAGGGTGCTGCGCTGCTGGTCAGCGCGCATGGCGTGGGGTTTCTGTTGTTTCTGCGGTTTGTGCGGCCAAGCGGCGGCGCGCGTGGGCGTGCGTGTGGTCATGCCAGCCCCTCCCGAACCTGGGGGTGGATGAGGTAGCGCGGAGCTGGCGGACGGCCACGCTTCCCGTTCCGGGGCGGTGTGTGGGTACGCAGGTAGCCGTGTTCCTCCAGCAGGGCGACGGCCGGCTCCATGTCGGCGACCGTGGGGAACTCCGAGCGGGAGAGCTTGGCGAACAGGTCGCGGCGGCTGACCGTCTCCCAGCCGTTCGCGGCCAGCACCTCCAGTAGCGTCCTGGCCCGCGACTGAGCTGCGTCGGCTCCCATGAGGTCGAAGACGTTCAGGGCGTGGTCGGCGAAGTATTCGCCGATCTCGATGGCAGCCAGCATGGTGGCGTCATCGATCGGCTTGCCGTACCCGTCGTGCAGGTGCGCGGCCAGGTGCAGCAGTCCGGCGATGCGAGCAATGGCGCCCACCAGCTTGCCCGCCCACTTCTGGAGATGGCCCAGCTTGCCGCCCTTGGGGCGGAGCTGGATCTCCAACTCTTCCTGGTAGCTCTTCAGCGCCTTGTCGGCCGCCGGGGTGAGCTGGAGGACGACCGGGTCCATCCAGTCCGCCAGGGAGAGCGTCAGCGCGACGATGTTGCGCTCGTATCGAGCAGCGACAGTGTCCGGCACCGGGTCGGGGTCGCTGTCCCGGTAGCCGACCAGGGATTCCGGCATGGAGTAGAGGAAGCGGGCCAATAGTCCGCGCCCGTCGAATCCGCGGTGCTTGCCGATGTCCTCCAGGACGGTCGGCTGTACGGCCAAGCCCATGGTGAGGGCGGGCGCTTCGATGGATTCCTCGCGGGAGCGGCGGTCGACGCGCAGCCGGTCGCCAGCGTGCCCCTTGAGGAAGACTTCCATGTTGGGGGTGCCGGAGTAGCGGCCGGCGATGATGTCGAAGATGCCGCCCTCGGCGGACATGACGGCCAGGCGCCCGCCCTGCTCGGCCATGAGGGAGGTGACCGTTTCCGGAGTGGAGTCGTCGGCCAGCAGTCGGGGCCGTGCGGGCACGGTGAGCTCTTCGGCTTGCTGAGCCAGGCCAATTGCCTCGGCGACGAGCGAGTCACGCTCAGGGCCCTCGGCCGTCGCCGCGCGAGCAGCAGCCTTGTCGGCTGCTTCCTGCGCCATCTTCCGCGTCAGCTCTGCCTCAACGATGCGTCCGGCCATCTCCTCGGCGAGCGACTTTTCCGCTTCGTAGAGCGGTCCGGTCATCGCAGAGAAGACGGCGCTCTTGCGGTTGGCAGGGGGAAGCGCGACGACCACGTACAGGTTGGTCGGCTCGCGCCACCGGCCACGCACCTGCACGACACAGCGACCACCGGCAGCAGTCGCCAGGACGGACAGAGCCAGGGAGCCGGCCATATCGACGGGTGTCTGCGTCTCCTCGGCGATGCCGGCAGCGAACTCGCCTAGCCAGCCGGGGAATGTGTGCAGCGGGAAGGGTGGGAGCGTCGGGCGGGTGTTGAGTGGGATGGGTTCCTGCCAGGTGTCCGGCCGTTTCTCGTCACTGAGGGCGAGTGCTTCCCGTACTTCGGCCGCTGAGGCGTCCGGAGTGGATGCGGCTTGCACGAGGCGCGTACCGGCCTCGATGAGGCGGCGTCGCTCGGCCAGTTCGTGAACGATCTCGGCGTAGTATCCGGCGTTCGCGGCTGTGGGCACCGCTTGGACGAGGGACTGGACGTAGCCGGGGCCACCGACACGGCGCAGCTCGCCGAGGCGGTCCAGGTGGTGAGTGAGGGTGATCGGGTCGACCGGCCGTCCCTCGTCGTGCTGGACGAGGATGGCGCGGTGGATCGTCTCGTGAGCGGGCCTGTAGTAGTCCTCCGGGCTCAGGATTTCGATCACGTCGGTTATGACCTCGGCGCGGAGCATCATCGCGCCGAGCACTGCGGCCTCGGCTTCCACATCGCTCGGCGGACCACTGTTTTCGGACTGATCGAACAATGCGCGCACATTGCTGTACGGCACGTCCACGGGCTCAGATGGCATGCTGGTGCCCTCCTGTTTCCTGGTTGGGATAGGGAGACCGGAGGCGGCGGGCGACCTTGGTCGGGAGTGCCGCCGCCTCCGGGCGTAGCTAGGAGTCGGTACGGGCCTTGAGCCAGGCCAGGTACTCCTGGCGGACGTACGGCCGGTAGGACCGGCCGGGCGGGTTCAGCAGCGGCTTGATGGGGCCGCGCGTCGTGTAGTGGGTGTGGTCGAAGTCGGCGAGCCGTCCGGCAGCCTCTTCGGCCGTCTCGATTGCTGCGGCAGCGACTTCGGGCGTGTACGTCTCGGCCTCGCTGAGAGCGATGCGGTCGAGCAGGGCGGCCTTACGGAGCCAGAATTCGCGTCCCATGGGTACGCCGAATTCCTTGTCGGCTGCTGCGCCTGCCACCCACGAGAGTTCGCGGATCACCCGGGGCGCGCTCGCGTAGGCGACCTCGGGCGACGGGCATGCGGCGACGTTGGGATCGGGTGTCACTTCTCTTCTCCCTCGCTTGCTCGGGTAGGGCTCACGACTCGATTTCGAGGGCGCTGAGCAGGTCGGTGACGCTTCCGCCGAGGGTGGCCAGCCGCCGCTCGATGGCCTGCCAGGACTCGGTGTCGATGGCCATGAGGCTGGCGACGGCAGTGCCACGGTCGCCGCGTTCGAGGGCCGTGAATGCGTCGCGCAGCTCGCCGACGGCCATGAGTGAGATGCGCTGCGGGCGGGGTGCTATTGCGTTCAAAGCGTTCTCCGTTCTGGTCAGTTGCCGATGTCCGCGACGGTGTCGCTGAGGGCGCCGATGAACTGGGTGATGGTGGGGGCCGCGTCGGTCTCGGAGAGGCTGAAGCCGAAGAGCGCGACGAGGATGAAGGCGCCGACGCCGATGGCACGGAACTTCAGCGCGACGGCGACCAGGACGCCGAGGACGAGCACAACTGAAACGGTCAGGGTCATGGCATGGGCCTTTCTGCGGGTTATCGGGTGCCTTGGTCGTGGAGTCGGGCGGCGCGGTTGTAGAGCCAGCGGCCGAGGCGGATGCGCTTGCCGTAGCCGTCGCAGCGGCGGCAGTCCTTGCCGCGCCGGAGCTGTCCGCGCCGGTTGGTCTTGAGGTGGAAGCCGAAGCCTCGGCACTTGCGGCAGGTGCCGAACGGGGAGATCGCGCACAGCGCGATGTAACAGAGAGTGAGGAAGAGGAGGCCGGGTATAGCGGCCAGGATGTCGGTCATGAAGCCCTCCACGGGCCGGTTTCAGGGCGTGCTGGGGTGAGGCCGCTAGAAGCTAGTGGCCTGATAAGAGGGGGTTTGGTGCGCTAGCGGGGCCGCTAGACCTAGCGGGGTGGTTGCTAGGTCTAGCGGCGTGATGGGCTAGGCAGCGTCGCTGTTTCCGTCACGGTGAGCGACTGCATTGAGGATGTCGGCGCGCTTGATGCCTCGCCGGTTGGCGCCCTTGCCGTCGTCGGTCGTGCCCCAGATCTGGCCGGTGCGGATGCCGTAGGGCTTGAGCGCGGCGGTCAACTGCTCGGCTCCCCACTCGCCGTACGCGTCCGGGCGCAGCTCTGCCAGCCGAGAGGCGATGACCTCGTTCCATGCCTTCGGTTCCTCGGCAGGCATGACGGCCAGGATGTCGGCCAGCAGGTCGAAGGAGGCGGCCGAGTCGGTTTGCGGCTCCTCGCCGAGGGCGTAGCCGGTCAACAGGCCGGCGTCCTGGCGCAGCTTGCGGGCACGTGCGCCGATGGCTTCGGCGAGGACGGCGTCGACCTCGATGGAGCGGACGACGCGGGCGTCGGCTCCTTCGCCGAGGAAGTAGCAGATGCCCTTCTCTCCCCACGCGAACGTGGTGGCGCGCACCCCGCGCTTGTAGGCGCCGGTACCCAGCACCATGTCGTTCTCGGTGTGGGACATGACCTTGAGGCACCAACGGGCCGAGGCGTTCGCGGAGATGCCCTTCGGCAGGCTGTCATCGTCGGGCCGCTGGGTGGCCAGCAGCAGCACGATGCCCACGGCGGGGCCGCGCTTGACGATGTCGGTGCAGATCTCCTCCAGCTCCTTGCCGTGCTTGGAGTGCTCGAACCACTTTTGGCACTCGTCCACCCCGATCACGATCGGATGCAGCCCAAGCGACTTCTTCGAGGCCAGCTCTGAGGTGACCTTGGACTCGGGGCAGATGTCTCGCGGCAGCTCCCGGATGACCTTCGCTCGACGCCGCAGCTCCGCCTGCACCTCGCGCATGCTGTGCAGGCCGTAGAGGATGTCCTCTTCTTCATCCCCCGCCCGGTGCCGGTGGGAGACGGCCTCGCCGACCGGGTCCAGGTCGCCGGTCCCCTTCAGGTCGTAGCTGTGCACCTCGGCGCGCGGGTCGAGGGCCGCGATGAGCAGCAGCAGCCGCAACAGGAAGGTCTTGCCCATCCGGGGGATCGCGCCGATGACGCCGGCGATGAACATCAGCGTGATCTCGACCCATCGGCCGCGCTGGTCGGTGCCCCAGGCGACGGGCTTGAACAGGTCGACGCTGCCGGACTTGGCCAGCGGCCAGGCCGGTTGCTTGGCCCTGGACATGTCCTGATCGCCCACCCACAGCCGCAGCCGCCCAGTGTGTTCGTCCGGGACTGGTTCGGGCCACACACAGCCGAGCGGACGGCGCAGGCCGGAGGCCAGCCGTTCGCGGCGGTCCATCACGTCGGCGACGGTCACGCCGTAGGGCAGGTCCCCCTCGGCGAGCCAACCGGGGCCATCCCGGGTGATGGGCGCCGTGAACGCCAGCGGGTCGCCGCCCTTGGCGAGGGTCTGGTTGATCTGGGAGATGCTGAGCGCGGCCAGTGCCCGGAGCACGATGTCGCTGGTGAGCTTCTGCCTCTTCGGCAGCTCCACCGCACGGTGGATGACCGGGTCATCAGCAGGCTGCCCCAGCCAGCCCAGCGCGAGCGTGACCGCCGCGCCGGAGAGAGCCAGCAGCCAGCCCGGAGCCAGCACGTACGAGGCCAGCGCCGACGACAGACCGATCACGGAGGCGACGACGCCGACGACCGTGCGCCAACGCACGCGGCGGTCACGCTGGCGGGAAAGCTTCAGATACTCGCCAACGTCTTCACGGCGGGCCGCAGCCGCGCGCAACGGGTCACCCTCACGGTCGGCCATCCATCGCAGCGAACCGCTGACGAACTTCGCCGCTCCGCTCGGTGCCTGCAAGGTCAGCCGCAGCGCGTACCAGGGCGTACGGATCCCGTGATACGCAACCGTGTGCCCCGCATATCCGGCTGCCCAGCCAGCCGACGCCATGAAGTCCGGCTTCGACTTCACCCACTGCGGCAGGACCGGGCGCCGCTTCGCGTCCCGTACGCGGTCGATGAAGCCGGGAGCCGAGGAGGCACCGGGCGAGTCGACCATCACACGGGCCGACGGGTCCTCCGCTTCGGACGCGGACTCCGCCGAGGCGGAGGCGTGCGGCGACTCCTTGCGGAAGTCGAGCACTGTGCCCGACTCCCCCTCTGCCATCTCCGATTCGAGCCGTTGGAACAGCTCGTTCTCGTCCTCGTGGTTCACTGACATTTCCTTCCATGAGTGGGAGGGAGCGGGGCCAGGACGCTGCTGTGGAAGGTGGGCGCCCTGGCCCCTGCTGGTCGGATCTCCGACTGCCGGTTGCAGGCCGGACAGATGAGAGACCGACGTGCAACGGTGACCAGCGAACACCGTGCGGTCAGCGTTGGGAATGACTTTCAGGTGACGTTGCCCCGTCAGTAGCGGCGATGGAGCGAGGCGGGGCGAACATTTCGACCTGCTGGTGGCCGTGCGGCTCCGTGTCAGGCTCTAAGCGCGTTGCAGCTCACGCATGCGCGCGCTGATCCAGCCGACGGACCAGCCGGTGCGCTCGGCGAGCTGTCGCACGGTGTGATCCGGGTCGGCGGTACGGATGGCCTCCAGGGCCTCCTCTTCGCTCAGCTTTGCGGGCGCAGCGCCGGGCTTCGGCGATGGCTGCTTGTCCGCTGGGCGGGGCTGTGGCTGGCGTTCACGGGTGGCGTGCCCTGCGTGTTCATGAACGGAGCGCTGTTGCTTGGGCTGTTCACGGCGCTCGCGGTCGGCCCGTTCGCGCGCCTCGCGGGCCCGCTCGAACTCTCGCTGTTCACGCCGCTCGCGCTCTTCGCGCTCCGCTTCCAAGCGGCGAAGCCGCTCTTCGTGCTCACGCTGCTCGCGACGCTCGGCAGCTTCCCGCTCGGCGCGCTGCTGTTCCAACTGGGCGGCGTGCTCACGGGCCTCCTGCTCACGGCGCTCGGCAGCTTCGCGCTGCTGTTCACGCTCCTCACGCGCCAGACGCGCCTGTTCATCGCGCTCGGCTCTTGCGCGCTCGGCCTGTTCACGCTGCTCACGCTCGATGCGTTCAAGCGCCGCAGCGATCGCGCGCCGGTAGGCCAGCCCTGCCTCGGCGGTGACGATCAGCAGGGTTGGCGCGACCGCGTGAACAACCACGCCGACCAGGTCGCCGTGAAGCGCCGAGTCGCCGATGTTGAGGGCGAGGGTCATGACGCCGGTCAGCCAGCGCAGCACGGTCGGCCAGGGTCCGGCGGAGCCGCCGAGGCGGGCAACGGTGGAGTCGAGACGTACGACGATCACGACCGCCGCGTCGACCACCAACGGCAGTACCGGCGCCGTCGGCTCCCACCCCTCCGGGGTCACGCTGCGAACGAGCGGCGTGACGGTCAGAACGGAGTAGAGGATCGCGCCGAAGGTGATGCTCCACGTGCCGGCCGACAGCGTTCGCTCGGCGGAACGGATCTGGCTCGCGCTCATGGTGGAGAGCCGAGACCCCGCTCCCGCCCGGTCCGGTTCAGGAGACGGGCTCAAGCTGCCTCACCGCCCAGCAGCGCACCGACAGAGCGGACGGTCGACGGACCCGAGACCATCGATGCCAGTCCCTCGGCGATGAGCGCCGTGACTCGGTCGTACAGCTCAGGCTCTTCGGCAAGGATGTCGCGCGCCGCGTCCAGGCGAGCCGCGCGCTCCTCGGCGCTCTCGTCTGCGACGCCGAGCCACAGCTCCAGCGGCGTGCCGAGCGCCAGCTCCAAGGCGTCGTTCTCGGTGACGACCTCATGGCCGGCGATGAAGGACTTCATGGTCATGATCCGGACTCCTGCTTCCTGGTTGGGATAGGGAGACAGCGACGGCGGGCGCTACTTGGTCGGGAGTGCCGCCGTCAGCTGCTGCAGAGCGCGTGCAGGTCAGACGCGCATGCGCCGAGGGCGCAGAAAAAAGCCGGTCAGCCCGGAGATCACGGTCACGGTGGAGGTGAAGGTGACCGACGCGATGAGGAACGTGCCTCCGCCGAGCTGAGCGACTGCGGTGCCCATCAGGACGCCGATGACCAGCCCGACCGCGATGAAGCAGAGGTTGGCGACGTCCAGCGTCGGCGTCCGTGGCTTGACCGCACGCGCCACCATCTCGACGTTCGCCGAGGGCACCGGGCGAACCGTGTCGTTGAGCCGCAACAGCACAACCCCGGAGGCCATGCCGGCGACCGTGCCCAGAGCGTCGTCCTGGCGGTCGCGGACGACGTCTCCAATGGCGAGCAACATGATCGTTCTCCTTCCGAGTCGGGGAGCCAGGAACCCCCTGGCCGCGAGCCGCTCGTCTCAGACGAGTGGTCATGACCCGCGACGCCGCAGCTCAGGCGGCATCGCGGACCAAAATCACTCGGCTTGAACACACTGTTGAGTTCTCAAAGAACGGCCGCTTCCTCCGGGCCCCTTTCACCGAGCCCTCCGGGCGGTCCAACACGTGACATCTTGTGCTGTCACGTTTCATTACGCAAGCCCCTTGGGGCGGTTTCTGTGCTGGTACGTGTTAGCGGTGGGTAGGCTCGGGGTGTGACGAGAGCTGAGAACGACCCCAGAGCACCCTTCGAGCAACTAGCCGATGACCTGCGGGAACGGATCAAGAGCGGTGCGATCGCGCCCGGGGAAAAATTGCCTTCCGTGCGGAAGCTGGCCGAAGAGTCCGGCTTCGTTCCGGTGACGGTTCAGAAGTCCCTCAGCCTCCTCCGCAGTGAAGGGTGGATCTTCACAACGGGGCGCGGGAGCTTCGCCTACGACCCCGAGTCGCCGTACAGCCCCACTGCTTCGCCGGTCACTGCTGAACAGTTCGCCGAACTCAAGGCACAGGTCTCGGAGTTGTTCAAACGGCTCCAGACCCTCGAAGAGCAACAGGCCGACCGCGCCGACTCGTAGCATCCTCACCTCCCCTCCTCCCGTCCTTGTCGCTGCGGTGAGCACTCAGCGTCGATAGGCTGTGTGCTGCTTGTGCATCTGTTGTACGGCTGCTGGCGGGCCGTCAAAAGACTGTCCATGTGGCCTCGATGGAGCTGCCACGAAGGACACAAGGGGGAGTCGCTGTGGGACAGAAGCCCAAAGCGCTGACGCCGGAGGCAGGGCCTCAGCACGAGTTGGGCGCGGAGATGCGCGAGTGGCGCAACCATCGGGGCCGCTCGCTCGGCAAACTGAGCGCCCGGATCAACTACAGCCCCAGCTACATGGCCCGAGTCGAGCGCGGGGACCAAGCCGCCTCGGCCGACCTGGTGACGGCCTACGACCATGAACTTCGCGCCGAAGGCGCACTGATTCGCAAGTACAGGCGCATTCAAGCCGCAGCTTCACCAAGCCATGAGACACGTGACCAGCCCCGTGACCATGTGTCCTATCAGGGCCCTGATGTGTCCAACCGCTCTGTCCTTCTGGAGGACAGCTCAGCGGGCGAGGCAACGTCGTCGGAGGGGATTTCCGTCCCTGCCCGCACCGACGACGGAAGGATCATCTTCGTGTCGATCTCGCGCCGTGCGCTGCTCGGCACCCTGGGGACGGCGGCTGCGGCATCGGCGTTCTCAGACCTTCCCGCCGTCGCAGCCCCGCCAACACCGGGGAAGTTGTCGGGCGCGAATGCGATCGAGCATTTGGAAGCCACTCATCGTGTCCTCATCGACAGCGACAAGCTGTTCGGGCCGTACCAAAGCATCCCCATCGTTGAGCGCCAGCTCGCTGCGATGAAGTCCCTACGGCGAGAATTGCGCGGCGAGGACCGCAGCCGCCTCCTCCAGCTCAACGCTCGATACGCGGAGCTCGCCGGCTGGCTCCATCAAGACACACGCGACTTCCGTGCCGCCCAGCATTGGATGCGCGAAGCGCTGGAAATATCCCACCTGACCGGTGATGCCCAACTGACCACGTTCATCCTCGCTCGCCGCAGTCAGCTCGCCGGCGACATGCACGATCCGATTGACGCGTTGGACGTGGCTGAAGCCGCTGAGCGGCACGCAGCCCCGGGCAGCCGACTCGCGGCAGTGTCTGCAACCTACGGTGCTCACGCGCATGCGCTGCAAGGCGATGCAGATGCCTGTAAGCGCGCATACGACCACGCCCACGATCTACGCGAAGCCATGGACCCGGACCCGGAATCGCCGTTGGGGATCTGGCTGGACGCGACGTACATCGAGGCCCAGCGCGCCCGGAGCCTCAACACGCTCGGCCAGTTCCGGGCTGCCGCCGAGAGCTTCGGTCGTGCCCTTAGCAACCTGCCTGCCGACTACCACCGGGAACGAGGCGTACATCTCGCCCGCCAGGCCGTGGCCCTCGCCGGAGCCGGCGAAGCCGAAGAAGCTGGGCGAGCGGGTATGCAAGCCCTCCGCATCGGCATAGAGACCGGCTCCGGCCGCATCACTCGCGAGCTCGCGCGTCTGGATGCTGATCTGGGGAAGTGGCATACCGTGACCACCGTGAACGAGTTCCGAGACGCCATGAGGGACGCCGTGCTCAAGCAGGCGTGACCTACTGCCGTCCTTCACACCGCAAGGCTCTTAGGAGATGCCAGTGCCCCGCCCCTATGTCGTGCTCAAGGTCGCAACCTCGATAGACGGTTACATTGACGACACCAGCCCGTCGCGCCTGCTGCTGAGTAACGCCGAGGACTTCGACCGCGTCGACCAGGTCCGCGCCGACTCCGATGCCATTCTCATCGGGGCCAGCACGATGCGGGCGGACAACCCGCGGCTACTGGTGAACAGCGAAGAACGCCGAGCGGCCCGCGAGGCGGCCGGAAAGCCCGCGTATCCCCTCAAGGCGACGGTGACCAAGACCGGTGACCTCAGCGAAGACCTGAAATTCTGGCACCACGGCGGGGACAAGGTCGCCTACACGACGGACGCCGCAGCGGAAGGGCTCCGCGCACGCCTCGGCAAGCTCGCGGACGTGGTCTCAACAGGAGAGGAACTGGACTTCGGCGCGCTGCTTGACGATCTCGGCAACCGCGGAATCGGTCGGCTGCTGGTCGAAGGCGGCAGCCAGGTCCACACCGCCTTCCTCTCCCAACACCTCGCGGATGAAATCCACCTCGTCATAGCCCCTCTCATCGTCGGCCAGGCCGACGCCCCCCGTTTTCTCAACCCGGCGAACTACCCGTGGGCCACCACTCGGCGCATGTCGCTCGCCGAGGTTCGGCAGGTTGGCGACGTGGTTTTCATGCGCTACCTGCCGAAGCAGGAGAGCCAAGCATGACCGGTGAGTCGTAACACCTCTGAGTATCGGCTCCGCCAGGGCGTCGGTCGCGTACCGGCTCGTTTCCACCGGTTCACATCCGCTGACCTCGCTCGCTGGCTTAAATCGCATGATGGCCATCGCAGCCGCAGGAGGGAAGTTCGTGGAATTCGCGGTAGGAACCGTTCTCGCCCTAGCGGCGCTCGCCGTGTCCTGGGTTGCTCTGATATGGCAAAAACGAGGGGGTACGTTCAAGAGAATCCACTATACAGCTTACTATGAACTACTAACACTTGAGCGTGGCGAAGAAGCGATAGATAACCTGATCAGCGGGCCAATCAGCGTCAACTTAGAGCCAACCGGCCAGCGCCTGGTAATGCCTATGGTATTCGAACTCAGGCTTGCCAATACAGGCCGGGCTCCTATAGCCGAGAGCGACTTTTCGAGTCCTCTAACAATCCGCTTCGGGAGTCACTGCAACTTCATGGGCGGCTCGATGAAGGTCAACCGAGGGTCGATCTCTGAATTCTTTGGGGATAATCCTTTTGAACTCGGAGATGGCCGTTTGCGCATAAAGCCGTTTCTCATGAATCCGGGAGATGAAGTCACTCTTTCCGGGATTCTCAATGGGCCCGTCGACGAGCGTGGAATTGAGGTAAGCGGGCGCATTGCCGGGGTGGAAACCTTCGGTCGCTTGAAACCGAAGGGCGATGGAATCCGCCTGAATGCACACTTCCGATCGATGATCTTCGAGAGGGTCGAGGACTGGCCTACGCCGGGCCGCGTCGAGGCCCAAGTGTTGGTGATCAGGAAATTTCTGCCGCTAGATGACATCGCTCCTGGCGCCTCGGAGGGTCACATAACGACGAGGCTCAATGGCGTGCCCGTGCAAGAACCGCACCTCGTGGCCTTTGCATTTAATGCCCACTCCGAGATAGCGGATGATACTGGCGAGGGCTCAATAACATTCGAAACCGCCGATTCAACATTTCTCCATTGCGATGTGGAGCTAGATGGAGCGGAGCTTCCGCGGCAACGCGCTCGCCATCTGGCCACCTGGAGCGGAAAGAAAATCGCCGTCCGTTCGGGCAGAATCGGGGAGAATCAAAAATTGACCCTGCGATTCATCACCGAAGGAGGCGTAGAAGATCTGAGGGTGACAAGAATGCCCGCTTCCGTTACAGACGTTCAGATTATCAGAACCGAAGTCCTTGAGGACCCTCTAGGGAGAAATCTTCTCGACATGCAGCCGACATTTTTGCTGTTCAGTCAACGAGTCCATCGAAAATTCCACGTAAGCACGCCTCGACTGAAAAGGATTTCGGAGCGGAGTCGCGAAATATCTAGGAGAATTCTGCACGGCGACTAAAAACTGAGGGTGACAGCCCCGGATGCAAGTCCATATGCCGTCCCCCATCGGCGCTAGCCAGGTACGCCCGGGAAGACCCCATCGAGGGCGCGAGAGGCACGGTAGGAGCCGCACACCAGTTAGCAGGCGGGTAGGGCGGGAGCTGCTATGCAGCTGTTCGATTGGGTAAACTCTCGCACGGTAAGCTACCTACCCGGGCCAGCCGTAAGCCTTGGCCTTGCTCACCGCCGCATCACTCCTCAGAACTGATCTGCACCTCATAGACGATCTCGGCATGGGCCGCTGGGACGATGATGTCGGCGGTCTCGACCGGGCGGCCGTCGTCTTTGTAATAGGTGCGCTGAATACGGGTGACCAGTGATCCGCGCTGCAGGCCGAGGAGTTGAGCCTCTTCGGCTGTGGCGTGGCCGGGCTCGGGCTGTTCGACCGCGTGGCTGATCTGGACATCGATGGCGGCCATGCGCTCGACGACGCCACGACCGGCGTAAGGGCCTCCCTCAGGGAGGACGACGATCGTGCCACCCGTCAGGGCAAACGGCTCCCAACTGGTCGACAGCTGAACCGGCTTGCTGTCCGACAGGAACTCGTACCGCGTGCGGACACACAAGTCACCCACAGCGATGCCGAGTCGGGCTGCGATGTCCAGCGGAGCTGGCACCTTCGCATCCGTCTGGTGCTCCCACGTCCCGTTCCGGCCGAGAGCCGCCATGTCCGCGCGGAACGGTGAGCCGCCCCGACGTTCGCGGCTGAGGGAGCGGACCATACGCATACGCCGGCGAGGCTCCGCAACATACGTACCCGAGCCCGCACGGCCCTCCAGCAAGCCCTGGGAGATCAACAGTTCCTGAGCTCTGCGGATGACGTTCTCGCCGACGCCGTATTCAGCGCCCAAGGCGGAGCGGGAGGGAAGCCGGTCGCCGGATGTCCAGTCGCCGTCAGCGATGCGCTGCCGGAACAGGTCGGCGATGCGGAGGTAGGGCGGCTGCTCAGGCATGTGGAAAATCTAGTCCACTAGGTCTAATCTAGTTAACTAGCTTTACTCCACGTGACCGGCTCGTGGCGGAGGATCGCCATGCCTCAATCCATCGTTCGAGCGCGTTCGATCGCAGCGCGACTCTCCGCTCTCGGCCTGGAACCACACCTCAAGTGCGATCGCGAGTACGTCCGAGTCGAGGTGACGCCACCCAGCTCGCCAACGCCGACCGTCTGGCTGGCCCTGCTGGCTGCGCTGGAGCAAGGCGACCAGTTCGGGCTCCACACCGACGGTCAAGCCACCGTCGCGTGGACCCTCGTCTTCAACGAGGGTCCCCCTGCGCCTCCTGTGCAGAGAGCGGACCCGCAGCCATAGGGAGCTGCAACCATGCGCTACTACCTTCGCGAAGCGTTCGACCAGCTTCTGCGGTGGCTCATCAGCCCAGCGGGATTGTCCAGGCAGAAGGACAGTTCCGCAGCTTCTCCGATGCCGACCCGGAGCTGGTGCCCACCGTCCCGCTGGCGACCGCCAGCCGTCCCGATCGTCAACGACATCGCGCTCGTGCGTCCGTACTTCCTGGCGTACGAAGCCCGCTGTCAGCGGGCAACCGGGTGTCCGCTCGGCGGTGAGCGCTCATGAGCTACCGCTCCCCCGCATGCGGGCTCGGCCGGCACCTCGAATGCCGCCACGGGAACCCCACGCAGCCGTCACCGAGTCGGGGCGTGTTCTTCGAGCCCTGCGACTGCCCATGCCACCGGCCGCAGCTCAGCTCCCCACCGAAGGAGAGGACAGGGAATGGCGCGCAGTGAGCGACAGGTCGCCATCGAGGTCGGCGGTGGATCGCTCCGCCGAGGAGACGTCATCCAGGTAGGTGGTCAGTCGATGGCCGTGGTCGACATCCGCCATCTCACCGGCGGAGCGAAGCTCATCGCGTTCAGGACTGGCGACATCCTGACCATCACGCCCAGGACGACGCTGGTCGTTCTGCGCACCGTAGCGGGCTGGGAGGGCCCAGTATGTTGATCTACGACCGAGCCGAGACCCCTATGCCCGCTCCCGAGCTCCGGCTACTGCCATGGGCCTCGGACAGTGGGAACCCCTGCTACCTCAACGGCGACGCTGACTCCGCGATGGCCACGTACGCCGACGAGGTCGAAGAGGCCCAGTTGGAGGACGGCGACGATGCTCTCAAGCGGGCTGTGCAGGTCATCGACAAGGCAGCAGCAGAGACGAAGGGCGAGGACACCGAGCAGACGAAGGCCCTCAAGGTGGCCGCCGCCGCCTTGAGTAACTGTCTGCGGGTCGCCGACAGCAGGGGCGCGAGGCTGCCGGGCTACGAGCGCGCCGAGATCACGTGCGACGACCGAGGGCGCGACGATGACGACGGCAACGGCCCCCGACTCCCCGCGGAATCCTTTGGCTGAGCTGCACCGATGTCAGCCGAGTCCGTCTCAGTTTCCGTCTCATTCACCCCTGTCCAGGCTCGTTCATCAGCGACCGGCACCAACCCAGCAACGCCCCCGATCAGCACCAGCGAACGGCGCTGAACGACCCCGCACAACCCCCTCACCAGCCCGAACAGACCTCGAAAGCGAGTGAGGGGGCAACTCCTCCGTGGGTTCAAATCCCACCGCTACCGCTCGTGAGCAGGATGTACGAAGGGCCGGACCCGGCGAGGGTCCGGCCCTTCGTCGTGGGGGCGTGCCGTGCGCGGACTGCGGGGTGGGGCGGGCTGTCGTACGTTGAGAGGGCGACCGCTGGTCCCAAGGGGGGAGCAGGGAGGCGCGGGCGGATGCGAGCTGTCGGTGTGCGGGAGCGGAAGGGGCGGCCGGAGGTCCTGCAGGCGCGGCGACCGGATCCGGGCGGGGGCGAGGTGCTGGTGCGGATCGTGGCGGCCGGCCTCAACCCGCTGGACTGGAAGATCGCCGACGGCATGCTCGAGGACGCGGTGCCGTACGACTTCCCGCTCGTCATGGGTGTGGACTTCGCCGGTGTCGTCGAGGAGAGCGGCCCGCAGGCGCGGCGGTTCGCGACGGGTGAGCAGGTGTTCGGGCACGTGGTGAGCGAGCCCGTGGGGGGCGGCACGTACGCCGAGTACGTCGTCGTGAACGAGACGGGCAGCATCGCGCCGGCTCCCCTGACGGTGCCGCTGACCGCCGCCGCGGGCGCGCCCACCGCGGGGATGACGGCCCTCGGGATCATGGATGCGGCGGCGTTGCGCTCGTACGAGAGTCTGCTGATCATCGGTGCGGCGGGCGGCGTCGGCACCTTCCTCACGCAGCTCGCCGCGGCGGACGGGCTCCGCGTCGTGGCCGCCACGCACGGACACGACCAGGCGCGGATGGCCGGCTTCGGCGCGGCGCTGACCTCGGACCTCCGGGAGCGCCCGCCGGCGGAGGCGGTGCGCGAGGAGTACCCGGCGGGCGTGGACGCGCTCGTGGACCTGTGTTCCGTCGACCGCGCGGACTTCGCGGCGCACGCGGAAGCGGTACGGGACGCAGGCGTGGCCGTCTCGTCGCTGGACGCGGCGTCGCTCGACGCGCTGTACGGCCGCGGCATCGAGGGCATCAACTTCCACATCGACCCGTCGGCGGAGCTCCTGGAGCGGCTCGGCCACGAGATCGACAGCGGCCGGGTGGCCGTACCCGTCGAGGCGGAGGTGCCGCTGGAGGAGGCGCCGGGGGCGGTGGCCCGCAACCGGGCGGGCGGAGCTCGCGGAAAGACGGTCCTGCTGCCCTGAGACCACTCCGTCCGGCCCCTTCCGTCGCCCTCTTCCCGCTACACTCGCACCGCCGCACAGATGTACGGATCCACTGGCGGTGTACCGGCGTTGTACCGGCGCACGGAGTGCCGACGACCGCGGGCGCACACGGTGCCGGTGGGGGACCACCCGTGGGAGGGGCGCGCTCGATGGCGCAGACGAAGAAGCTCGTGGGCTACGTGCTGGTCGTCTTCGTGCTGTACACGATCATCACGTCTCCCGAACGCGCCGCGGACCTGGTCCTGGTCGGTTTCGAGGGGATCTCCAGCGCGGCGCAGGGCGTCGGCCGGTTCATGACCTCCCTGGTGAACTGAGCGTCGGCTCAGCACTGTCCCAGCGCTCTTTTTGCGCCTCCAGGCGCCCGTTCCGCCGCTCCACGCGCCCCCTCACACGGCCCCTGCCTGCGTTTTCGGTGTGCCGCTGACAAGCAACACGGAGTTGTACGGTGCTTGCACACGGTGCACCTGTCTTGTGATGCTATGACCGCTTTTTGGCGGAGAAATCGCGACCGAGCCCGGGGCGTGATCCGCAACGCGATCGATCACGACGGATCGGCACCGATCTGCACCGTAAAGGGGTGGTGGCTGAGTGGACGGGACCCGGACGCCCACCCAGACTCCCTCCGGCGACGCCCGGACGCCCGCCCAGGCTCCGCACGGCGAGACGCCCTCCGGGGACGCGGGGACGCCGCCGGAACCGCCCCCCGAGCCGCTCGGCGGGGTGTCACCGGAGCCGCAGTCCGCACCACAGCCCGAGCCCCGGCCCGAGACGGCCCGCGAGGCGCCGACGGGGTCTCCGTCCCCCGAGCCGTCCGGGGCGGCCTCCCAGGACGCCTCGAAGGCCTCGCACCGGGGCTCCTCCCGGACGACGTCAACCGGCACGACGTCACCTCGCACGACGCCACCCCGCACAGCGTCCCCCCGGAACGCGTCGCCCCGCACGACATCGCCGCGCACGTCGTCACCGGGCACGGGGTCCCCTCGCACGCCCTCGCAGACCTCGGCAGGGGCGCCGGCCCGCCACTCGTCCTCCGCGCCGTCCGGAACGGCGCCCCAGGCGCCCTCCGCGGCCTCGTCCGGGGGAGCGTCGGGGGGAGCGTCCGGGCAGCCCTCCAGGAGCCCTCTGGGAGCGTCCAAGTCGTCGTCGCCGGCTGCCGAGGCGCAGCGGGAGAGGGCCGCGCGGACGCGGGCGCTGACGCAGTCCCTGTTCGAGCAGCTCTCCCGGCAGGAGAACGGCTCGGCCGAGTACGAGCGCATCCGGGCCGCACTCATCGAGGCGAACCTGCCGCTCGTCCGGTACGTGGCGGCCCGCTTCCGCAGCCGGAACGAGCCGATGGAGGACGTCGTCCAGGTCGGCACGATCGGACTGATCAACGCCATCGACCGGTTCGACGCCGGCCGCGGCGTGCAGTTCCCGACCTTCGCGATGCCGACGATCGTCGGCGAGATCCGCCGCTACTTCCGCGACAACGTCCGCACCGTCCACGTCCCGCGCCGGCTGCACGAGATGTGGGTGCAGGTCAGCGGGGCCACCGAGGATCTGACGACGTTGCACGGCCGCTCCCCCACCACCGCGGAGATCGCCGAACGGCTGAAGATCTCCGAGGAGGAGGTACTGGCCTGCATCGAGGCCGGACGGGCCTACCGGGCCACGTCGTTGGAGGCCGCGCAGGAGCGGGAGGACGGGATGCCGGGGCTTTTGGACCGGCTCGGTTACGAGGACCCGGAGCTCGACGGGGTCGAACACCGCGACCTCGTCCGCCATCTCCTCGTACAACTGCCCGAGCGCGAGCAGCGGATCCTGTTGCTGCGGTACTACCGGAACCTGACGCAGTCCCAGATCAGCGCGGAGCTCGGCGTCTCGCAGATGCACGTCTCGCGCCTGCTCTCGCGCAGCTTCGCCCGGCTGCGGGCCGCAAATCGAATCGACGCGTAACCGGATCGAGCGACCCAACTCCCGCCCCACCGCTCTCAGCTCTGCAGTTTTGTCGACATGAGGCTACGTCGCGTTGCCTACTTGTGACATTCTGCAAGAGCTGCGTTTGCCGCAGCGGCGCGCCCGGTATGGAGGGGGAGGTGCTTCCCTCAGCCGAGGGCGCCGCAGCGACCCGTCCGCGACCTCAAGGGGGTGGCATGTCCGTAGAACTGGGCAGCTCCAAGGTGCTCACCGAGAACACGTCCCCGGCCCCGGGGGCACCTGACGGACCAGGGGGTTACCACCTGGCCCAGGCCCTCGTCGAGGAGCCCGTCCACGAGCCGGAAGCCGGGCTGGTGGACGGGGCCGAACTCGTCGGTGGGCCACCGTCGGCCGACGGTGAGACCGGCGACGCGTCGGTGCCGGCCGCCGACGGCGACACGGACGCCGCGGGGCTGTCGGACGTCGCCGCGTCCGCCGGTGGCGACTCGCTCGACACGCGCACCCTCTCCCGCTCCCTCTTCCTGCGGCTGGCCACGCTGGACAGGGCGGCGGCCGAGTCCCCCGGTTCGGACGCGACCGCCGAGCGGATGTACGTACGGGACACGCTCATCGAACTGAACCTGCCGCTCGTGCGCTACGCGGCAGCCCGCTTCCGCAGCCGGAACGAGCCGATGGAGGACATCGTCCAGGTCGGCACGATCGGGCTGATCAAGGCGATCGACCGGTTCGACTGCGAACGCGGCGTGGAATTCCCGACGTTCGCGATGCCGACCGTCGTCGGTGAGATCAAGCGGTTCTTCCGGGACACCTCCTGGTCGGTACGGGTGCCGCGCCGCCTCCAGGAGCTGCGCCTCGCGCTGACGAAGGCGAGCGACGAGCTGTCGCAGAGCCTGGACCGCTCCCCGACGGTCACCGAACTCGCCACGTGCCTGGGCGTGTCGGAGGAGGACGTGGTCGACGGGCTGGCCGTCGGCAACGCCTACACGGCCTCCTCGCTCGACACCCCCGCGCTGGAGGAGGACGGCGGCGAGGGCTCACTGGCGGACCGGCTCGGCTACGAGGACACCGCGCTGGAGGGCGTGGAGTACCGCGAGTCCCTCAAGCCGCTGCTGGCCAAACTCCCGCCGCGCGAGCGCCAGATCATCATGCTCCGCTTCTTCGCGAACATGACGCAGTCGCAGATCGGCGAGGAGGTCGGCATCTCCCAGATGCACGTCTCCCGGCTGCTGACCCGCACGCTCGCACAGTTGCGCGAAGGTCTGATCGCTGAGGACTGACGGCATCGAGGCGATCGGGGGGCCGAGTGCAGCGGGGGAAGCAGAAGCGAGCACGAGCCGGCATACGGAGACGGACAGGCATCCGGGAAGGAGCGGCCGAAGGCTTCACAACTGACGGGTCGTCAGTGACACTGGCGCCATGCGAAAGCAGGGGAGCCGGCGGAGCCAGGGACACCGGAGCAGCCGCGGAAGTCAGGGACGACTCGGAGGCGGCAGCAGGGTACGGAGCCGTCGGGGCGGTCGGATAGCCGCCTCGGCGGCTCTCGTCTGTCTGGGGGCACCACTGCTCGGCGGCTGCGGCGGCAGCGACGACGAGGGGTACGTGGCGGTCGGCGCCGACGACCCGTCCGGCAGGCCCGGCGACAGCTCCGCAACCGTACGGCCGGACGGCAAGGTGCGCATGGTGCCGCTGCCGGGCCAGGGGAGGGGCGACGGCGGCGAGCGCGGCTCCGGCGCGGACGGCGGGGCCCGCGAAGGCGGCGACGGGAGCGGTGACGGCGGCGGAGGCCGGGGCGGCGGCACCGGAGACGGCGACGACGGCCAGGGCGCGGCGGGCTCCGGCGACGCGAGCGCGGGAACCGGCGCGGAAAGCAGCAGTGACGGCGCAGGCGGCGAAGGCCCCGGTCAGGGCTCCTCCGGTTCCGCGTCGCCCGGCACGGGTACGGGCACGGACGGCGGGAGCGGCACCCCCTCCTCCGGTGCGCCGGGGAAGGGCGAGGGCACGGACGGGCCCGCGCTGCTCACCGTGAGCGAGCCGGAGCGGGCGAAGGCGGGGAAGAGGTGGTGCGAGAAGGTGACCGTCCACCTCGTCAACGCGGGCGGCCGACCGGTGACCGGCGGCAGTATCACCTTCGCCACCCACATCATCGGCGGCCTCGGCGTCGACTGGGCCACCCGCGAGAGCACACACGCGCTCCCCGTGCCGATCGACGCCGGGGAGAAGAAGGAGAAGAGCTGGACGGTGTGCGTGGATGCGTGGCGGGTGCCGCTGGGCATGCACGTCGAGACCCGCGAGGTGAAGCTCTCCGGCTGGAAGTGAGCAGCTTCCCCGGGCCTCCGTCAGAAAAACGGCTTTCGCGTCCCCACGCCTCCCGCCGGGAAACCGCTGGCGGCACCATCAAGATCCCGCCGGTTCCGGCCAGGTTCACCCCCCCCCCCCCCGTCAGGTCCGGCCCCAGGACAGGGGCGGCCCCACAGGAGAAACGGCTTCCTCCCGGGGAACCGGCCCCGACGGGGATCCGCTTACGAGAACGCCAGCCAGCCCACCGCGGCGAGGACCACGACGGCGACCACGACGCCGACGATCAGACCGACCCGCGGTCCGGCGGAGGCCGGTGCGGGGGCCGCCTGCCGCCGGCCCGGCTGCGGGCCGCCCTCGTCGACGAAGGCGCGGAACATCTGGGTGCTGCCTGCCGGGTCGGGGTGTCCCTGTGCGTCCGGACCCTGGGGCGCGTGCGGGTTGTGAGCCATGTCCCAGGACCCTAGCGAACCGCCGCTCGGATGGCACAGCCTGGTCCGTACCGTCGGTGTGCGGTCCCTCACATGCGGAGCGCGTGCCGAGTCCGCCCCTGGTCACCCCGGTCACCAGGGCTTTCGCCGGTACGCCGCTCCGCGCTTTATTGGGGAGACACCAAGATTTGAGGATGTGTTTGCCTCGCTTGACCGGAATCAACTTGCCTACAGCAACCAACCACTTCTATGGTTGCCCTAAGCAACAAGTTCATGGGGTGCAGATGGCCGAACGCAGTCAGTACGAGGAGCTGGCCCGGCAGATCAGCGCTATAGGTGCCGTCAAGCGCGAGATGGCCCGTCTTCTTCCACCGGAGTGTCCGCCCGCGTCAGCGGCCGTACTGATGCTCCTGAACAAGCACGGGGAGATGCGCATCAGTCAGTTGGCCGAACTGATGGCGATCGACATGTCGGTGACCAGCCGGCACGTCGCCCACGTCGCGGACCACGGCTGGATCGAACGTCACCCCGACCCGCAGGACGGCCGCTCCCGGCTGCTGCGGATCAGCGAGCGGGGCGAGCGGTTTCTGACGGACCTCTCGGCGCAGACGACCGAGTCGATCGCCGCTCACCTGCGCGACTGGAGCGACGAGGACGTCGCCCAGCTCAACGACCTGCTCAGCCGGCTCCGTACGAGCTTCGGGGACTGCCGCGCCCGCGGCGGGCTACCCCACGAGACGCAAACCACCGCAACACACTGAGTGAGAAGGACGCCGAATGGCAACAACCCGACCCCAGCCGCCGGTTGGGGGGCCCCGCGACGCCGTGCAAGGGGCCAGCGGCGGGGCCCGACACGCGGCTCACGGACACGCCGCCGGCGGCCAGGCCCAGAACCCGGCGCCGGGCGCAGGCGCTGCCGCTCCGGCACCCGGGGCGGCACCGAAGATGTCCCACCGGCAGATCATGGAGGCGCTCTCCGGGCTGCTGCTCGGCATGTTCGTCGCCATCCTGTCGTCGACGATCGTCTCCACGGCACTTCCCAAGATCATTGCCGATCTGAACGGCAGCCAGAGCTCCTACACCTGGGTCGTGACGGCGTCGCTGCTGGCGATGACCGCGTCCACCCCGCTGTGGGGCAAGCTGGCCGACCTCACCAGCAAGAAGCTGCTGGTGCAGATCGCCCTGATCGTCTTCGTCCTGGCCTCCGCGGGTGCCGGTCTCTCGCAGAACCCCGGCATGCTGATCACCTTCCGTGTGGTCCAGGGGATAGGCATGGGCGGTCTGTCCGCCCTGGCCCAGATCATCATGGCCGCCATGATCTCCCCGCGGGAGCGCGGGCGGTACAGCGGCTACCTCGGCGCCACGTTCGCCGTCGCCACCGTCGGTGGCCCGCTGCTCGGCGGTGTGATCACCGACACGAGCTGGCTCGGCTGGCGCTGGTGCTTCTACGTGGGCGTCCCGTTCGCGATCATCGCGCTGATCGTCCTCCAGAAGACGCTGAAGCTGCCGGTCGTCAAGCGGGACGACGTCAAGGTCGACTGGCTCGGCGCGTTCCTCGTCGCCGCCTCGGCCTGCACCCTGCTGCTGTGGGTCACCTTCGCGGGTGACAAGTACGACTGGCTCTCCTGGCAGACCTACGCCATGGTCGCCGGTGCGATCGTCCTGGCGCTGCTGTTCGTGCTCGTCGAGTCGAAGGCCAAGGAACCGATCATCCCGCTGCGGCTGTTCCGCAACGGCACGATCTCGCTGGCCGCGGTCGGCTCGCTGTTCGTCGGTATCGCGATGTTCGGCGCGACGGTCTTCCTCAGCCAGTACTTCCAGCTCGCCCGCGGCAAGTCGCCGACGATGGCCGGTGTCATGACGATCCCGATGATCGGCGGGCTCTTCGTCTCCACGACCGTCTCGGGCCAGGTCATCAGCCGCACCGGCAAGTGGAAGCGGTTCCTGGTCGCCGGCGGTGTGCTGATGACGGCGGGCATGGGCCTGCTGGGCACGCTGCGCTACGACACCGAGTACTGGCACATGGCCATCTTCATGGCCCTGCTCGGCCTCGGCGTCGGCATGATGATGCAGAACCTGGTCCTCGCCACGCAGAACCAGGTCAAGGCCAACGACCTGGGTGCGGCCAGCTCCACGGTGAACTTCTTCCGTTCGCTGGGCGGTGCGGTCGGTGTCTCGGCGCTCGGCGCCGTGCTCTCCACCCGGATCACCCACTACATGGAGGACGGCTTCGCCAAGCTGGGCATGAAGCCCGGCACGACCGGCGGCTCCACCGGTGGCGGAGGCAGCGCGCTGCCCGACGTGGACAAGCTGCCCGCACCGGTGCGCACCGTCGTGGAGAGCGCGTACGGGCACGGCATCGGCGACATCTACCTGTACGCCGCTCCGGTCGCGCTGCTGGCGCTGGTGTGCGTGCTGTTCATCCGCGAGGTCCCGCTCCGTACCACCTCGGCCAACGAGGCGAGCGAGGCCGACGAGCAGGCCGCCGCCATGGCGGCGGCACCGGCGGGGGAGAGCGCGTACGCGGCCGAGGCACCCGCTGTCGAGCGCACCGCGCCGCAGCCGCTGGTCGACCAGCAGTCCATGGCCTACCAGGGCGCTCCGTACCAGGGCGCGCCGATCGGCGGCGGACAGGCCGCCCAGGCGCAGCCCGCACAACCGGGGGGCGACACTCAGCAGTACAGGGAGTACGCATCCATGGCCACAGCCCAGTCCCCGGCTCCGATCCCGACCAGTGGTTACGGGGTCCACGGAACCGTCCGCAACGCCGACGGCATCGGTGTCGCCCGCGCGGCGGTCACCCTGATCTCGCTCAGCGGGCGGCAGCTCGGCCGCTCCGTGGCCCACGCGGACGGCTCCTACGGGCTCGATGCTCCCGGGCCGGGTTCGTACGTGCTGATCGCGGCCGCCGACGGTCACCAGCCGCAGGCGTCCACGATCGTGATCGGCGAGGGCCCCCTCAGCCACGACCTGCTGCTCTCGGGCACCAGCGGCCTCGCGGGCCAGGTCCGCGGGCGGGCCGACGGGACGCCGGTCAGCGGAGCGATGGTCGTCGTCACGGACGTGCGCGGCGAGGTGCTCGCCACCGGCGTCACCGGCGGCAACGGCGACTACAGCTTCGACGAGCTGGTCACCGGCACCTTCACTGTCGCCGTGAACGCCGCCGGCTACCGGCCCACCGCGGTCCCGGTCGAGGTGCAGGGCCAGGGCGTGACCCGGCTCGACGTCGACCTGGCCGCCGGAGCCCGGGTAACCGGCACCGTGCGGGCGGGAGCGGGGCGCGCCCCCCTGCCGGACGCGCGGGTCACGCTGGTGGACGCCGCCGGCAACGTCATCGCCACGTCCACCACCGGTGAGGACGGCGCCTACGCCTTCACCGACCTGGACGCCGGCGACTACTCGGTCATCGCCAGCGGGTACCCGCCCCAGGCGAACGCGCTGCGTGTGGCCGGGCCCGGAGTGGACGCGTACGACATCGAGCTGCACCACCCGGACGAGTGACCCCCCGGCCCGGGCGGCGTGCGAATCGAGCGGAGCGCGCGCCGTCCGGTCCGGCCCGGGGAAGGGCCCCGGCCGCCCGGTCGACCGCACCCCGTTGCGGGCGCGGGCAAGGGACGGCCCGCCACCGAGGCGCCGGGGCCCGTATGCGAGAAGGAGCAAGAAGGACATGACAGTCGGGGCAAGCGGAACAGACGGCGGCTACGGCGCCGGTGTTCCGGGGACGAGCGCCGGCGCCGCCGGCGCGACAGATGGAGCCGGACCCGCGGGTCCGGCAGGTCCGGCAGGTCCGGCAGGGGGTGCCGGTGTCGCTGCCGGAGCCGCAGCCGGCGGTGGCGCCCCGGCCAGGGGCGGGGTCCGGGCGCGGGTACGGACCCGGGACGGCTGGGCGGTGCAGCACGCCGTGCTGACCGTCACGGACATGACCGGCAACCAGGTCCTGCGCGCCGAGGCCGACGACGAGGGCATGGTGCGCAGCGCCGACCCGCTGCCCGCCGGCGCGTACACGGTGATCGCCACGGCCGTCGGTTACGCACCGGCCGCCTCCACGGCCATGGTCACCGCCTCCGGACGCGCCGACCTGGGCACCCTGGTGCTCGCCCGGCAGGGCGGCGTCGAACTGCCGCCGCCCGGCACCTGGACCATCGACCCGATGCACTCCACCGTCGCCGCCACCGCCCAGCACCTGGGCATGACCAGCGTGCACGGCCGGTTCACGGACTTCGGCGGCCGCATCGAGATCGCCCAGGACCCGGACAAGTCGTCGGTGGAGGCCGTCATCAAGGCGGAATCCATCAACACCGGCAACGACATGCGCGACCAGCACCTGCGCTCGGGCGACTTCCTCAACATCGAGACGTACCCGGATCTCACCTACCGGAGCACCGGCATCGACGTGGCGGGCCCCGACCGGTGGACGGTCCACGGTCAGCTCGGCATGCACGGTGTCGTCCGCGACGTGGACCTGGACCTCACCTACCTCGGTACGGGTCCCGACCCGTGGGGCGGCGTGCGCGCCTCCTTCCGGGCCACCGCCGAACTGCGGCGCTCGGACTTCGCGATGAACTACAACCAGGTCGTCCAGGCCGGTATCGCGGCCATCGGCACGACCCTCAGGGTCGACCTGGACATCCAGGCCGTCCAGGGGGAATCGCTCCCCTTCTGAGCCCCTCCCGCGTCCTGCCACGGCCGGTCCGCCGAACCGGGACGCGGGCCCGGCCCACGGCGGACCCTCCGCCCTCGGGCCCGGCTACCGGTCCTCGGGGGCCGGGGGCTGCGGCGGAATCACGGGCGCGGCCCGGTCCTGCGGGGCCGGACCGCGCCCGCCGCGTGCCATGGCCTCGATACCGGCGACGACGCAGTCCAGCGCGACGCCGAAGTCCCGCTCCGGCACCGGACGCACGGCATCCGCGCCCTCGGCGTACTCCGGACGCGTACCGATCGTGCTGCGCAGTGCGTCGAAACAGTCCTGCGAACTGACGCCCGCCTCGCTGCACCGCCGCGACCAGCTCGCCTCCACCGCTGCGTGCCCGTACACGAACGAGAACAGGGCGGCCAGCGCCCCGTCCGCCTGCTGCTCGGGCAGCCCGGAGCGCAGCAGGACACGGCGCACGCCCAATTGGAAGGACATCGCGCTGGGTCCGACGTTCAGAAAGCTGCCGAGCGTGCCCGACGCCCACGGGTGACGGCGCAGCAGCCCGCGCAGCGCGTACGCCGCCTGCCGCAACTGCCGCCGCCAGTCGGCACCTTCGGCGTCCGCGTCCGGCACCTCCAGCTCGCCCTCCACCGCGTCCAGGGCCAGTTCGAGCAGGTCGTCCTTGCGGTCCACGTACCAGTACACGGACATCGCCGTGACCCCCAGATCGGTGGCCAGCCGGCGCATGGAGAACTTCGCCAGGCCCTCGGTGTCCAGCAGCCGCACGGCCGCCGCCGTGATCTTCGCCCGGTCCAGCCCCTCCGTCTGCGACGCCCCCGCCGCCTTACGACGCGCCTCGGGCCTCTCCTCCAGCCACACGCTGGTCCTGCGCATCCGGCTCGTGCGGCTGCCGTCGCTCATGGCACGCGCTCCTTCTTCGGGCCGGCCCGGCTCGGATCAGCCGGTCTCCAGGGGCGGAACGAGGCGGCAACAGCCGGAGGAACTCCGCACCGCCACCCCACGATGCTAATCCGTTTCGGCCCCTTCATCCGCCTACGGCGACCCGAATACGCGTATTCCGGACTTCACGGCACCCGCGGGACGACTAACCCCGCTCGGCCGCCTTGAGGACGTAACCCGCCCCGCGCCGCGTGTGGATCATCCGCTCGCGCCCCGCGTCGATCTTGCGCCGCAGATACGAGATGTAGAGCTCGACCAGGTTGCCGCGGTCGGCGCCCGTGCCGATCCCGTGATCCCACACCCGGTCGAGGATCTGGGCCTTGCTCAGCACCCGGCGCGGATTGCGCATCAGGAACCGCAACAGTTCGAACTCCGTCGCGGTCAGCCGGATCGCGTCACCGCCGCGCCACACCTCGCGGCTGTCCTCGTCCAGCGACAGGTCGCCGACGACCAGCAACGCGTCGCGCCCGCCCGAGCGTTCCCACGTCGCACGCGCCCCCCGCACACGCCGCTCCGCCGCCGGCGCACCCCCACGCACGGCCCCGTGCCCCCCGGCTGTGTACTCGCCGTACTCGCCGTACCCGCCGTACTGACTGCACCCTCCGCGCTCGCGACCCTCGCCGTACTGGCTGAACTCGCTCCGCTGTACGCGCGGCGGCCCGGCCGCGCTGCTCCCGCTCCGGCTCATCTCACCAGCATCGGCCAGCACCGTGAGAGGACTCTTTGCGGAATATGTGATTCCGCTGAGAACCACCCACCGCGGCACACCTTCCGCCGTGACGAACCACTCTTCCCACTCGGCAGCCGCCCGATGCGGCGCGGAGTGACGCTATCGACAACTGCCGACAACTGCCGCTTTCGCCGTACCATCCCGCCCGACGACATGAAAAAGCCCCGCTCCGATGAACCGGAGCGGGGCTTTCCCTTTCTGCGCGCTCGGCAGGATTCGAACCTGCAACCTTCTGATCCGTAGTCAGATGCTCTATCCGTTAAGCTACGAGCGCTTGCTGTCCGGCGTTTTGTTGCCGGGCGGCGTTGCGGGAACAACATTACATGACCTGCGTCCGGAGGCGAAATCCGTTTCGGTTACCCCCTCTGACCTGGGGAAACGACGAAAGCCCCGGCCAGGGGCCGGGGCTTCGGTGATCCGGGGATCGGAAGCGGAGGCTCCGGGATTTGAACCCGGGATGGGGGATCACCCCAAACCGCATTAGCAGTGCGGCGCCATAGACCAGACTAGGCGAAGCCTCCAGACACGCGTTTCCGCCCGCGGGGGCGGACGACGTGTGTGCTGATGATGGCACAGCCTCGGGGGCTGTCTCCAATCGGCCCCTACCGTACTCGGTCCGCGGACCGCTGGGCAAAGCCTCAGCCCGCGGAGCCTACACCGGCCCCTGGAGCCGACACCGTCCGTACCGCCCCACGTACGGCGCGCACCCGGACGGGTCCCGGGCCGCAACGGGGCGGGGCTCGGCGGCGTTGAGCGAGAGGGGGCGTACTCGCGGCGCCCCCTTCCTTCTGGCCCCTTTCTCACCCTGAAGAAGGCGTACCCCCGTCAACAGGAGGGGTCGCCCCTCACTCGTCGGAGTCGCCCCATGCCGCGCCGTGTCTCAGCCTCCTCCCCTCTCTCCCCTTTTCCGTCCCTCCCTCCCTTCTCTCCTTTCTTCTCCCTCTCTGCCGTTGCCGCCGGGCCGGTTTCGACCGGTGCGACCCTGCTCCTTCTCGGCGGGCTCGTTCCTGCGGTTCTCGGAGGGATGACGGCGAGTGCCCCGGAGGCGTCCGCCGCCGTCTCCCGGCCGGCGGAGGGCTCCTCCCGCACGGCCGGGGCTCCCCGCCCGGCGGACGAGCTCACCTTCTCCGTGTCGGACAGCGGCGCGGGGCGCGACGGGACGTACACGCTGCGCTGCCACCCCGCGGGTGGTGAGCACGCGGCCCCGGGGAAGGCGTGTGCCGCGCTGGACCGGGCCACCTCCCAGGGCAGGGACCCGTTCGCGCCGGTGCCCTCCGGCGCGACGTGCACGATGGTCTACGGCGGCCCGGCAACCGCCCGCGTGACGGGGACCTGGCACGGCCGGAAGGTCGAGGCCCGGTTCGCGCGGTCCAACGGGTGCGAGGTCGAGCGCTGGAACAGTCTGGTGCCCGCTCTTCCCCGCACCGCCTGATCCGCGGCCAAGCAGCCCTCGACCCGGCGTCGGGTGGTGGGCCACCAGTGCCCGGTCCTCCCCCCCAGCCCCCCAGGCCCCCGAGGCCGCCAGGGGTGCCCGCGAGCGGCCGGGGGCGCCTGACAGGGAGGCCGGGGCGCCCGGGTGCGAGCGGGCGCCCCGCGAAGAGACGCGCGCGTTTCTCGTGGCTGCTGTGCGCCCGATTCCGCGGGATGCTCCTGGTGCGGCCTCCACCTGGCAGCCGTGGGCCGGGAGTTGTGCGGGACGCGGGTGGGTCCCGCACATCCGCCGCCGCGTCCGCCACCGCGGCCCGTAGACTCCCCTCTAGTGACATGCCCGAGGCGACCGGCAGACTGGCAGCCGGGACCTGACCGGACCAAAGGGGAAGAATCGGGCGGAAGGTCACGAGCACGTGAGGTCAGCAGGAGGGAATTGTCGCCGTGAGCAGCAGGCCATCCCGAGGCGCTGCTCGCCTCGCCGCCATACTCGACGCCCTGCCCGACGCGCTGCTCCTGGTGAACTGCAACGGCACGGTGGTGAACGCGAACGCCATCGCCCTGGAGGCCTTCGAGACGCCCGGTACGGCGCTCGTCGGACGCGGACTGCTCGACCTGCTTCCCGAGTTCGACTCGAAGCGCATCCCAGGGTCGATGCGGCGCCCCGAGGAGGCCGCCGCTGCCGCTCAGGGCCGCCAGAAGCCGACCCGGATGGTCGCGCGGCGCACGGACGGCACCGAGTTCCCGGTCGAGGTGACCAGCGCGAATCTTGAGGACGGGCGGACGCCCTACGCGTCCGCGATCGACGCGGCGTTCGCCGACCACCCGGGCGGCGCAGGGTACACGGGCGACGAGTTGCTCATGCTCGTCGTGCGCGACCTGACGGGGACCCTGGACACCGAGGCGGAACTGGCGCGCCAGCAGCGGCAGACCGAGATGATCCTGCGGGCCGCCTCCGAGGGCGTGGTCGGGGTGGACACCGAGGGCCGGGTGGTCCTCGTCAACCCGGCGGCCGCACACATACTCGGCTACCGCGCCAGCGACCTCGGCGGCCAGGAGTTGCACCCGCTGGTGCACCACTCCCGTCCGGACGGGGCGCCGCTGCCGTACGAGGAGACCCCGCTGGCCGACACCCTGCGTTCGGGCCGCAAGCACCGGGTGCGGGCAGGTCAGGTGCTGTGGGCCAAGAACGGCCGCGCGGTGCCCGTGGACATGACGACGGCCCCGGTACGGGACGGCGACCAGTTGGTGGGCGCCGTGCTGACGTTCGCCGACCGCCGCCCCTTCGACGCCGTGACCGCACGCCAGGACCAGCTCCGTGCCGTCCTGGAGGAGTCGCTGCGCGGCCCGCTGGAACGATTGCGCGAAGAGCTGTCCGCGCTGGCGTCCGACCCGGCGGGACAGCTGTGGCCCGAGGCGAACCAGATCCTGCACCACCTGTCCGCCGGCTACGCCCGGATGACCACGCTCGTCGACAACGTCCTCGGCTACCAGCGGCTGGACGCCGGCAAGGAGCGGCTGCGCACCGAGCCGGTCCCGATGGACGCCGTCGTGTCGGCCGGTGTCGAGGGCGCCGTCGAACTGATCGGCCCCGGGCGGGCCCAGTTCGCGGTGCACGCCCCGCCGATCGAGGCCGAGGTCGACCCGGAACGGCTGGCCGTGGCGCTGGCGCACCTGGTCGCCGACGTGGCCGGGGTGGACGCGACGGGCGCCGCGGCGTCGGCGCCGCCGCCGGGGGTCGACCCGACGATCGTGGTCGCGGCGGCCCAGCGCGGGGAGGTCGTGAGGATCGAGGTGCGCGGTCCGTACGGCGGCGGCAGCCCGGTCCACGAACCGCTGGTGCGCGGCATCGTCGACCAGCACGGCGGGGTGCTCCAGACGCACGAGGTCCCCGGTTCGGCGGGCGGCAGCGCGTACGTGCTCGAAGTCCCGGTCAAGGCCGTCGGCAACACGGCACGCCCCTCCGGCACCCGCGCCCGCCGCGCCGGTACGAACGGCACGGACGGGACGGGCGGCGCGAACAGTACGAGCGGTACGCACCGTACGGACGGGGCGAACGGCACGGACGGCACCGGCGGTTCCGGTTCGTCCGGCGGGGGCCGCAGCGGCAGCCACGCCGGGGGCCGCGGCCACGCCCGGCGTGCGGCCTCCGACACCGGTGGCGGCACCGGTGGCACCGGCGGCACCGGTGTCGGAGCCTTCGGGGTGCCGGGGGTCGTGCAGGGCACCGAGCACGGGGAAACGACGGTCATGCCCATGCCATCGGCCCCGGCGCGCGGGACGGGAGGGACCGGCCGGACCGCAGCCGAGGAGTTCCGGGGAGACGGCCCGGGGCCGCAAGCGGTACCGGGGCAGGGCGCGACGCAGGACCCGGGTCAGCACTCGGGCCAGGGCGGGGCGAGTGCGGGCCGAGGGCGGGCCCACCCGCCCGGTCCGGGCCGGGAGCTGGAGCAGGGCCCGGGGCCGCAGGTTCCGGCCCCGGGCCCTGCCCACGGGCCGCAGCAGTCCCGCGGGCCGCAGCAGGGCGTGCCGGGACCTGGCGGTCAGGGGGCCGGGGCACCGATGGCCGGCGGCCTGGAGCCGGTACGGGACCCGCGGCAGGGACCGCCCGCTCTCGACCACGTGCCCGACCCGCGGCAGAGCCTGGAGTTGGGACCGGGGCCGTCCGCCTCTCCCTCAACCGGTCGAGGCGGCCCCGGCGACGGGTCCGGCGGGCCCTCGCCCGCCCTGCCCGACCCGTCGGGCGCCTACGCGCTGGCACCCGCCCGCACGTCCGCGGCACGCATCCCCGCGCAGACCCCACAGGCCGCGCAGACCCCACAACAGGCGGCGCAGGAAGCCCCTCACGGCGCGCCCGGCGAAGGGATGGCGCACGAGGCGGCCCGCGAAGGGACGGCGTCCGCTCCTCCGTCCGAAGAGGCGTACGAGGAGGGGGCGGCCGTGCCCCGGCCCACCGGTCGACGGCGGCGTCGGCCCAGCCCGGACGAGGAGCAGCACGAGCAGGCCGGGACGGGCGGCGAGAGCGCGACGCGTGACGCCGCCGGTCCCCTCGCACTGCCGCCCGTACCCGCGCAGGGCAGTGGGCGGCGCGCCCGGCGCGCGCTGACCGACCCGGCGGAGGAGGCGTCGGGCCCGTACGGGAGCGGGGCCGCCGCGCAGCCGGGCGAGACCGACCCGCAGCCCGGCGAGGCCGTGCAGCACGCGGGCGGGCCTGCCGCGTACGCCGGTGGCCCGTACGCGGAGGATGCCGGTCAGGAAGCACCGTACGGCGAGGGCGCGTTCGGGCCGGGCGGGCCGGAAGCGGCGGGGGACGTGTCCGGCGGGCTGGAGCTGCCGTCGGCAGGCGGCCGAAGGGCCCGGCGCATCGCTGCGGCGCGTGCGCGGGCGCAGGCCGAGGCCGAGGCGCAGCAGGGCCCGCGGCACGCGCCGTTCGCCCTCCCACCGGTCCCCGCCTCCGACGCCTCCGAAGAGCTCGCCGCTCCGGCCGACGCGGCGCCGCAGGACGTGCGACCGGAGCTCCCGCAAGAGGTGCCGCAGGAGCCCGGGCAGGGTTTCCCGGACGCCGACGCCGCCGACAGCGGCGCGGGCAGCAGCACCGGGACCGGTGCCCCGGGCAGCGACCCGGCTCAGCCGCGGGATCACTCGGTGGTGGCCGCCAGCCCCATCCTGGGCGGCGGCCCGTACCCGCAGCACACGCCGGGACAGCAGGCAACGGGCCGGTCCTCCGGCGCACAGCCCCACCCTGGAGCACCGCCTTCGGGCGGGCAGTCCTCGGGCGGGCAGCCGGGGACGCCGGCCGACCCGTACGGAGCGGACCAGGGCCCTCGGGTGCGGACTCTCGGTCAGGGACTGCCGTTCACGGAGCGGATGGCGGAGCAGGCGGCACAGCAGTGGCCCGGCTCGCCGTCGTCGGCGCCCTCGGCCTCCTCGGCCATACCGTCCACCCCCTCCACCCCGGCTCCGCCGCCCGGCACAGGCCGCCGTCGGAAGTTGGCGACCCCGCAGGAGCGGCCGACCGGCCGGTCCGGCACCGCGCCCGCACCGGGCGGGCCGGAAGACACCCAGCAGTCCGCCCCCGAGGCGGGCCCTGTCTCCCAGCCGCTGCCACGGCCCCAGCCCCAGCACCAACCCCTGCCGCAGCCCCAGCCCCGGTCCCCCTCTCCGTCGCAGTCCGGTGAGGACGTGACGGAGGGGCCGGAGCCGTTGGACGGTCCGGACAGTCCCGTCGCGATGACGGACGGGCGCAGCCCGGGGATGCCGCCGCACGCGCGGGACGACGAGCTGCCGCCCGAGCCGTTGGACAACCCGCGGCGGCTGCTGGTCTGGCCGGAGCCGGACGTCTCCACCCAGCAGGCGCTCTCGGACCGCGGCTACCGTCCCGTCCTGGTGCGCTCGCGCGAGGAGGTGGACGCGCAGATCGCGGCGTATCCGGCGGCGCTCTTCGTCGATCCGCTGACGGGCCCGATCACCAGGACGGCGCTCCAGTCGCTGCGCACGGCGGCCGTGGCGGCCGAGGTGCCGGTGCTGGTGACGGCCGGACTGGGCCAGGCCACGCGGGAGGCGGCCTTCGGCGCGGACCCCGCGGTGCTGCTCAAGGCGCTGGCCCCCCGGGACAGCGAGCAGCATCCGCCGCGGGTCCTGCTGGTCGAGGAGCAGCAGGCCGTCGCGGCGGCGTTCGCGGCGACGCTGGAGCGGCGCGGGATGCGCGTCGCGCACGCCCCGACGGACGCGGACGCGGTGAACATCGCCGCACAGGTGCGGCCGAACCTCGTGGTGATGGATCTGATGCAGGTGCGGCGGCGCCGCGCGGGCATCATCGACTGGCTGCGGGTGAACGGGATGCTCAACCGCACCCCGTTCGTCGTCTACACCTCGGCGGACCTGGATCCGGGCGAGCTGCCGCGGCTCGCGTCGGGCGAGACGGTGCTGTTCCTGGCGGAGCGTTCGACCAGTGCCGAGGTGCAGTCCCGGATCGTCGACCTGCTGGCGAAGATCGGCGCCAACTGACCCCGGCGCGCGCCCCGACGGTGCCGCGGGGCCGTCCGGCCGGTGACACCGCGCCCGGACGGCCCCACGGGACGTTCACAAGGTGGTGACGTCCAGGTCGCCGGCCGCGTACTGCCCGCGCAGCACCTTCTTGTCGAACTTGCCCACGCTCGTCTTCGGTACGGCGTCGAGGGTGGCCCAGCGCTCGGGGAGCTGCCAGCGGGCGACGGTCTGTCCGAGGAAGGTGCGCAGCTCCTCGAACGGGACGGACGCGGCGCCCTCCTTGAAGACGACCGTGGCCAGCGGGCGCTCGCCCCACTTGTCGTCGCTGACGGCGACGACAGCGGCCTCGGCGACGGCCTCGTGCGCCATCAGCGCGTTCTCCAGCTCGACGGAGGAGATCCACTCCCCGCCGGACTTGATGACGTCCTTGGCGCGGTCCGTCAGCGTCAGGTAGCCGTCGGGGCTGATGACGCCGACGTCACCGGTGCGCAGCCAGCCGTCCGGGCTGAACTTGTCGGTGGGCCGCAGCGGCGGCTCGTCGACGCCGCCGAAGTACGCTGCGGCGATCCAGGGGCCGCGCACCTCCAGTTCCCCGGGGGACCGTCCGTCCCAGGGCGCGAATCCGCCGCCGGGTGCGGCCAGCCGGGCCTCGACTCCGGCGGGGAACCGGCCCTGGGTGACCCGGTAGGGCCACTCCTCCTCGGGGTCGAGGCCGCCCGGCGGGTGGGCGAGGCTGCCCAGCGGTGAGGTCTCCGTCATGCCCCAGGCGTGACAGACGCGTACGCCGTGCAGCTCCTCGAAGGCCCGCATCATGCTGGGCGGGCACGCGGACCCGCCGATGGTGACGGTCTTGAGGCAGGAGATGTCGCGCGGCGTGGCCGCCAGCTCGGCGAGGAGGCCCTGCCAGATGACGGGGACGGCGGCGGCGTGGGTGGGGCGCTCGGCCTCGATCATCTCGGCGATCGGCGCCGGCTGGAGGAAGCGGTCGGGCAGCAGCAGGCCGACCCCGGTCATGAACACCGCGTGCGGCAGCCCCCAGGCGTTGACGTGGAACATCGGGACGACCGGCAGCGAGGTGTCCGCGGTGGTCAGGCCCATGGACTCGGCCATGTTGACCTGCATGGAGTGCAGGTAGACCGAACGGTGGGAGTAGACGACGCCCTTGGGGTCGCCGGTGGTGCCGGAGGTATAGCACATGGCTGCCGCGGTGCGCTCGTCGATCTCCGGCCAGTCGTAGTGGGTCGGGCGCCCGGACAGCAGATCCTCGTAGTGGTGCACCCGGGGGGCGCAGCCCTCCAGCAGGGAGGTGTCGCCCGGCCCGACGACGACCAGGTGCTCGACCGTCTCCAGCCGGGGCAGCAGCGGGGCGAGCAGGGGCAGCAGCGTGCCGTTGACCAGGACGACCCGGTCGGCCGCGTGGTTGATGACGAAGACCAGCTGCTCGGCGGGCAACCGCAGGTTGAGGGTGTGCAGTACGGCCGCCATGGAGGGGATCGCGAAGTAGGCCTCCACATGCTCGGCGTTGTTCCACATGAGGGTTGCGACCCGGTCCTCGGGGCGTACGCCGAGTTCGTCACGGAGGGCGTGCGCGAGCTGTGCGGCGCGCTCGCCCGTGGCGCGGAACGTCGTACGGTGCGGCTCGGCCTCGCCCGCCCACGTGGTGATCCGCGCCTCGCCGTGGACGGTCGTTCCGTGGCGGAGGATGCGCGAGATGGTCAGCGGTACGTCGTCCTGCATCGTGCTCAGCACCGGGGCCTCCCGAGGTACGGCGGTTACGCGGAGCAGACGCGGTACCTCCTGCGAGGGGGCGGCACGGCGGTCCGGCCACCGGCGGCACCCCGGGTGCGACAGCACGGAAGCACCACGGTCCACCGCAGCCCGACGACCCGACACCTGTACGCAGGGGTAACGCGCTGGTTCCGCGGAAGCCTGCCACCGACCGCTCGGTATGTCACGGGGTCCCGCGCATCCGGCCCGCTCACAGCCTTCGCGAGCGACCGGCCGCGCTTCCGGAGCTGTCGCCTCCGCGGGCCGGCTGCGGCGCGGGGTCAGGCCGCAAGTGGCGCCCGCTCGGCCGGGCCGGGGCCCCACGCGCGCGGCGCCGCCTCGGCACCCGGCGTCCTTTCTCCTTCGGCCGCACCGGTGCGGTCCGCCCGGTCCGCCCGCCCCGATCGACCCGCTCGGCCCCCGTGCGCCTCCGCGCGGATGTCGGCGACGAGCTGCGGATCGTCCCGCAGCTTGGCCAGGGCGCGGGAGACGGCGCTCTTGACCGTGCCGACGGAGACTCCGAGCACCTCGGCGGTCTGCAACTCGCTCAGGTCCTCGTAGTACCGCAGCACCACCATGGCGCGCTGCCGGGCGGGCAGCTTGAGCACCGCCCGCCACATCGCGTCCCGTACGGCCTGCTGCTCGGCGGGGTCGGGTGCGGGCAGCGGGTCGGGCTCGGGCAGTTCCTCGCACGCGAACTCGTCGACCTTGCGTCTGCGCCACTGCGAGGTACGCGTGTTGACCAGCGCCCGGCGCACGTAGCCGTCCAGCGCGCGGTGATCGGCTATCCGGTCCCAGGCCAGGTAGGTCTTGGTCAGCGCGGTCTGGAGCAGGTCCTCCGCGTCGCTGGGGTTGGCCGTCAGGGAGCGGGCGGTGCGCAGCAGCACCTGGCCGCGGGCCTGAACGTAGGAGGTGAAGGTGAGCGGTGATCCCCCGGAGGCTGGCGGCACCGCAGGGGACCCCGCGTGCGTCGTGGAGGTGGTCCGGGGAGTCCGAACAGTCCCAGGCGTGGTCATGGCATCCACGCTAGGAGCCGCCGCCCTGCACCGGATCGCCCCAAGGTCGCGAAGCCGCGTCCGTCTCAGGGTGTAGGGGTGGTGGTACCTACACCTCCTGTAGGTGGAGGGCGTCCGCTCCGGGGCTCAGGGGCGTGTAGGGGGCGCCACCCTCACCCCGGCCCGGGTCACCCGACGACGGCGACGGGCGCGTCCACCAGGTTGTGATCGACGGTCACCGTGTGTCCACCGTAGGTACGTTTCGAGCTGCCGGTGTGCTGGTGGATCCGGCGGTGCGGCTGCCACGCCTTCGGGTTGATGTTGCGTTCGTCGTCCGTGGAGGCGGGCACGTGCCAGCGCGCGAACCACACCGCCGTCGGCAGCCCCCGCGCCCCCGCCGCGCGGGCCGTCTCCAGGTGGGCGGCGCCCGAGTTGGCGCTGCCGTAGAACCCGGCGACGTACCCCTGGGCACGTACCGCGCTGTTCCACCCCTGGATGAAGCGCAGCGTGGTGTCGGCACAGCTCTTGTTCTTGTGGTGGTACGCCTCCATGTCGAGGTAGAGGGCGCTCTTCTCGGCCATGTGGAACCGCTGCGCCTGCCGGACCGCGTCCTGCCCCTCACGCTGCCCCTGCGCATAGGGGTACTTGCTGCTCATCCGGAACTTCTGCTTGTTCTTCGCGACGACGCAGGGCGCCTGCGAGCCGACGTAGATGGGCATCAGTTTCCAGCCCTGCCGGTTGACCTCGGTGACCCAGTCGGGGCTCAGATGCTTCTGCTGCGGGCAGGCACGGCCGCGGCCGCCGATGTAGATGCCCGCGGCGCCGAACGGGGAGGCGTCCTTCCACGCGCGCATGGTGGCCGTCGAGGGCGCCTGGCAGGTGTCGAAGGCCTTCCCCTGGAAGATCTGCGCGCCGAAGTCGCGGGGGTCGCCCACGACGAGCGACGGCTGGTCGGCCGGTACGCCCGGTGCGCCGGGCGCTTTCGGGTCGGCGGGCACGTCGGGTGCGGCGGGATCGGTCAGCTTCCGCGCGTCGGTGGAGGTGGAGGGCTCGCCCGCGGGCGACTCCGACGTCGGGGCCGAGGAGGTCGAGGGGCGGGACGTCGAGGGCTGCGATGCCGACGGGTCCGGCGTCGACGGTTGCGACGCCGATGGCTGTGACGCCGGGGGCTGCTGCGACGGGGGCGCCGAACCGCCCGGGGCGGGGGACGGGTCGGAGTCAGCGGCAGCGGCGGGAGCGTGGTCGGGCGGTGCGGGCTCGGTACCGGCGGCGGGGAGGGCGGCGCCGGTGAGCGCGGCGGCGAGCGCGGCCGAGACGAGGGCCGCTCGTCGCATCATCAGACTTTTTGTCGCCATGAGGCGAGTGAACGAGCCACGGCCCGCCGAACCGCTCAGGCACGCCAGCAGCGCCCCCGGATTCAGCCGTCTGCCGGGCACCCACCGGTCGCGCCCCTCCCAAGCCGTCCCCCGTCCGGGTCACCGGCCCCCCGACTCACCGGTCACCGGGTCAGCACCAGTCCCGAGGTGGGCACCCCGGTGCCCGCTGTCACCAGGACCCGCTCACATCCGCCGACCTGGTTGACGGAGGTGCCGCGGAGCTGCCGTACCGCCTCGGCGATGCCGTTCATGCCGTGCAGGTACGCCTCGCCGAGCTGACCGCCGTGCGTGTTGAGGGGCAGGGCCTCCTCCGCGACGAAGGCGGCGCCCTCGCCGGGGCCGCAGAAGCCGAACTCCTCCAACTGCATCAGCACGAACGGGGTGAAGTGGTCGTACAGGACGGCCACATCGATCTCCCCGGGCCGCAGTCCGCTGGTGCGCCACAGTTGGCGGGCCACCACGCCCGTCTCGGGCAGCCCGCTCAGGTCGTCGCGGTAGAAGCTGGTCATCTGTTCCTGTGCGCGGCCCGCGCCCTGGGCCGCGGCGGCGACGACGGCCGGCCGGTGCCGCAGATCGCGGGCCCGCTCGGGGGTGGTGACCACCAGCGCCTGGCCGCCGTCCGTCTCCTGGCAGCAGTCCAGCAGCCGCAGCGGTTCGACGATCCAGCGGGAGGTCGCGTGGTCGGCCGGCGTGAGGGGCGCCCCGTAGAAATAGGCGGCCGGGTTGGTGGCGGCGTACTTCCGGTCCACCACGGCGACGTGTCCGAACGCCTCCGGGGTGAGCCCGTAGGTGTGCAGATAGCGCTGCGCCACCATGGCGACCCAGGAGGCGGGTGTCAGCAGTCCGAAGGGCAGCGCCCAGCCGAGCGCCGCCCCCTCGGCCGAGGGCTCGCGCTGCTGCACACCGGAACCGAAGCGCCGGCCGGACCGCTCGTTGAACGCCCGGTAGCACACGACCGTCTCGGCGAGCCCGGTGGCGACCGCCAGCGCGGCCTGCTGGACGGTGGCACAGGCGGCGCCCCCGCCGTAGTGCACCCGCGAGAAGAACGACAGCTCCCCGATACCGGCCGCCTGCGCGACGGTGATCTCCGGGCTGGTGTCCATGGTGAAGGTGACCATGCCGTCGACGTCCTGGGGGGCGAGCCCCGCGTCGTCCAGTGCGGCGCGGACGGCCTCCGTGGCGAGGGCCAGTTCGCTGCGCCCGGAGTCCTTGGAGAACTCGGTCGCTCCGATGCCGACGACGGCTGCCCTGCCGCCGAGTGTGTCGGGGGCGCGCAGGCTCATGAGCGGGTGCCCTCCCGCTCCGGCGCACCCGATCCACCGGGCGCCGCCGCAGGGACGGTGACCGTGACGGTGCCGGTGACGTGGTTGCCGAGCCGGTTGGCACCCCGTACGGCGATCTCCACGAGGGTTCCGCCGTCAGCGGCGAGCGCACCGTCGGAGGCGCTCGCACCGGGCGCGGCGGGGCCGGCAGGCATGACGGCGACGACCTGTCCGGTCAGCTTCATGGTGTCGCCCGGGTGGTTGGGGGCGCCCAGCCGGATGGCGACCTTGTGCAGCACGGCGTGCGGGCCCGCCCAGTCGACGACGTACCGGCCCACCAGACCGTTGGTCGTCAGGATGTTCATGAAGATGTCGGGCGAGCCCTTCTGCTGCGCGGCCTCGGCGTCGTGGTGGACGTCCTGGAAGTCGCGCGAGGCCAGCGCACCGGAGACGATCAGCGTGCGGGTCACCGGGATCTCCAGCAGCGGCAGTGCGTCGCCCTCGCGCGGGCCCGGTTCTGTTACCGCCATGCGGCATCTCCCTCCGGATCGGACAGTGCCTCTCCCGGCGCGCCGGGAGAACCGAGACGGGCGGCCAGTCGGCGGCCCCACAGGAAGTGCCGGTGGGGCGGGTGGGTGAGATCGGCGCCGACACCACCGTGCAGGTGCGCTCCGGTGCGGACGCCCCTGCGGCCCGCCTCGGCGGCCGCCTGCTCCTCGGTGGGGGTGAGGTCCATCAGAGCGCCGCCTGTCCGCGCGGCTCGGCGGCGCGGAAGACGGGCAGTTCCAGCGCGTCGTCCACCCGCAGGAACTCCAGCTCCACCGGCATCCCGATGCGCACCTCCTCGCACGGCACACCGACGACGTTGCTGACGATCCGCACGCCCTCGGCCAGTTCCACCAGCGCCACCGCGTACGGCGGATCGAAGGCGGGGAAGGGCGGGTGATGCATGACGACGTAGGAGTAGACGGTGCCGCTCCCGGACGCCTCGACAGCGGACCACTCGGCGGAACCGCACGCATTGCATCCCGGCAGCCAGGGGAAGCGCGCAGTTCCGCAGGCGTCGCAGCGCTGGAAGAGCAGCACATGCCGGGCGACCCCCTCCCAGAAGCCCGCGTTGTCCCGGTTGACGACGGGACGGGGCCGGCGGGGCGCGTCCGTACGCGCTCGCGCGGGGCCGTGCGGGCGGTACTTGAGGATGCGGAACCGGTGCGTGCCGACCAAGGCGTCGCCGACGCGCACGGACATGCGGGTCGTGACGAAGTGACCGGTGCCCAGCTTGGTCGTCTTGCGCGGGGAGACGGACTCGATCACCGCGTCGAAGGTGATCTCGTCCCCGGGACGCAGCGGCCGCGTGTACTCCTGTTCGCAGTCGGTCGCGACCACGGAGGTGTACCCGGCGCCGTCCAGAGCGCCCAGCAGGTCGAGGTAGGGCCCCTGCCGGCCGGGCTGCCCGTCGATCCCGGCCATGGTCCACACCTGGAGCATGGTCGCGGGCGCCGAACCGTCCGGCGGTACGGGGTGGCCCAGCGCCTCGCACCAGTGGCGGATCATGGCCGTGCCGACCGGGTCGCGCCCGTGCGCCGGCGGGGCGGCCGGGCGCCCCTCGTAGCCGCGCAGCCGCTCGTACAGCACGTCAGGTCCCGTCTCCGGCCCCGCCTTCGTCTCCGGCCTCCCGTCGGACCCGGTGTCGGCCCCCGGGCGCGGCTGCGCGTCAGCGCCTGTGCGCGTCCCAGGCTCCGACTCCGGACGCTCGGGAGCGTGCTGCCCAGCGGTCTCCGCCGTCTCCTGGCCCGCCCCGCACGTGGAGCCGGGCGTCCCCGGTGTGCTCACCGTCGCCTCCTGGGCATCCCGAGCCGCATGGTCGCGGCGATCTCCCGCTGGACCTCGCTCACTCCGCCCCCGAACGTGTTGGTCTGCGCGGCTCGGTTCATCGGCGTTCACCGGCGTTCATCGGCGTTCCTCCGCTCGGCCTCTCCGCCCTCGCACGCACCCGGCGAACCGGACCGCACCGCGTCACCATGGAGACCGGGGCGCCCGCGCGGTGGGCCTCCTCGAAGAAGACGGACTGGTTGTCAGGGCCGCGCCCCTGGCCGCCGTACTCCACCGGCTGGTGCGGACCGAGCCACCCGTCGGGCCCGACACGGCGCAGCAGCGTGCGCTGCCCGGCATCGCGGGATGCCGGTAACACGCCGCAGCAGGCGTGCAGTTCGGCGCGGAGCGCACGTTGCCGCTCGGTGGGCACGGGATGCATTTTCTGACTGTCCGTCAGGAATACGGGCACTGTCAACAGCCCGCGCACCGCTACGGTGCGGCTGCCCGACCGCCCCCGGGAACGCGACCGCGCGCCCGCGATCGGCATCGCGGGCGCGCGGCCTCAGCCCGTCCCCATGAACGCCCGGCCCGTCAGGCCGGCCGGTCGTTCAGCGGGTCACCACAGGTTGTGGAAGACGACGGTGGTGGTCTCGTTGTGTGTCACGTTGGCCTGGTTCACGTCCGCACCGTTGCCGTTGACGGTGGCATTGTTGGCGTTGTTGGTGTTGTTTCCGTCACCCACGGCGCCCTGCACCTGGGAGTTCGAGCTCGCGTTGGAATTCGATCCGTCGTCCGCAAGGGAGCCGTTGTCCGCCTGGGCCACGCCGGACATGACGGCGACGGCGAACGGAAGGGCGGCGGCGGCCGCGATGACGCGGGCGGTACGGATGCGTGCCATGTTCAGTCCTCCAGGAACCGTGAGTGCGCCACGAGAGCGCTCTGCACAAGAAGTGCCTTGCTGCCGTCGGCAGTTGGCCTGCTGCCGGCGGCCTCGCTGTACGACGTCGCGGATCCAGAGTTGCCCACCGCACAACGGGTGAACCACTCCTGACGGGTTGTTTCCCTCGCAAGTATGACGACGTGTCGATAAACCCCCCGTACGCCCCCGAGCCCGCTCACGCTCCCCCACGGGCACACGCTCACCCCCCTCCCGTCACGCACCGGGCGGCTGCCAGTCCGGGTCCCGGCCGGTGAGCGCCACCACCTGTGCCAGCAGCGGCGCACCGGGACGGGTGGGCACGACGGGGCCGAAGAGGCCCGCACCGCTCGCCTCGTCGGCGGCGGCCGCCAGGAAGGCGTGCAATGGGCGCAGTTCGGCCTCGGTGACCCTGTCCGCCGCCCTGTCGGCCCGGTCGGCCTCACCGTTCCCGTCGGCCCCGTCGGCATCCTCGATCTCGTACGGCTGCCCCGTCGCGCGCGCGAGGTCCCAGCCGTGGACCACCAGTTCGTCCAGCGTCACCAGTCCGGCCTCCGCGCCCGTCAGGGCGAGGCCGCCGGCCTGGGTGTCGCCCGTCCAGGCCGCCGGCTCCGCCCAGGCCGCCGCCAGCTCGGCAAGGCGGCCCGGGACCCGGGTGCGCCATCCGTCCCGGAGGGGCCGCCGCCCGCCGTCCGCCCGGGCCCCCGAGGTGTCCTCGCCGAGGTCCTTGCGCGCGGTGCACCGCAGTCCGACGGCGAGGTCGTCGATGTGCCGCAACAGGTCCCGTACGGCGAAGTCAGCGCAGGGCGTCGGGGCGTCCAGCACCCCCTCGTCCACCGCCACGACGAGGGCCGCCAGCCGGTCGGCAGCCGGGGTCAGGTCCACGGCCACCCCGTCCCCCTCCGCACCCGCCCCGGTGTTCTCTGCCGCACCCGCGCCCCTCGCCGGGCCCCGGGTGTTCCGCACGTCGCCCGCGTTCCCCGCGTTCCTGTCGTCCGTCATCTCCTGCGCCTCCCGCGCTCCGCTACCGCCGGATCACCGTCTCCGCACGGAGACCGCCCGGCCCGCCGCCCCTCGTCACAGGGCCTTGCGGAGATGGTCCGCCGTGTGTGTGCCCCCGGCGCGCACCATCTCCTCCGGCGTGCCGGTGAACACGATCCGGCCGCCGCGCGTGCCCGCTTCGGGGCCGACATCGATCACATGGTCGGCGTGCTTGACCACTTCCAGGTCGTGTTCGACCACGACGACGGTGTTGCCCGCGTCCACGAGCCGGTCCAGCAGGGCGAGCAGTGCCTCCACGTCCGCCATGTGCAGCCCGGTGGTGGGCTCGTCGAAGACGTAGAGACCGCCCTTCCCGTGCAGCCGGTGAGCCAGCTTGATCCGCTGGCGCTCTCCACCGGACAGCTCCGAAAGCGGCCGGCCGAGCGTGAGGTACCCGAGCCCCACCTCGCGCAGCGGTGCGAGACGGCGTCGCACGAGCCCGTCGAAGGGCGGGCCGGCGACATGCTCCAGCGCCTCGTCGACAGTCAGGGCGAGCAGATCGGCGACGTTCTTCCCCCGTACCCGGTAGGAGAGCACCTCGTCCCGGAAACGCCGCCCCTCGCACACCTCGCACACGGTGGTCACCGGGTCCATGAAGGCCATGTCCATCGTGATCGTGCCGCGCCCCCGGCAACCGGGGCACCCACCCGCCGAGTTGAAGCTGAATGCTCCCACTCCCACCCCGTGCTCCCGCGCGTACGTCCGCCGGATCGGGTCCCACACGTCCGTGTACGTCGCGGGGGTGGAACGCGGCGAGACACCGACCGCCGACTGATCGAGAACGACCGTCTCCGGGTGGGCCGCCGGCAGCGCCACCGCTGCCAGCGTGCTCTTTCCCGAACCGGCCACCCCCGTCACCACGGTGAGCACGCCGGCCGGGAAGTCCACGCCGACGTCCCGCAGGTTGTGCGTCGAGGCGTTCCGCACCGGCAGCGCACCCGTGGGTGTGCGGCGCAGCGCGGCCGGCTTGAGGCCGGTCCGCTTCCGGAAGCGCTCCCCCGTGAGGGTCCCGCTCGCGGCCAGCTGAGCCACGCTGCCCTGGAAGACGACCTCGCCGCCGCGCGCACCCGCCCCTGGCCCCATGTCGATCACATGGTCGGCCAGGGCGATCACCTCCCGGTCGTGCTCGACGATCAGCACCGTGTTCCCCTTGTCGCGCAACGCCCGCAGCAGGTGGCCGAGCCGCTCCACGTCCCGGGCGTGCAACCCGACGCTGGGCTCGTCGAAGACGTACGTCATCCCGGTGAGGCTGCTGCCCAGGTGCCGCACCGTCTTCAGCCGCTGGCTCTCCCCGCCCGACAGCGTCCCCGTGGGCCGCTCCAGGGTGAGGTAGCCCAGCCCGACCGCGTCGATCCTGCGCAGCGCGGCCAGCGCCGCCGCCACCGGCGGGCCCCCCACGGCGTCCTGGGCCACCCGCGAGCCGGCCAGCCATGCCACCAGGTCCCGGATCTCCATGGCACACAGCTCAGGCAGCGACCGCCCCTCGATCCGGGACGCCGCAGCCCGCTCGTTCAGCCGTGCCCCGCCGCACGCCTGGCAGACCACCTCGCTGACGACCTGCTCGGCCTGTCGGCGCTCCCGCTCGCCCAGCGTCGCCAGGCCCGGTTTGAGGAAGCGGCGCGTGAACCGCGGCACCAGGCCCTCGTAGTCGTTCACGGCGAGGGACTCGAACCCTTCGCCGCCCTGCGGACGGTGCGGCCGCTGGGTCTTGAAGCCGCCGCCGTACAGCAGCGTTTCCCGCTCCCGCGGGGTGTACGCACACAGCGGCTTGTCCGGGTCGAGCACGCGTGGGGCGTCCTCCCACCGCGGCCCGTCGGCCCCCTCGTACACGCGGATCTGCGCGTACCGCTTCCAGTAGTTCGTCCCCACCGCGAACGCCGGGTGCCTGATGGCGCCCTCGTTCAGCGACTTCGACTCGCCCAGCAGCTTGGTCAGATCCACCCGCACCGTGCGTCCCAGACCCTCGCACGCGAGGCACATGCCCTCCGGGTCGTTGAACGAGTACCGGTGCGAGAACCCGGCACCCGGGTGGGCGCAGCGGGAGAAGAGCACCCGCAGCACGGGGTTGACCTCCGCCATCGTCCCCACCGTCGAGCGTGCACCGCCGCCGGCCGGCCGCTGGTCCACCACGATCGCCGGCTTCAGGTTCTCCAGCGCCTCGAACCGTGGCCGCTCGTACCGCGGCAGCCTGCTGCGCACGAACCACGGGAAGACCTCGTGGAGCTGCCGCTGCGACTCCACCGCGACCGTGTCGAACACCAGCGACGACTTGCCCGAGCCCGACACCCCCGTCACCACGGTCAGCTCTCCCAGCGGGATCCGCAGTGACACCCCGCGCAGGTTGTTCTGCCTGCCGTCCCGCAGCACGATGTGCCCGCGCACGGTACCTCCCTCTCCCTCGCCAGAACCCCACCCTCCCCCGGAAACCCGACACCCCCTGTCCGGTTTCCGGCCCTCTTCCTCCCTGGCCTCCCCCGCTGTGCGCACCCCCGGCAGGCGGTACCGGGAAGCACCCGCACACAGCGAAGGGGCATCACCTGTGCGGTGGTGCCCCTTGGCAAGCTGAGCTCTCAGTCGGTCCCGTGCGGAGGCGGTGGGATTTGAACCCACGGAGGTGTTGCCACCTCTACGGTTTTCAAGACCGCTCCCTTCGGCCGCTCGGGCACGCCTCCCCGCGTCGTCGCACGGACGACGCGGGGACAGCCTAGCGCGTGATCAGTTGTCGTCGCCCTTGCGGGAGCCGAGGGTGACCTCGACGGTGTGCTGCTTGCCGTCGCGCTCGTAGGTGATCTTGACCTTTTCGTCGGGGTTGTGGGACCAGATGGTGCCGATGAGGGTGGGGCCGCTGTCGATCACCGTGTTGTCGAGCTTGGTGATGACGTCACCGGGCTTGAGGCCCGCCTTGTCCGCGGGGCCGCCCGGGGTGACGGGCTCGTCGCCGTTCTGGCCGGAGCGGGAGATGGTGGCGCCCTTGCCCTCGCCGCCGAGCTGAACGGTGGCGCCGATCACCGGGTAGACGGGCTGGCCCGTCTCGATGAGTTGTTCGGCCACGCGCTTGGCCTGGCTGGAGGGGATGGCGAAGCCGAGGCCCACGCTGCCGGACTGACCGCCGCCCTCCATACCGCCGCCGCCACCGCCGCCCGACTGGATGGCGGAGTTCACGCCGACGACCGCGCCCTGCGAGTTGAGCAGCGGACCGCCGGAGTTGCCGGGGTTGATGGAGGCGTCCGTCTGGAGCGCGTTCATGTACGACGCCTGGCTGCCCTTGCCGTCGCTGGAGGCCACCGGACGGTTCTTCGCGCTGACGATGCCGGTGGTGACCGTGCCGGAGAGCCCGAACGGCGCGCCGATCGCGATGGTCGCGTCCCCCACGGCCACCTCACCCGAGTCGGCCACCGGCAGCGGGTTCAGCTTGCGGTCGTCGGCACCGCTCAGCTTGAGGACGGCGATGTCGTACCCCTGGGCCTTGCCGACGACGTGGGCGTCGTACTTCTTGCCGTCGGAGAAGGTCGCTGTGAGCTTCCCGCCCTCCGTCGCGTTGGCCACCACGTGGTTGTTGGTGAGGATGTGGCCTTCCTTGTCGAAGACGAAGCCCGTACCGGTGCCCTCCTCGCCGCCGCCGGACGCGCGGATGGTGACCACGCTCGGCAGCGCCTTGGCGGCTATCCCCGCGACCGACTTGGGCGAGCGGTTCAGCTTCCCGGGGTCGGACGAGGAACTGATGGTGGTGCTGCCGCTGTCCGAGCGGTCGGCGGCCCAGAAACCGATGCCGCCGCCGATGCCGCCGGCCACCAGAGCGGCGACGACCACGCCGACGATCAGCCCGTTGCGGCGCTTCCTGCCGCCCGGCTCGGGGCCGCCCGGGGCGGAGCCCTGGGGCATTCCCCACGGGTCGTGCGGCGGCATCCCGCCGCCACCCGGGCCACCGGGCCCGACCGGTCCGCCCGGGCCACCGCCGTACGGGGGCGGAGGCGGGGGCGTCTGGTGGCCCGCGCCACCACCCCAACCGCCGGACTGGCCCGCACCACCGTCACCGGCCCCGCCGTAGCCCCCCGCACCGCCACCGGCCGGTCCACCGGGCTGCGACCCGCTCATGGTGGGAGCCGGGGGTGCTGCGGGTGCCGCGGGGAAAGCAGCCGTGTCCGCAGGAGCGTCGCCCGGCTCACCCGGGGTGGCCGCCGGCCCGGTCGGGGCGGCCGGACCAGCCGGGACCGCAGCCTGGGGCGCGGTCGGTGCATCGGCAGGGGGTTGCGGGGCCTGCTCGGGGACGCGCGAGGAGTCCGCGGTGTTCTCCGGGCCGCCCGGAGCGGCACCACCGGCGGAGGAGGGCGGGGAAGCAGAAGCGGCGGCAGTGGCAGCAGAAGCGGAAGCGTCCGGGGAGGGCAGCGAGAAGTCGCCGTCCTCACGGCTCGTCGGGGCGCCGGTGGACGGGGCCCCGGCCGGCGCCGGAGGCGTGGGATCCGACCCCGCCGCAGGCGTCACGGCAGCGCCCTCGTTCTCGGTGCTCACAGCTCACTCCTCATCAGGTGCACGACATCGCAGGAAGTGCGGTTGCGTATGGGGGTTCCCATGGACAGCTTTTCCCATCACACGTCAGGCGGACGTAAGCCAATGCTGAGCCTCCGCACTCCCGTCCTTACATCGGACCAACACGGACGAAACTCCCGGCCGTCGGCGGCCACGGGCCGACGCGTGTGCGACGGCGTCGACACGCCGTTCGAGGGCTCACCCTCGACGCGCTCCGCACATTCGCACGCACATACTCCACGGTCACGGCACCCAGCCTAGGCGCGCCCCGGCGGAACCGCCCCTCGGGGAAGCCCGGTGGAGCTCCGGAATACCGACGGGGCCGACCAGACCGACGGGGCCGACGGGGCCGACGGGAGACCGGGGAGTACGGACGGTCGGGGGAACTCTCCGAGTGGGTCCGCAGAGCTGTCCGCAAAGCCGTGCGCAGAGCCCTGCGCAGCGTGCACGCCGACTCCGGTGGCACGATAACCCGGTGAGCAACGAGATCGACGCCGGGCGCCGCCGCCGTCTCGCGCGCACTCCCGCCGTCATCGCCCACCGCGGTGCCTCCGTGGAGGCACCGGAGCACACGCTCGCCGCCTACCGCACTGCCATCGAGGAGGGTGCGGACGGGCTGGAGTGCGATGTGCGGCTGACCGCCGACGGCCACCTCGTCTGCGTCCACGACCGCCGGATCGACCGCACCTCCAACGGCCGGGGCGCGGTCTCGGCGTTCGAGCTCGCCGACCTGGCCGCGCTCGACTTCGGCTCCTGGAAGGGCCGGGACGCCGACCCGTACGAGTCCCCGGACACCGCCTTGGACACCGACGCGACCGACGCCAGGACAGGCGCGCGCGCCGCCGTCCGGCCGGCCGGCCCCTCCGCCGGCGCCGACCCCGACCGCACCTCCGTCCTCACCCTCGACCGGCTGCTCACCCTGGTGGCGCAGGCGCCGCGTCCGGTGGAGCTGGCGATCGAGACGAAGCACCCGACACGCTGGGCAGGGCAGGTCGAGGCGAAGCTGCTGGAACTGCTGGAGGCGCACCGGCTGGTCACCCCCGTGCGGGTGATGAGCTTCTCCGCGCGTTCGTTGCAGCGGGTACGCGTCCTGGCCCCGCACCTGCCGACGGTCTTCCTGATGCAGTTCCTGCTGCCCCGCCACCGCGACGGCAGGCTGCCGAACGGGGTGCGCGTCGCGGGCCCGAGCGTCCGCCTGCTGCGTGCGCACCCGGAGTACGTGGAGCGGGCGCACCGTGCGGGCAACGAGGTGCACGTGTGGACGGTGGACGAGCCGGCGGACGTCGATCTGTGCGTACGGCTCGGTGTCGACGCCATCATCACCAACCGCCCGCTGCAGGTCCGGGCCCAGCTCGACGGCGAAGGGGGCTGAGGGGCCGCGCGTCGCCGTACGGGACCCGGCGGTGCAGGTCCGGTGGCGGAGCGGTGCGGGCCCGGGAGTGCACCGGCGCATTCGGTGCTTATGGGAGACGTGCGAGTGCGTCAAGAGAACGGGAGTGGCCGGTTTCCGCCGCCCTCGACGGGGGCATTCATCCCGTTGGCGTGGGGCAAAGGAGGTCTCGGGGGTGGCGTTGGTGGTGGCACAGCAAGTGCCTGCTTCGTCGGCCATGGCCGTGCCCCATGGTCCGTCGGGTGTGCGGCTCGCACGGCGCAGGATGCGCGAGGAACTCCTCGCATCCGGCACGCCTGACACGGTCGTCGATGATGCGATCTTGATTCTTTCGGAACTCCTCAGCAACGCGTGCCGGCATGCGCGGCCCTTGCACGAAGGGGCCGCCGGGCCCGGCGAAGGATCCGACGCCCGTGACGGAGCCGGTGCGGGTGCCAGGATCGGTCCGCGCAACGGCGCCGGTGCCCGCGAAGGGTCCGGCGGTGCGCCCGGTGGCGACGTCGCGACTGTCAGGGCGGCGTGGTCCAGGGACGGGGCAGGTGAAGTGACCATCGCGGTCACGGACGGTGGCGGGCCGACCCGTCCACTTCCGGCCAAGCCCTCCGTCTCGGCACGCGGCGGCAGGGGGCTCGCCATCATCACCGCCCTGGCCCGCGACTGGGGCGTCCGCTCCGAAGGGGACCGGCCCCGCCGAGCCGCCGTCGCACCGCAGCGGACCGCAGCGGACGGCCCGGCAGCGGGCAGCACCGCACGCGGTGACACGCTCGGTCGCGGCAGTCCGTACGGCCCGGACGACCCCTGTGTCCCGTACGGATCGGCCGGGCCGGTGGACGGGGCGCCCGGGGTGACGGTCTGGGCGGTGCTCCGGCCCGACACCTCGTTCAGCGGCAGGGTCGCCGCCAGCCTGGGTGGCCTCGCCCCCGACCTGGGTGGCGGTCTCGGCGGTGACGGCGGTGAGGGGTTCGACCTCGCAGCCGTGGAAGAGCTCTGAGGGCGGCCCCCTGCCACCGGACGTCCCTCCCGGCCCCGTGCCGTCGGCAGCCGTCCGGGCAGCACGGCGTGCCCGGCAGCCACTAGGATCGCGGCGCCCACAACGCCGCACACGGGAGTACCGCTCGCATGGCCAAGAAGCGCCGACCCCAGCCAGTTGCCACTGCCGCCACCGGGACGGCAGACAGCGGGAGCTACCCGGTGGTGGGGGCACGTCAGCCGTGCCCCTGCGGTTCGGGGCGCCGTTACAAGGCCTGCCACGGCAGGGCGGCGGCACAGGCCGCGACCGAACTGGTGCGCCGCCCGTTCGAGGGGCTGCCCGGGGAGGCCGACTGGGTGGCGCTCCGCGAACTGGTCCCGGCGGCCACCGCGCGGCTGAGGCTCAAGGGGGGCCTGCCGGAGGGTGTTCCGGCGATCACCCTGGCGACGGTGCTGCCGATGGCCTGGCCCGCGCTGCGCCGGGAGAGCGGTGAGATCCTGTTGGGCCTCCAGAACGACACCGCCTCCGGCGACCTCAGCCGGGACCTCGCGGACACGCTGCGCCGTGCCCTCGCTGCCGAGCCCGGCACGCCCGTGGACGCCGGCCGGCCCGACCCGCAGGGCCTCCGGTTGCAGGACCTGCTCGACCTGGACGCCCCCTTCGAGCCGGAGGTGCACTCCGGGTTCGAGTTCTGGGTGGAGGGCGAGGAGCAGCCCGCCGGTGAGGTCGCCGCCTCGCTGGAGAGCGCCAACTCCGCGGCCATCCCGACGGCCCGGCTCACCGGTGTGCCGGGCGCCTACTGGTGCGAGACGCCGGAGAAGAACCACCTGCGCTGGGTGATGGCCCAGCCGGAGGAGCAGTTGCTGGACGCGCTGGCCCGGTTGCACGCCGCGGGCGCCTCGTCACTGGACGAGCAGCGGGGGTCCGGCGACGCCGAGGGCTCCCGGCTGGTCGGCTCCTTCCGGGCGCACGGGCTGACCGTGCCGGTGTGGGACCTGCCGTCGGGGATGACGGCCGAGGAGTGCGAGAAGCCCGCCGCGGCGTTCGCCGAGCGGTTGGCCGAGGCGCTGGCGGTGACCGCACCGCTGACGGCCGAGGAGCGGCGCGCCCGCAGCGGTCTCACCAACCGTCAGGTGACGCTGAGCTGACGGCAGTCGGGAGATCCGGTGCGGGGTTTGCGCAGGACCCGTGACCGTGACTCCGGTCACACCGCGGGTCCAACTTGCCCTACTCGCAGGTAAATCGGCGTCCGGATTCGCGCGATCGAATTTGCTAACCGCCGATCTCTTGTTACCGTTCTAGAAGCCCGGTCGCTGGTGCATCCCCCGTCGCCAGCGACCGGGTTCTTCTTTTGCCCGCTCGCCCGGGCGCACGCGGGGCCGCACCCTCAACTCCGCCTCGCAAGCGCGGTGTTACTTTCCGCTGTCGGCCCGCAGCAGCAGCCGCTCCCCGTCGGCCGACGCCACCTCCGCCACCGCGGAGTACGCCCCGGCGGCAGCCGCTTCGCGCCCCTGCGGTCGGCGCCCGCGCGGCGTCTCGCACAGCTCCCGGTCGTCCGCCGGGACCATGGTGCAGCGCACCCGTGTGGTGTGTCCCTCCGGGCCGTGCAGGGTGAGGACGGCGGGCAGGGCGCCGCGGGTGGCGTTGCGGTAGGAGGCCCGCGCCCAGGTCTCGCCGCCCTCGGTCAAGACGCAGGTCCGGACCTCCACTCCTTCGGGTGAGGCGACTTCCGGCCCGCAGGAGGCCCCGGGCCGCCCCTTTTCAGCCGCGTCACCCCGCGCCTGGTCCGCCGTACGGCGCTCCTTCCGGCCGGCATCGTCGTGCCGGACCTCCGCGACGGTGTCGCGGTGGGTGCGGGTCTCCTCGAAAGCCCTGGCCGCCAGCCGTGCGTCCTCCCCCGCGACCGCCGCGGCGAGTGGCACCGCGCCGACGAGCGCGACCGTACTGGCGAGCGTGATCACGCGCAGCCGGGACGCGCGCTGGTGCGGCTGGAGCATGGGAACCCACCTGGGCGAGAACGGGACGAGGGAAGGCGAGGGAGGGGAGGAGGGAACAGGAGGGAACGAGGGAACCGGGCCGACTGATGCGGTGAACATATCGGGGCGAAGGGGGCGGGCACGCGGCAAGGGCGCCCGTATTCCCCACAATTCAGCACGGCTCCAACCCGTACGAGTGAACAGCCCCCGCAACCATCCGGCCACCACTCGGTCGAACGAGCCCTCCGCACGGCGCGTACGAACCCGCCGGGGCGCGGGGGCGCACGGAGCCGCAGGGGGGCGAGCGCCGCGGAGTGGGCCGCGCGCCCCACGGGCGCGTCCCGGAGGGCGCTGTGTCAGTACGCCAGTCGGCTTCCCGTGTCGGGTGTCGCGGCGCTTTCCTCGACGAGGACGTCCAGCAGGGTCTCCATCCGGGGCAGCCACGGGCGGCGGTCGTCCGTACCGCATTCGGGTTTCCGTTCCCAGCGGACCTTGCCGGCTCCGGTGAGGGAGCCGGGCAGCGGTACGTAGCCGCCGTCGCCGTGGAACCGGAGGCAACTGGGCACCTGGTCCTGCGCGTACAGCAGGTCGCCCAGCTCTTCGAGGCCGTAGGGCGCGACCAGCACGGAGAAGCGGGTGGGGGTGGCGATCACCGGGCCGAGCCGGACGCCGGTGCGTGCGAAGGTGGCCAGGGCACGCGCTCCGGCGACGGCGGGCAGGCTCAGTGCGCAGGCAGCGGTCCCCCCGGTCGCCAGGATGACGGGGGCGTCCGGCTTGGCCTCCCACCACCAGCCCACCATGGCCGCGTCGGTGGTGGCCGCGAGCAGCACGGGCTCGAAGGGGTGTGCGCCCGGCACCACGCACTCCGGGTCGCGACACGCGCAGACGGCGGATTCGCCTCTTCCTCCGCTGGAGGCGAGGGGAGCGCCCGGGACGACGGGCCACTGCCACTCGGTGGCCGCTGCCAGCGCCGTACTCCGCATCGGGGACCGCTGGGCGGACCGTGCGGACCGCGCCCGGAACCGTCGGCCCTGGAGCCACCCCCAGGGCAGGAGGGAGCGTCGCCTTCCGAGGATCTCGCGCATGAGCGCTCGTTCCTTTCCGTGAACGCCGAACAACCCGTACAAACGCCTGCAACGCCTCACAACGACCGCCGCGCGTCGAGCTGGGCGACGCGCACAGCCGGTACAACGCGAACAGCCCGACAACGGCACCCGTGGGGTCCCCACGCGGCCGTACGGGGCTGAACCGGCCGGCAACCGGCCGGGTGCCTGCTGCCGAACGCCGACTGACCGTGTTGAGCGGTCTCCCGGCTCCGAAACCTGCCGAAGACCGTGGTGACCCGGTGTGCTGGTGGCAGCGCATCATGCTGCGGGTCGAGCGTGGAACGTGGCGCGGGGTGGCGCGGATATGGCGTTCGTACTGCGGACTGCCACCTGCGCCGCTGCTGCTCGTACTTGCTCGTTACCGGCCGTACGGCTCCCCCGGCCTTTCACCGGGAGGGACCCTGGCTGCGCTCGTACCGCGTCTGTGCTGCCTGGTGCAATTCCGCGACTGTGCTGTCCCGCGAACTCGTGCTGTCCCGCGAAGAGGGACGGGCGTGGCCCGCTGCCCTCTAGGACGCCATGTGTCCCCACAGGGTTCCGTACCCGCAGCGTCGGTGCCAACGCGCTGCTGAACGGCTTCAGTCGACCGCAGTATGCATGTCAGGTGGGCGATTTTCCGCCAATCTTTTCGCCCCACGGCCTGTCCCCCGTGCAGTGTCTCCTCTTCCGGACATGCTCGGCACCGCAGCGCACGTGCTGGACATGCCTCACCAGCATGTGTACATGTAGTGCCATTGATAGCGGAGCAGCATGACATGGGGGTTCGCGATGCTGTTGGGACAGTTCGTCCGTACTCCGAGCCGCCGCCCATGACCTCCCCTCACGTACCGAAAGTGGCTGGAATCAAACCGGCGGCTTCCTCGAAATCCCCGACGAGCTCCGCCTCGTCGACGTCCGCGGCGGCAGCGGAGCCGCCGGCCGCACCGGAGCCTCCCGTGTCACCAGAGCCCTCTGTACCCCCGGAACCCGCGACGTCCGCCGAGCCCTCGGCCGGTGCGACCTCCACGGCCGCTGCCACCGCCGCGGCCGCCACCCCCGCCTCCGCCACGACTCCCCCGGTCTCCGCCCTCCCTCCCGCAGCCCCGCCCGCACCGGAGGTCCGCTCCGCACGGGGGCAGCCGCCGGAGCGGACCCCGGCGGCCGGTTCACCCGCGGACCGCAACCGGATCTGCGATCTGTCCTGCCTGCTCGACATGACCACCCGGCTCGCCCGCACCGACCACCTGGACGCCGCGCTGCACGAGACGCTGCGCGCCGGGGGCGTACTGCTGGGCGCCCCGCGCGGGCTGATCGTCCTGGAACCCGGCACGCGCCCGGGCTCCACCCCCGGCCTCACCCCCGAGCACACCGTCGGCTCCGGACTGGGGCGTGCCGAGCTCGGCGAACTGGAGACCGTGCCCTCGCTGTTCCCCGCGGAACCGGCCGCTCCCTCGTCCGCGGCGGAGCCAGGTACCGCCTGCGCCGACATCGCGGCCGACGACGGCGCCGATCCGCGCCACCGGCAGGTGGCCGCCCGCCTCGGGTACGCGGCCACCTATGCGGTGCCCCTCACCACCGGGTCCGGCGCCCGCCTCGGTGCGGCGGTCTGGCTCTACGACGAGCCCGGCGAGCCGACCGCGCGCCAGCGGGAACTGCTGGCCGGCTACCTGCGGCACGCCACCGAGCACTGCGCTCGGCTGGGCGAACTCGCCCGTACCCGCGCCGAGTCGGCCGCCCTCGGCGAGAAACTGCTGCCGCGCACGCTGCCGCGCATCCCCGGTGTGACGCTCGCGGTGCGGCACCGTACGACCCCGAACGGCGGCGGGGACTGGTACGACGCGCTGCCGCTGCCCGACCGCACCGTAGGGCTGGCCGTCGGCTCGGTCACCGGCAGCGGCCCGGCCGCGGTGGCCGCCATGGGGCAGCTGCGCGCCTGCCTGCGCGCGTACGCCGTGATGGAGGGCGAGGACCCGGTGGCGGTCCTCTCCGACCTGGAACTGCTGCTGCGGCTGACCGCACCGGCGACCTCGGCGACCGCCCTGTTCGCGTACGCCGAGCCCGCCGCCCGCAAGGTGCTGCTGGCCGGCGCCGGGCACTGCGCGCCGCTGATCGTGGGACCGCGGCGCACCGAACCGGTGGAGACGGCCGTCTCGGCGCCGCTGGGGATGCTGGCCTGCTGGGAGGCGCCCAGCGCGGAGGTCGAGCTGGGCGAGGGCGAGACGCTCCTGTGCTACACCGACGGGCTGCTGCACCGCACGGGGCAGTCCATGGACCGCGCCTTCGCCCGGCTCCGCTCGGCCGTCTCCGCGGCGCCGCGCGCGGTGCGCGACGACCCCGAGGCGCTGGTCGACCACGTGCTGCGTACGGTACTGCCGGAGCCGCTGGCCGACCTGCCCGACCACCCCGAGGACGTCGTCCTGCTCGCCGCCCGCTTCTGAGGTCACCTCCGCCCCCGGCCCGCTCACCCGCCCCTCCCGACAGGCGGAGCCCCCGTGGCGCCTGTTCTTGGGGGAAGGTCACATCCGCGCGGCTCTGGACCAGCGGTGTGCCGCCCATACGATGGAAGGCGGTTCCAACCGTCCAAGAGGAGGCACACGTGGCAGACGACGCCGCTGACGAGCAGCCGATCAAGCAGCGGAAGAACGGCCTGTACACGGGCGTCTCCGACGAGCTGGCGGAGAACATGAAGTCCGGCTGGGCCGACACCGAGCGGCCCGGCCTGGAGCCGATCGCGCAGGCCGCCGAGGCGGCCGGGCGGCGCGAGCGCCTGTCGGCGCGGTTCCCCGGCGAGCGGCTGGTCGTCCCGGCAGGCAACCTGAAGACCCGCTCCAACGACACCGAGTACCCCTTCAGGTCGTCCGTCGAGTACGCCTACCTGACCGGCAACCAGACGGAGGACGGCGTACTCGTCCTGGAGCCGACGGGTGCGCAGGGCCACACCGCCACGCTGTACCTGCTGCCGCGCTCCGACCGGGAGAACGGCGAGTTCTGGCTGGACGGCCAGGGCGAGCTGTGGGTCGGCCGCCGCAACAGCCTCACCGAGAGCGAGAAGCTGTACGGCCTGCCCTGTGCCGACGTACGCACCGTCACCGACGTGCTGCGCAAGGCGGCCGGCCCGGTGCGGGTCGTACGCGGCCACGACGCGGGCGTCGAGGCGGCGCTGGCGGACAAGGTCACCGCCGAGCGGGACGAGGAACTGTGCGGCTTCCTGTCCGAGATGCGGCTGGTCAAGGACGGCTTCGAGATCGGCGAGCTGCAAAAGGCGGTCGACTCGACCGTGCGCGGCTTCGAGGACGTCGTCCGCGTCCTGGACCGGGCCCAGGCCACCTCCGAGCGCTACATCGAGGGCACGTTCTTCCTGCGTGCCCGCGTGGAGGGCAACGACGTCGGCTACGGCTCCATCTGCGCCGCGGGCCCGCACGCCACCACGCTGCACTGGATGCGCAACGACGGCCCGGTGCGCGCAGGTGAGCTGCTGCTGCTCGACGCCGGCGTGGAGACCCACACCCTCTACACCGCCGACGTGACCCGGACCCTGCCGGTCGACGGCCGCTTCACCGACTTCCAGCGGAAGATCTACGACGCGGTGTACGAGGCGCAGGAGGCCGGTATCGCCGCCGTCAAGCCGGGCGCCAAGTACCTGGACTTCCACCACGCGGCCCAGCGGGTGCTGGCCACCAGGCTGGTGGAGTGGGGCCTGGTCGACGGGCCGGTCGAGCGGGTGCTGGAGCTGGGCCTCCAGCGCCGCTGGACGCTGCACGGCACGGGCCACATGCTCGGCATGGACGTGCACGACTGCGCGGTAGCCCGCCGCGAGACGTACGTCGAGGGCACGCTGGAGCCCGGCATGTGCCTGACCGTGGAGCCGGGTCTGTACTTCCAGGCGGACGACGAGACGGTGCCCGCGGAGTACCGGGGCATCGGCGTCCGTATCGAGGACGACATCCTGGTGACCGAGGACGGCAACCGGAACCTGTCCGCCGGGCTGCCCCGCACCAGCGCCGAGGTCGAGAGCTGGATGGCGGAACTGCGGTCGTAGAAGCGGCCGGACGCCTAGGATCCGAGCACAGCGGCGAGCGAGGCCCCACGGCCGGGGCAGGCGCGCCGGGGGCAGGGTGACGGCAGTCGTCCCGCCCTCGCCACAGGCCCGCTGACCCTGTCACCGACGAGGCTGTGCCGACGAGACTGTGCTCGTCACCGACCAGGCTGTGTTTGTCGACGAGGAAGTGAGCACGCTTTGGCCTCCCGGGTGCGGACCGGACTGCTGGCGGCGTTCCCCTTCCTCGCCATGGCCGCCGTCGGCGCCGCCGACATGACGGGCGGGCCCGGGATCGGGCTCCAGCCGATGATGGCGCTCGGCCCCGCCTTCGCCGGGCTGACCGGCGGCAAGCGGCGCACGGCGGCGGTCGGCGCGCTGGCGCTGGCGCTGTCCATCGCGCTGAGCTTCTACAACGGCCAGTTCGGCGAACGGCGGGGCAACGCCACGCTGATCTCCGTGGCGGGCGTCTCGGTGGCGGCGCTCGTGGCCACCGCGATGCGGCAGAACCGGGAGGCCGAGCTGGCCAACGTGCGCTCCATCGCGGAGGCCGCCCAGCGCGTCCTGCTGCGCCCGGTACCGCGCGGAGCCGGACGACTGCGGATCGCCGTCTCCTACACCTCGGCCGTCGCCGAGGCCCGGATCGGCGGCGACCTGTACGAGGTCGTCACCTCCCCGCACGGGGTGCGCGTCATCATCGGCGACGTGCAGGGCAAGGGCCTGGAGGCCGTCGAGACGGCGGCCGTCGTCCTGGGCGCCTTCCGCGAGGCCGCCTACGACGAACCGGACCTGCCCATGGTGGGGGAGCGCCTGGAGCGGGCGCTGGACCGGCATCTGCTGGGGGAGAAGTTCGTCACGGCGGTCCTCGCACAGGTGCCGCACGGCGAGGAGAACCGCACGGCGACGCTGCTCAACTTCGGCCACCCGGCGCCGCTCGCGGTCCGGCAGGACGGCAGCGTCCACTTCGCCGAGCCGCCGCGCCGCTGCCTGCCGCTGGGGCTCGGGCTGCACGGCAGTGAGTCGCCCGCCGCGCACGAGGTGCCCTTCGCCCCCGGTGACCAGCTCCTGCTCTACACCGACGGCGTCACCGAGGCGCGGGACACCGACAACCGCTTCTACCCGCTGGACCAGCGGGCCCACCTGCTGAAGGACCCGGACCCGGAGGGCGCTTTGGAGGCCGTCCACCGGGACATCCAGGAGCATGTCGGCTCCACCCTCAACGACGACGCGGCGATGCTGTTGCTGCGGTACCGCAACTACGCGGCGGCGACCGGCCCCGCACCCGGCAACACGGACGGCCCGGGAGAACCGGGGGAAACAGCCGCATCGGGTGAGCCGGGAGGACCGGACGGGACGGACGGACCGGTAGCGGGCCGGCTGGACGGCACTGCCGCGGACGGGCCCGACGGGGCTGCCGCGGGCAAGCCGGCCGAGTCCGGCTAGGCCGGACCAGGGGGCCGCCCGGGCTCCGCGCTCAGGAGGCCGGCAGCAGGGCGCCGTCCCGGCGGGCGAGGATCTTGTCGAAGCTGACGACCGCACCGCCCTGACCACCGCGGTTCCGGAACCGTACGTGGTCGGCAAGGGACTCGATCAGGTAGAGGCCGCGCCCGCTCTCCGCCTCGTTCCCGCACCGCGCCGGGTCGTAACCGGCGGGAAAGCCCGGCCCCGTGTCGGCCACTTCGATACGGCAGCGGTCGCCCTCCAGATAGGCGGAGACGCGGTAGGCACCCGCCAGGTCGCCGCAGGTGCTGCCGTGCTCGACGGCGTTCGCACAGGCCTCCGACAGGGCGAGGGACATGTCGTAGGCCACGTCGGGGTCGACACCGGCGGCTTCCATGGAGCTCAGCAGAAGATGCCGCGCGAGCGGCACACTGGCGGCTTCGCGCCGTAGCCGGAGAGACCACCACAGGCTGCTCATGCTCACCCTCCATGCGGCTCGACACACGGGTTACCTATTGCCTGCGTGTCCGGGCACTACGCGGGGCCGTCGCGATGACCCCCGTACGGCGGAAACGGCAGGGCCTCCCGGTATCCGGCGGTCTTCCGCCGTGTACCGGGCGGCCCTGCCGTGTACCGGGAGGCGGCGCGGTGAGATGATGGCGCGGCCATGACTGCCGGAGCGGACTTCAGAGCGCTGCGGGCCGCGGTGTTCGCCGCGGCCTGCGTCACTGTGTCCGCCGCCGGTCACGTCCTCGCCGCCGGGATCATGATCCCGCTCGCTCCGCTCACGCTCGGCTTCGGCTGCGTGTTCCTCCTCGCCCTCGCCCTCGCGGGACGGGAGCGCTCGCTGCCGGGCATCGCCGGGCTGCTGACGCTGGGGCAGTTCGCCCTCCACCTGCTCTTCTCGCTCGGCACGATGGGGGCCGCACCGTCCGCCGCCGGACGGCAGGCCGGCTCCGCCGGAGGTGACGGCGGGGTACGGGCGCTGGCCGGGAAACTCCTGTGCGGCCACAGCGCGATGGGCATGAGCGAGGCCGAGGCCCGCCGGGTCGTCGCACACGCCGGGCTCGACCCGCACACCGCCGCGTCCACCGCGCCGGTGTCCGCCGCGGGCGGCAGCGGTGCGGGCGCGGGCGGCACCGGGGCGGGCAGCGGCGCCGGGGACGCGGCGCACCACGCCATGCACGCCGCCGACACGGTGCCCTTCCCCGACACCCCGCTCGACTGTCTGCGGGATGCGGCACGCGCCGCCGTGGGCATGTTCGACGCACCGATGCTGTGCGGGCACCTGTGCGCCGCGCTGCTGCTCGGCTGGCTGCTGCGGCGCGGCGAGGCGGCACTGTGGCGGCTGGTACGGCTGTCGGCCGACGCCGCCGCCGCGGCCGACGAACTGGTGGCCGCACGCGCTCTGCTGCGTGCCCTCGCCTACGTACGGGCGCTGCACGCCGGGCTGCTGCCGGGCCTGCCGGTACGGGCCGCCTTCTGCCGGCCCTGCGACGAGCGGGCTCCCCGCTCCGCACCGCTCCACGACACGGTACGGCGACGCGGTCCGCCCGCACTCCCGGTGGACGCCTTCGCGCTCGCGGCCTGACGGCCTTCCGCACGACGACGACCCCGCCCACGCCTCGGCCACCCGGTGACCACCCTGCGCACCCGACGAGCTGCGCGTGCCGTGCCGGGCGAGGGGCGTGCGGTCCGACAGGGGGCGCCGTGCGGGCCGTCGCGCCTGCCCGTGCGTCCGCGTCTGCTGTCACTCGACCCGTCGTGTCATTCACCTGTGCCACTCATCCGTGTCACTCAGGAGCGCATTCATGAAGATCGCCAACCGCCGTGCCGTGACCGTCGGCGCGCTCGCCGCCGGAACCGTCCTGCTGGTCGCCGGGCCTGCCGCGGCGCACGTCAGCGTGGACCCGCAGCAGGCCCCCAAGGGCGGCTACAGCACGGTCGACTTCAAGGTTCCCAACGAGAAGGACGACGCCTCCACCGTGAAGCTGGAGGTCACCTTCCCCACCGACCATCCGCTGGCCTCCGTGATGCCGCAGCCCGTTCCCGGCTGGGACGTCGAGGTCGAGAAGAAGAAGCTGGACAAGCCGATCGAGACACACGGCGAGAAGATCACCGAGGCCGTCTCGAAGGTCACCTGGAGCGGCGGCAAGGTGAAGCCGGGCCAGTTCCAGCAGTTCCCCGTCTCCCTTGGGCAACTGCCCGAGGACGAGGACCAGCTCGCCTTCAAGGCCCTGCAGACCTACGACGACGACGACGTCGTGCGGTGGATCGAGGAGACGCGGAAGGGCGCCCCGGAGCCGGAGCACCCGGCGCCCGTGCTCAAGCTGACCGCCGCCGGCCAGGACGGTGCGGCCACCGGCTCCGCCGCGTCCGGCGACGGCAAGAACACCGAGCAGGCCGCCGCCTCCGACAAGGGCTCCGGTGACGGCTCCGACACCACCGCGCGGGTTCTGGGCGTGGTGGGCATCGTCGTGGGCGCCGCCGGTGTCGCTTTCGGCGTCCTCGCAGGCCGCCGCCGCGCCTCCTGACCGCACGCCCCGGACCGGTCCTTCCCGACCGGTCGCCCCGACCGGCCTTCTCCGGCCGGTCGCACGCGGGGCGGGCGCCCGTGTCCGCCCCGCGTGCGCGGGCGCCCGTCCGAGGCGCCCGCAGACCACCCCACTCGACACAGCACGAAGCGGACAGCACCTATGCGCACTACCCGAACGGCGACAGCGGCGGCGGGCTTCGCCGTGGCCGCCGCCCTCGCCCTGACCGGCTGCGGCCCCGACGGCGGCGACGGCGGCGACAAGCCGGCCACGGTCGAGCACCAGCAGAAGAAGGGCGGCACGGTTCTCGACCAGCCCTTCAGCAAGCCGGACCTGACGCTCACCGACACCCACGGCAAGAAGTACGACTTCATCAAGGAGACCGAGGGCCGCCCCACCCTCCTCTACTTCGGCTACACCAACTGCCCCGACGTGTGTCCGCTGACGATGAGCAACATCGCCGTGGCCAAGTCGAAGCTGTCCAAGGAGGAGCAGAAGAAGCTGCGGGTCGTCTTCGTCACGACCGATCCGAAGCGGGACACCCCCGGGGAGCTGGGCAAGTGGCTGCGCGGCCAGGACCCCTCGTTCACCGGGCTGACCGGCGACTTCGACTCCATCCAGGCGGGCGCCCGCAGCCTGGGGGTGAGCATCGAGCCCTCGTACAAGAAGAAGAACGGGGACATCGTCTCCACCCACGGGGCCCAGGTGCTCGCGTTCTCCCCCAAGGACGACAAGGCGCACGTCCTCTACACGGAGGGCAACACCGACCCGGAGGTCCTGGAGAAGGAACTGCCCGCGATCGTCGAGGGGAAGAAGCCGTGACCGTTCGGCCCCGTGTCCCCGCCGCCCGCCGGCCGCTCGCCGCCGTGGCGCTCGCCGCGGCCGGTGTGCTCGCCCTGGGCGCCTGCTCCTCGTCCACCGGCTCCGAGTCGTCCTCGTCGTCCTCGGGCGACAAGCAGAAATCCGCGGACCGTCCCGAGCTCAAGATCAAGGGCGCCTACGTACCCCAGCCGCCGACCGGCAAGACGGCGGGCGGCTTCCTGACCGTCCGCAACGGCGGCGGCGCCGACGAGCTCACCTCGGTCTCCAGCGACATCGCCGGCGAGGTCGAGATGCACGAGACGGTCAAGCAGCAGATGCGGCAGGTCAAGACACTGCCCGTTCCCGCGCACGGCCGACTCGACCTCGGGCGCGGCGGCAACCATCTGATGCTCATGGACCTGAAGCACAAGCCGGTCGAGGGGCAGACGGTCACCTTCGTCCTGCACTTCGCCAAGTCCGGTTCCGTCACGGTCAAGGCTCCCGTCGAAGCGACGAACTACACACCCGAGAAGTGAGGTTCGCAGGCGTGCCGTACACCACCGACCCCCCGCGCCCCGCCACCGCCGACCGCGTCTCCGCGGCGCGGCACCACCGCACGGCCGGCCCTCCCGGCGCCCCTGGCGGCCCCCGTGCCGCGGCGGTTCCGCGCGCCGTGGCAGCTGTGCTGGCACTGGGCCTGGCGCTGCTCGGCGTGCTGGCCACCGCCGGGTCCGCCGCGGCGCACGCCGCGCTGACCGGCAGCGACCCGGCGGACGGCTCGGTGGTGCACGACGCACCCCGCCAGGTCACGCTCGACTTCTCCGAGGGCGTGACCATGTCCGACGACGCGATCCGCGTCCTCGACCCGCGCGGGGCGCGGGCCGATACCGGAAAGATCCGGGACACCGGCACGGCCGGCCGGACGCAGCGCGCCGTCTCCCTCAAGTCGGGGCTCGCCAAGGGCACCTACACGGTCGCCTGGCAGGCGGTCTCCGCCGACAGCCACCCGGTCTCCGGGGCCTTCACCTTCTCCCTCGGAAAGCCCTCCAAGACCGCTGCCGAGGTGCCGCAGCAGGAGGCGGACACCGGCGGCGGCGCCGTCGGCACGCTCTACGGCATCGGCCGGTACGCCGCCTATGCGGGGTTCGTCCTGCTGGTGGGCAGTGCGGCCTTCGTGCTGCTGTGCGCTCCGCGCGCCGCCTCCGCCCGCGCGGTGCAGCGGCTCACGGTCACCGGATGGATCGTCCTGACGGCTTCCACACTCGCCCTGTTGCTGCTGCGCAGCCCCTACACCGGCTCCGGCGATCTGGCCGACGTCCTCGACCTGGGCGGGCTCAAGGCCGTGGTGGGCACCAAGCCCGGCGCCGCCCTGGTCGCCCGGCTCCTCCTGCTCGCCGCGGCGGCGCTGTTCGTCTCGGTGCTCTACGGCACGTACGCACGGCGCGGACAGGAGGCGAACGCCGCACCGGACGGCGGGCGGGGCGGCCGCTCCCGGGCGGCGGGTGCATCCGGTGCCACCGGTGGATCGAGTGGGTCCGGATCCGATGGGACCGGTGAGGGAGGCGACGAGGCGGCGGCCGGGCGGGACGAGGCACGGGCGGAGCGGGACCTGCTGTACGGGCTCGCCATCGGCGGCACCGTCGTCGCCGCCGGGCTCGCGGCGTCCTGGGCGATGGCCGAGCACGCCTCCACCGGCATCCAGACGGCACTGGCCATGCCCGCCGACATGCTGCACCTGCTGGCCGTCGCCCTGTGGCTGGGCGGGCTGGTCACCCTGCTCACGCTGCTGCGCCGGGGCCCCTCCCCCTCGGGCACGACGGTACGGCGCTTCTCGGCGACGGCCCTCACCTGTGTGACCGTGCTCGCCGCGACAGGGCTGTACCAGTCGTGGCGCCAGGTGGGATCCTTCAGCGCGCTGACGGGCACCTCGTACGGGCAACTGCTGATCGTGAAGGTCGTCCTGGTGGCCGTACTGGTGGGGGTCGGCTGGTTCTCCCGACGGTGGACAGCCAGGTTGACGGAGGTTCCCACGGAGGGAGAGAACCGCTCCGCGAACGGCGGCTCCCCCCGCGCGGCGGCCATCCCCCGCAAGCGGGCACCGGAACGCGCCCCCGAGCCCACTCGTGCCTCCGTCGGCACGGCCGACCGGCGGGCCGGCAGGGCCGCACGGCGGCGCAGGGACGATGACGGCACCCAGCGTGTCGCGGACGAGGCGCCCTCCGACACCTCTCTTGGCGGTCCTGGCAATCCTGGCGGTCCTGCCGATCCCGTACGTGCCGCGCAGCTGGCCCGGCAGCGTGCCGCGGCCAACGCCGCGCAGCGGCGCAAGGAGCGCGACGCCGACCCGCAGCGCAGCGGGCTGCGCCGCTCGGTTCTGACGGAGGCGTCGATCGCCGTCGTCCTGCTGGCCGTCACCACTGTCCTGACCAACACCGAGCCCGGACGCACCGAGGAACAGGTGCGGGCGGCGGGCGGCAAGGACGCAGGTTCCGGTGCCGCACAGGGTGCGCCTTCCGGGCCGCTGGACCTGAAGGTGCCCTTCGACACGGGGGGCCCGCACGGCAAGGGCACGGCCGCGCTGAAGCTCGACCCCGCAGCGCGCGGCGCCAACACGGTGGACCTGCGCACCAGCAACCCCGAGGGGCACCCCCTCGACGCCCCGGAGGTGAAGGTCTCCTTCACCCTCCCCGCGAAGGATCTCGGGCCGCTGCCTGTCACCCTGAAACCGGTCAAGGGCGAGAAGGGCCGCTGGAAGGCCGCCGATGTCCGGCTCCCGATGGCCGGCAGATGGAAGGTCGCGGTCACCGTCCGCACCTCGGACATCGACCAGATCACCGCCTACAAGACCGCCACCGTCGGCTGAGCCGGAACGAACCGAGCGAGACATGAGCACGCACCACGACCGCACCACCGCGAGCCCCGCCCCCGGGCCCCGCCGCGACGACGACGCGGGCGGCCGGTCCGGCGGCGCCACGGCCCGCCGAAAGAGCCCCGCAGGCCGCTCCGGGGCCGACCCGGGAGGCGGGGAGGGCGCCGCCGCCGCGGCGCTGTCGCGCCGGAAGCTGCTGGGGACCGCCTCGGCAGCGGGCGCGGGTGGTCTGGTGCTGGGGGCGGCCGGGGGTGCGTGGGCGCACGCGGCGGCACAGGACGCGCCGCCGACGGCGCTGACGACCCTCGGCTCCACCGGCGTGGCCTTCCACGGCACGCACCAGGCGGGCATCGTCACGCCCGCCCAGGCGCACGGCTACCTGGCCGCGTTCGACCTCGCGCCCGACGCGGACCGCAAGCAGGCGGCGGCGCTGCTGCGGCGCTGGTCCGAGGCGGCACGGCGGATGATGGCGGGCGAGCCACCGCACGCGGGCGCGCACGACACGGGGATCGCGCTGGACGCGGGCCCGTCCTCCCTGACGGTGACGTTCGGCTTCGGCCGTACGTTCTTCACCCGTACCGGGATGAAGGACAAGCTGCCGCAGCAGCTGGCCCCGCTGCCCGACTTCTCCGCCGACGCGCTGGACAAGAAGCGCTCCGACGGCGACCTGTGGGTGCAGATCGGCGCCGACGACGCGCTGGTCGCCTTCCACGCGCTGCGCGCCCTCCAGCGCGAGGCGGCCGGGGCGGCCCGGCTGCGCTGGCAGATGGCGGGCTTCAACCGTTCCCCGGGGGCCACGGACCGCCCTCGCACGGTGCGCAACCTGATGGGCCAGGTCGACGGCACCAACAACCCGAAGCCGGCAGAGCACGACTTCGCCGAGCGGGTCTTCGTGCCCGCGTCCGGGGAGCCGGCGTGGATGCGGGGCGGGTCCTTCGTGGTGCAGCGGCGCATCCGGATGCTGCTCGACGCCTGGGAGAAGCGCTCACCGGGCGAGCAGGAGCGCATCGTCGGACGCCGCAGGTCCGACGGCGCACCGCTGTCCGGCGGGCACGAGCACACCGACCCGGATCTGGACAAGCGCGGCAAGGACGGGTTCCCGGCGATCGCTGCCGACGCGCACATCCGGGTCGCGGCGCCGGAGACGAACGGGGGCGCTGCGATGCTGCGCCGCCCGTTCTCCTTCCACGACGGGTTCCGCGACGACGGCGCCCCGGACGCGGGGCTGCTGTTCCTGGCCTGGCAGGCGGATCCGGTACGCGGGTTCGTACCCGTGCAGCGGAAGCTGGACCGCGGGGACGCGCTGTCGAAGTTCCTGCGGCACGAGGCGAGCGGACTGTTCGCCGTGCCCGGCGGCCCGGCGAAGGGCGAGTACGTGGGGCAGCGGCTGTTCGAAGGCTGATGCCCAGCGTCTGAGACCGGCGCCCGGTGGGGGTGGGGCGGGACTACCGTGGCGGCATGTCATCTGCGAGTCGCTACACCTATCTCGGCCCCGAGGGCACCTTCACCGAAGCCGCGCTGCACACGCTCCCGGAGGCCGCCACCCGCCAGCTCACCCCGACGGTGTCGGTCCCGGCGGCGCTGGACGCCGTGCGGGGCGGCGAGGCGCAGGCGGCGTTCGTGCCGATCGAGAACTCGGTGGAGGGCGGCGTGACCGCCACGCTGGACGAGCTGGCGAGCGGCCGCAGGCTGATGATCTACCGGGAGGTGCTGCTGCCGATCGCGTTCGCGCTGCTGGTGCGCCCCGGCACCACCCTGGAGACGGTCAAGACGGTGACCGGGCACCCGGTGGCCCAGCCGCAGGTGCGCAACTGGCTGGCGTCCCACCTGCCGGACGCGGTGTGGGAGTCGGCGGCCTCGAACGCGGACGGTGCCCGCCTGGTGCAGGAGGGCCGGTACGACGCGGCCTTCGCGGGCGAGTTCGCCGCGGCGCGCTACGGGCTGGAGCCGCTGGTCACCAACGTGCACGACGCGGAGAACGCGACGACCCGGTTCGTGCTGCTGGGGCAGCCGGCCCGGCCGGCGGCGCCGACGGGGGCCGACAAGACGTCCGTGGTGTTCTGGCTGCGGGGCGACCAGCCGGGTGCGCTCCTGGAGGTCATGCACGAGTACGCCTCGCGGGGCGTGAACATGATGCGGATCGAGTCCCGGCCCACGGGGAAGGGCATCGGCCAGTACTGCTTCTCGGTGGACTGCGAGGGGCACGTGCAGGACCGCCGGGTCGGCGATGTGCTGATGGGCCTGAAGCGCTCCTGCCGTGCGGTGCGCTTCCTGGGGTCCTACCCGCGCGCCGACGCGCAGCCGCCGACGGTGCGCTCCGGGATGGCGGACGAGGACTTCGTGGCGGCGGCGGACTGGCTGACGCGCAGCCTGGACGGGCGCGACTGACCCTGTCCCGTGCCGGTGGCCGACTGTACACAGCGGCATCGAAGTTATCCACAGGCGCGGATGGCGACCTGTGCACAAGTCGACAGAGAGCGCGGGAGAAAACGGACTCTGTCGACAAAACCGCATGGAGACCCCGATGTCGTCCACAGCCCCTCCGGTCCGCCCCCGTCAGCACAATTCCGCCGATCAACTCTTCGGAGGGAGTTGATCCCCCTCGAACGAGCGGAAATTTCGGGTTTACCCGCGGAATTCCGGGAGCGCCGAACTGATAGCGGAACACAGCTCCGCCATTTCCACAGCACGGCTCCCCGGCCTGTGGAAAAGTCTCCCTTTGCTTGTCAACGCTGTGGATAAGTCCCGGCGACTCGGCACCGGAACACCGCTCCAACTGGCCCCACGGAGCGCGCAGTCGGCTCGCGCCACGAATTCCCGGACCCCTCTCCGTGCCCCGCGGAAACACACACCCCAAAACTGTCAATTCGGACAAATGACAAGCAAAGGGATTTCGCATCGAGTGCGGCCGTGAGCCACCGGTACCCTGGCGGGGTGATTGACCTTCGCCTGCTCCGTGAGGACCCCGACCGTGCGCGCGCCTCCCAGCGCGCCCGTGGAGAGGACGTCGACCTCGTCGACGCGGTGCTCTCCGCCGACGAGCGGCGCAGGTCCTCCAGCGTCCGCTTCGACGAACTCCGCTCCGAGCAGAAGCAGCTCAGCAAGCTCGTCCCCAAGGCCGAGGGCGAGGAGAAGGCGGAGCTGCTGCGCCGCACCGGCGAGCTGTCGACCGCGGTGAAGGCCGCCGACGCCGAGAAGGACGAGGCGGCGGCCGAGACCCAGGAGCTGCTGCGCCGGATGAGCAACCTGGTGCACCCGGACGTCCCGGTCGGCGGCGAGGAGGACTTCACCGTCCTGGAGACCATCGGCACCCCCCGCGACTTCGGCGCGGAGGGCTTCGAGCCGAAGGACCACCTGGAGCTGGGCCAGCGCCTCGGCGCCATCGACGTCGAGCGCGGCGCCAAGGTGTCGGGCTCGCGCTTCTACTTCCTCACCGGTGTCGGCGCCCTGCTGGAGCTGGCGCTGGTCAACGCGGCGATCGCCCAGGCCACCGAGGCGGGCTTCACGCCGATGCTCACGCCCGCGCTGGTCAAGCCGCAGGCCATGGACGGCACCGGGTTCCTCGGCCAGGCGGCCCAGGACGTCTACCAGCTGGAGAGGGACGAGCTGTACCTCGTCGGAACCTCCGAGGTGGCCCTGGCCGGCTACCACATGGACGAGATCATCGAGGCGGACCGGCTGCCGCTGCGCTACGCCGCCTTCTCGCCCTGCTTCCGGCGCGAGGCGGGCTCCTACGGCAAGGACACCCGCGGCATCTTCCGCGTCCACCAGTTCGACAAGGTGGAGATGTTCTCCTACGTCGACCCGGACGACTCGCAGGCCGAGCACCGCAGGCTGCTGGAGTGGGAGAAGCAGTGGCTCTCCGCCCTGGAGCTGCCGTTCCAGGTGATCGACGTGGCCACCGGCGACCTGGGCTCCTCGGCAGCGCGCAAGTACGACTGCGAGGCGTGGATCCCCACCCAGGGCAAGTACCGCGAGCTGACCTCCACCTCGGACTGCACCCAGTTCCAGTCCCGGCGCCTGTCGATCCGCATGCGGGGGAGGGCCGGCGGGAGCGAAGCGCCCCCCGGCAGGGGCGGTGGCCGGGCGACGGGCGGGCAGGTGCAGCCGCTGGCGACGCTGAACGGCACCCTGTGCGCCGTACCGCGCACCATCGTCGCGCTGCTGGAGAACCACCAGCAGGAGGACGGTTCGGTGTGGGTGCCGCCGGTGCTGCGGCCTTACCTGGGCGGGCGCGAGGCGCTGGAGCCGGTCACCAAGTGAGCACCGCCGCAGACGCCCACGCCACCGGCGCGCCCGTACCCGCGCCCGCGTTCCCGTACCGGCTGGTCGCCACGGACCTCGACGGCACGCTGCTGCGCTCCGACGACACCGTCTCCCCCCGCACCCGGGCTGCGCTGGACGCGGCGGCCGAGAGGGGGGCCGCGCACATCGTCGTCACCGGGCGGGCCGTGCCCTGGACGAAGCAGATACTGGCCGACCTGGACTACCGGGGCCTGGCGGTGTGCGCGCAGGGCTCGCAGGTCTACGACGCGGGCGCCGGGCGGCTGCTGACCTCCGTCACGCTCGACCGCCGGGTCGGCAGGCAGGCGCTGGAGCAGTTGGAGAAGGAGGTCGGCCCCGTCGCACTGGCCGCCTCCCGGGACGGCGTGGACGGCCAGGTGCTGGCCGGGCCCGGCTACCGGGTGACCGACGGCCCGCTGCCCTACGCGCCCTTCCGGGACCGGGAGACGATCTGGCAGGAGCCGCTGAACAAGCTCTACATCCAGCACGACCAGCTCGACGACGACGAGCTGGCCAAGGCCGCGCGTGCCGCCGTCGGCGACCTGGTGGGCGTGGTGATGGCCGGCGAGGGCATCGTGGAACTGCTGCCGCTGGGGCTGAGCAAGGCCAAGGGGCTGGCTCTCGCCGCCCGGCGGCTGGGGATCCGTGCGGCCGAGACCGCCGCCTTCGGTGACATGCCCAACGACATCCCGATGTTCGCCTGGGCCGGGCACGGCGTCGCCATGGCCAACGCCCACGAGGAGCTGCTGGCCGTCGCCGACGAGGTGACCGCCGCCAACGACGAGGACGGCATCGCGCTCGTCCTGGAGCGCTGGCTGACCGCCGTCCAGGACTGACCCGCACGGCCCCGACCGGGGCTCAGGTGTGGCCCCTCACGGGTCCCTGCCAGAACGGGCCGGGCCCCTTCAGGCTGCGCACCACCGGGTAGGTCTCCAGGCCGCTCACCCCGGGCAGCCGGGCGACGGGGCCGGTCAGATACGCGTACAGGGCCGCGGAGTTCCTGCACACGACCGTCATGAAGAGGTTGGCGGGGCCGGTGGTGGCGCAGGCGAACGCCACCTGCGGGTGCGTGGCGACCGCCTGCCCGACGGCGTGCAGCTGTGCGGGCGGCACCGACAGCCAGATGGCCGCCCGCAGCCCCTCGTCGAACGGGTACGCGCCGTAGTCGAGGTCGAAGTAGAGCACGCCGTCCGCCCGCAGCTCCGCCATGCGGCGCCGCACCGTGGAGGCCGACCAGCCTGTCGCCTCGGCGAGCTCCGGTACGGGGGCACGGCCGTCGCGGGCGAGCCGGTCGAGGAGCTTGTGGTCGTCGGTGGTCAGCCGGACCGGCTCGTGCGCCGGGCCGGCCGGTGGCGGGGAGAGGGCGGCCACCTGTTCGGCGCTCAGCGTGCCCGTCTTGAGGATCAGCCCCTCGGCGCCGCCGAAGAACTGGTGGAGCTGGCAGTAGGCGTTGACGGCCAGCACGCGCGGGGTACGCGGCAGTTCGCGCAGCAGCAGCGCCTCACCGCCGCCCTCCCGCCACCAGTCGTCGCGGGACCGCGCCACCGCGCTCACCTCGGTACCGCCCGCCATCAGCGACACCCACGAGGTGTCCGTCCGGCGTGCCAGTGCTCGGGCGAGCGGGGTCGCCGCGTCGGGCGGGGTCGAGACGCGGAGCATCCAGACGGTGTCCCCCACCGCCGCGGGCTCCGTCAGCCCGAGCACCCGCACCCCGCGCCCGCCGCACAGCTTCGCCCAGCGGCGCGCGACGGTCTGGTCCGAGACGCCCAGGACCTGCGCGATGCGGGAGAACGGGGCCCGCCCGTCCAACTGGAGCGCATGCCCGATCTGCCGGTCCAGGTCGTCCAGCGGCGGCGGCGTACGGGACTGCGCACGCGAGGGCGTACGGGACTGCGCAGAGGGCGGCGTGACGGACGTGCCGGTGTCGGTTTGCACCACAGCGACGGTAGACGATGTCGGGATCCGCCGGGATTCCGGTGCTGCCTCGGCCGTCGGCCGGCCGTCGTCGAGTCTGGCGGCATGACGCACAGAAACGAGAACGGCCCCGGATGGTGGCCGCTGGTCGCCCTGTCACTGGGCGGCTTCATGCTGCTGATCGACGTGACGATCGTGAACACGGCGCTGCCGAGGATGGCGACCTCCCTGGGTGCCTCGTTCACCTCCCTGCAGTGGGTGGTGGACATCTACGCCGTCGCGCTGGCCGCCCTGCTGCTGGCGGCGGGTTCCCTGGCCGACCTGCACGGCAGGCGGCGGATATTCGCCGGCGGCCTGGTGCTCTTCGCCCTGGCCTCGCTGGCCTGCGGACTCGCCCCCGACGCGGGCTGGCTGATCGCGGCCCGTGCCGTGCAGGGCGTCGGCGCGGCAGCCGTCTTCGCGGCGAACGCACCCCTGATCACCGCCACCTACCACGGGCGGGCCCGGGGTGTGGCCTTCGGCGTGTGGGGCGCTGTCAACGGGGCCGCGGCCGGAAGCGGGCTGGCGCTGGGCGGCGTACTGACCGAGTACGTCGACTGGCGCGCCATCTTCTTCGTCAACGTCCCGCTGACGGCCCTCGCCCTGTGGATCACCTTCCGCACGGTGCCCGAGTCCCGGCCCCCGCGCCAGGCGCGGTCCCGGGTGGACTGGCTGGGCGCCGGGCTGTTCACCCTGAGCGTGGGCGCGCTGACGTACGGGCTGGTGCGCGGCGGTGACGCGGGCTGGGGCGACGGGCTGACGGTGGGGACGCTGGTCGCCGCCGGGCTCGCGGCGGTCGCGTTCGTCCTCGTCGAACGGGTGTTGGGAGCCGCGTCCGCGCGGGGTTCCAGGGCCGGTGCGGCGCCGCTGCTGAACCTGGCCCTGCTGCGCAACCGGTCTTTCACCGTCCTCATGGTGGCCGCGCTGCTGATCCAGGCCGCCGCGTTCGCCCACTTCGTCTACAGCGCGCTGTGGGCCCAGTCCGTGCTGGGGATGAGCCCCCTGGGCGCGGGGCTCGCCATGCTGCCGATGTCGGCGGTCTCCTTCGTCGTGGCCGGCGTGTTCGGCGGCCGGCTGCAACGGATGCGGCCCCAGTACCCGCTGGGTGCCGGGGCGCTGGTGATCGGGGCAGGCGTGCTGACGCAGATGCTCGTCTCCCCCGGCTCGTCCTGGACGGCGCTGCTGCCCGGGCTCCTGCTCGTCGGGGTGGGCGTCGGTGCGGCGCTCACCGTGCTGGTCTCCGCCGCGCTCGGCTCCGTACCACCGCAGCAGGCCGGGCTGGCCAGCGGTGCCGTCAACACCTTCCGGCAGTTGGGCTACGCCCTCGGTGTCGCCGTGCTGGGCACCCTGTTCGCCACCCGGGTGCGCGAGGTGCTGATGGGCCACGGCGTTCCCGCCCCGGCCGCCGAGGCCGCGGGGGGCGGCCGGGCACAGGAGGCAGGCGTGCCGATGGGCCTCGTCCGCGAGGCGTTCGCGGCCGGGCTGGACCGCATCTTCCTGGTCTGCGGCGCCGCCGCGCTCGTCGCAGGGGTGGCGGTGCTGCTGTTCGTCCGCGGGCGCGCGGCGACGGCGCACGCGCCGGAGCCGGGACGGATGCCGGAGACAGGAGCGGTCCCGGAACGACTGCGGGAGGGCGGCCCGGCTACGGCGGAGAAGGTCCACTCCCCGGCGCCGTGACGGGGCGCCCCGCCCCCGTTGGCCGTGGCTCTCCCTCGTACAGCCGGGCCACCTGACGGGCCCGGCGGACGAGCTCCGCGCGGGCCTCGGGCGGGTCGAGGATCTCCACCCAGGGGCCGAACTGGAGGAGTTGGCAGACGGCGGGGAGCACGGGGTAGGCGAGGCGGACGGTCACCCACGCGCCGGTGGCCTCCGCCGCATCGTCGCCGCCGGCCGCCGGGGCGTCCTCCCCCGCGTCGGCAGCTCCCCTCTCGGGGGGCGCGGTGAGGGTGGGTCCGACGATGCGGGTGAACATGTCGAGCCGGGAGCTGCGCACCCGCGCGGTCACCCGCACCTCCCTGGGCCGCTCCTCGACGCGGCGGCGCAGGGTCTGCCAGACCTCGTCGAGTTCCACCCCGGCCCGTCGCCTGACCGGCTCCTCGACGACCTTGGCCGCGGCCATCCGGTCCACCCGGAACAGCGCCGGGGAGCGCCGCCGGTCGGCCACCAGGTACCAGACCCCCGCCTTGCTGACGAGACCGTAGGGATCGACCGTGTACGTGTGCAGGCGGGTGCCGCCGCCGTGCCGGTAGCGGATGCGCAGCCTGCGGTCGGCGAAGACCGCGGTGTGCAGCTCGTCCAGTTCGACGTCCGGGAGGGGCCCGCTCAGCCACCGGTCGGGGTCCACCAGGATGCGGCGGCGGGTCAGTTCGGCCCCCGGACGGTGCGGCGCGGGCAGGGCCGCCATCACCTTGCGCAGCGCGGAGCCCAGCGCACCGTCGAGCCCGAGCGCCGTGTGGGCGCCCTGTGCGGCGAGGACGAACAGGGCGCGCGCCTCGTCGCTGGTCAGCCCCGTCACGTCGGTGCGGTACCCGGGCAGCAGCCGGATGCCGCCGTGCCGGCCGCGTTCCGCGTAGACGGGCACACCGGCGGCCGACAGCGCCTCCACGTCGCGGTAGATGGTGCGCGTGGAGACCTCCAGCTCCGCCGCGAGTTCGTCGGCAGGCACCCGGTCACGCGTCTGGAGGAGCAGCAGGACGGACAGCAGCCGGTCTGATTTCACGTCCCCACAGTGCCGCAGAAAAGCTTGACGGTCGATGTCAGGTTTTGGCGGCAGACTCCTCGTCGTCCACAGCTACCGGTCACGACCGAGGAGTCACCCATGAGCGATGCCCCGAGCAGCGCGGACACCCGGCAGTTGCCCGACCCCCGTCCGCTGTACGGGCGCGCCGCGGAGCAGCTCCACCAGCTCGTCGCCGCTGCCGCACCCGAACAGCTCGACCGTCCGACACCGTGCGCGCAGTTCGACGTACGCGCCCTGCTGGGCCACCTGGTGGAGAGCTCCCGGCGGATCGCCGCCGTCGCCGAGGGCGGCCCCGCGCGGCAGCCGACACAGGCACCGGAACAGCCGGCCGACGTACCCGACCAGGACTGGCCGAAACTCTACGACGAGGCGCGCACCCGGATGAGCACCGCCTGGTCGAGCGACGCCCTCATGGACACCGTCGTGACCGTCCCATGGGGGCGGCTCCCGGGCCGCATCGCGCTGGCGAGCTTCGTCGTGGAGACCGTCACCCACGCCTGGGACCTGGCGCGCTCCCTCGGCCGCGAGGGCGAACTCGACGAGGAGCTGGCCGCCTTCGCGCTGGCCGCAGCCCGGCGGGCCCTCCCGGCGGAGGGCCGGGAGGGGCTTCCGTTCGGCGAGGCGCAGCCGGCGCCCGAGTCGGCCGGCACGTACGCCCGGCTCGCGGCGTGGACGGGCCGGGACCCGCAGTGGGACGCCTCGACGCCCGGCCGCTGAGCCGGGGCGCGGCGGCCCGGACCGGCCCGCCGGGCAGGGCCGGTGAACCGCACCGACGGGATGAAAGGGATGCGCATGAGGCACGGGGACGAACGGGATGCACGCAACGAGCGGGAGGGCTGAGGCGATGGGACACGCGGGGCTGGAGAGGCTGCGTGGCGCGGTGCGCGGTGCGGTGCTCGCGCCGCAGGACGCGGGCTACGACGAGGAGCGCACCGGCTTCCAGAGAAGCGCCGGGCACCGCCCGGACGTGATCGTGGCGGCCCGGACGGCGCAGGACGTGCGCGAGGCCGTCGGCTACGCCAGGACCTGCGGCCTCCCCGTCGCGGTGCAGGCCACGGGGCACGGGCAGGGCGCGGCCATGCGGGGCGGCGTCCTGGTGAGCACCCGGCACCTGACGGGCATCGAGATCGACTCCGAGGCCGGCACCGCCTGGGTGGAGGCGGGCGTACGGGCGGGTGACCTCGTCGCGGAGGCGGCACGGTACGGGCTCGCGCCGGTCAACGGTTCGGCACCGGGCGTCGGCGTCGTCTCGTACACGCTGGGCGGTGGCGTGGGACTGCTGGGACGGCGGTTCGGGTACGCGGCCGACCAGGTGCGGCGGATCGAGATCGTCACCGGGGACGCCGGCGCCCCGCTGCGCGACGTCACGGCGGACAGCGAGCCCGGCCTGTTCGCCGCGCTGCGCGGCGGTGGCGGCGGCTGGGGTGTCGTCACCGGCATGGAGATCGGCCTCGTCCCCGTCGAACGGATCTTCGGCGGGCGGCTCGTCTTCGACGGCGGCGAGGTCGCCGAAGAGCTGGTGCGGCTGTGGCAGAAGTGGACACAGACGGTGCCCGACGAGCTGACCTCCGCCGTGACCCTGCTGCCGATGCCCGACCTGCCCGGCGTCCCCGCGCCACTGCGCGGCCGGTATCTCGCACAGGTGCACATCGCGTTCGCCGGCACGCGTGCGGACGGCGAGCAGTGGGTCGAGCCCCTGCGCGCCCTCGGCTCCCTGCTGGTGGACGAGCTGCGCGAGATGCCGTACACGGAGTGTGCCTCGGTCTTCAGCGAACCCGACACCCCGCACGGCTATCGCAGCGCCAACCTCCTGCTCCCGCCCGGGGGCCTCGGCGACGAGGCGCTGCGCTCCGTCCTCGCGGCGGGCGGCCCGGACGCCGACGTCATGTGCGTGCTGAGCATGCGCCACCTGGGCGGCGCCCTCTCCCGCCCCCCGGCGGCCCCCGACTGCGTCGCGCACCGCGAGGCGGGCTACCTGCTGTACGCGCTCTCCCCGGTGACCGCCCGAGGCCGGGACGCCGGCGCGTCAGCCGGTACGGAGGATCCCGACGGCGGCGCGGAGGGGGCCGGTGGTGACGCGGAGGTCGTGAGGGCGCACGCGCGCGTGCTGGCACCGGCGGCCGGTGCCATGGTCGGCCGCAGCGCCAACTTCCTCTACGGGCCGCAGAGCCGCGACGTCGCCCGGTCCGCGTACCCGACTCAGGCGGCGGACCGCCTGGAGCGGCTGTCGGAGCAGTACGACCCGGAGGGCTTGTTCCGGTTCAGCCTGTGGAGCACCGCACGGGATTCGAAGAAGAATCCGTCAGACGCGTAACCGTACGAAAATCGGCTCGTTGCACCAGATGCGCGGAGGCGACTGGAGCAGACGGCGTCGAGAGTGTGTGAAGTGGTGGTGGCCGGTCGAGGCGCGGCCCGCGAAGGGCTCCTTGCCGGTAGTGCGGTACGTGGGAAGACATGAGCTGATCTCCGCTCCTGGTTCCTGGATACGGACACCTGCCGACCCCCAGGTGATCGGGGTCCGACAGTCATGTTCCGCGAACCGGACCCGAGGGGGTCTTCCATGTACACCGAGTCCGTACTGCTGGAGTCGCGCAGCGCGCGCTCCGGGCTGGCACACAGGGTCGAAGTGCTCGACGAAGTGAAGGCGTTGGCGTTTTCCACAGGCCGTGCACAGGCCACCACCCGGGATGTGGCCAACTACTTCGACGTGCCGCTGAAAACTGTGGAAAAACTCGCCGAGCGGCACCGCGAGGAGCTCACGAGCAACGGAATGACCGTGCTGCGGGGCGCTGACCTGCCTCGATATGAGACCGACAAGTTGTCGGTCTCATCCGAGGCGGGGCAGAGTTATCCACAGCGCCGCAGCGGTCTCACGGTCTTCGACCGCCGTGCGGTCCTCAACGTGGCCATGCTGCTGCGGGACAGCGTCGTCGCCCAGCGGGTCCGCAGCTACCTCCTCGGCGCCGAGGAGAGCGCCCGCGCGGCGAGCGGGTACGCCGCCCACCCGGGTGTGGAAGCGGTCCGGCGGTCGACGGAGGAGCTGCGCCAGACGGTCCGCACGCTGGCGGCGGGGTACGGCTCCCTCGACCGCAGGGTGACCCATCTGGAGACGGCCGGAGCCGAGCTGGGTGCCGTGCTCCAGGAGCTGGGGCCGGTGATCGGTCGCATGTCCACGCGGGTCGACCGTATGGACCACCGACTGGTGGAGACCGAACGGCGCACCGAGCGCACCGAGCAGGTGGTGTGCGCGATGAGTCAGCGGCTCGCGGAGATGGGCGAGGAGATGCGCGGGATGCGCCAGGACCTGCGAGGCGTCATGCGGGCCCTGGGCACCCGGCCCGTCCCGCCCAGGCAGCGCGACGGCAAGTGACCCGCACGGCGCCCCCGGCCCGCGGCATGTGACCGCAACGGCCGGGGGCGCCGTCTGCCCCTCTGTCCCGCTGTCCTGCTGTCCTGCTGTCCTGCTGTCCTGTGAGGAGGCTCTCGCGGGCGACGTCCGTGAACCCGTTCGAGCGAGTTGTAGGATGACTGGGCAACCGGGCGAGCCGGGGGGTCGTCCTCCGCAAGTGCCTTCCAAGGGCCCGGTGGCCCGCAAGCGGCACGGTCCTGCGGGCATCAGGGAAGACAGGAGCTGGGGAGAGTGGCACTGCGTGCGGCCGGACGGCAGTCGCTCGTCGACACCGTCGTCGACGAGCTGCGGGCGCAGCTCGTCGCGGGCGAGTGGCCGGTGGGCGAGCGCATCCCCACCGAGCACGCGCTCGCCGAACAGCTCCAGGTCGGCCGGAACACCGTGCGGGAGGCCGTACGGGTCCTGGTGCACGCCGGGATGCTGCGCTCGCGGCAGGGCGAGGGCACGTTCGTGGTGGCCACCGCCGACCCGGGCGACATCGTCCGCGGGGTGCAGCGCGCGGACGTCCGCGACGTACTGGAGCTGCGGATCGCGCTGGAGGCGGAGGGCGCCCGGCTGGCGGCCCTGCGGCACAGGGCGGCGGACCTGGAGCGGATGCGGGACGCGCTCGCCGCGCAGGCGGCGTTCCGGGACGGCCTGGGCCAGCCCGCAGACGGTCAGTACGAGCTGTACGCGGAGCACGACATCGAGTTCCACGTCGCCGTCGTCGATGCGGCGCACAACACCGCGCTGAGCGCCACGTACGCGTGGTTCAGCACGTCGGTACGGGACGCGCTGGTCGCCTCACTGCACGACAGGCACATGCCCCGCATCCACGAGACGGACCATCACGACCTCGTGGACGCCATCGGAACCGGCGACCCGGACGCCGCGGAGCGGGCCGCGAGGGCGCTGCTCGCCAAGCCGAAACAGGCCGTGGAAGCGCTGCTCGGCGCGGAGCGGGGGCCCACCGCCCCCGCCCGGTGAGAAGCCGCCCCGCAGGACCGACGATCCGCTCCGCAGCAGCGCGCAAGCCGCTCCGCGTGGAGCGAGAAGCGGGGCTGCCCCTCGGCGCCCGCCTCGGCACCACCGTTCAGCAGAAAGGCACCACCCATGTCCCCGTCCCCCAGGGAAGGACTCACACCGCCCGCCGAAGGGCTCACCGCTGAGGAGATCCTCTCGGCCGAGCTGATCGACGCGGAAGAGGATCTGACGCCCGCGCCCCCGGTGGCGGCGGCCCGCAGGAGGCTGCGCACGCATCCCTTGCTGCTGTTCGTCGGCATCGTGCTTGCCTCGCTCAACATGCGTGCGGCGCTCGCGGGTGTCTCACCCGTGCTGAGCGAGATCAGCGACGACTTCCGCATGACGTCGACGGTCAGCAGTCTGGTCACCACCATTCCGCTGATCTTCATGGGTGTGGTCTCGCCGCTGGCACCGAAGCTGGCGCGGCGCTGGGGGACGGAGACGGTGCTGCTCGGGGCGCTCGTCCTACTGGCGGGCGGCATAGTGCTGCGCATCGCACCGCCGCTGGTGGCGCTGTTCGCCGGGTGCGCGGTGGTCGGTTCGGGGATCGCGCTGCTGAACGTGCTGATGCCGGGGCTGATCAAGCGGGACTTCCCCGAGCGGGCCGCCGGGATGACGGCGCTGTACTCGACGGCGATGATCATGGGGGCGACCGTCTCCGCCGCCGCGGCCGTACCGCTGGAGCACGCGCTGGGCAGTTGGCGGGGGTCGCTGGTCTCCTGGGCGGTGCTGGCGGCGGTCGCGGCCGCCGCGTGGCTGCCGCAGACCGTGCTCGCGCGGCGCGGTACCCGGCACGGCGCGGCGGCCGCCGTGTCCGCGCGCCCCTCCGCGCCGTCCCCGGACGGTGCGGGTGCCGTCGCTCCGGCCGGTCCGAAGCTGACCCGCTCGCCGCTGGCCTGGCAGATCACCCTGTTCATGGGCTCCCAGTCGCTGATCGCGTACGTGACGATCGCCTGGCTGCCGACGCTCTTCACCGACCACGGGATGAGCAAGGCGAGCGCGGGACTGGTCTTCGCCTTCAGCACACTGGTGCAGATGGGCGGCTCGTTCGTGGTGCCGACGCTGGCCGGGCGGATGCGGCGGCAGCGGCTGCTGTGCGCCACGGTGGCGCTGTTCATGGCGGTGGGCATCGCCGGACTGCTGGTCGCACCCGTGGCCGGCGCCTGGGTGTGGGCGACGCTGCTGGGGCTGGGCCAGGGCGGCGCCCTCGGGATCGCCCTGACGCTGATGGTGCTGCGCTCCGGGGACGCGCACACGGCCGCACGGCTGTCGGGCATGGCGCAGACGTGGGGCTACCTGCTGGCCGCCGCGGGCCCCCTGGCGCTCGGGGCGGTGCACCAGATGACGGACGGCTGGACGGTACCGATCGTGCTGCTGCTGTGCGTGTGCGGGGCGCTCGTGCTGCTGGGCCTGGGCGCGGGCCGCGACCGCAGGATCAACGCGGCAGCATGACACGGGGCGGCGGCAGCCTGTCCGCTGCCGCCACCCGCACCGCGTGTCCTCCCCGCGGTTTCCGCCGTCCCTCCGTCACCGTCTCCCCGGGGTGCTCACTCCTCCCCGGCCAGCGTCAGGCTGCGCAGCTTCTGCCCGGCCAGGACGGTGCCGCCCACGGTGACGACGAGGAGCAGGACGACGCCCACCGGCAGCCCCACGGCGGAGGTGACGTCGGCACCGCTGCCCGCGATCCTCTCGGCCAGGGCGAGTGACCACTGCTGCACGCTGAGGGTCTTGGCGCCCTCGACCACGCTGCCGACGAGCGCCTCCCAGATCAGCGCGTACATCAGCCCGATGACCACGGCGTGCCGGCTGACCGTGCCCAGCAGCAGGAACAGCGCGCTGTAGGCGATCGAGGCGACCACGGCGGCGAGCGCGTAGGCCACCGCGAGCTGCTGGCTGTTGCCGTTCAGGATGAAGCCCGCCACCAGCACGGGGACGGCCGAGAAGACGGCGGTCACCGCGGAGGCGACGACGAACTTGGTGACGATGACGGTGGGGCGCCGTACCGGCTTGGACAGCAGGTAGACGACCGAACCGTCGTCGATCTCCGGCCCGATGGCGCCGGTCCCGGCGATGACGCCGATCAGCGGTACCAGGGTGGCCAGTGCGAAACCGCCCAGCAGTTGGCCGGTGACCGCGTCGTCGGCGCCGTTCATGGCGCGTACCGCGGCGGCCACGACGAGCAGCAGGGCCGGCAGCGCACACAGGATGAGCGCGCGGCGGCGGCCCAGCAGCGCGCGGTAGGTGAGTCGCGCGACGGTGGGATTGAACATCGGGTCAGCTCCTTTCCGCCGCTCAGGCCGCGACGAGGTACGAGAAGACGCTCTCCAGGGACTCGTCGGAGGGCGAGACGGTGTAGAGCCGGATGCCGTGCTCCTTGGCGACGCGGGGGAGCAGACCGGTGAAGCCGGTGAAGTCGACGGCCTGGATGTGCAGCGCGCCCTCGGTCCTGTCGAGTTCGATGCCCGCCGTGGAGGGGTCCGCGATGAGGGCGGCCGCCAGCCTGCGGTCGTCGCTGGAGCGCACCAGGTAGCGGTGCGGGCGGTCGGTCATCAGGCGGCGGATCTTGCGGAAGTCGCCGCTGGCCGCGTGCCGTCCGGCGACGACGACCTCGATGTGGGAGGCGAGCTGTTCGACCTCTTCCAGGATGTGCGAGGAGAACAGCACGGTGCGGCCCTCGTCGCCCATGGTGCGCAGCAGTTCCATCAGGTGCATGCGCTGACGCGGGTCCATGCCGTTGAAGGGTTCGTCCAGCAGCAGCACCGAGGGCTGGTGCACGAGCGCGGACGCCATCTTCACGCGCTGCCGCATGCCCTTGGAGTAGGTGGAGATCCGGCGGTCCTGTGCGTACTCCATCTCGACGGTGGCCAGCGCCTCGGCGGCAGCCGCGCGCGGGTCCGGCAGGCCGTGCAGTTCGGCGTTGGCCAGCACGAACTCCTGGCCCGTCAGGAAGTCGTACATGCCCTCCCGTTCGGGCACCAGGCCGATGTGCCGGTAGGAGCTCTCGTTGCGCCAGACCGGCGCCGCGGCGGCGCGGCCTCCGTCCGGCCCCGGGGAGGGCTCCAGGGTGACGGCACCGTTCGAGGGAGCGAGAAAACCGCCCATCATGTGGATGAGGGTGGACTTGCCGGCTCCGTTGGGGCCCAGCAGGCCGGTGACGCCGGGGCCGATGTCCATGGTGATGTCGTTGACCGCGACGACGTTCCCGAACCAGCGGGAGGCCCGGTCGATGTGGATCTGGGTCACAGTCCGGCCTTTCGGTAGCGGCGCTGCAGGAGTGCGTAGAAGCAGGCCAGGAGCGCGGCGAGGACGACGAGGTAGACGGCGCCCTGCGCACCGGTGAGGGTCTGCCCCTCGGGGAACCCGGAGGTCCCGCCGAGGAACCTGCTTTGGATGCCGTCCAGCAGCGTGCCCGGAGAGGCGAGTCCGAGCCAGCCGATGGCGGTCCCGTTGTCGGAGAGGGAGGCGATCCCCTGCAACGCGGTGACGAGGAAGAACGGCACCGTGACGGCGACGATGATCGCGGCGATGCCGAAGCCGCGGCGCGGGGTCAGCGCAGCGATCCAGGCACCGATCGCGCCGTACAGCAGGGCGAACAGGGCGCAGAACACCAGCCCTTGGGCGGCTCCCGCGGTCTGGTGCGCGAACCCGAGCTTCGCCAGCAGCCCGCCGACGTACATGATCAGTACCGGGGTGGCGGTGAAGACGAACAGCGCGGCGGACAGTGCCGTGTACTTGGCGGCCACGTAGTCGCCCCGCTCCATGGGACGCGAGAAGTACAGCGGTGTCGTCTTGAACCGCAGGTCCAGCGAGAAGGCCTGGGGTGCGGCGGCGGCGAGGTAGATGCCGATGAGGGGCTGCATCATCAGCACGTACTCGGAGTGGCCGACCTGGAGGTCCTTGCTCTTGGCGACCACGGTGACGGCGACGACGATGGCCGCCGGCAGCGCCACCGCGGCGAACAGCAGCATCGGCAGGACCTTCGACTTGGCCGAACGGCCCAGCCCGTAGGCGCCGCGCAGTGTCTGGCTGAACAGGGCCCGCCGCGCGTAGGAGCGGCCCAGGCGGGGGCCTTCGTAGCCGCGGTAGCCGATGTTGTGGATGACGTCCTGGCCGCGCCCGGGGGCGGTGCGCCCGGCCGCATCCTGTGCGGACGACTGCGCCGAAGCGGACGCACGCGCGTGCGCGTGCGGGGAGTCGGGTGCGGGGACGGATGTGTGCGCGGGAGTGCGGTCAGGCGACATTGCCGGCGCTCCTTTCCGTGAAGACCTCGGAGATCTGGTGCCGGCGCTGTTCCATGCGGACCAGCCCGAGGCCGAGGTCGGCCACGACGTCCCGCACCGTGTCGTAGGCGGACTCGTCCGCCACGTCGAGCGTGACCACATGCCCGGCGCCGGGGGCCAGGGAACCGGCCGGTGCCGGCTCGTGCGGGGTCAGCCCGGCCTCCTTCAGGGCCGTACGCAGGGCTGCGGTGCCGTCCGGTCGCGCCTCGGTGTCGGTGACCTCGACGGCCAGGACAGCGGTGCGCTGGGTGAAGTCGGAGGTGCTGGAGGAGCGCAGCAGCTTGCCGCCGTCGATGACGACGATGTGATCGCTGGTGCGCTCCAACTCGCCCAGCAGGTGCGAGGTGACCAGCACGGAGATGCCGAAGTCGGTGTGCACCCGGCGGATGAGGCCGAGCATCTCGTCGCGCCCGACCGGGTCCAGGCCGTTGGTGGGCTCGTCCAGGAAGACCAGCTCCGGGTCGTGGACCAGGGCCTGCGCGAGCTTGACCCGCTGCTTCATGCCGGTCGAGTAGCCACCCATCGGACGGTAGCGCTCCTCGTACAGCCCGACGTGGCGCAGCGTGTCGGCGGTACGTTCCCGTGCCGCGGCCGTGGGCAGCCCGGACATCCGCGCCATGTGGACGACGAACTCGGTCGCGGACACGTCCGGTGGCAGGCAGTCGTGCTCGGGCATGTAGCCGACGCGCTCCCGGATCGCGCCGCCCTGGGTGGCCACGTCCATCCCGAGCACGCCTGCGGTGCCCTCGGTGGCGGGGGAGAGCCCGAGCAGAATCTTGATGAGGGTGGACTTTCCGGCCCCGTTCGCGCCGACCAGACCGGTGACGCCCGGCTCTATGCCGACGGTCAGCCGGTCCAGGGCGGTCACCCGGGGGAACCGCTTGCTGAGGCTTTCGATCGCGATCACAGTCACGCTTCGACGCTAGGTGCGCCTCGTCGCGTCCGCGTCAGACGCAGCGCCGGTTTCCCCGCCCCGCCCCTACCCCTCAAGGGCGTCGGTCCGTACGCCTCAGGTCGGAGACGCCCGTAGGGGGTGACTGGACGAAGGTGGTGTGCGGCGACCGGGAACGGGAGGCGGCGCCGTAGAAGGGGCTGGTGCGGCGCGCCTGGCAGGACGCGGTCGACCCGTACCCGTGGCCGGTCCGGCCGGTGATCGGTGGTCGGCGGCCGGTGGACGGTGATCGGTGGTTCGGTGTCTGTGGTCGGCGGTCGGCGGCCGGTGGACGGTGATCGGTGGTCGGCGGCCGGTGGCCCCGTGGTCGGCCCGCGCCTCCGCGCCGCATGGCGTGCCCCGAGTCGGGCCGGACGACGTGCGGGACGTCGTGCGAACGTCGTGCCCCGAGTCGTGCGGGTTGCCTGCCCGAGTCGGGCGGGACGAGCCGAAGCATGCCGGTGAGGTGTACACGACCGGAGTTTTCCACAGGCTCGGCGGCGACCTTGACCATGCCAGGGGCCGATGTCACATTCGTCGATGTCAACGTGTTGCGGCGCGAGTACGGCAGGCACGCCGTGCTCGGACCGGTCACGGCCCGGGGCACGGCGTGCTCGGCGCAGCCATGGCCCGCGAGGCCTGCGGCGGCGCCGGCAGGAGGGAGCACAGCGGTATGAGCGGCGGGAAACCGAACCGGCGGGATGGCGGCCCGGCCACGGGCGGACTGCTGGAGGGCGCGCGGGAACGCCGCGTCGCCACGGGAGGGGTCGAGCTGTGCGTGGCCGAACTCGGCGACGCCGACCGGCCGACGGTGGTGCTGGTGCACGGCTACCCGGACAGCAAGGAGGTGTGGGCGCAGGTGGCCCGACGCCTCGCGGACCGCTTCCACGTGGTGCTCTACGACGTGCGGGGCTGCGGTCGCTCGACGGCGCCCCGGCCACTGCGTGGCGGCTTCACCCTGGAGAAGCTGACCGACGACTTCCTGGCTGTCGCCGACGCGGTGAGCCCGGACGCCCCGGTGCACCTGGTGGGGCACGACTGGGGCTCCGTGCAGGGCTGGGAGTTCGCCACGGTGGAGCGCACGAAGGGCCGGATCGCCTCCTTCACCTCCGTCTCGGGCCCGTCCCTGGACCACTTCGGCCACTGGATCAAGCGGCGGATGTCCCGCCCCACCCCGCGCCGCACCGCCCAACTGCTCGGCCAGGGCGCCAAGTCCTGGTACGTCTACGCGCTGCACACCCCGAAGCTGCCCGAGCTGGCATGGCGCGGCCCACTGGGCAGGCGCTGGCCACGGCTGCTGGAGCTGACCGAGAAGGTACCCGGCGACGGCTATCCCACCGCCTCCCTGAGCCGGGACGCGGCGCACGGCGCCTGGCTGTACCGCGACAATGTGCGCGCCCGGCTGCGGCGGCCCCGCACCGACTGCCACGCCCACGTGCCGGTGCAGCTCATCACCCCCACCGGTGACGCCTTCCTCAGCGAGCACCTCTACGACGAGCTGGAGCAGTGGGCGCCCCGCCTCACCCGCCGCACCCTGCCCGCCAAGCACTGGGTGCCGCGTACCCGGCCCGACCAACTGGCCGCCTGGATCACCGGCTTCGTCACCGGTGACGGAACGGGGCAGGTGTCCTCGTCGGGAACCGCCACCGGTTCGGGCCGGAAGGGCAGCACGTCCCCCGGCCGGCGCGCCGACCGGTTCGCCGGACAGCTCGTGCTGGTCACCGGCGGCGGGAGCGGCATCGGCAGGGCGACGGCCCTGGCCTTCGCGGAGGCCGGAGCCCGTGTGCTCGTCGTCGACCGCGACGGGGAGAGCGCCGCCCGCACAGTCGAGCTGGCCCGCCCGGCGGGCGCCCCGGAGACCTGGGCGGAGACGGTCGACGTCGCGGACGAGGAGGCGATGGAGAAGCTCGCCCGGAAGGTGGCCGCCGAGCACGGCACGGTGGACGTACTGGTCAACAACGCGGGCATCGGCATGGCGGGCTCCTTCCTGGAGACCACCACCGAGCAGTGGAAACAGACCCTGGACGTCAACCTGTGGGGCGTCATCCACGGTTGCCGCCTCTTCGGCCGGCAGATGGCCGAGCGCGGCCAGGGCGGGCACATCGTCAACACCGCCTCGGCCGCCGCCTACCAGCCTTCCCGCGCCCTGCCCGCCTACAGCGCATCCAAGGCGGCGGTGCTGATGCTCAGCGAGTGCCTGCGCGCCGAACTGGCGGGGCGCGGCATCGGGGTGACGGCGGTCTGCCCCGGCTTCGTCCACACCGGCATCACCCGCACCGCGCACCTCGCGGGGGCGAGCGAGGAACAGCAACAGCACTTCCGGCGCCGCACCTCGCGGCTGTACGCCCTGCGGAACTACCCGCCGGAGAAGGTGGCCGAAGCCGTGCTGCAGGCGGTGGTCCACAACCGGGCGGTGGTCCCGGTGACGCCCGAGGCCCGGGGAGCGCGGCTCCTCTCGCGACTGGCCCCGCGCGCCCTGCGCGGCATAGCCCGCGTCCAGCCCCCGGCATGACCCCCGGCAGGGCCCGCCTTCCCCCTTCGGTCTCCTGCCCTCCGGTCCCTCCTCCCCCTGGAGACCGTCCGGCGCCCCTGCCCTCGGCCGCTCACCGGGCCTCCCACCACCAAGGAGTGAGCACTGTGACTCCGTCCGCCCCCTTCTCCACCCCCGCCCCGGTGCCTTCGGCGGAGTACCGCATCGAGGACCTCGCGCACCGCAGCGGAGCGACGGTGCGCACGATCCGCGCCTACCAGGACAGGGGCCTGCTGCCCAGACCCGAGCGGCGCGGCCGGGCCAACGTCTACGACGACTCGCACCTGGCGCGGCTGCGGCAGATAGCCGAACTGCTGGAGCGCGGCTACACGCTGGCCTCCATCAAGGAGCTCCTCCAGGCCTGGGACGAGGGCCGGGGGCTGGGCGGGGTGCTGGGGCTGGTCGCGGAGGTCGACGGGCCCTGGACGAACGAGGAGTCGGGCCACATCTCCCGCTCGGAGCTGGCGGAGCTGTTCGGTGGCGAGCAGGACGGTAGGGCGATCACCGAGGCGGTGGCGCTCGGTGTGCTGGAGCCGCTGCGGAGGGGCCCCGCGAGTCCGCTGGGGAGGGGCCCCGCGGATCCCGGGAGGCCGGGGAGCCCCGGGGAGTCGGGGGAGCCCGGGGCATCAGGGAAGCCGGGGACGTCGGAGAAGCCGCGGACGCCAAGGACACCGGCGACGCTGGGGACGCCAAGGACGGCGGGGACACCGGGGGCACCGGCAGGAGCGGAAGGCACGGAGAAGCCGGAAGGGGCGAGCGAACAGGAGAGGGAGGAGGAGTTCCGGGTACCGAGCCCGAGGGAGCTGGCGGTGGCGGCGGAACTGCACAGGGCCGGGGTGCCGCTGTCGGCGATCACCGCGCAGTTGCGGGAGCTGCGCGGTCAGGTGGAGCACATAGCGGCCCGCTTCCTGGACTTCACCGATGAGCACGTCTTCATCCGCTACACCGGCACCCGTCTCTCGGAGGGCGACGCCTCCGAAGCGGCGGATCTGGTGCGCCGCCTCCGCCCGCTGGCGCAGCAGACCGTTGAGGCGGAGCTGGCCCGGGCCATGCGGAAGTTGGCGGCCCGCAACCTGCGGGACCACCTGCGCTCCGCGACCGCCGCCCGACCCCCCGTTCCCCTCCCGGACCCGGCCCGGGATTCTGCCTCCACCCCGGGCCCGGCCCCGGATTCCGTCTCCATCCGGGAGTCGGCCCCGAACAGGGTGCGGGACGCGGCGAACGGGGGAAACGGGGGGAACGCTGCGCGGAGTGAGCAGGTGTGCCTGCCCGCGGAGACGGTGGAGGCGGTACGGGAGCTGGTGGGCCCGGCACGGGTCGCGGAGTTCGTCGCGGCGGCAGCGGAACGGGAGGTGAGGGCCCGGTCGATGGACCGGATGGCGGCCGAGCGTGGCTGACGGGGCCCGGGCACGCCGCGACGCAGCGACGCCGGGACTCCAGGGGTGAGCTCCCGTACTCCCCCGGGGCCCCGCGCTTCCCGGCAGGGGGCACAAGGTGCGCGGGTGCTCAGCCGTGCATGCGGGCACCGGGCGTGCTGGTCACCCCGCATGTGGCGGGCGGTTCGGCGAGTTTCCGCCCGCGCCGAGCGGCCCGTCGCGGAACAGGTGCGCCGCTGGGCCGCGGGCGAGGGGCTGCTCAACCGGGTACCGCGGACCACGCCGGAAGAGGACTCACGCTCTCGGCAGGGGGACGTGCCCGTCGGAAGGGAGACGTGAGCTCTCGGGAGGGGAACGCGCCCTCCGCGAGAGAAACATGAGCTCTCGGGAGGGGAACGCGCCCTCCGGGAGGGAGACCTGAGCTGTCGGGAGGGAGACGTACGCTCTGGGGCATGAGTCTGCGCCTGAGCACCGTGATTCTGCCCGTACGCCGCTGGCAGGAGGGTGGCCGCGCGCAGTGGCAGCGCGCCGAGGAGCTCGGCTTCCATGCCGCCTACACCTACGACCATCTCTCCTGGCGGGTGCCGTTCCGGGACCGCACCTGGTTCGGGGCGGTCCCCACGCTGACGGCCGCGGCGGCCGTCACCGGACGCATCCGGCTGGGCACCCTGGTCACCTCGCCCAACTTCCGGCACCCGGTGACGCTGGCCAAGGAGCTGCTCTCCCTGGACGATCTGTCCGGCGGCCGGATCACGCTGGGCATCGGCGCGGGCGGCAACGGCTTCGACGCGACCGTGCTGGGGCAGAAGGCGTGGTCGCCGCGGGAACGGGCGGACCGCTTCGCGGAGTTCGTGCCGCTGCTCGACCGGCTGCTGACCGAGGACGCGGTCACGTACGAGGGCACCTACTACTCGGCGCATGAGGCCCGCGGCATCCCCGGGTGCCTTCAACAGCCGCGGCTGCCGTTCACGGTGGCGGCCACCGGCCCCCGCGGGTTGCGGCTGGCGGCCCGCCACGGTCAGGCGTGGGTGACCACGGGGGACCCGAAGGTCTCGGCGGACGGTACGCCGGAGCAGTCGCGGGCGGCGCTGGGCCGCCAGTTGGAGGGGCTGGGCCGGGCGTGCGCCGAGGTCGGCCGGGACGTGGCGGAGCTGGACAAGGTGCTGCTCACCGGCTTCACGCCGGAGGGCGCCGGTGTACTGGACTCCCTCGACGCGTTCGTCGACTTCGCGGGCCGCCATGCCGAGCTGGGCTTCACCGAGATCGTGCTGCACGCCCCGATCCCCGACTCACCGTTCGCCGCCGACCAGGCGGTTTTCGAGAAGATCGCCACCGAGGCCCCCGCCCGCCTCGGCTGAGACCACCGCTCCGGCGCGTCGACGCCGTCCTCCACTTCCCCCGAGCCCACCACTGCGACCCGCACCCGGCACCCGGGTCCATGGCCGCACCCGGCATCCGAGTGCATGGCCACGCCCGGCATCCGAGCCCATGGCTACACCCGGCACCCGAACCCATCGCCGCACCCGACACCCCAGCCCATGGCTACACCCGACACCCGAACCCATCGCCGCACCCGGCTCCCCAGCCCATCGCCGCACC
>NZ_KE384247.1:0-16362 GCF_000424785.1 Streptomyces sp. CNT360 | reverse complement strand
CAGCAGACGCCGCCCCCTCGCACGCCCACCCCACCAAGCACGCGCAGCAGACGCCGCCCCCTCGCACGCCCACCCCACCAAGCACGCGCAGCAGGCGCCGCCGCCGCGCAGCAGGCATCCTCGGTGGTATGGACGACAGCGACGGGACCGGCCACGGGAGCGGCCAGCGGCACCAGCACGGGCACCCGCCCCAGATCCACAGCACCGAGGCGGCAGCGGAGGTGCTGTCCGCGCTGGCCGAGCGGCGCGGGCTGCCGGTGAGCGTGGAGCACGCCATCGGTGCGGACGTCTCGTCGCGGCGTACGGCGGCCGGGGCGTTCGCCGTCACCGACGAGGACGGCTCCCTTCCGCACGAGGCGCTGGTGGAGATCCCCGCGACCGACGGCCCCGACGGCACCCCCGCCACCCCGAGGATCACCGTCCAGCTCTTCGAGGAGGGGGACGCGCACCTCACCCTCGACGGCGTGACCTTCCACGATCTGCCCCGGGAGGCCACCCCCGCCTTCCTGGAGGCCGTCCTCGACAAGCGTGCCCACCTGCGCAGGACGTGGTATCCGCCGTTCTGCAGGCTGGTGGTGTCGCTGGACGACGAACTGTCCTACAAGGAGGTCGTACCGCTGGGCTACGGCGGACTGTCCCGGTGGCTGAACTCCCTCCGGGCGCCGTAGGTTCCGACCGGCCCCGACTGGCCCCCTCGCCCAGGGGCCACCAGCCCGCTCGCGGCCACTCCTCCCCGAACACGGGTCGCTCCAGCCCGGACAGGGTTCGCCGCGCCCACGGATCACCGCAGCCCGAACACCCGGGCGGCGTTGTCGTGGCAGACGGCGCGTAGCCAGGCCGTACCGAGTCCGGTCCGCTGCTCCATCGCCTCCAGGGCGTGGGCGTAGGAGTAGGGGATGTTGGGGAAGTCGGTGCCCAGCAGGACGCGGTCGCCGAGCGCGGCCAGGCGGGGCAGTGCGGCGGCCGGGAACGGGGAGTCGGTCTCGACGAAGTCGGTGAAGACCATCGTCGTGTCCAGCAGCAGGTCCGGGTAGCGCTCGGCCAGGTCGAGGAAGTCCGCGTAGTCCGGCATGCCCAGGTGGGCGACGACCAGCCGCAGCCGGGGATGGCGGGCGAGCACGGCACCGACGGGTCCGGGTCCCGTGTACGCGGCGGGGACCGGCCCCGAACCGCAGTGCGTGACGACCGGGACGCGGGCCTCGGCCAGCACCCCCCACACCTCGTCCAGCAGCGGGTCGCGCGGGTCGAAATCGCCCACCTGGATGTGGCACTTGAAGACCCGGGCGCCCTGGTCGAGGGCGCGGCGCACGTCGTCGGCGGCACCGGGCTCGGCGTGGAACGTGGCCGAGTGCAGACAGTCGGGCGTACGGGCGGCGAACTCGGCCGACCAGTCGTTGAGGGAGCGGGCCATGCCCGGCTTGTGCGGGTAGAACAGGGACGTGAACGCGCGGACGCCGAAGCCGCGCAGGAGCGCCAGTCGCCGCTGCTCCGCCTCGCGGTAGGTGACCGGCCACCGGCGCCCCACCAGGGGGCCCGCCGCGTCGAAGTACGCCCACACCTTGGCCAGCAGCCGTTCCGGCATGAAGTGGGTGTGGACGTCGATCAGGGACGTGACGCCGATGCGGGAACGGAAGGCCGCCACCCGCGCCCGCTCCTCGGCCGCGCCCGGGCCCGCGGTCCCGGACATCGCTCCGTCCGCTGTCCCGGGCATCGGTGCCTCCCCGGCCCCGGGCTCCGCTCCGGCCACGGTCCGGGGTTCCGCTCCGGCCGTCTCCGCGTCCGCCCCATCACTCTCCATCGGGCCACCCTAGGACCGCCGCGTACAGGCTGGAACAGCCGCATGGCCGACGGCCGCCACAGCAGCCGGGGCCGCCCAGGCCGCGACGACCGCCGAGGCACCCTCGCCTGCAAGCACCAGCACTGTGTTTGATACACATCATGTGTACGGTGCACAACAGCCGCCGCAGGCGGAGCGCTGTGGAACGCGGCCGACGGCCGCACCGGCAGCAGCGCCCCCGACGAGGAGGAACGACATGCCCCGACCCCGCACCCCCGCCGGCCCGGCCGCCGACGGCGCCGCCCACGACGCTTCCCACGGCTCCTCCCCAAGCCCTGCATCGAGCCCTGCATCGAGCCCTGCGTCCGGCTCCGCGGACGGTCTTCCGGAGCCCGGTTTCGATCCGGCCGCCCTCCGGGCCCGCTACCGCGCCGAACGCGACCGGCGGATCCGCCCGGAGGGCAGCAAGCAGTACCAGCGCGTCACCGGCCGGTTCGGGTACTACGACGAGGACCCGTACGCCGCGCCCGCCCCGCCCAGAAAGCCGCTGCGCGACCGGGTCGAAGTGGCGGTGGTGGGCGGCGGTTTCGGCGGTCTGCTGGCCGGGGCACGGCTACGGCAGGCGGGGGTGGAGTCGATCCGGGTGATCGAGAAGGGCGGGGACTTCGGCGGCACCTGGTACTGGAACCGGTACCCGGGCATCCACTGCGACATCGAGTCGTACATCTACCTGCCGCTGCTGGAGGAGGTCGGCTACGTCCCCCGGTGGAAGTACGCGCCGGGCGCGGAGATCCGACAGCACGCGCAGGAGATCGGCCGGATCTTCGGCCTGTATCCGGACGCCCTCTTCCAGACCCGGGTGACCGAACTGCGGTGGGACCAGGACGCCTCGGAGTGGCTCGTGGCCACCGACCGCGGCGATCTCGTGCGGGCGCGGTACGTGGTGACCGCCAGCGGCACGCTCAGCGAGGCGAAGCTGCCCGGGATCCCGGGGATCGAGACCTTCACCGGGCACACGTTCCACACCAGCCGCTGGGACTACGCCTACACCGGCGGCGACGCCACGGGGAACCTGCACGGGCTGCGGGACAAGCGCGTCGCCCTGATCGGTACGGGTGCGACGGCCGTCCAGTGCGTGCCGCACCTCGGCGCGGACGCCGAGCACCTGTACGTCTTCCAGCGCACGCCCTCCTCGGTCGACGTCCGCGGCAACCGTCCCACCGATCCCGAGTGGGCCGCCTCCCTCTCCCCCGGCTGGCAGCGGCGCCGCAGGGACAACTTCCTCACCCTGGTCACCGGCGGCCGCACGGACGAGGACCTGGTGGACGACGGCTGGACCAGCAGCGCCCGCCTGCACCAGAAGCTCATTCCGAGCGACAGCTACCGCGACCTGTCCGCCGAGGAGCGCGAACGCGCCTACGAGCTGGCCGACTTCCAGAAGATGAACGAGATCCGGGCGCGCGTCGAGGCGATCGTCGAGGACCCGGAGACGGCCGAGAAGCTCAAGCCCTGGTACCGGTACATGTGCAAGCGTCCCACCTTCAGCGACAGCTACCTTGAGACCTTCAACCGGCCCGACGTCACGCTGGTGGACACGGCCGACACCCACGGCGTGGAGCGGATCACCGAGACAGCGGTCGTGGTGGGCGACACCGCCTACGAGGTCGACTGCATCATCTTCGGGACGGGCTTCGAGGTCGGTGTCTCGGGCGTCACCTCCGGGCGGCTGCCGGTGTACGGGCGCGGCGGCGTCACGCTGTCCGAGGCGTGGCGGGCGGGGCCCCGCACGCTGCACGGCTTCTACAGCCACGGCTTCCCCAATCTCTTCCAGCTCGGGCCGTTGCAGAACGCCAGCAGCGTCAACTTCGTCCACGTCCTCGACGAGCAGGCCACGCATGTGGCCGCCGTCGTCGGCGAGGCGCGCGAGCGCCGGGCCCGCCAGGTGGAGCCCACTCCCGAGGCGGAGTCCGCCTGGGTCGCGACGATCCGCGAGAAGGCCGCCGACCTGTACGACTTCCACGCGGAGTGCACCCCCGGCTACTACAACAACGAGGGCAGTCCCAGGAAGCGCAGCGAGTCCTACGGGGACGGGCCGATCGCCTTCCACGGCCTGCTCAGGGACTGGCGGGCGAACGGGGGCATGGACGAGGTCCTGGCCCCTGCCGCGGGGCGCGGGGCAGAGCACGCCGAGGGCGGGTGCGGCGATGCCTGACACATCTGGCGCCTGTGGCGCTCCCGGTTTCTCCGCCGTACCCGGCTCATCCGACGCACTCGGCGCACCCCGCACGCCCGGCTCCCCGCGCACCGCCCGGCACGGAATCCGGACGCGTCGCGGCGTCCACAGGCTCAACCCGCCCAGCCCGCTGTGGGGTTCGAACGGGGTGGCGTTCGGGCCCGACGGCAGGCTGTACGCCGCGCAGTTCCTGTCGGGCATGATCAGCGCGGTGGATCCCGCCACCGGGGACGTGGAGACGGTGGTGCCGATGGACGGCCCGGTCCAGTCCCCCGACGACCTCGCCTTCGCCGCGGACGGGTCGATGTACATCACCGACCTGGTCCCCGGCCGGGTGTGGCGGCGCAGCCCGCTGGGGGAGTACACCCTGGTGTGCGACCAGGTGGAGGTGCCCAACGGCATCACCTGTGTCGGCGAGCGGCTGTTCGTCAACGAGATGAAGCGGGACGGCCGGCTGCTGGAGCTCTTTCCCGGCAGCGACGCCCCGCCCCGGGTGCTGACCGCGGGGCTCGCCCTGGGCAACGCGATGCAACGGGGCCCCGACGGCCATCTGTACTACCCGCACATGGTGACCGGTCAGGTCTGGCGCATCCCGATGGACTGCGGGGATCCCGAACTGGTCGCGCAGGACGTGCCCGAGCCCGTCGCGGTGCGCTTCGACCAAGGCGGCGTACTGCTGGTGCTCTCCCGCGGCTCGGCCGGGCTCGTGACCCGCATCGACCTGCACGGCAGCGGTGCGCGGACGGTCGTCACCAGTGGGCTGGCCGGGCTCGACAACGCCGCGTTCGACGCGGAGAACAGGATGTACGTCTCCAGCTACGCCGGCGGCGGCATCACCGAACTGCACCCGGACGGACGGTCCCGCCCGCTCGTGCCCCGCGGCCTCGCCGGTCCCTTCGGGGTGACCGTCGACCTCGCGGGGACGGTGTACACCGCCGACCACTACCGCGTGGCCGGGCCCGGACAGCGCGCGGCGGACGGCGCGGAAGAGGTGACCACCCATCTGCTGCGGCCGTTCGCCCACGGCATCAGCGCGGCGGACGGGCTGCTCCATCTGGCCTCGCAGTACGGCGAGATCACCACCTACGATCCCACGCGCGGCACCACCCGCGTACGCGCGCGCGGTCTGCGACGGCCCACCGGCATCGTCGCGCTGTCCGGCGGCGGCCTGATCGTCGCCGAGACCGACGCGGGCCGGGTGGTCGCGCTGGCCGAGGACGACACCAGCACCGTGCTCGCCGAGGGGCTCGACCGCCCGGTGGACGTGACGCTCGACTCCGAGGGGCACTGCTACGTGAGCGACGAGGTACGCGGGCAGGTGCTCAGGATCGGGTACGGGAACGGGGCCGAAGACGGGGCCCCGGCCGTCGTCGCGGACGGGCTCGACGCTCCGCAAGGGCTGGCGGTCCTGGGCGGCGAGTTGTTCGCCGTGGAGGCCGGTGCCCGGCGGCTGTGTGCCGTGTCGCTCACCACGGGGGAACGCCGGACCGAGGCCGAGGACCTGCCGGTCGGGCCGCCTCCCGGGGCCGGGCCCCGCGCCGCCCCCGCCCTCTTCACCCACGGCATGCCGGGCCTGCCGCGGTCCTTCGCGGGCCTGGCCGCGGCACCCGACGGCTCGCTGCTCCTCTCAGCCGACGGGGAGGGCACCGTTCTGCGGCTGTCGCCCCGCTCCTCCACGAACGGGACCACCGGTTCCGACGAACCGGCCGCAACCGACAAGGACGACGTATGACGGAGAACAGCGGGACCGCGCGCACCGTGGTGGTGACCGGGGCCGCCTCGGGTATCGGCCGGGCGGCGGCCGTACGGTTCGCGGCGGACGGCGCCCGGGTCGTGGTCGCGGACCTGGACCACGCCGGCGCGGAGCAGGTCGTGGGCGGGATCAGGCAGACCGGCGGCACCGCCCTCGCCGTCACCGGCGACCTGAGCGAGCAGCACGTGGTGGACGCCGTCGTCGAGCGGGCCGTCGCGGCCTTCGGCGGCATCGACGTCCTGGTGAACAACGCCGGGGTCATGGACCGGATGTCGGCGCTGGGCGAGACCGACGACACGGAGTGGGAGCGTGTCCTGCGCATCAACCTGACGGCGCCCTTCCTGCTGACCCGCGCCGTGCTGCCGCACATGCTCGCCGCCGGGCGCGGCTCGGTCCTCTTCACCGCGTCGGAGGCCGGGCTGCGCGGCGGTGCGGCCGGTGCCGCCTACACCGCCGCCAAGCACGGTGTCACCGGCCTGGTCAAGAACCTGGCCGTGATGTACCGGAAGCAGGGCATCCGGGCCAACGCCGTCGCCCCCGGCCCCACCAGCACCGGCATCCAGGTGGACGCGGTGCCGGGGGCGCACGGGCCCGCCCTGATAGGCGGGTTGATCGGGGCGAACATCGGCCGGATGGGCACCGCGGAGGAACAGGCCGCCGCCCTCGTCTTCCTGGCCTCGGACGAGGCCGCGTTCGTCAACGGTGCCGTCCTGCCGGTCGACGACGGCTGGGCCGCCGTCTGACCGGCCGGGTCGCCCCCGGCGGAGCGCCCTACTCCTGCCGGTGCGCCGGGCACTCGCACGGTGGGTAGGTCCCCGGGCTGAAACCGCCCGGCGGGCCGAGCCACGGCCCCTTCTCCACGACGGTGACCGACCGCACCGGCACGTGGCGGCCGGTGTCGGCCGCCACCCGGTAGACCCGGAGCGTCATTCTGTGCGCCTCCCGCACGGCGGGCGGCTCCTCGCTCACGCCCGCTCCCTGATCCACCGTGCCAGCGCGAAGACGGTGTCCGCGGACGCGCCGCCCAGTTCCACATGCGGCCTGCCCATCACGGGGAAGCCACCCATCACCGAGGGCAGCTTGCACCCTGCGAGGGCCAACGCCTCGGCCAGCTCCTGGGCCGCCCTGCACCCGATGGCCAGCGCGTCCTGCGGGTTCGACTCTGTATCCATGCCTCTACGGTGACCCCGATCGCGCCCCACGGGAAGTGATCACCCACTCACAGAGAGCACTTGTGGGATTACGCGGACAGCGTTTGGACGAACCTGCCAATCTGACTCGTAAGAGCCATCCCCACCCCCCTGGACCGCACATGAGCGATACCGACGTCACTTCGGCCGAGACCTCCCCGCTGGTCAGCGGCTTCGGCAAACAGCTCCGCAAGGTCCGGGAGCACCGTGGGTTCTCCCGGGAGAAGCTGGGACAGCTCACCGGCTTCTCCGCCTCCACCATCGGCGCCTTCGAACGCGGCGAACGCATCCCCGACGAGCGGGCGGCCTCCGCCCTCGACGCCGCCCTCAACGCTCATCAGGCTCTCGCCTGCGTCGGCAAGGACCTGGAGAGGGAGCAGTATCCGAAAAAGTTCGACGAGTGGTTCCGCCTGGAAGCCAGCGCGATCAGTCTGCGGACGTACGACACCCAGGCCGTGAACGGGCTCCTCCAGACGGAGCGGTACGCCAGGGCCGTGTTTCAGGCATGGGCACCGCACTTCACTAAGCAGAGGATCGAGGACCTCGTCGAAGAGCGCCTTGCCCGGCAGACGCTCCTCGCCCGTGAGCCCTTGGCGTCCCTCTGTTTCGTACTGGACGAAGCCGTCCTGCACCGCACAACTGGCAACTCAGACGTCATGCGAGAACAACTCGGGCACCTGCTGAGCCTGAGCGACCTTCACCACGTGCGGGTGCTGGCCCTGCCCTTCGACTCCCAGCCAGTGCCGACCGATGGCCCAATGACCTTGCTGGAGACGCCCGAACACCGTGTCTTTGGCTACGTTGAAGCTCAGGGGCAGAGTTCCTTGATCGCGGACAAAGAAACAGTCAGCGCGTGGCATCAGCGCTTTGGCATGATCCAGGTGAACGCCCTGCGGCCTGCGGACTCCGCGCGCCTCATCCAACGCCGTCTGGAGGAACTGTGAGCAGCGAACTCACCTGGTGCAAGTCGAGCTACAGCAGTGGGTCGGGTGGCCAGTGTCTCGAAGTCGCGCTCCAGTGGCGCAAGTCCACACACAGCGACGGCGGAGGGGGGCAGTGCGTGGAGGTCGCGACCTGTCCCCGCGTCATCCACGTACGCGATTCGAAGAACGGCGCCGCCGGGCCCACCCTCACCCTCCCCGCGGACGCGTGGAGCGTCTTCATCGGTCAGGTGGGCCGGTAGGACCGGAAAACCCTCCCCTTCACAAGGGAGCCCTGTGAAGGGGAGGGTCGCGGTCGCGGCACACACCTCGCGGACCGCAGCCGTCAAAGCGTCAGCTTTCGGCCCGCCACGACAGGGGCTCCTTGGTGAAGCCCCTGGACAGTTCGACGGCCTTGGCCCGCTGCCCCTCCGGGACGAGGAAGGCGGTGCAGATCTTCGTGGACTGCCCCGGGCTGAGCTTCTTGTCGGTGTCGGTGGCCGGGCAGTTGGGCCACTTCGCGTCACCCATGAGGACGATCAGGGCGCGGGTGCGGTCGCCCTTGTCCGTCTTCACGACCAGATCGTCGTCCATGTCGCCGAGCTCCATGGGCTTGCCGCTCTTGTGGGAGAGCGTCGACCAGACGTAGACGGGGATCTTGGGGCCCTCGTCCTTGTCCTTCTCCAGGCCGGAGCCGTCCATGTCGGCCTTGGTACCCGTCTGCACCTTGGTGGGGGTGACGGTGTACTTGGCGCCCTTGGACGACTGCTCGTCGCTCGTCTGGTCCGGGCTGGTCTCCCCGAGCCGGTAGCTGGTCTTCTCCTCGGTGGAGCCGGAGCCGCCTGACGAAGAGGACGACGAGTGGTCCTTCGAGCTGGACTTGTGGTGGCCCTTCCCCGAGTTGCACCCGGTCAGTGCCAGGGCCAGCACCAGTGCGCCGGCCGTCACCGGCACCGCGCGCGTCCACGTACGCATGTGTTCCTCACTTTCCCCGTTGAAGTCCCCGTCGGACTCGTCGGCCCGGATGAACGTTCGCCACGGTCACGTCGACGGCTGGACGCGGGCACGTCAAAAACATGCCGCGGCAGCCCTGCGACCGGGGGGTTCATCAGGCGCCTGATCTTGCCAGAGGCATGTCACGACGAGGCGCGCAGGGCTCGACAGTGACGGAACCGTTGCCACGGATGTCATGACGGGTGCGCCCCGGGGACGGCAGGGGCGGTCACAGGCCCGGGGCACCCCAGACCGGGAACCAGCGGCCCAGGTCCTCCTCCACCGGCAGATCGTTCGCCAGCAGCCCGCTCACCTGGAGCTCCAACGGGTTGTCCCGCTTCTCGGCACCGCCGGGAACGGGAGCGAACGGATAGAAGGTGCCCCGCTTGTAGAGGTAGATCAGCGCAAGGGACCGCGCTCCCTTCCCCTTCCCCTCCCCCTCTCCCTCCCGGAACCCGACGGTCGAGCAGAGCAGCTGCGGGCCGAACCCGCCCTCCGCCAGCAGCGTGTTGACCGCGTGCAGGTCGTTGACGAGAGCCGCCAGGTCGTCGGCGGGGTGGCGGGCGGTCAGCCAGGTGTAACCGTAGGAGTCCCGTTCGAACTCGACGGGGATGCCGCCGCGCCCCGTGTCCGCGTCCAGCAGCTCCCGCACCTCGCCCTGCAACCTGGTGAAGGCGGCCCCCTCGACGCTGGCGAAGCACACCGCCCCGGTGCCCGTCGGCAGGAAGGCCGTACCCGCCTGGAGCGTCAGTGCGGCGGAAGGCAGCGCGAAGAGCTGGTCGAGATCCGGCCGCTTGGGCTTGCTGCGGCCCAGCAGCGCGTCCCAGAAACCCATGGCCGTCACTGCCCCAGCTGCGCGGAGATGCGGCGGAGCTGTTCGAGCCGCTTGTCCAGCGAGGGGTGCGAGGACAGCAGCGTGGCCAGGCTCTCGCCGGAGAACGCGGGCACGAAGAAGAACGCGTTGTACGGCTCGGCCCTGCGCAGGTCCCGGGTGGGGATCCGGGCCATGTCACCACTGATCTTGGTGAGGGCGGAGGCCAGCGTGGAGGGCCGGCCGGTCAACAGCGCCCCGGCACGGTCCGCCGACAGCTCCCGGTACCGGGACAGCAGACGGGTCAGCAGGAAGCTGACGATGTAGACCACCGCGCTGACCAGCGGAACGATCAGGATGAGCAGCCCCGCCGGGTTGTTGTTCTGGCTGGCGCTGCGGCCCAGATTGCTCCACAGGGCCACCCGGGTCATGATCCCGGCCAGCACGCCCAGGAACGAGGCGATCGTCATGACGGCGACATCGCGGTGCGCGACATGCGACAGCTCGTGCGACAGCACCCCCTCCAGCTCGTCCCGCTCCAGGCGGCGCAGCAGCCCCGTGGTGGCGCACACCATCGCGTTCCGCTGATTACGGCCCGTGGCGAACGCATTGGGCACGTCGCTCTCGGCAACGGCCACCCGCGGCTTGGGCATGTCGGCCAGCGCACAGAGCCTGTCGACCGCGCCGTGCAGCTCGGGCGCCTGCCGCGGGGTGACCTCGCGGGCGCCCATGCTGAACGCGGCGATCCGGTCGCTGAACCAGAACTGGGCGACGAACAGCGCGCCCGCGATCACCAGCACCAGCGGCCAGGCCTTCCCCAGCGCCACCACCAGCACGCCGACAAGGACGACGTAGAGCAGGCCGATGAAGAACATCGTGGTGGCCATCCGGGTGGTCAGGCCACGGTCGGCGACATAGCGCGAACGACGGGCCATGACAGCCGCTCCTTCCCCTGAGCGCGGGGCCCTTCCCGGACCCCGGAGCACGAGCCCTCGGACCGGTACCGTCACCGTCGGTGCCCCGCGCCCACCGGCAGCCCGGCGCACGAGAGGGGCACCCCCGCATGAGGGCTCTCTTCCGATTGTGCTCCGGTGCTCCGCCACACGCCCCCTCGTGCGCCCGGCGTGCATCCCCGCCTTCACCCCGTGCTGCCGTGTGCTCTCATTTGTGCGCCGCCTCGCACGCATGTTCAGGCATATGCGCGAAGATGGGTGCTGTGACGCACCCGCCTGAACACCTCGCCCCGAAGAGCCCGCGCCCCCCGTCCGACGGAGCGCGGCCCGCCCCGCGCCTGATCGCCACCGACCTGGACGGCACCCTGCTGCGGAACGACAAGACGGTCTCCCCCCGCACCGTCGCCGCACTGGCCGCCGCCGAGGCCGCCGGTGTCGAGGTCTTCTTCGTCACCGGGCGGCCCGCCCGCTGGATGGGCATCGTCAGCGAACACGTCCACGGCCACGGGCTCGCCATCTGCGCCAACGGCGCCGCCGTCGTCGACCTGCACGCCGGCCGCCGCGTCGTGCGCGTACGCGAGCTCACCCGCCCCGACGCCGTCGGCGTCGTCGAGACGCTGCGCTCCGTGGCCCCCGGGGTCACCTTCGCCGTCGAGCGCGCCCAGGGCATCCACTACGAGCCCCACTACCCGCACTTCCCCGGCGACCCCGGTGCCTCCTACGCCCCCGTCGAAGAGCTCCTCACCGACAGCCGCGAGGGCCACTTCGCCGAGCCCGTCATCAAACTGCTCGCCCACCACCCCACGATGGACCCCGACGAGTTCCTCGCCCTGGGCCGCAAGACCGCCGGCGCCCACGCCGAGTTCACCCGCTCCAGCCCCAGCGCCCTCCTGGAGATCTCCGGACCCGGCGTCAGCAAGGCCAGCACCCTTGCGCTGGCCTGCGAGGAGCGCGGCATCCCCCGCGAACAGGTCGTCGCCTTCGGCGACATGCCCAACGACCTCGCCATGCTGAGCTGGGCCGGCACCTCCTACGCCATGGCCAACGCCCACCCCGACGTCCTCATGTGCACCACCCACACCACCTCCACCAACGAGGACGACGGCGTCGCCAAGGTGATCGAAACCTTGTTGTAGCGCACAGCCGGAAGGCATCGCCGACGTCCTTGGCCTCCAACCGGTAATGCCTTCGTCTCCCGGGGCCCCGCCCCGTCAACCATTGCGCCCCATGACCCATGGGATTAGCGTGGTCACCGACTGTCATGATCAGGACGGGTGGGGTGGGCGGGGGAGCGCCCGCCTCACACACTCCAGGAGGGGGACATGGAGCCCAGTGAAGAGGCTGTCCGAGTGCATCTCGCAGGAACACAAGGCGACACCAGCGGGGGAAACCGGCCGGGCGGTCACATCCCCCCGGAGACCGACCTGGTCCACTCGGAAGCAAAGAAGCGCGCAGCAGCCCATCACATCTCGCAAACACTCGGCCCAGCCACCAGTAGGGCCGGCAACAAGGCGGACGAGAGCAACGAGACAGCGGTGGGCAACCCCTCCAGCCCCACCACCTACAGCGGCAAGCTACAGGGTTGGGAAGTCTACGCGGGCATGCGCCATCGCATGAACAAGTGGAACGACCACCACAAGAATCTCATGAACCGCCTGAAGGCGGAGCGGGAAACACTCCTGGACACCAACAAGCTTTTCGGGCAACAGGACATACGGACCTCCCAAGGCTTCGACTCACTGCATCCGAAGCCGACTCCGAAGAGCAAACTAGACGACTTCTGAGCCCTGGGAGGGGGAGCGGATGCCGGTCACGTATGAAGAAATCATTCACACAGACCTGGGATGCCTGAAGACTGCGTCGACAGCATGGAAAGAAATGGGTGATAAATTCAACACCCTGCATGACGATTACCGGGACCACGTCAAAGCAGCAGTGCGAGCCGACACGTGGAATGGCGAGTCAGCGGTCTCCTACGGGAACCAAGCCAACCTCACCCTGCAAGAGTACACCGGGGCTCGCGACGAAGCCCACGCGGTAGCAGGGTTGCTGGAAGACGCCCACCAGATCCTCAAAAAATGCAAAGAGCATGTGGAAAATGAGCGAGATGCGGCCCGCAAAGCCTGCATGATCGTGTCGTCCAACGGCCGCTGCACCATGGATCTTGAAAAGGTGCGTGAGAAGAAGGGAGAAAAGCGGGCGGAAGGCTATCGGCGGGACCACGTGGCACGGCAAGAGACCGAAGATGCGTGGACAGAACGTATCAACGAGGCCGTCAAGGCCACACAACGGGCCGACCATAACATCAAGCTCGCCCTCCTGACCGATCCTCGCGACCAGAAGGGCGTCCCCGGCGGATTCAACAGTGCCCTGAAGGGCGATGTAGGGGAGACCAACGCCGCCCGGGCCGGAGACCTGCTGAAGGATGTCCGCGACGGCCACAAGCCCTCGCCCGCGCACGCGCGGGAGCTCAAATTCCTGATGCAGGAGAACGGTAAGGATGTGGAGTTCAGCCGCACCCTGATCAACTCCGTCGGCGGTCCCGACGGCCTCATCCGGGCCCACAACGAACTCGACGACATCAGTCATTCCGGCGACAAAAAGCACAACAAAAGCTACCTTACATTGGACAAAGGCCTGGCAACTGTACTGGCCACCGCCACCCGCGACCCGAGATCAGACTTCTACGACAAATTCCGTAAGGACATGAAGAAGGCAGGTCTGAAGAAGTACGACCTGGACCTCGCAGCGGAGAAGATCACCACCGGAACCGGTCACAACCAGCAGGTGCGGGGCTACCAGAGCCTGGTCTCCCTGATGAAGCAGGGCGGTGAATACGACAAGGACTTCCTACAGGACACAGCCGACGATATCCGCAGAGCCGAGGACAGGAGTCAGGGCGGCAACCCTGACGTATGGGATCTTCGCGGTGACTTCGGGAAGAGTGACGGACGGTTCGCCCATGACCCGCTCGACGGGATCCTGGAGGTCATGTCCAGGAACCCCGAAGCATCCACGGAATACCTCGATCCGAAACCGGACAACGATCCGCACGACAGGGACGACAACCTCGAATACCTCGCCAAAAAGCGCGACTGGAAGCTTGTCGACCACAGCAGATGGCAGGGCAACGTCGAGATAACCGGGCAGGACAGCGAGGAGACCGACGCCTGGAAAGGCCTCGCCCTGGCCATCGAGGCGGGCGCCACGGGTGAGCGCCCCCTCGGGGAGGGCGACCATCCCCGGACCGGCGCTCAGCACTCGGCAGCCGAGGCCCGTGTTCTGGACGGCTCCCTCATTTATCTGGACCCGAAGGAAAACGGCGACCCGCTCCCCAAGTCCATGCACAACCCCTTGGCCAATGCGCTTGCGGACTATGCACATGACACCCACAGGACGCTGGATCCGACAAACTCGGTCCGGGACAACCTCGGAGTGTACGGCTCGGAGGGTGACGCACACCTCTCTGCCAGCCCTGACCGGCTCATCCGTGTCATGCGGGGAGTCAGTGACTCCCCCGAGGCGTTCACGGTGCTGCACCAGGCCGAGCGCGAGCAGATCAGGGAAGATGTCCTCTCTCTTCCCGAGAACGCGAAAAAGAAGGACATCGACCAGGCCATGTCCCACGCCGGTCGCAGCATGGGAACGTTCGAAGCGATAAGGCAGGATCACACCCTGGACCTGCGCGATCAAAAACTCAGCGACGCCGACTGGAACCAGCAGGTCAAGTACAACGTCATCGCAGGCACCTTGGCTCCGATCCCCAACGTCGCAGACATACCGACTCGTGCGGCGTATTTCTGGACCTGGGAGGAAGCCAAGGACACGAAGACGGCGGCCACGAACGAGGCTGCAGCGGAGATGACCCGGCAGTGGCTCTCGTCGGACACCCAGGTTCGTCACATGGTGGACGATTGGGCGAAGACTCGTGGTATGGATCCCGACGACGCCACGGCGAGCAACCTCAAGGGTGACGTTCTGCAAGAACGCGATTCGGGCCGCCGCGAAGCCAGAAGGGCCCTGGGTAGGGAAGAATGAAGTTCGGAAAGAAGCACGGGGTTCTTCTCGGTGTCGGCTCCCTCGTCGTTGCCACCGGTGTCTGGACAGGCATCCGAGTCACTCACGACGACTTCCGACCTCTGTGTGACGGTGCAGTGGAGAAGCAGGCGCTCCAGGAAGGGCTCGGTAGAGAGAAAGTCAAAGCGGCGAAGTTCGACGACCTCGATTCCATCAGCTCCGTGGGCCGCCTCGCGGAATGCAGCGCGTGGGCGTCCGACAGCAGCGCGACGATGACGGTCAACATCGGCACGCAGAAGGCGGCACCCCGCATCCTGGCCCAGGCAGTGCACGACGACCTGGATTCTCGCGTGGTATCCGGCCCAGTTGGTTCGCGCTGGCCGGGGGTCTACACCATGGAGAACCCGACCCACGCCTCGGTGACCGTCGCCTTGGGCTGCCGAGCGAAGCGCCCTTCTCGTCTTCTGGTGAACGTCCAGGAGCAACTGACCCAACGCGAGACCTCATTCCAGGACAGCAGCGAGCGCACTCATCTCGCACGTGCTGCTGCCATCGTCTCCCGCAAAGCCTCCACGATCTGGAAGTGCGGGGCCGACAGACCGCCGAAGATCCGCTCCGTGGAGACCTCTCCACGCCTCAAGACACCAAAGCCCGTGAACCGAGCCGCCGGCACGTGTCACGCACTGAGGAAACTGGCTTCCGTGGCCAAACAGCACGGAATCACCCAGGCATCCGGCGCTGCGTCCTCATCCGAGGCCCCGTCCGAGGACTGTCTCCTGTTCGATGCCAAGGGCAAAGAGAGGTACCGGCTCTCTGCGCTCCATGACACCTTCGCACGTGGCTTTCGTGAGTCCGGTGACGCCAACCCGGAGATCAGCGGCACATCGGGGAAGCGCGGCCAAGGCAGTGCGGACTGGCCCTGGGCCTGGGCGAGTGCCGCATGTCCCGGGAACGTGAGCCGCTCACTGTTCGCTGTGACCAGTTCTCCCAAACTGGACAACGACGGGAAACCCCTGAAGGGAGGCCGGGCCTTCGAGAAGTCGGTTCTGGCCGCTTTCGCCACCGAGAGCGCCGAGCAGCACGACTGCGGACAGCCCGAACTACCCCATTGACCAGGGCGAAGGCACGGTCCGTGGTGGCGGCCACAACGTAGGGGGTCAGGCCGTCGCCGCTGCTCGGGCCAGAAGGGCTGCTACCCCGGCCCCATCCTGGCCAGGAACACGTCTTCTGTGGCCGTCAGTTCGCGAACCAGCGCAGTGAACGAAGATTTCCGGCCTGCCAAGAGGGCCTCACCCACTGCGCCACCGCTCGCCGGGCCTCTTCGCTTCGTCTTCTGTGCACGGGCAGCGATCGGGTGGTGACGCTTGCTACGGTCAGGCTCACGACAGTCACCTGACGTACTGGAGCCCGTTGTGCGACTCTCCCGCCCCACCGTCTCGTTGGCCGCCGTCGGCGCCGCCTCGGCCCTGTTGCTCGCCGCGTGCGGGGGTGGGGGTGACGGCGGGAAGGACGACAAGATCGACGGTGCCAAGGGCTCGGCGGAGTCCTCCGCGAGCCCTCGTGAGAGCGGTTCGGCCGCCAAGAAGGACGGTGCCGATTTCCGTACCTCCGACATCGAGTTGCCCGACGATGTCGAGCTCGTCTTCGACTGGCACCAGCCCTCCGACCCCGACAAGGCCGCCGCCTTGGACGGCGCCGCGGACTATATGAGGGCG